>LJNK01000080.1 GCA_001303025.1 Deltaproteobacteria bacterium SG8_13
TCTGGCCACTCCCGCATCTTTGCACTGGTAGAATTGCCCGATGAGCTGATGAAGGCCCATGCTGATATGCTGGAGGTCCAGGCGCTGGTCAAAACCGCCGGCCGGCCCGGCGTGCAGGCCGGTGCGCTGTACGAGCTGGCGGTCGATGCCGCCGCGGACATGGGATACGGCGATCATTTCATGGGGGTCGGCGAGCAGCGGATCCGTTTCATCGGACACGGCATCGGCATCGAACTGGACGAGTATCCGTTTTTGGCCCATGGCCAGGTTCGCGAGCTGCAGGAGGGAATGACCATCGCCCTGGAACCGAAGCTGATTTTTCCGGGTGTCGGGGTCGTGGGAATCGAAAACACCCATGTTGTCACCGCCGAAGGCCTGCAGCAGCTGGGCAAGTTCAACGAACAGATCACCGTTCTCTAACACCCTTTGGCTGCCGGATTTCGATTCCAGCGGCCTTCGGGGTTATAATGGATTCGAAAGGAAGAGCGATGAAACCGGAAGAGCTGAGCGCAGAAAGGCTCCGGGAGCAGATCCGCAGCGGGGACTGGCAGACGCCGACGTCCGGAGCCGCGCAAGGGTACGTACAGGCCAACCTGGTGATGCTGCCCAAAAAGCACGCATTCGACTTTCTGCTTTTCTGCGTGCGCAATCCCAAGCCCTGTCCGATTTTGGATGTACTGGAGCCCGGGAGCTTCGAGCCGTCCATTGCCCCGGGGGCGGATTTGCGCACGGACCTGCCACGCTACCGGATCTATCGGGACGGCAGTCTGGCCGAAGAAGTCAGCGACGTCTCCACCCTGTTTTCCGAAGACACCGTCAGCTTTCTGCTCGGCTGCAGCTTCTCTTTTGAAAACGCCATGCTGGCAGCCGGGCTGCCGATCCGCAACATCGAGGAAGGCCGCAACGTATCGATGTACATCACCAGCCGCCCGTGCACACCGGCCGGGCCCTTCTCCGCCCCGCTGGTGGTCACCATGCGCCCCATGACACCCGCACAGGCAGTGCGTGCCGTTCAGATCACCACCCGTTTTCACCTGACCCACGGGGCGCCGATTCACATCGGTGATCCGCAGCAGATCGGCATAGCAGACCTGAAAAAACCGGATTTCGGCGATCCGGTGACTGTCCGCCCCGGCGAAATTCCGGTCTTCTGGGCCTGCGGGGTCACCTCCGCCCTGGCCGCCACCTCCCCTGCCCTGCCCCTGGTGATCACCCACTGCCCGGGGCATATGTTTGTCTCGGATCTCAGAGATGAGGATATGACGATCTTTTAGGGCGGCAGCGCGGGCTATACGCACGAGCCGGGCGCGCCGTCCCGACGATGAGGTGGGTCTTGACCCCGTATCGGGGTGGAGACGTTTTGGCCGGCGACTTACTCAACCGCTATTTCGGAATGGACCTGCACCGGACTGCTGAGGGTATCCCAGATCGGAGAGTGCCGGTTCACGTAGTCATGCAGCTCCTGCAGCTTATCGGCCGGGGCGCTGGATTTGATGTGGGTTTTGATGGTGATTCCGGTCAGACCCGGCCGGCTGTCGCCGATCGCCATGAATCCTTCCAGACTGCCGTTTCCGGTAATCTCGAAGCTCATGTCATCGATATCGATACCCATGGCAGCCGCGTTGGCGGCATATCCGACGGTCAGGCACGCCGCCAGCGAGGATATGAGGGGTTCCGCCGGACTGATGCCGGCATCTTCCCCGAGTATCTGCTTGGGTTCGTCGGTTTGCACGCTGTGATTTTGCACATGGATGCCGTTTTGTTTGCCCACGACATAATCTGCGGAATGGTGCTCCGCCTTGCAACCGTTATTCCACCGGGAGTGAAAGGTAAAGGTCGGCTTTCCGTTGGCAGGATCTTCTTTCACTGCCTCGATCGCCGAAATAAGATTATCGACGTTTACGCCATTTCTCACTGTGCACATAAAAGACCTCCAGTGGCTGGATGGATACAGCCAGGGTGACAGCTGCTTTTTGGTGGATTGAAACCGCATACGGATCATCCATTGGGGAAGAGGCGTGTCCAAGGGCGGAAGAAGAGGTAAGGAGCCGATTTCCGCTATCAGCCGAGCGAAGTATCCGCATGTAAACAGAAAGGAGAGACACAAGGCATCCCTAATGGGCTTGAAATCAATACCACATAGTGGTACTGTCTCAAGCGTTTTTACCAGGTGCGGTCCGACAACAAGAAAGCGACGGGCCTTTGCCCGCCGCCTACTCGTCGTTGGGCTTTCGCAACCGGCTATTTCCTTGACACTGCATTGCCGGTTATATATAGACCTGACAATCATACGAAATTCGATCATCACCGCTTTCAAACACTAACTAAGGAGGAGCATGATGAAACGAACACTGAAATGGACAACCGCGGCAATCGTCGTGGTGCTGGCGTTCGGCTTGCTGGTTCCGACTGTCGTGTGGGCCAAAGAAATCAAGATCGGCGTGATCTATCCGCTGACGGGCGGAGCTGCCGCAGCCGGCAGGGAGCTGCGTGCCGGTGCCGAGCTGGCAGCAGATATCGCCAACAACGCCATGGCCGATCTCGAGATGGCCATGGCCAAAAACGCCGGCATCAAGAGCATGGGCGGTGCGAAAATCACCTTGATTTTCAAGGATCATGAAGGCAACCCCACCCTTGGCGCCGACCTGGCCAAAAAGCTGATCCTGGACGACAAGGTCGACGGCCTGCTGGGCTGCTACCACAGCTCGGTAACCAAAACCGTTAGCGCGGTGGCCGAACAGTATGGCGTGCCGATGATCAACGGTTCGTCCACCTCGCCGGGGCTGACCGAGAGGGGTTTCAAGTGGTTCTGGCGCACCACCCCGCACGACCGCTGGTTCACCAAAGACCTGTTCGAGCTGCTGAAAGGATTGAGCGAGGGAAAAGCCCGGGGGGTGGCAAAGGTGTCGAAACAAGACATCATGAAGCTCGCTTCGGCCTGCGAAAAAACCGAATGGGGTTCGTTCACCTCCACGCTGGTCGAGGAGTTTTCGAAGGAGTACGGGTTTGACCTGCGCAAATCCCTCCTGTACGCCAAAGAGGCGCCGGACCTGTCGAGCGAAGTCCGCTCGCTGAAAGCCTCCCGGGCCGATGTCATGCTGTTCGCCTCCTACACCTCGGACGCGATCCTGATGATCAAAACCCTCGATGCCCAGAAAGTCCAGCCAAAGGTCCTGTGGGGTCAGGATGCCGGATTCGAAACCCCGGAGTTTCAGCAGACACTGGGCGACAGCATCGTCGGGATCCTCACCCGCACCGTCTTTCTGCCCAAAGTCGTTGAAGTCAAGCCGCTGGCCGGCAAGGTGAACAAGATGTACAAGGAGCGCACCGGCAACGACCTTAGCGGGGCTTCCGCACGTTCCTTCACCGGTCTGCAGACCTGGGTCCACGTGCTGGAAAAAGCCGGCTCGACCGATCCCAAGGCGGTCCAGGCGGCCGCCAATGCCATCGAGATCTCGGGCAGTGAGCTGGTGGTGCCGTGGGCTGGAATCAAGTTCAGCACATCCGGTAAAGAGATCGGGCAAAATGAGCTCGGATCCGGCCTGATCGGCCAGTATCAGAAAGATGCAAGCGGCAACATCGGACTGGAGATCGTCTACCCCTTCGACGTGACCACTGCCGATATGATCTACCCCTTTCCGAAGTGGTAGATCCCCTTTGCCAACAACCAGACAAATCTCCCGTTTCTTCGCTGTCATCAGCCTGTCGAAGAAACGGGAGCCATCTGTTTCTATTCAACTGCCGGCGCCTTGTACGGCTCTAGCGCACAATAGGCGCTCGAAACCGCAGCAGGATTAATAGCTATGGACATTCTGCTCAGCTCGCTGGTGGCCGGGATCATGTTCGGCATGGCCCTGAGCCTGGTGGCGTTGGGGCTCACCATCATTTTCGGTGTCATGGACATCGTCAATTTTGCCCACGGCGAGTTCCTGATGATCGGCATGTATACCGGCCTTCTCACCGCCCAGGCCGCAGGGGTAGACCCTTTGCTGACCCTGCCGGCGGCTGCCCTGGTCGGCTTTGTGCTCGGTGTTCTCTGCTACGCAGGCTTTGTCAAGTACCTGCTACGCGGCCCCATGATCGCGCAGCTGCTGGGAACTTTCGGCCTGATGCTGTTTCTGCGGAACATGGCACTGCTGATTTTCGGGGCCAACGATCGGGCCGTTCACCAAGGTCTTCTGGTGGGGAAAAGCATCGACCTGGGCATGGGCGTGATCATACCGGCCACCAAGCTGGCCGCAGCGGGGCTGGCGGCCGTCTCCTTCGGCGCCGTCTGGCTGCTGATGAACCGCACCAAGTTCGGCAAAGCCCTGACCGCCACCGCCCTCAACCCCCAGGGTGCGCGGTACATGGGCATTCCCACCGAGCGGATGAACGCCCTGGCCTGGGGAATCGGCTGCGCCTCGGTGACCATCGCCGGAGCGCTGATCGTCAATTTCTGGTCGGTGAACCCTTACATCGGGTTGCTGTTTACCATGCTCGCCTTTGCCATCGTCGCGTTGGGCGGTTTCGGCAGCGTTCCGGGGGCCTTTTTTGCCGGTATCGTGGTCGGTTTGATCACCGAAATTCCCGGATTCTGGGATTTTCTTACCTACACTTTCGACATCGACTGGATGGCCGATGTGCCGATGACCTCGTTTAAATACATGTGGGTCTACCTGGCCTATTTTCTGATCATGGTGGTCCGGCCCCGGGGACTGTTCGGATGGAAGCACTAAAAAGCGCCTTCGATTTCTCGGATTTTCCGCGCAGCGATTTGTTCGTTGCCGGTGCGCTGGTGGTTTTGCTGCTGGTCTTTCCCCTCTTCCCGCATTCGGCTTTTGCCATGGCCACAGTGATTCAGTTTTTCATTTTTTCACTCTACGGGATGGGCTGGAACACCATCGGCGGCTATGGAGGGCAGGTCGACCTGGGAAAGGCCCAGTACGTGGGCATCGGCGCCTACACGACCGCGGTTATGCTCATCCGCTGGGATATACCCTTCTGGGTCTCGATGCCGGTGGGCGTGTGCCTGGCAGTGGCGTGGTCCTTCGTGATCGGTTTTCCGCTCTTTCGCCTAAAAGGTCATTACTTCGCCATCGCCACCATCGCCACTTCACTGGTGCTCAAGGACCTGTTCGAGGTCTGGGATTTTGTCGGCGCCGCCCGGGGGCTTGAAATCTCTCCGATCAAATACACACCACCGGATTTCCTGCGGCTGATTTTCAGGGAAGACATCTACTACTACTATGTCATCTTCGCCTTTTTTCTGATCGGCATCTTCTACATCAACTGGTTTCGCAAATCTCGCCTGGGGTTTCAGCTGCGCGCCATCAAAGACAACGAAAGCGTGGCCCAGTCCCTGGGGATCAACGTTCACCTGGCCAAGGTGAAAACCTACGCCATTGCCACCGCGTTCGTAAGCGTAGTAGGCTCTTTTCACGCCTGCTACATCAAGAACATCGAGCCGGAAGACACGATGAGCCTGAATATTTCAATCCTCATCGCCCTGATGGCCATGCTGGGAGGCGCAGGCTCTCTGTGGGGGCCGATCATCGGCGCCGGCATACTCATCCCGCTGAAAAGCTATCTCAAGGAATGGCTGGGAGCTACCGCCGGGCTGGTAGGTATCGATTTGATCCTGTATGCGTTGATCATCATGATCATCTCGGCCACCGAACCGCGAGGAATCTGGGGAATCGTCGAGCGCTTGAGAAGAAGGAAGCCCAACTAATGCCGCTGCTGGAAGTGCACAACCTGGTGAAGAATTTCGGCGGCCTGAAGGCCAACGACGACATCTCTTTCACCGTGGAAAAGGGGGAGCTGATCGGCCTGATCGGTCCCAACGGAGCGGGAAAAACCACCCTTTTCAACTGCATATCGGGCCTGCACCCGGTCAGCTCCGGCCGCATTGTCTTCGACGGAGAAGACATCACCTCTCTGAAGGCCTTTGACATCGCCCGCCGCGGCATGGCCCGCACTTTTCAGGTCTATGTCGCTTCCGGAGACCTGACAGTGATCGAAAATGTGATGGTCGGCGCCTTCATGCACACCCGCCTGCGCACTGCGGCTCGGAGTCGGGCGGAAGAAATTCTTTCGAATCTGAACCTGGCCGAACTGACCGGCTACCGGGTCAGCGAACTGCCGGTGGCCGCCCAGAAACGGGTGACCATGGCCACCGCACTGGCCACCGGTCCCAAGATGCTGCTGCTCGATGAGGTCGCCGCCGGATTGAACCCGAGCGAGGTGGATGAGATCATGTCCGGCATCCGGCACGTGCACAACGATATGGGCATCACGGTGATGTTGATCGAGCATGTCATGGAACTGGTGATGAAAATCAGCGACCGGGTGATCGTACTCGATTACGGGCAGAAAATCGCCGAAGGCCAGCCACGCCAGATTGCCGGTGACCCACGGGTCATCCAGGCCTATCTGGGGGAGCGCTACGTTCGCGAACACTCGCAGGAGCTTACCTGACTCATGGTCAAGCACATCCTTGAAATCGACGATCTGAAGGTTCGCTATTCAGGCCTGCCGGTGATCCAGGGTGTATCGCTGTTCGTCGACCCCGGCGAAACGGTCTGCGTGGTCGGCTCCAACGGTGCCGGCAAATCGACCCTGCTGCGGTCCGTTATGGGGGCCCAGCGGGCCTTTTCGGGTCGGATCGTTTTTCAGGGCAGAGAAATCCAGCGCCTGCGGACCGAAGAGATCGTTCGTCTCGGCATCGTCTATGTTCCGGAAGAAAAAATGCTCTTCAAACCCCTTTCGGTGGAAGAAAACATCCGGCTGGGCGCATACATCCTGAAGGACGAAAACCGGGTACGGAAAAACCTGGAATTCGTATACGAGCTTTTTCCCCGACTGCGGGAACGACGAACCCAGGCAGCCTCCACCCTGTCCGGTGGCGAGCAGCAGATGGTGGCCATCGGCCGGGGATTGATGTCCCGGCCGCAGCTTCTCATGCTCGACGAGCCTTCCCTCGGCCTGGCTCCCATCCTGGTCGATGAAGTGCTCGACCGGGTTCGGCAGTTAAAGCAGGAGGGCATCAGCATTTTGCTGGTGGAACAAAACGTCCGGGAGGCCTTGGACCTTGCCGACCGCGGCTACGTGCTTCAAACCGGCCGCGTGGTGGAGCAAGGCGAAGGAAAAGAGTTGCTGGAAAGCGACCGATTCCGGCAGGCCTTCCTCGGAATTTGACGCAACACTCCCCCCCGCTATATCGACAGCCAACTGCTTTCCGACATTTGATTCAGCAACGGTCGTTGCGCCGCTCCCTGCGAAAAGAGACGCGCGTGCTGAAAATCACAATTCTGAGCCCCGGAAGAGTCGATCATCAAAGCAGCGTGCCGACCCAGAAGTAAAACTGCAAATTCGCTACAGAAAAAGCGTTAACTTTTTCGATATGTCAATTTTAAACAAATTAAAGAGTAGAAAAGATAGCCATTTCGACATTCACCTTTGACCGAAATTGCGATACCGCCAAACTACCCCAATATCCAGATAGTGGCCGGTAGCGATCTCTTGCGAACGGACTCCAGCTGCAAGATATCACTTGGTTTCTGAAGTTCGTGCCACAAAATCCGTAAACTGTTTTCACAGCAAACGGGCGCCTTCCAGTCAGCTGATCCTATAACGCTCTGATAATGCACTATATCATGCAATACATTCTAACTATTTTAATTAGCATGATTTTTGCAGATATTGCAGATTAAATCCTGCTTGTTAAAGAGGTGCTCGTATAAATTTAACAAACCACTTTATGATTTCACGTGATATCTACAGAGGGCGGAACCAAAATGAAAAGAGAGAGCTTTGTGGTCCTGGTTTTAGTTTTGACGTTGACCTCTGCCCCACTCAATGCAGGAGACCGTTATCTGTGTGTGCCACAACAAGCGGCGGGATTTAGCTTTGATGAATCTTTGAGCAGATGGAAGAGTATAAATTTAGTCGCAGAGGACGTAACATTTATAATTAGTAAAGTAACTTCGTCCAGGAGTGCACTTGCCATCGTGTCAGCAGAATCTAACAATGAAGAATGCCGCAGCAAGCAAGGATTTGTAAATACTAACGAAGCATATTTTGAGTGCGTTTTTGGAGAATTTCGATTCAACAAAAGTACAGGCAGGTTTTTAAGAACCTATACCGCAGGATACACCGATGGACTGGATAACCAAGAGAATACGCCGGCTATTGTAATAGGAAGATGCTCGTCGTTTCAAGAACAATAATCTCTCTCAGTGCAATGCACAGTCACATAGAGAGTATGTTTTTTCAATTGTTAAAAACAATGGCGGAGCCAAAAATTTCTCAGCCTTTTTGTAGGTGCTATTCTCAAAGCTATCAGGTTCCCGAATATTTTGTGATAGTCGAAATCTATCTATAAAAATGTCGTAAATTTAAATAGTTTGGCTTGTAGCAAGCTTACGCAATCGAGAGAATCCACCTATAATTGATTTTTTCAGCGCATCACTGCGAATCATCAACATGCAAATACGACTTGATTTTCCCGTGAACTAAAAGCTAAGATCACTTTGAAAAAACAATTTTACCAGCCGCTGAACCTACACCGAGAATGCGTCTATCTATAATGGACAGATCTCACACTTCCATCTAGCTCTCGCAGCCATATCTGTAAAAATTCGATATAAAGATTACAATGACCTTTCCATAATTTATGATACTCACAATCCCGAGGTGAATGATGAAAAGGGTTCTTGTATTCACTGGTCTGCTATTCATTTTCTGCAGTTGTTCACTGCCGCGCTACGCACCAAAACCACCGGTCTTAGAAACTAGCAAAACGGCGGCTATTACGTTTTCCGGGCCGGTTCATTTTATCAATACACAAAATACTCAAAAAGATATTGTTGTTCTGGTCGAAAATTTCAAATTGAATGTCAATCTGAAAACATACACCGAATCTGTGATCAGCAGCTTGAAATCCGAATTCGACCGCAATGACTATCCTTATTTTGAGACAGCAAGTAAAAAGATAAGAATAGCGGTGGTAGATGTTAGCCTCGCTTCATCAATGGGAGGAAATGTATGCAACATTGATCTGGTCATTCAACCGGGAGACCATCCGGTTATCGGCATCCAGGCCTCGGCACAGAGCATCAATTACCAGAAGGCTATCGATTACGCGGTGGCGGACGCAGCAATAAGGATTTTGAACCACAGCAAAATAATTCGCTATCTGGAAGGCCGGTAAACCAAAGCTGTTCTTTACAAGGAAATTTATAATGATGCACTGACACGATTTCTGAAATCCCCTTCACCAATAATATAGGATAGATTCAATTCTCAGTTTGGTCTTTTGGGGGAGTCGTCTTGCTGGTAAAACAAGAGGCGATTTGGGCATGTTATAACCAAATCAACGATAAGTAAGGGAGGCGTCGTCATGTGCAGAAATAGAGCTATTGCATTTCTAATTATAAATGTCATTGTTTTTTCTCTTACCGCATGCGCCGAACTTTCCTCACGGATTACACCCAACACCGATCTCAAACAGTACGAAACCTATTTCGTGGTGCGCCATGTCAAAGACATCCGCCTTATCGACGAAATCATTCGCGACGAAATGATCCGCCTCGGCCTGAAAGTTCAATCTGGAACGATCGGCCAGAAGCCTCCAGGGATCGATGTCATAGTTACCTACGAGGACCGCTGGGCTTGGGACATGACCACGTACATGTTAAGCCTTACCATAGACTTTCGTGATGCGCGCAGCAACGTCCTGCTGGCTACCGGACAATCCTATCGGCCGTCGTTGGAAAGAAAGTCTCCGCAAGAAATGGCCAGGGAGGTCTTGGAATCGATCCTGAAAAAGGCAAATATTTCTCAAGATGCAGCAGTTATATCCAAAACGATGACTGCTGGGCCTAAAGAGGCAGCTATCACCGATGTCTCATTGAGGGAAAAACCTATAGATAAATTAACCGCGAATGATATTAACGACATGCTATTGAAATATGGCTTTTTTGAAGCATCCATTAATTCTTCCGGTTCTTTTCATAATACCCTTGTCGATAACAATGATGGTACTGTAAGAGATAGTACAACAGGATTACTTTGGCAAAAAAGCGGTTCTTCGAAACCTTTAAATCATTCTAACTCTATTAAATATATAAAAAGTCTGAATGCAAAATCATTTGCTGGTTATTCAGACTGGCGAATGCCTACGTTGGAAGAACTGGCGTCCCTTTTAGAAAAAGACAATATGGACGGTGTCCACATAGACTCGGTATTCGATAACAAACAAGTTAGATGTTGGAGTGCTGATGGGCCTGGGACTTCGGAAACCAGTAGCAATTTCAATGGCGCATGGGTTCTCGACTATACTTATGGTAAAGCAAGAAAAGCGATCTGGCCGAAAAGAAAATTAAGTGCATGGATGGATATGTATATTGTATTACCGGACAATTATGTAAAAGCTGTTTGTTCAGTAAATAATTGAACATATTCATTTAATACAACGAGCAGACCATCTTGGGATATCTGCTGATATGTTTGAAAGTGTCAAATAGAAAATACTTACCCATCCCTATTGCAACGTAGGTCCATTATTGGCTTCCAGGCTCCCTGAA
>LJNK01000035.1 GCA_001303025.1 Deltaproteobacteria bacterium SG8_13
CTGGCGGGCTCCCTGGTCCCGAAAGGCGACGCACTCGACTACCTGATTGTCGACTGTGCACCGGGCTGGGACGTGCTGAGCGTCAACATCTTGATGGCCGTGGAGGAAGTCATCTGTCCGGTGGCCCTTCAGGGACCGGCCCTGGAAGGATTGAAGACCTTTTTCGGTTACCTGATGTCCGCACAGCGCCTCAACCACCATCTCCAGCTCAAATATATCGTGCCGACAATGTTCGATCAGCGCACCCGGCACAGCTTTGAGATCCTGCAACAGCTTACGCGGTTGTTCCGCAAGCAGATTTGCGACCCCATCCGCTACAATGTGCGGCTGTCGGAGGCCCCGGTCCGGGGCAAGACGATTTTCGAATACCGGCCCAGTGCCGGCAGTGCAACGGATTATCTCAAACTCATCCGGAGGGTTAGCGAAGATGGCCAGAAACAAGGGTGACAGGCGTGATTCGCACGATTTTTTCGAGGAGAGTGCCATTGCCCCGATGGCGGCGGCAACCGGCCCGGATCAACCCCCCCACCGGCAAAAAGGCGACCCACCCGCCACCGGTCCTAAACAAAAGGCGGGATTTTACCTGTCCAAACGGGTCCTTGCGCGTTTCAACCGCAAGTTCTACGAGCTGAAGATGGAAGGCAAAGCCATCGGCAACAAGTCCGCATTGCTGGAAGCGGCGCTCGACTTCGCCCTGGATGATATCGACCGGGGAAGTGGCAGCAAGATCCTCGCGGTTTTTACCGGCCCACCGAAGATGTAACCCTTACGGCTCCTGATGCGGATCGATGACCGTCTGTGCCGGCGGGAATCGGTCCGAAAGGGGTTGGACCTGCAAAGAAAACGGCGAAATCTGCTTGACTAAACGTCCCTGAGAGCCTAAAAGGGACATTCACCCGAAAAGCTACCTGTTTTCAGATAATTGGGACAAATCGCGAGGGCAGGGTGCCGTCATCCGCGGACCTTTGAGGCACCGCACTTCGAGATTGAAATCACCGCAAGGAGGATCGCATGGAGACAAAGAAGGTTCTGCTCACGGAAGATGAAATGCCCCGGCAGTGGTATAACATCCTGGCGGACATAAAAATGAACCCTCCGCTGGGACCCGACGGGAACCCGGTGAGTCCGGAACAGCTTGCACCGGTATTTCCGATGAACATGATCGAACAGGAAGTCAGCCCCGAAAGATGGTTCGACATACCCGAAGAGGTGCTGGGGGTATATCGGATCTGGCGGCCTTCGCCGCTCATACGGGCGCTGGAGCTGGAAAAAGCCCTCGATACCCCGGCTAGAATTTACTACAAGTATGAAGGCGTCAGCCCGCCGGGCAGCCACAAGCCCAACACGGCCGTTGCCCAGGCATACTACAACAAGGAGTTCGGGATCCAGCAACTGGTCACCGAAACCGGGGCAGGTCAGTGGGGCAGCGCCCTGGCTTTTGCCTGCGCACAGTTCGGGCTGCATTGCAAAGTGTTCATGGTCCGCGTGAGCTTTGACCAGAAACCGTATCGCAAGTCGATGATGACCGCCTGGGGTGCCGAATGTGTGCCCAGCCCCAGCCCGGACACCAAAGCCGGCAGGGATATCCTGGAAAAGGATCCGGACACCCCCGGCTCTTTGGGCATTGCCATCAGCGAGGCCGTGGAATCTGCGGTCAGCGACACCTCCGGCAAGACCCGCTATTCGCTCGGCAGCGTGCTCAATCACGTGATCCTGCACCAGACCATCATCGGCCTGGAGGCCAAAAAACAGTTCGAGAAGATCGGCGAATACCCGGATGTGGTCATCGGCTGCGCCGGCGGCGGCAGCAACTTCGCCGGGCTCGCCTATCCGTTTGTTTACGACAAGATCAACGGAAAAGAGGTGGCGATCCATCCGGTCGAGCCGGCCGCCTGCCCCACGCTGACCAAAGCCCCGTTCGCTTACGATCACGGCGATACCGCCGGATACACGCCGCTGCTGCCCATGCACAGCCTCGGTCACACGTTTGTGCCGCCGCCGATTCACGCCGGTGGACTGCGGTATCATGGTATGGCACCGTCGGTCAGCCAACTGGTTGCCGAAGGCATCATCGAAGCCAGGGCGGTAAACCAGCTGGCCGCATTCGAGGCCGGTGTGCTGGCAGCAAGAACCGAAGGAATCATCGCCGCGCCCGAAACCAACCACGCCATAGCCGCCGTGGTGGAGGAGGCCCGCCGGGCCAAAGAGGAAGGCAAGCAGAAGGTGATCCTTTTTAACTGGAGCGGACACGGGTTGATCGACCTGGGGTCCTATGACAAGTATTTTTCCGGTGAACTCCAGGACTACCCGGTTGGCGAGCATGAATTCGACGAAACCATCGCCATATTGGAAAAGTACCCGAAGCCGCAGCAACTGAAAAGCAGATAAGCGCAATTGCGGGTTTGCCGGTAAGCCGCCGGCAAACCCGAGTTGGCGTCGTGTCGACCTATGAACCGGATCAAAGAGAGCGAAAAGCAGCTCACCCGTCGGTGCCCTCGACTGGGCGGGCCCGTTTCTTTTCGTTACTGCCGAACCTGTGAGCACGAAAAACAGGCCTGCTGGAAAATCATCGACTGCTGGTGGGAAACCTTCGACGTGGTGCAGTACCTTCGGGACACCTTGCCGCAGCGCCAGCTCAACCGCATATTGAACCCCAAACCGCCGTCCAAGATTGCCGGAATCTTGCATTGTGCAGACAAGGCCCGCGCACGGACGCTGAAATCCGATCCGTGAACACAGCCCTTACGAAGTACCTGCAGCCAACCGCTATCCTCAACTTCGAGCATCCAACCGTAATCGATTTTCTCGATCGCGCTGCTGCAGACGCAGGGCGCGAGCCGGTCTCAACGGCGGTGGCGCTGTACTATGCCGTGCGCGAAGGCATCCGTTACGATCCGTATTCGCCGTTCTACCTTCCGGCTCACTACCGCGCCAGCGCCGTTATCCAGCGCGGCAAGGGATACTGCGTCGGAAAAGCCGCTTTGCTATGTGCGCTGGGGCGCGCCTGCAGCATACCGTCGCGTCTCGGTTTTGCGACGGTGCGCAACCACCTTGCCTCCCGTCAGCTGATCGACTATTTAGGATCGGATCGATTCGTGTTTCACGGCTATGTGGAATTTTATTTGGAGGGCCGCTGGGTGAAAGCCACGCCGGCCTTCAACGCCCAGCTGTGCGAGCGCCATCGGGTCGATCCATTGGAGTTCAACGGCCGTGAGGATGCCGTGTTCCAGGCATACAACCGGGAGAACAACCGCTACATGGAATACCTCGAAGATCTCGGAATCTTTGACGACGTGCCGGTTCGGCAGATAGTTGCGGCCTGGGAAAATGAGTACGGGGCGGATCGGGTTCAAGGATGGATCAGCGGTTTCGAAAGTGCGCAGGGGGAATTGGGGAAAGACTTTTACGAAGAGAAGCCGCTGGATCAAGCATAGACCCTTCGGATGCACACGTCAGCGGTCGGCCGCGCCCTGGTCCGGGGGTTGGATTTCTCCGCTGGCCACCTTCTGCGAGCATGCCGGGCACAGGCCCTCGAAGATCAGCTTGTGGCCGATGATCGTATATACCGTTGCCTGGTGCAGTTCGTCTTCGACCGAATGCAGCGGCGCTATCGGCGCGTTGTCCACCTGACCGCACTCCAGGCAGCGGATGTGATAGTGCATCTTCGGGTCCCAGTCATAACGCTTGAAATCAACGCCCAGGTCGAGTTTTCGAATTTCGCCCAGTTCGCACAGGATCTCCAGGTTTCGGTACACCGTTCCGAGGCTGATGCGCGGCAGCCGCTTGCGGACCATCAAATAGACCTCGTCGGCACTCGGGTGGGCTTTAGACCGCCGGATCTCCTCCAGAATCAGTTCCCGCTGGCGCGTCATTCTATGCGTCTGGTGTTTGGGCAATCGGATCTCCCTTGCGGATCGTATAATCGTCGTTACTATTAACAACGAATGCGATTTGCGTCAAGAAGTCCCTCCGGCCGGCGCCGAGGACGATGGCAAATCAGAATCCTGATATTACAAGGAAAACTGGGATCCAGCCCAGCAGGGTTTAGCGCCGGAAAGACCGACCTGTCGTCAGAAATCGGGATTTGACACCCAATAGCAACCTATTGTAAACTATACGTCACTTATTTCGGAACGGCCTGGATGCTCGATTTCGAAAGATACCCAGCGGTTATGCTGTGCAGAGAGGAAATCTCGTGCTCGAATTTCATTCACCTTTTCCTAACCACCGAATTTGTTTCGAAAAACCCAACCTGAGCCAACTTACCCGACAATATACGGTCGTCGATCTTCATTTCCACAGTCGATATTCAGACGGTTCCAACACGATTCCGGAAATTGCCCGGCACGCCGGCAAATTGGGTATCGGCGTTGCGGTGACCGATCACAACGAGATCCAGGGGGCCGTGGAGCTGGATTCATACCCCGGTGTGCTGAGCATCCCGGGCATCGAGGTCACTTCGTACGAAGGCTCCCACGTTCTAATTTACTTTTACGAAATAGAAGACTTGAAGCGCTTTTACGAAAGGGACGTGCAGCCGTTCATGGGCCAGGATGTGATGAACTCGACAGCCCTGGAAATGGAGGAAATCGTCCAGCGGGCGCAGAAATTCAGGACCCTGATCATATTCCCGCACCCGGAGTGCCCGGTGTACACCGGCGTGTGCAACCCCTATTTCCCGCCGGAGCGTTTGCAACCCCTGCTGGCAGCGGTTGACGGCGTGGAAGTAATCAATTCCGGCAATCTGAGCAAGTCGAATCTCAAATGCGCCTTGCTCGGGTTTAATCTGGGAAAGTCCATCACCGCCGGCAGCGACGGCCATCTTCTCACCCACATGGGCCGGTCGGTAGCTTACGCCCAATGCGAGCCCGACAGGGAGTCCTTTCTGGAAGCGATTCGCCAACAGCAGAACAAGGTGGTCGGCAAAGAATTCAATCTTCTGCGCAAAGTCGCTTCCAACGGTTACAAGCTCAAAACGGGTGTGCGCAATTACTCCGACTTGTTAGAGAAAAACATGCGATACGGTCGCCATGTCATCCAATCCAAGTCCCAGGCCCTGCGCGACAACATCCGCCGGACTGTCAACGGCAGGTCCCGCCATCCTCTATAAATAAGCAGTACTCTGGAACAATTCTATCGAGTCGGAAAGTGTTTCGGCGTAAAGGCTTGGGTTTACGGCTGGTCTACGAAGTGCTTGATCCGCTCGAAGTGCTGTGCTGTCAGGTCGTAAAACTTGACTCCGACCCCCCGGGGATTGCGCCATACGATCTCCCCCTTGATATCTATATCTTCTTGGGCATCCGGGAAGGAAAAACGCAGGGATATCTCCTGGCCGGTTTCGAGCGATTCCTCGGTCTTGATAAAAACCCCCGCACTGCTGATGTCTAATATGGTGTCCTGAAACCGGTTCCCCTGGGTTTCAAAATTCACCGCTATCGTGCAGGTTCTGCGCGGCACTTCCCTTTCATCTAAAGTAATGGTTTTCTCCGGCACTTCCTGGGAAAGCATTTCACTGAGACGGTCCAGCAGGTGATTCTGCTTTTCTTCGGACAGGTCTAATATCAACTTGCACAATTGGGTGGTAAGCGCACTGCGATCGAGTTGCCTGAGCAGCGCGATCTGCTGATCTTCGTTCAATCGGTTTACCATTTCAAACAGTTTCGTCAAAACGGTATATCGGCCGGAGGCGGTTGCAGGGTCCATATGGCGCATGTTTCCTCTCGATCTGGGTTGAAAGGACGATTTGATTATAGAAAGCCGCCTCGGCAGTTGTCAAGCAACGCTTCATCCGCTTCAAATTGCAGGTTTATGTCGACAGGGGTCTCACGCAGTTGTTCTCTGGTTGACCAAACGGGGTCGGCGGCGCCTGCTTCGGTTCTCGGGATGCTGCAAACAGCCGCGATATTTCAAGTTTTATACTTGCCAAGTTGGATTCATATCTGTTATTGACCTAGCCAGTGCCCATCCGTATGCGGTTTTTCGGCTGCTGGACCGCGCCCTGACGTTTTCAGCGAGTTTGCGGCTGCGGCGTATGACTCATCGAAAACCCTTTTGCAGCCGTGCCCGACGAAAAGAATCTGCATGCATGGAACGGACGCCTACACCCCATCTGACTTTCGTGGATGTGCAGTGTTCAATGCTCTACCATAGAGGGTTATTCCGCGTATGAATGTTTGCAGACAGAAGGCCTGCAAACACTCTGTTCATGTTAACCGCAAAGGAGGAATACCGATGAAAAAATGGAAATTGTCTCTGGTAATGATTGCTGTAGTGCTTCTATTTGTAGCGGGGCCGGCTTTGGCAGGCACGCTCGACGAGGTCAAGGCCCGGGGCTACATTAAAGCCGGAGTTAACGGGGGAGTATTTGGTTTCAGCATGCCCGATGACAAGGGCGTCTGGAAAGGACTCGATGTTGACACCGCAAGAGCCATTGCTGCGGCAGTGTTCGGTGACGCAGACAAGGTGCAGTTTACTGCACTGACGGCGGTGCAGCGTCTGCCCGCGCTGCAATCGAAAGAGATCGACGTGCTGTGCCGCAACACCACCGCTACCCTGACAAGGGAGACAACCAACGGTCTCAACTTCACCCAGGTCAACTACTATGACGGCCAGGGCTTTCTGGTTCCCAAGAAACTGGGCGTCAAGAGTGCCAAGGAATTAGGCGGTGCTACGGTTTGCGTCCTGCCCGGAACCACCACCGAGTTGAATGCCGCCGACTTCTTCCGTGCCAACGGACTGCAGTGGAAACCGGTGGTCATCGAGCAGACTGCCGAGCTCAACAAGGCCTTTTTCGCCGGTCGATGTGACTGCCTGACGTCGGACGTGTCACAGCTGGCGGCCCAGCGATCCGTTTCCCCGCGCCCCCAGGATTACATCATCCTTCCGGAAGTCATCTCCAAAGAACCCCTTGCCCCGGTGGTGCGCCATGGGGATGACCAGTGGTACGACATCGTCAAATGGGCGGTCTTTGCATTGATCGAGGCCGAGGAGCTGGGGATTTCGTCTCAAAATGTCGATAAAATGAAAAACAGCACCAATCCTCAGGTGCAACGGTTTCTGGGGACGTCTCCGGGCATGGGCAAAGCCCTTGGGCTCAACGAGGCGTGGGCCTACAACATCATCAAACAGGTGGGTAACTACGGCGAGATCTTCGAGCGCAACGTGGGGGTGAACACACCGCTGGGGCTCGAACGCGGCCTCAACGATCTGTGGACGCGGGGCGGGTTGATGTATGCCCATCCGATCCGATAAGTAGCTCGATCAAAGGAGGTGCTCCGTCCGACGGCGCACCTCCTTATCTCATTGCCAGCCGGTGAACCAATCCTTGGAAAGCGCGGGATCGATGGGCAACGCAGCAGCACAAAAAGTCCCTTTCTGGCTCGACCCCAAGAAACGGGGCATCGTGTTTCAGATCGGCACCGTTTGCATGGTGGGGCTGCTGGCCTACTACCTGATTTCCAACGTTCTCATCAACCTGGAAAAGCAATCCATCGCCACCGGATGGGGCTTCCTCACCAAGGAATCCTCTTTTGAAGTCGGCGAATCTCTTATTTCCTACTCGTCTGCCGATACTTACGCCCGGGCCCTGCTGGTCGGCGCCTTGAACACGCTGAAGGTTTCCTTCATCGGCATTGTCATTACGGTAATTCTCGGCACGGTTGTCGGAATCGCCCGACTTTCGACCAACTGGCTGGTGTCCCGGCTGGCGAAGGGATACATCGAGGTGATGCAGGACATTCCGGTGTTGCTGCAGTTGTTTTTCTGGTACGCGGTTTTTTACGAAACATTTCCTTCACCGCGGCAGGCGCTGAATCCCATCACCGGGGTCTTTCTCTGCAACCGCGGCGTCGCCTTCGCCGTTCCGGCCGCCCACCCGGCCCACGCCTACATGCTGGCGGCTCTGGTTGTCGGCCTGGTTCTGGCATTCTTTCTGCGACGCTGGGCCAAAAAACGTCAGGACCGGACCGGACAGTCCTTCCCGGTGTTTCGCGTATCCGCAGGCATGGTAGTGGGCTTTCCGCTGCTCGCCTGGCTGGCCTTCGGCGCTCCCACGGCCATGGATGTTCCCAAGCTGGTCGGGTTTAACTTCACGGGCGGCCTGACCCTCAGCCCGGAGTTTTTTGCCCTGTTGATGGGACTGGTGCTCTACACCGGCGCCTTCGTGGCCGAAGTGGTCCGGGCCGGCATCCAGTCGGTCAGCAGGGGGCAGCAGGAGGCGGCCATGTCCATCGGCCTGCGACCCTCCCAGGTGCTCAACCTGGTGATCCTGCCCCAGGCACTGCGGGTGATTATACCGCCGCTGACCAGCCAGATGCTCAACCTGACGAAAAACAGCTCGCTGGCGGTTGCGATCGGGTTTCCGGATTTCGTTTCGGTGGCCAACACCACCATCAATCAAACCGGTCAGTCGATCGAAGGGGTCGCGCTGATCATGGCGGTGTACCTGTTTTTCAGCTTGTCCACTTCCGCCTTTATGAATTGGTACAATAAACGGGTCAAGCTTGTTGAGAGGTAACTTTCTTCCGCAGGTACATGCCTGCGACTGATCCGCAAGCATACTCACAGATCATGGAACAGACTAGTGCCGACATAACCGCAAGCGATGACATCCGGCCACCGGTGGCGAGCATCGGTGTCATCGGATGGGTCCGGGCCAACCTGTTCGACGGGTGGTTCAACTCCCTGCTGACCCTGGCAACTTTATACGCGCTCTGGGTTGTGGTCCCGCCGATCGTTCGCTGGGTTATTATCGACGCTGTGTGGAACACCACCGGTGCCGAATGCCGGGATGCTGCCGGCGCCTGCTGGTCGATCATCGCCACCAATTTCCGGTTCATTCTGTTCGGTTTCTATCCCTACGATCAGCAGTGGCGCCCGCTGGTTGCCATGCTGCTTCTCTTCGGACTGCTCTATTACAGCCAGGATCGCAAGCACTGGACCAAGATGCTGGGGTACGGCTGGGTGGCGGGTCTGGTGGCGATGGGACTGTTGATGCGCGGTGGCCTCCTGGGATTATCCTCGGTGGAGACCACCAAGTGGGGCGGCCTGCCGCTGACATTGCTGCTGTCGGTGTTCGGGCTCACGGCGGCCTACCCCCTGGGGGTAATTCTGGCGCTGGGGCGCCAGTCGCGGCTGCCCATCATCAAATGGCTGTGTGTCGTCTATATCGAGCTGATCCGGGGAGTGCCCCTGATCAGCCTGCTGTTCATGGGCTCGATCATCTTCCCGCTGTTTTTACCGGAGGGCATAACGATCAACAAAATACTGCGGGCACAGGTGGCCATCATCCTGTTTACCGCCGCGTATATCGCCGAGGTGGTGCGGGGCGGACTGCAGGGGATGTCACGGGGGCAGTATGAGGCGGCCGAATCGTTGGGATTGAATTACTACCTGACGATGCGATTGATCATTTTGCCCCAGGCGCTGAAAATCGTTATTCCTCCGACAGTGAGCATATTGATCTCGGCGTTCAAAGATACGTCCCTGGTGGTCATCATTGCCCTGTGGGATTTGCTGAAAACCAGCCAGGCGGTTTTGTCCAACCCGGAATGGATGGGGTTCAGCCGGGAGGCATATATATTTATCGCCATTCTATATTTCCTGGGATGCTTTTCCATGTCCAATTACAGCCGCAGGCTGGAAAGAGAGCTCGACAGGGACCGACCGTAATTTGCCTTTGAAAACACCAACATTTCGGCTCCCATTCGAAGGCGCGGGTCCCGGTTTCACCTATCAGACTGCAGCGGCCACAGCAGACCCGGCTGCAGGGGCGAATGACTCAAAAAAAAAGAGTATATCATGACTGAAGAACAAGCCACAGAAACGGCATCCCCGGATATCGAAGATTCGATAATCGAGATCATCAACATGCACAAATGGTTCGGCGATTTTCACGTGTTGAACGACATCAACCTGAAAGTCGGTCGCAAAGAACGGATCGTGATTTGCGGACCATCGGGCTCCGGCAAGTCAACATTGATCCGCTGCATCAACCGCCTCGAGCAGCACCAGCGCGGGCAGATCATCGTCGACGGGATCGAACTGACCAACAATATCAAGAATATCGAAAAAATACGGGCTGAAGTGGGGATGGTATTTCAGCATTTCAACCTGTTTCCTCACCTGACCATCGTTGACAACCTGGCCCTGGGGCCGATCTGGGTGCGTAAAACGCCGCGGAAGGAGGCCGAAGAAATCGCCATGTACTACCTGGAGAAAGTCCATATCGCCGAACAGGCCAAGAAATACCCCGGACAGCTCTCCGGCGGCCAGCAGCAGCGGGTGGCCATTGCCCGCAGCCTGTGCATGTCTCCCAAGGTGATGCTCTTCGATGAGCCGACATCGGCCCTGGATCCGGAAATGATCAAGGAAGTGCTGGACGTGATGATCGATCTGGCCACCGAGGGGATGACCATGATCGTGGTCACCCACGAGATGGGGTTTGCCAAAAGCGTCGCCCACCGGGTGCTGTTTATGGACTTCGGCCAGATCGTGGAAGGCAACACGCCCACGGAGTTTTTCGACAATCCCCAGCACGATCGGACGAAGCTGTTCCTGAGCCAGATCCTTCACTGAGTCCCGTTTTTCATCACCCGCTACCACTTGGATACCTGTAAACCGCTAAACCGCGCCTCCAACGGCCGTAATCACCGTTGGGCGGCTGCTCCCCGTTTTCGCCGGCGGGCACCCAGCTGCCGAGCATGATCGGAAATGAGGTACCCGTATCGATACGGGACTTGCGCCAATTTCATTCCTATTGTATCGGTTGATAGCACATCAGGCGATTCCGGTGCCGTGCCGACAGCCGGCAGAGGACCGAAACATTCCCTGTACCTATTTTATCTCTTACGTATATGAAGCCAATCATCGCTATTGTAGGCCGCCCCAACGTGGGCAAATCGACCCTCTTTAACCTGTTGACCCGCTCCGGGGATGCCCTGGTGGATGACGCCCCGGGCGTCACCCGTGATCGCCATTACGGTGAGGGAGCCTGGAATGAGACAGCCTTTATCGTTGTCGATACAGGCGGGCTGCTGGGTGCGGACGATTTTGCCCACCCGATCCGATCTCAGGTCGACCAGGTCATCGCAGAAGCGGACGTCGTTATTTTCCTGATGGACGCCAAGGTGGGGGTGTCACCCTTTGATCGCGAAATCCTTTCCGACTTGCGCTCCATCGACAAACCGGTTTTCTTTGCGGTCAACAAGATCGACAGCCCCCAGCAGGAAGTGCTCATGACCGATTTTTACTCCCTCGGTCTGAGCCGGATCTATCCCATCTCCTCGGCGCACCGTTATGGCGTTTCAGATCTGCTGGACGATTTGCTGCGAATCTTGCCGGTCCCGGCAGCACCGGCAGAGACACCGGAAGAAGCGGAGATGATTCGCCTGGCGGTGGTGGGTCGGCCCAATGTGGGTAAATCTTCGCTGATAAACCGGATCCTGGGAGAAGAGCGCCTTCTGGTAAGCGACGTGCCCGGCACGACCCGGGACGCCATCGATACGGTTTGCAGCGTCAACTCCCGCTCTTATCTGATGATCGATACGGCCGGCATCCGGCGCAAAGGCAGGGTTTCGCGGAAGCTGGAGAAGTTTTCCGTCATGCGGGCGCTGAAAAGCCTCAGTCGTTGTGATGTGGCAATGATCGTCATAGACGCAGAAGAGGGGATTACCGACCAGGATATCACCATCGCCGGCTACGCCTACGACCGCGGATGCGGATGCATCTTTCTGCTGAACAAGTGGGACAGGGTTGACAGCGATTCGGGCACGGTCCGAAAGTACATGGAGGAGCTGCGACTGAAAGCGAAATTTTTAAGTTTTGCACCGGCGCTGACCGTCTCGGCGCTGACCGGACAGCGCGTGATGAAGATCTTTAAACACGCCGATGATGTCTACGCCCAGTATTGCCTGCGCATCGGCACCGGTCGGCTCAACCGGATCATCGAAAACGCGGTGGAGCGGAATGTGCCGGCATTGCATCGCGGGCGCCGCATCAAGTTCTATTATGCCACCCAGGTAAAAACCAGGCCCCCCACCTTTGTCTGTTTCACCAACTATCCCAAGGCAGTGCACTTTTCCTACCGGCGTTACCTGGTCAACCGCCTGCGCGAAGAAACCGGTCTCGACAAAACGCCGGTGAGACTCTACGTGCGGCAGCGGGAAGGGCGACTGAAGAAAAGAGTCCCGTCGGGCCGGAAAAGGTAGGAGCATGGACCTCTTCGAGTTTCAGGCCGAACAATCGATGCAATCTTCCAGGCCTCTGGCCGAGAGAATGCGCCCGAGAAGTCTATCTGAATTTGTCGGTCAGCAGCACCTGGTCGGCGAGGGGAGATTGATCCGCCGGGCCATCGAGAACGATCAGATCTTTTCGATGATCCTGTGGGGCCCCCCGGGTTGCGGCAAGACAACACTGGCGCGAATTGTGGCCCGGGAGACCCGATCTCACTTTGCGCATTTTTCGGCGGTGCTCTCCGGTGTTCGCGACATCCGGGCGGTCATCGAAACTGCACGCAACCAGTTAAAAATTCATCGAAAAAAAACGGTTCTGTTCGTCGACGAGATCCACCGCTTCAACAAATCCCAGCAGGACGCGTTTCTGCACCATGTTGAAAGCGGGTTGATTACGCTCATTGGCGCTACCACCGAAAATCCTTCCTTCGAGGTCATCGCTCCGCTGCTGTCCCGCTGCAGGGTGGTGACCCTCCATCCGCTCGAAGACGATGATATCCGGTCGATCATCACCGGGGCGGTTGCCGACGCAGACCGAGGACTGGGGCTCGTGCCGGTGACGCTGGAGCCGGATGCCGAAGACTACCTGGTTCGGATAGTCGATGGGGATGCCCGGGTGGCCCTCAACAACCTGGAGGTTGCTGCTGCATACAGCGCTTCGGAGACAGCGGACTGTGAAAAACCGGAGGCGGTGGTCCTCACGCTGGAAAAAGTGGAGAACGCGTTGCAGAAAAAAGCGCTGCTCTACGATAAGTCTGGAGAAGAGCATTACAACCTGATATCGGCGCTGCACAAAAGCCTGCGCGGGGGCGATGCGGATGCTTCGCTTTACTGGCTGGCCCGAATGCTGGCCGCCGGCGAGGATCCGCTTTACATCGCCCGCCGGATGGTGCGTTTCGCTTCAGAGGATGTAGGCAACGCGGACCCCCGCGCCCTGCAGGTTGCCCTTAACGCCATGGAGGCGTTTCGATTCATCGGTGCCCCCGAGGGCGAGCTCGCATTGGCCCAGGCGGCGGTCTATCTTGCAGCCGCACCGAAGAGTAACAGCCTCTACACAGCGTACGGCGGTGTTCGCGCGGAGATCGACCGGACCGGGGCACTGCCGGTGCCGCTGCACATCCGCAACGCGCCGACGAATTTGATGAAAAAACTCGGCTACGGGCGTGGCTATCGATATGCCCACGACTATCCGGATGCCGTCACCTCCCAGCAATACCTGCCGGACAAGCTCATCGGACGCACCTACTACCGGCCTGCTGAGAGGGGGTACGAAAAAACCATCAAAGAGCGACTGGCATTCTGGAAGCGGTTGGCGGAGGGAAGGGAAGAGAAGGAGGCGAAATGATGCGCTTGTGCCTCAGTTCCTGCCGTTTTCGCAGGGGCCGCTGGTCAAAGAGAACGAGAAGCGACGGTCTTCGCTGCGGCAAGTTTCACCGGATTGGCACGTAAAAGAGCGTTCAACGAAGGTGACCTTGCCGTTGCGGGATACCTGGATGACCGAGGAAGAACGTGTGCCGTAGGTTGCGCTGGTGATAAAGATCGGTGAGAGAACCCGTTCCCACTGCAGGCCGACACCGGTGTCGGGAAGCGCGTTATCGGCTGCGGGTGTTTTATCGGCCAGCAATGCCAGCATCGGTTCAATGCGCCCTGCTTGACCCTCTTCGATGAGTTTCTGCAAGCCGGCCTTGCCGTTTCTGACTTTCGGCCAGCTCGTGTTGAGCAGGTGATTGCTCAGACCGTAAACGCCCGGTTCGATATGTAAGATCTCTGCGCTTTGGTTGGAGAGATACCAGAGACCGCCGCGGTCTCCAACGATCAGGTTGAATCCATTGTAGCGGTGCGCTTCGGAGGCGATACGGGACAAATAGCGCTCGGCCGGTTCGCTGCCGGCCAGATAATCGCCAACGAGAAAACCCCGGGACGGGGCTTGGGGAAGAACCCGCCGGGGATCGCGGTAGTTGGTGACAGCTGCAATGCGACCGCTGCGGGAGATGCCAAGCCAGGTACCGCCTCCTTTCAGGTCGCGGCCGGCAAATATATCCGGTCGGTCTTCCCAGACATCTAACGGAAGTGTCGGGCGTTCATAGAACTCGTCCCGGTTGGCCGCCAGCAGCAACCGGTATTGCGGGTGGATGTCATAAGCAAACAGGATCAGACACATGGACACCTCGTTGACGGGCGATTCGACGATATGGTAGGGGTGAAATCGTTTCGATCGGATCTGTGGTGCCGGTCGCTGTACCGATCCGGTCCACAGCCCGTCAGATTCAAACCTAATCAGCAACCGTCGGAAAATCAACAGGAGGTCATCGCAAGATGAGAGAAGCGGTCATAGTCAGCGGCGTCAGAACGGCGATCGGTAATTTTGGCGGCAGCCTGCAGTCGGTGCCGGCGGTAGATCTGGGTGCAGCCGTCCTGAAAGCTGCTCTCAGACGCGCCGGTCTGAGACCCGAGGTGAGCACGCAGGTGGAAGCGATGGCGCCGGATAAACTCAAGGGGGCCGGGCTGATCGAACTGGAGAAAAAGCAGCGCGATTGGGAGGCATCGGCCACCCCGGTTTCCGTGGACGAAGTCATCATGGGCCAGGTGCTGCAGGCCGGTCTGGGGCAGAATCCGGCGCGCCAGGCGATGATTCGCGCCGGTATATCCAAGGAGACGCCGGCAATGACTGTCAACAAGGTGTGCGGGTCCGGATTGAAAGCCGTTGCAATCGGGGCCTCGGCCATTATGACCGGACAGGCTGAGGTGGTGCTTGCCGGTGGTCAGGAAAATATGAGTCAGGTGCCCCTGTCGCTGCCGAAAGCCCGCTGGGGACATCGGATGGAGATCAGCGGTGTCGGAGAAGTCGTGGATTTGATGGTGTTCGACGGCCTGTACGAAATTTTTTACGGCTACCATATGGGCATTACCGCTGAAAACATTGCTGCGATGTACGGGATCAGCCGCCGGGAGCAGGACGAGCTCGGGGTTTTGAGTCACCGCCGGGCGCGGGCCGCCATCGCCGAGGGCCTGTTTGAGGAGGAAATATTGCCGGTGGCCGTTAAAACCCGCAAGGGGGAGTCGGTGTTCGCAGTGGATGAGCGCCCCCTGGACACCGATGTGGAAAAAATGGCCAAACTCCGGCCGGCTTTCAAACCCGACGGCACGGTTACCGCCGGCAACGCTTCGGGGATCAACGATGCCGCAGCAGCGGTGTTGATGATGAGCGCTGAAAGGGCGCGCACGCTCAATCTCGAATCGATTGTCAGGATCAAGGCTTTTGCCGCCGGAGGCGTCGATCCCGCTTATATGGGCCTCGGTCCGGTGCCGGCCATTCGCAAGGCACTGGATGCGGCCGAATTGCAGCTCAGCGACATCGACTTGATCGAGCTCAATGAAGCTTTTGCAGCCCAGGCGATCGGTTGCATGCGGGAGTTGGGCATTGAGACCGACCGTCCCAACGAGCTGGGCAGCGGTATTTCGCTGGGCCATCCCATCGGGTGCACCGGCACCCGACAGGTGGTGACCGCCATGCACCAGATGCGACGCAAGGGATACGCCTCCGGTCTGATCAGCATGTGCATCGGTGGCGGCATGGGGATGGCCATGGTCATCGAGCGCTAACCGCCCTCTTTGGCGATTTTGTGAGCAGTTGCACTCCGGCAGGTGTTGTTTCGTGACCCTTGCGGGCTTGAAAAACGGTTGCCGTAATGCGACCGGACGGTGACATTTTCTCTTTACACAACCCCTGCTTTGTTGTTATAAGCGCCATCAAATATTCGCTAATTCCGTAACATCACCAATGCGATCCGGAAGGAGGGCAAGAGGCAAAATGACTGTGGCCAGAAAACTGGGAATACTCGTATTCTTCGGGGTGCCGGCCATCATCGGCGGCGGAGTCATGTATGCAATCTTTCACGACATGACAGCGGTCGGGATTTATGAGGTAATTCTGCTTCTGGTTGCAGGCGCCTTTATTGCCAGGTAGCTTCGGGACAACTGACACGTCTTTTCCTCGCTTGTTCGACCATCGACCCAATACCTCAGCGCCACGACTGCTCCACTCCGGCCACAGGGCCAGGGGCGTCGTGGATTTTTTTGCGTGCGGCCAATGAACGACAGAAATTCCCGTAACCTGATCCTGTGGGTTTTTCTGGTATATTTTTTCATCTCCATCTTCATGCTGGGATGGCTGCTGTGGCCGTTCGTGTCCACCATCGTGCTCGCAGCGACCGTCACCGGGGTGTTCAATCCGGTTTACTGCTTTCTGGCAAAAAAACTGTCTCCGCTGCTCGCCTCCCTGCTAACTTGCATCCTGGTCTTCGCGGTATTGTTCGTCCCGATTGTATCGCTCGTCGGCATCCTGTCCACCGAAGCATACGAACTCTACGGCATGGCAAGAAGCGCAGTGCTCGGAGACCATCTGCGCAGCCTGCTGCAGGGCAGCGAGTGGGTGGAACGGCTCAACCGGCTGATCGCACCCTTCCAAATCGAGATTACCGGAGAGCAGCTCAATGGCGCCATCACCGAGGTTGGCAGAACCGTCGGGCTGTTTCTTTATGACCAGGCACGGGCAATAACCTCCAACATATTAAAATTCATACTACATTTCTTTTTTATGCTGATTATCATCTTTTACCTGCTCATCGACAAGCAGCGGTTGTTGGATTTTATCTTTGACCTTTCGCCCCTGCCGGATGAACAAGACCAGAAGCTGTTTCAAAAATTCAAGGATATGGCAGGAGCCATACTGATCGGAAACGGCCTCAGCGGCCTGATACAGGGTGTCGCCGGCGGTATTTTGTTCGCCGTATTTGGCTTGCGCTCGCCGTTCATGTGGGGAGTGGTTATGACGATTCTGGCGTTTCTGCCCATACTCGGTATCGGATTGGTGTTTATTCCCGCAACGGTGCTGCTGTTTCTCAACGGCCGCATTGCCGCCGGTGTTATCTTTCTTGTTTTTTACGCTGTCCTTTCCGGCAGCATCGAGTATTTCGTGAAACCGAAACTGGTCGGTAAGCGGGTACAGATGCACACGCTGCTGGTATTTCTTTCGATTATCGGCGGCTTGAGACTGTTCGGCATACTCGGCATCATATACGGGCCGCTGGTGGTGACGGCGTTTTTGACCCTGACGGACATTTACCACTCCGGCTATCAGCAGCTGGTCGAATCATCGGAGTAGCAAGGCTGTTTTCGATCCGTTTGTCACATGGCCGCGTGGGGGGCAATTGCAGTGAAATTCAGAGAAAAAATCAGATGAAATTTCGTGTCGCTGTCTCGAAAAACGAGTGATTCGTGATTATTTTACATAGTTAGCAACCATAAAATTAGGTGGTCTAATGGAATCGATCCCAACTTCGAAATCCCCGATGGTCAGCATCGAAAGCGAGATGAAGAAATCCTATCTCGATTACGCCATGAGCGTTATCATCGGTCGCGCTCTGCCGGACGTGCGCGACGGCATGAAACCGGTGCACCGGCGCGTGCTGTATGCCATGCGGGAGTTGAAAAACGACTGGAACAAACCCTACAAGAAATCAGCGCGCATTGTCGGTGACGTCATCGGTAAGTATCATCCCCACGGCGACACGGCGGTCTATGACACGATTGTGAGGATGGCCCAGGATTTTTCCCTGCGGTATCCCATGGTGGACGGGCAGGGCAATTTCGGCTCAGTCGACGGCGACCCGCCGGCTGCCATGCGGTACACGGAAATTCGTATGGCCCAGCTTTCCCATGAAATGCTGGCGGATCTGGAGAAGGAGACCGTCGACTTCGTCCCCAACTACGACGAATCGCTGACCGAGCCATCCGTTCTGCCGGCCAAGATACCGTCTCTTCTGATCAACGGGTCTTCCGGCATTGCGGTCGGCATGGCCACCAATATTCCACCCCACAATCTGCAGGAAGTCATCGAGGCCATCAAAGCCCTGATCGACAATCCCGACATCGGTTGGGAAGACCTGATCGAGCTGGTTCCGGGGCCCGATTTTCCGACCGGCGGCATTATTTACGGCACCAAGGGGATCCGGGAGGCTTACCGGTCCGGGCGCGGGGTGATTCGGATGCGCGGTCGCATCATGGTGGAAAAAGAAAAGCGCACCGGTGCGGAAACGATTGTCATCACCGAGCTTCCCTACCAGGTAAACAAGGCCAAGCTGATCGAAAGCATTGCCATCCTCGTTCGCAACAAACAGATTGAAGGCGTCCGCTACGTCCGGGACGAATCGGATCGAGAGGGGATGCGCATTGCCATCGGTTTGAAAAAAGACCAGATCGCCGGCGTGATCATCAACCAGCTTTACAAGCACACCCGTCTGGAATCGAGCTTCGGGGTCATTTTCCTGGCAGTGGCAGACAACCGGCCGGAGCTGCTCACCTTTAAGGAAGTCCTCGGCCATTTCATCCAGCACCGGAAAACCATCGTTATCCGCCGCACCCGATTCGACCTGCGAAAGGCCGAGGAACGGGCACACATCCTGGAAGGCTACAAGATTGCGCTGGACAACCTGGACGAGGTGGTGGCGTTGATTCGAAGCAGCCGATCACCCGAGGAGGCCAGGGGGCGGCTGGTGCAGCAGTTTGCCATGACCGACATTCAGGCCAGAGCCATTCTCGATCTGCGGCTGCAGCGGTTGACGGCTCTGGAACAGGAGAAAATCCTGGAGGAATACAAAAACCTGCTCAAAGACATTGCCCGCTTCCAGGAGATACTGGCCAGCGAGCGACTGGTGCTGGAGATCATAAAGGAGGAGCTCACCGATATCCAGACGCAGTTCGGCGACCAACGCCGCTCGGAGATCGTGGAAGAAACCCGGGAGATCAACATCGAGGACATGATTGTCGAAGAGGACATGGTCGTCACCTTGTCGCGCGGCGGCTACATAAAACGAAATCCGATCACGCTCTACCGCAATCAGCGCCGTGGCGGGAAGGGAAAGACCGCCATGGGGATCAAGGAGGAGGACTTTGTAGAGCATCTCTTCGTTGCTTCCACCCACCACACGTTTATGTTCTTTACAAACGAGGGCCGGGTTTACTGGTGCAAGGTCTATGACATCCCCCAGGCCGGTCGCGCCAGTCGCGGCAAGGCCGTTGTCAACCTGCTGAACCTGGGAGCCGAGGAAAAGCTCACCGCAGTGCTTGCGGTGCCGGCGTTCGAACCCGGTCAGTATGTATTGATGGCGACGCGCGGCGGATTGGTCAAGAAAACGGATGTGATGGCCTTCAGCCGGCCGCGGGTCGGCGGCATCATTGCCCTGGAGCTTCTGCCCGGAGACGAACTGATCGCTGCCCGCCTGACAGACGGAACCTTCAACGTGTTCCTCGGTTCGGCCAGCGGGAAATCGATCCGGTTCCATGAAGCCGATGTGCGCCCCTCCGGCAGGGTATCGCGGGGGGGGCGCGGGATGAAGCTCTCCGAAGGTGACCGCATTGTCGGGGTGCAGGTGCTCAGCCATGGCCAGACGCTGTTTACCGTAACGGAAAACGGCTACGGAAAGCGCACTTCCATCGACGAATATCCGGTTCACCGACGCGGAGGCAAGGGGGTGATCACCATCAAAACCAACGAGCGTAACGGTCAGGTCATCTCGATACAGCTGGTGGAAGAAGACGATGATCTGATGCTGATGACCGATCAGGGAAAACTCATCCGGATTCCCGCTGACGGTATTTCCGTTATCAGCCGCAATACGCAGGGCGTCAAGCTGATCGGTATGGATGAAAACGAAAAGGTTGCAGATGCAGCCAGGCTGGCCGAAAAAGACTAACTTTTACGGGATACCGTTGTCTGCTGCCCGCATGGAAAAACCGATAGAAAAGGGATTGCAGCGAAGCCAGGAGTGGATAGATGCAGGAGGTTGGCGGGAAAAAAATGGCGGATATGAATATCGGGGTTGTCGGTGCCGGCAGCTGGGGAACGGCACTTGCCAACCTGCTGGCCGTGAAGGGATATCGGATCGACCTGTGGGTTTTCGAGGAAGAGGTGAGAGATCAAATTCTGCAGCAGCGGGAAAACCGGGTTTTTCTTCCGGATATCACCTTGTCTCCGAACCTGAAGCCGACCAACGACCTGGCGGCTGCGGTCACCGGCAAACAGCTCCTGCTGGTGGTGGTGCCCTCCCACGTGATGCGGGAGACGGCCGGGCGCATGGCCGAGTTTGTTACCGCCGAGATGATCATTGTTTCCGCTTCGAAAGGGATTGAAAACAAAACCCACCTGACCATGACCGGTGTGCTCAAAGAAATGCTTCCCGGACTGTCCGAATCCCAACTGGCCGTGCTCTCGGGACCGAGTTTTGCCAGGGAGGTCGCACAGCAACTCCCGACGGCCGTGACGGTGGCATCCCGGGAGCTGTCGGTTGCCGAGCGGGTCCAGCACGTGTTTGCAACCGAGCGATTCCGGGTATACACCAACGACGACGTGATGGGGGTGGAGCTCGGCGGTTCCGTGAAAAATGTGATCGCGATTGCGGCCGGTATCATCGACGGCCTCGGCATGGGCCTCAATACCCGGGCTGCCCTGATCACCAGGGGGCAGACCGAAATCCGTCGGCTGGGGGTGGCGATGGGCGCCAACCCGCGCACCTTCACCGGACTGGCCGGCATCGGGGATTTAATCCTCACCTGCACCGGTACGCTCAGCCGGAACCACACGATCGGTTACCAAATCGGGCAGGGAGAGAAACTGGCGGATCTATTGTCGAAAATGCGGATGGTAGCCGAGGGAGTCAAAACCGCCGAATCCGTTTACAATCTGTCGCGCCGCATTGGCGTTGAAATGCCGATTTGCGAGGAAATCTACCGTATACTCTACGAAGATTTACCCCCGTTGGAGGCCGTGCAGCGTCTGATGACCCGCGAGCTCAAGCCCGAGCTGGATGGCCAATAGCGATTACCGCCGTTGTATCATGCGTTTCGCCGGCCGGTTTCACTGCGCAGTTTGCGCATCGGCTCCCGCCGCCTTGCATCTCCCCGGCAGCCGGAAGGCGATACCACCCGCGCAACCGTTACTTTGAACCACCGGCTGGCAACGACAGGGTCACCGACGCGGAAGAGAACAGCCACCAGAGGATATCGGGTCGGTGTTCGGGAAGGATTCCGGGTGAACGAAAAGCGCCACAAGGGGGAGGGACATCGGGGCCGCCTGCGGGAAAAATTTCTCCAAGCCGGCCTCGACGGTTTTCACGATTATGAAGTGATCGAACTGCTGCTTACCCTTGCCACGCCCCGCCGGGATTGCAAGCAGGCGGCCAAGTCCGCTTTGCAGCGTTTTAAAACACTGCCCGGCGTGATGGAGGCCTCGGCTGAAGAGCTGCAGGAAGTGGCCGGTATTGGTCCGAAGAATCTGATCGGGATCAAACTGGTAAAAGCGGTAGCGGATCGGTACCTGACCAGAAGGCTGGAAAGAAAAACAGCGCTCGGAAATTCCCGGCAGCTGTTCGAGTATCTATGCTTCACCATGCGGGACAAACCGCGCGAGCGATTCAAAGTGATTTTTCTAGACGCCAAAAACCGGGTGATTGCCGCCGAAACCCTTTTCAAAGGGTCCCTGACCGCCAGTTCGGTCTATCCCCGTGAGGTGGTGCGAGCGGCGCTGAGACACCAGGCCGCTGCTGTCATTTTTGCACACAACCACCCCTCCGGGGACCCGGCACCCTCCCGGGAAGATGAGGCGGTGACCCGCCAGCTGCTGTTTGCCTGCCGGACAGTGGGTATCACCGTCCACGAGCATTTGATCGTCGGCAACAACCGCTATTTCAGCTTTGCCGACACGGGGCAGGTGGCGCGCATGAATCGCGAATTCGATCGATTGAACCATTCAGGGCCCGGGCAATGAACCGAAAAAAGGAAACCCCGTACTGCTTCGGAAAACTGGAGAACGTCTTTCCGCTGGCCGATGACGGGCTTCGGCACACCCCGGAGTCGTGCTTGCCCTGTCTGTATAAAACCGAATGCCTGCGAACCGCCGTGTCTCGCGGTGAGGGGTTGGTCGTTCACGAAGAAAAACTCGATCGGGACTATGCTGCCGGCGCCATCGGGTTTCTCGAAAGGTGGTCGCGCAGAAAAACCCTTTATCAGCAAAAAAAGGAGGACAAAAAAAGCGGTTGAAACGTATGGCAAGACCGCAAATTATAGTGAAAAGCACTTTCGCATCCGTTGAATATATGCTATAAATATAAATACTTTTGACGGTTTTATCGGTTCGCATTGACAACATCGAGTTCAGGCGGAGAAAGAAGTTGGCATTTTGGCGTGTCAGGGAGGAGCTGAGCAACATCGACCGGATTCGGCGCTCGTATTACGAGCTGTTGCGCGACGAACTAGACCAGTTTCTGATGAACCATGCATTGATCGAATCCTACACCCGGTTCTGTGAGACGAGGATCGACTTTCCGTTCGTCGAAAAAAGAGAGCTTAAACCCCGGGCCCGCATTCCGGACGTCGAGTACGTCTGCCAGAATACCTTCCTGGTAATTTTTATCGAAGAAACCCTTCCGAGCGAACACAAAAAGTATATCCGGTTTTTCGACGACACCCGGGTGACCAAAACCAACCTCACCCGATCAAAAACGCTGCCGCTGGCAAATCGGGTCGACCGCCAGCACAAGTACCTGGAGTCGGCGCACTTCTTCGACTTTATCAAGATGCTGCTGCCGGTGGACTACGCCCTGCTCATCCAGCGGGACCCGACCATCAAGGCGAAAAACCGCTACGGCCTGACCCATTTTCACGTGCGGATCGACTGGCCCATCGCCGAGGCATCCGAGGATCTTGCCCGTCAGCTGCGCTACATTTCAAAGGATATATACGAAAAAGGGGATAAGTACGCAGACGACATCCAGAAGAAATTTTTCGAGTACTACGGTCTGCCCGTGATGGCCGGCGGCCGGCGAACCGCGGCCATTGTCGCCGCCCAGTACCTGAAGCGAATCCCGTGTATTTCCACCGTGTACGCCGGCAGCAGCGAAAGCCGGGCACTGATTCGCATCAGTGAAAGAGGAACGTCCAAGGCGATCTTGATGCCCTTTACGCCCCAGGAAGTGGAGCAGATCACCCGGGAGCACAACATCACACCGAGGGCTTTCAAGAAAAACTATGCCATCGCACAAAAGGGAAAGAACCTGATCTGCATCTTCCAGGCGACGTACGCATACACCAGCCATTCCCGGCCGCCGGAAGACGGCAAGCTGCGAGATATAAAATCCGACCTTTCCTGGCTGACAGTCGGCGGCCAGCACATCCTGCCCAAGCCGGGCGTCTGGAAGCTTCCACCGCTTGAAGTAAACATGATCTATACGTAACACCTAAAAACGTCCGCTGCGCTGCGGTTCAACCGCTGAGCTGTTTCATCATGGCGATTTCATCGCAGTCCGGGTACTTCACGCAGGTGATGCAGCCGGACCAGATTTTGATCGGCAGCTCCGATCGGTCGATCCGGTGAAAGTCCAACCGCTCGAAGAATTCCGGACGGTAGGTGAGGGTAAAGACCTGCTTTACATCGTAGCGCCGGGCTTCGGCCAAAACCGTATCGGCAAGCTGTCTGCCGATACCCTGTCCTACCACCGCCGGTTGTACGGCCAGTGACCGGATCTCGGCGAGATCTTCCCAGCAGAACTGCAGGGCGCAGCACCCCAAAACGCGTTTTGTGGTTTCATCCTCATAAACGGTAAAGTCTCTTACGTGGTCGTAGAGCTCACTGAGCGGACGCGCCAGTAGTTCACCAATCTGTCCGTAGTGCTGAAGCAGTTGGTGGATGATCTTGATGTCTTTTATGGTTGCCTTGCGTATGAGTCCCATCACTTCACCCGGATGTCGTATGACCGGTCCCAGTTGTCAGCAGGGGGGTCGTTTTTGAAGGCCAGGCAGCGGCTGAGCATGGTGCCGCTCGGCCCGTCAGTGGAATCGATTTCCGTGGCCCGGCGGAAACAGTCAATCGCCAGGTCCCAATTGCGCTGGCGGTATGCCTGCAGTCCCCGGTCGTAAAGATCTAAAATCTGCCGCAGGGGGTCGGCAACGGCATCTGCGGGGGCGAGCAGCTCATATACGGTCAGCGGCTCATGCCGGCCCACGACCCGAATGGTATCGATCTGGCGGCAGGCAAACTGATCGCCGGCATTGCGAAAGGTCGATTCACCGATCAGCGTATAGGTGCCGTAAATTTTGTTGATCCCCTCCAGGCGGGCGGCAATGTTGACCATATCTCCCATCATGGTGTAGTCCATGCGGCTTGCAGAACCCATGTTGCCGACCACCGCCCGACCGGAGTTCAGGCCGATCCGCATTTTCAACGATGGTTTGCCGCCTGCCTCCCACATTCGGCGCATTTCGTGCAGCCGCTGTTGCATTTGCGTCGATGCGGTGCAGGCCCTGGTCGCATGATCGGCCAGAAAGTTCGGAGCCCCGAAAAAAGCGATGATGGCGTCGCCTTCGAATTTGTCTACCGTTCCCTCATTTTGCAGAATAATGTCGGTCATCTCGGTAAGAAACTCGTTGAGCAGATCAACGAGCTCGGTGGGGCCCAGGGATTCGGAGATCGAAGTGAAACCCTGTACGTCTGAAAAAAAAGCCGTAATGTCTCGCTCTTCTCCACCCAGTTCTAAGCTCTCCGGTGACTCGATCAGCTGCTTGACAACCGATGGGGCCAGATAGGTGGAAAAAGCGTTTTTGATAAACCGCTTCTGCTTGGTTTCTGCGAAATATCGCTGGGCCGTAATGCTCAGGTATACCAGCAACAGCACCGACAGGGGGTAGACGATGTTCAGCACCAGGCCGTGATGGGTGAACAGGTACTGACAAAACAGGATGTATCCCAGAAAAATCGCCAGCATGGCGGCCAGGCCGGGTATGACCGACACCCGCGGCAGGATAAGCCCCATGCAGATTCCGGCCACCAAAATGGCCAGAAGGTCGAAAATGGCCACCCACTTGGGCCGATGCAAAAAATCTTGGGCCAACACGCTGTCGATCAGGTTGGCATGAATTTCCAGCCCGGGAAATACTTCCCCGAAAGGGGTGACCCGCAGGTCGTAGATGCCAGCGGCGGTGGCACCCACCATCACGATCTTGTCCTTTAACCGGTCGGGGGGCACGGTTCCGCTCAAAATATCGGTAATCGGTAGGTGGGGGAACGTTTTTTCCTCGCCGCGGTAGTTTACCAGGATTCGACCCTGTTCATCGGTGGGGATTTGCATCGTCCCGATGCGGACCTGGCGCACACCGTAGTCGTCGATGTACACCGCAAGCGGCTGCTGCAGGTAGGCCCCGACGGACACCAGAGACAGCGGAGCGTACAGGGTCTCTCGGAACTGGAGCACGGCCGGCAGCCAGCGCACGACGCCGTCGCGGTCCGGAAGCATGTTGAAGTATCCCGAATACGCGGCCGCCTCGGCCAGTTCCGCGATGTTCGACTGGGGATACACCGCCTGGAAAAGCGGTACCGTGCGGGCTGCAGTGGAAGAATAGCGCTCCAGGTTGTATTTGGAGTGGTGGATGTTTTGCTGGTGCTGTCGCAGCTCCGCTTCTTTCAATTGCGGTGCATTGGCCGGGTTCATCTGAAAAAAGTACCCCAGCACAATGGTGGATGATGATTCAGCGATGGCCCGGGCCAGGCGGTGATCCTGGTTGGCTTCGATTTTGAGGCTTTCCAGGAATGCATCCAGTTTCCGGTCTGCCGGGTCTGTCTGCCGAGAGTGGTGTTGTATTTTGGAGATAACTTCGAGGAGTCGACCACTGTCGGGTTCCAGAAATCCGATGTCGAAAGCGATGATCCGGGCACCGGCCGACGACAGTTTTTCAATTAATTCAGTAAACTTGGAACGCGGCCACAGCCACTTGCCTTCGCGGGCGATGCTCTTTTCGTCCACCACCGCGAGCACGATATCACCGCCGGGTTCGATACCCCCACGCGATTGAAAGCGCAAATCGATGGTTTTGAGCTCCATCAGGTCGAGGAACGGAACACCGATGGCGTAAGCGGCCAGTCCGAACACCGTGAGTGCGGTGAATATGGCGACGTGATGCAGCCGGGCGAACTTTTGTATTACAGATGTCATGGCCGTGCTTGCATGTGGTGGTTTATCCCGGCCGGCGGTCGCGCCGGTCGCGGCCCGTGACTCGGTTATCAAATTATTTCAGCAAGTTCTATATTAGTGTACACTGTTGAATTTGTCAACGATTGCCACAGCACGCCGCGTACGGTCCATGCCGGAGAACACCGCACAAGAGGGTCACACTTTGGTTATTCGAATTACAAAAGCAGCGGGGTGTTCGTAATCCAAGATTCCTTTCCGCGTAATTAATTTGGTTTGAAATGACGAAATAGCACCTCCTCGGATTTTTTTCAGCGGGTCATTTCCATTGCACTTCAAGCGCTAACCGTAGAATCGATTTATATATCAATTGGTTATGATTCAAGGTGTCGGTCGATCCAATCCCACCAAGACCGCTGCCGGCCGGCGGGTCTGAAAGTGGCATCCTCTTTGCTCTAATACGGCTTGGAACCGTAAACCGCAGGAGATGCCGCATGAGATTTTTCCGCCACAAAAGAACCCATCTGCTCCGTACCGCCCTGTTGTCGGTCGGAGTATGGGCAGCGATTTTGGTGGTTACAGCGACCGGATCCCATGCCGCCAACGTGACCCTGGCCTGGGATTCGAATGCAGAACCGGACCTGGCCGGATATATCGTTTACTACGGCACGGCCAGCCGCATCTATCCCAACACTGTGGACGTCGGGAAGGTCAACTCTTTCGAAGTGACCGGCCTGACATCCGGGCAGACATACTACTTTGCAGTGACCGCTTACGACAGCCAGCGCAATGAAAGTTCCTATTCCAACGAGATCACCCACGCCATCGCGGCGGTGGATACCGACGGGGACGGACTGTCCGACCAGGATGAAATCAACATCCACGGAACCGATCCGAACCGGGCTGACACCGACGGCGACGGGCTTTCCGACGGCGCCGAGATCACCCTTTACGGTACCGATCCCCGGTCCGTGGACACCGATGGCGACAGCCTGAGTGACGCGGACGAGATCAACGATCACGGCACCAACCCGAATCTGAGCGATTCGGATCAGGACGGCCTGTCGGATCCGGACGAGATCGCTACCTACCAGACCAATCCCAACCAGGCAGATACGGATCAGGACGGCCTGACGGACCGCGATGAAATCATCTCCCACGGAACCGATCCGAGAAACGCGGATACCGATCAGGACGGGCTAAATGACGGATACGAGGTGAGCAACGGTCTGGATCCGCTGGTGGACCAGAATGCGCCTCCGGTCAACAACGAACCTGCCAGGCCCGTTTTGATGCTGCCAACCGACGGTCAGAGCAACGTCTCGCAGCTGCCGGTGCTGCAGACCGAAGAGTTCTCCGATCCGGACGGCGACGAACACGCGGAAACCAGGTGGCAGATCAGCACCGACAGCAGCTTCGGGCACATTGTCTACAGCCTGCAAAGCGGCAGGTATCTCACCGCGCTCCCGGTTCCCGAGGCCCTGCTGGACATCCAGACCACCTATTTCTGGAGGGCCCGGTTCATCGACACGCGCAATGCCGCATCCGAGTGGGCCGCTCCGTTTGCTTTCACAACGGTGCCGACCTCGGTGACCGATCAGGACCAGGACGGCGTGCCGGACGAAAATGAAGTCGACGCCAGTGTCGATCTCGACGGCGATGGCGTGCCGGATATCCAGCAGCCTACGCTGCTGAGCGCAAACACCTCCGATGGCGACAAGCAGATCGGCCTCGGTCCGGACAGCAACGTAAAGAGTATCCGTGTGTTTATGCCTCTGGACCCCGGCGTCATTGCAGAGCGACAGGGAAAGCCGGACAGCCTCCCCTACGGTATGGTCTGCTTTCGAATTGAAGTCGATCAACCCGGCGACACCGCCTATGTGTCCGTATATCTCTCCGAACCGGCACCGGCTGAGTTCAGGTGGGCGAAATACGATCTGGCCAATGGGTGGTACGATTACACCAGCCACGTGACCTTCAGCCCGGACCGCAAGCAGATCACCTTGCGACTGACCGACGGAGGGTTGGGTGATGGGGATGGCGCCGTTAACGGCGTGATTCTCGATCCTTCCGGACTGGCCGCTGCCACGGAAGGCGGCGGGATCGAAGAAGAGGTATTCAAGGCCTGTTTCGTATCAGCCGCAACCGCCGGTCACTCGGGTCAGACAGTTACCGGTGCGGCAGTATTGCTGATTGGATTGGGACTCCTTTCCCTCGTCTGCTCGCTCTTCGAACTGTGTCGTAGACGGCGCAACATCCGTTCCTGAGACGATCAGTGGTGTCATTGAAATCGGCAGTCCGGCCACCTCACCGGACTGCCGATTTCGTTTTGTGTTAAAAGGCGCGCAGCGATGCAGGCGGTTCGGTCCCTTTCTTGAACAGGGCCGGCACGGAGCCGGGCGAATCTTCCGCAGCCGGCATACCGGTTGCCGGATCGATTCGAACTTTGACCACGTCATCCGGAATATCGAAGTATCCCAGCGATTTCGCAGCAAGGGCCGAGCGCATGAAATCGACCCATATCGGCAGCGCGGCCCGGGCGCCGGTCTCCCGATTGCCCAGCGTTTCGTTCTGATCCGTGCCCACCCACACACCGGCGACCACCGAAGGCGAATAGCCGATGAACAGCGCGTTCTTGTAGTCGTCCGTTGTACCGGTTTTTCCAGCCAGCGGGCCGGTCAGGCCGCCGGCGCGTCTGGCGGTTCCTTCCGCGACCACTGCCGTGAGCATATCGGTGACCACCGCCGCACCGGCCCGGGACATACCCACCCGTTTCTGCGGCTTGATCCGCCAGAGTTGCCGACCCCTGCGATCATTGATTTCCAGGATGCCATAGGGTTCGATCCACTGCCCCTGGTTGGCGAAGACGGCATACGCTGCGGTCAGTTCCAGCAACGTCACCTCCGAGCTGCCCAGGGCCATCGTCAGGTCGGACCTCAGGGTCGAAGTGATGCCGAGTTTGTGCCCGAACCGTGCAACCGAAGCCGGCCCCAGCGTCTCCAGCAGCCGAACTGCCGGTATGTTTTCTGAAACCGCCAGCGCTCTGCGCATGGTAATTTCTCCCAGGTAGGTCTTGGAGAAGTTTTGCGGGCTCCAATCACTGCCGCCGCTGGCGCCCCTGAATGTCACCGGTGCGTCCAGCAGCAGTTTGTTTTGGGCAAAGCCCTGTTCGACCGCGTAGGCATACACTATCGGTTTGAAGGCCGAACCGGGCTGGCGAAGCGCAGTGGATGCGCGATTGTAGGGACTTTCGGCGAAGTCCCTGCCGCCGACCATGGCGGCGATCCCTCCCGTGGACACTTCCAGGCAGACGAGAGCAGCCTGGGGGTCGGGATTCGGGATCCTGTTTTTTTGCATGCGCTTTTCCAGCGCTGCAAGTCCGTCAGCAACGGCGGATTCGGCCGCCTGCTGCAGGGAATAGGAAAGGGTTGTGTAGACCCTCAATCCACCCTTGTAGAGCTGGTCCGCGCCGACGATCTCTTCCAGCTCTTTTTTGACCGCATCGATAAAGTATGGCGCTTTTACCGTTTCCTGCCGGCCGGCCGCCACCTGCAGCGGCTGCTGTAAGGCTTCTGCCAGCTCGGTTTCCGACAGCAAACCCACGTCCTGCATCTGCCGAAGCACGATGTTGCGCCTTTTCACCGACAACTCGGGATGGTTCAGGGGAGAATAGCGTACAGGAGATTTGGGGATGCCGGCCAACAGGGCGCATTCGGGCAGGGTCAACGCTGACACCGACTTGTCGAAGTAAATGCGGGCAGCCGATTCCGCACCGTAGGCACCGCTGCCGAAGTACACCTGATTGAGGTAATAGGTCAGTATTTCATCTTTTGTGTAGCGTCGCTCCAGCTGAAACGCCAACAGCGCCTCTTTCATTTTCCGCACGATGGTCTTGCGCGGGGTCAGAAAGAGCGTCTTGGCCAGCTGCTGGGTGATGGTGCTGGCGCCTTCGACAAACTCACCGGCCCGGATATCCTTGTAGATGGCCCGGATGACGGCCTTCAGGTCGACTCCGCTGTGGCGGTAAAACTTGCGGTCCTCGGTTGCGATCAGTGCGGCCTTCAGATATTCCGGAATTTCTTTCAACGGCACCGGGTGCCGCTTTTCGAGAAAGATTTCAGCCAGCAACACCTCGTCGCTGGAAACAATGCGGGTCACCTCCGAGGGGGAGAAAGACTCCAGCGATCGGATCTGCGGCAGATCGCGGGTGAGTCCGATGAACAGCCCCAGCAGTATGCCGCAAAAAGCCCCTCCGCAAAACAGCAGTATAATCGCAGATCTGGATATTCGAAGGTATGAGAAGCGCATGCTGTCGCGGATGTTATCACAATCCGGCAGGGGGCTCAAATCCCCGAAGGGGCGAATTCTTACACCTTGGATTGCAGCAGTTGCAGGCCCTCCTGGCGGGCCTGCAAAACGGTTTTCATCGCGATGCCTTGCAGCTCCAGCCGGTTGGCGAGAAGTTGTGCCAGGGCCCGGCGATAGAGCCGGTATTCGTCTTTGGCGGAGATGTTCGCATCCACCGGTTGGGTGAAGAGAAAATCATCCAGCGCACGGTTTTTACCGTTTGTGTTGCCTTCGGTCAGGTCGACCCGCGTTTCACGGCTGGTCAAAAAACAGTGAACCATCGGTATATAGGGCAGGCCGTAAGCCGCTAAAATGCGGTCGGTGCCGGTGACGATTTCCTCGGTCATGGCGTAGATGCCGATCGACTTGGCAACCGGCAGGTCCAGTTCGGCGGCCAGGGTGGCGATCACCGCATGTTTGGTGGTGCAGCTGCCCATTTTCTCCTCAAACAGGATCATCAGGTCGTCTCGATCGGAGTTGTAACCGTAGGGCAGCTCGTGCACGTGGCGGCAGGCCTCCAAAAAGGTCTCGACCCCCATGCGGCGAAAGGTTTGTGAGACGGCCCCGGATGCAGTGATCACCTTGTCCGGCAGTTCGGTGTATTTGTCCATTTGGTATCCGCCAGACCTTTCATCAGCTTGTTGCGGTTTTCACCAGAGCAAGGCGGCTTACGATTCGCACGTCACATGGCAGACACCGGAGGGCGTTTGCACGCTCACCGGGAAATACTTCTGCCGGAACTTCAACGCCACGTTCACCAGGCTGATGAGCACCGGCACCTCCACCAGCGGGCCGATAACGGCCGCAAAGGCCTGCCCGGAGTCGATGCCGAATACCGCCACGGCCACGGCAATGGCCAGCTCGAAATTGTTGGAGGCGGCCGTGAAACTCAGGGTGGTCGACTGTTCATAGGTGGCGCCCACTTTCATGGAAAGAAAAAACGATACGAAGAACATCACCACAAAGTAAATGCAAAGCGGGATCGCTATGCGCAACACATCCAGCGGCAGTTGCACGATGTATTCGCCTTTGAGGGAGAACATCACCAGGATGGTGAACAGCAGGGCAATTAGGGTGATCGGGCTGATGCGGGGGATAAACTTTTCCTCGTACCACTTGCGGCCCCTGAGCTTCAGGCCCAGAAAACGGGACAGCATCCCGGCGAGAAAGGGGATCCCCAGGTAGATGAACACGCTTTCGGCGATCTGGCCGATGGAGATGTCCACCACCGCGCCTTTCATCCCCAGCCACTGGGGCACCAGCGTGATGAAGAAATAGGCATATACGGAAAAGAAAAGAACCTGGAATATCGAGTTGAAGGCCACCAGGCCGGCGCAATACTCCCGGTCTCCGGAGGCGAGGTCGTTCCAGACGATCACCATGGCAATGCAGCGGGCCAGGCCGATCAAGATCAGGCCCACCATGTACTCGTGGTGACCGGAGAGAAAAGCGATTGCCAGCAAAAACATCAGGATGGGGCCGATCACCCAGTTCTGCACCAGCGACAGGGCCAGGACCTTCACGTTGCGAAACACCCGGGGCAACTCTTCATACCGGACCTTGGCCAGCGGCGGATACATCATCAGGATCAGGCCGATGGCGATGGGAATGTTGGTGGTGCCGACCTGGAATCGGTTGATAAACTGCCGGATGTCCGGGTACAGGTACCCTCCGATCACACCGGCGAACATGGCCAGAAAGATCCACAGGGTCAAAAAGCGGTCGAGAAATGATAGTCGTTTGCCGGTGTCGTCGGTCATCTGTCTCTACCTCCTGAAAGCCGTCTGACACTAGTAATTAAGTAAAAACCTCCGGCCGGTGCGAGAGCCAACCGGGCTCGGTTGTCGCTAAATCTGCCACCCGATAAAAACGGATTCTCTTTCTGCCGCCGGTGCACAAATTCAATCGACTCGCAACGGTCGGCCATTGGTTTGTAACGCGGGCAACCCAGGCAGCTATGCACTGCAGCGCAGCTCGACCGGCTCCGATAATATCCCCTTCAGGCGCTTGCGGTCCGCCTGGATGACCGGCGTGTCTTTCACGCACTGGGTTACCCACCGCAAAGCTTGCGCCACCGCCGCCGGCGAGCTGCTATCGTTTAACCGATAGTACATCCAGCGGCCGTTCTTGCGCGCTGCCAGCAGGCGGGCCTGCCGCAGGATCGACAGGTGCTTGGACACCGTGGAAGGGGCCAGCTGCAGCAGGTCGATGATCTGGCACACGCACAATTCCCGGCCCTTGAGCGCCGCCAGGATGCGCACCCGGTTTTCGTCTGCCAGGGCCTTGGTGATATTCATGAAGTCCAGCACAACATCTCCGATATTTCGCCAATTAACGAATTGATTTCCAATATAAGCGAAGAGACCGAATCCTGTCAAGTTCATTTGCAGGCGGCTGCCCGGTGAAATTAAACAGGGCGTAAACGGTGAAATAGGGATAGCAGACAGGCGTCAACGGTCTGCGACGCCCGGCTGCTTCATCAACGCCTTTACCGTTTTTTCGAGGCTTTCCTGCCAGGGTGGCGGTTGGATACCGAATGTTTTTTCGATCAGTGAGCAGTCCAGGGCCGAATAAGAAGGGCGGCGGGCTGCGGTGGGGTATTCTGCGGCAGAGATGGCCTTCACTTCCGCCGCAGGGCTGCCGGTGAATTGTTCCGCCAGTCGGAAGATCTCCCCGGCAAACCCGTGCCAGCTGACCACTCCGCGGTTGCAGAAGTGGTAGGTGCCCCAATGCCGGTTCCCATGGCTGTTCCAGTAACCGATCATGGCAAAGATGGCAGCTGCCAGGTCCTCGGCACAAGTGGGCGAGCCGAACTGGTCGGCCACCACCCGCACCGGTTTTGGGCCCGTAGCAAGACCGAGCATGGTCTTGACGAAATTGCGGCCGTGGATGCCATACAGCCAGGCGGTTCGTAAAATGATGTGGGATTCCAAGGCCTCGCGCACGAGCGTTTCCCCTTCGGCCTTGCTGCGCCCGTAAACGCCTAAGGGTGCGATCGGATCGAATTCTTTCCAG
>LJNK01000036.1 GCA_001303025.1 Deltaproteobacteria bacterium SG8_13
GATGTCGTCTATGCCGTCTGCGGCCGCTTTTCCGCAGCAGTGCCCGGCGTTCCAGTGCTGGAGGAAGCCGAAAATGCCGATCCCGTTTGGATAGGCGGCAGCAAAACCGAAACGGTCGGCAAGGGCGCTGAATCCGGATTGCTCTTCGAACTGCGCTGCCGTGCTGAATGCCCCGTGGACGGCAATCACCAGAGGCAGATCATTTTGCGGCCGGTAGCCGGCCGGGATGTGCAGGCGGTAGCTGCGAGGCAAACCGTTGAAGCGCGCCCCGGTTTTGCGCAAAACGGTGGTGCCGGCGGTCGCAGGGGAATACTCGTATGTCGATCTGCACCCTTCAAGCGCGAACCCCATGGCAACAACCAGCAGGCAGAGCACAGACAGCGTCGATTTGCGGTCGCTATTGGTCAAGGTGCCCCCTGTCGAGGAATTTCTCCCAGATTTTCCGGAAGGTTTTGAAGCTGTGTCCACCCTCAACGGAAAGCACCTGGGTCGGGGGCAGGGTGGCGGCCAGCAGTCTGTGAGCGTTGACGTAGGGGTCGCCGGTGCCGTACCCGAGAAAAATCGGTGTTGCGTTCTGCTGTCGGTCGCGATCTTTGAACCATTGCCACAACATCGGCTGCCAGTCCTTTTGCGCATCGAAATCTGTCGGTTGCCATCGCCATACCCCTCCAGCCGCGGTAATTTCATCGATGATCCGGTCGTAACCGAGAAACGGGCCCAGGGTAAGAACCCCCTCGACGTCTTCCGGGTGCTGCTTCATGTAGAGCAGGGACCCCAAACCGCCCATGGAAACCCCCACCAGCCAGATCCGTTCATACCCCTGGGCCCGGGCCGGCAGGATCACATCGCTGCGCAGGCGCTCTTCGAGGGTGCGGTCCTTGTAATATCCGAGATGGGCGCCGGGGGCTGCCATGTCATACGGGAGACCCCTGGAGCGAACCGCTTCCACGAAACCTTCGGCCGCGAAACACTCATTCCCGGCAGTAAAGCAGTTGGTGGTTCCGCCCAACCCCTGCAAAAAAACGATCAACCCCTTGTTGCGAGGCGGTTCGGATTCGTATGTCAACGTCTCCAGCGGCTTTTTCCCGCCGCAACCGCTGGTCAGAACCGCCAGTATCAGCACCGCTGTCACCCATCGTCTCATGGATTGCCGCCCCCTCTTTATGGAAAGTACCGCCCGGCATCCGCCAGCATTTCCCGGGCATCCTGCTGAAAGTATATTTTCCAGGGATACGCACCGCCGGCCTGGTGGATGTCCTGAGCGATGACCCACTGGAGATCTTCCTCGAAACCGGACCGGTTCCGGTCTCTTACATGGAAATACTTGGCACGGCCCCAGCGGTTGATAAGCCAATGCGGGCCGGTTTCCACCGCACGGGCCAGGTACTCGTCCGACAGCTGGCGGTCGCCGCCCATTGCTTTCGGCTGGACCCCGTAATAGATGGCCAGCGAAAACTGCACTCCGCCGCCGCCCCAGTTCGGATCGATGGCCTCGATGCGTTTCAGAAACACTCCGCACCAGCGTATCCACTTTGTGTTCACAATTTTTTCCGGTAACAGCATCCCTTCCTTGAAGTGGTACATTACGGCAGTTACCCAGTAGAACATGGCGGGCACTTCCCGCAGGGAGAGCGCGTCGCTGGCCTCCCAGGGCTTCCGGCCCTCGCCCATTCGGGCGCGAAACTCGCTGTTCGTATACATGGCCCATTCGTTGTACCTGCGGGCAGTTTGATAATGGCGAACCTTTTCCGTGCGATTTTCCGTGTAGGCGGCTCCCAGAAGGATATACAGGTGACCGAGGCTGGTCAGGGCGGTGAAGTGGGAAGAATCCACCGCCAGAACCGACTCGTAGGCGGCGATGGTCGCAAGCAGCTCCGGGCGGCTGCCGGCCGTTAGGCTAAGCCGTTCGGCTGTTTCCAGCAAAGGCGACGGATCCGTATCTGCAACGGCATCCGCGGACCGGTGCCAGTCCGGTTGCCAGGATACGCAGCCGGATACGACAGCGGCGATCACAGCGCCGATCAGGGCAAGGATGATATGCAGGGGTGTACTCGCTCGCACGCTTTTTCTGAACCTGCCGGAAGTGTTTCGATGTCAATGCTCCCGTGTTCATAAAGGGCATTGCACGCAAATGTCAAGAACCGCCGACAGGCGGGGCGGATACAACGGATGGTTTGCTGTCGGCCGGGGGAAAACATTCGCAACCGTTTCAGTGGCTGTTGGTGATCAACATCGTCGCCGGGTCGAGGAACAGTTTGGAGGAGCCGGCTTCGGTTCCGGGGACTTTCAGCGCTTTGATATGAATGTCTTTGCCTTCCGGCTGCAGCTGCAAAATGATGTCGAACAGCTCGGCGATGTCGGACATCTGGCGCGGCAAGCCGAATTGTTCCGGCGCTTCGTGGCGGTGAGTGCGTACGGTAAACCAGACGTGGCAACCGCGTCTGCCTGCCAGCTCTTTCAGTTCGGACAGCGCTGCTCCCATATCCTGCTCGAACGGATATCCGTCGATGATGATCATGTTGGGGGTAAAAATGCCTTGTTCCGACAGGTCGTTGACCCGCTCTTCGAGTTTCGCTGCCGCAAATCCCTCCACCCGGAAAGTCATGATGAACCGGTGCGGCAACAGCGTGTCCCAGAGCTCATTGGCCTGGGAGACGGCATACTGCTGGGCGATGTGATGAAAAACCTCCGTGTACCAGAGGCTGACCTTGTTTACCGGGTCCTGCAGGCTGATATGCAGTACATTTTTCTTCTCCAGCATCGAATTCAAAGCGAGTTGAACCAGCAGGGCGGTTTTGCCCACTCCGGCGCGTGCCAGCACTGCCCCGAAAGCACCCGGTCTGAGGGTGTCTTTGGTGCTGTCGGCCTGCATCAACCGCAACGGATTGCGCAGGATCAGATCATTAATCAACATCTTCAAACTCCTTTCCTTGATGTGGATCACCCGATTCGGTCGGTTCGGAGTTGCGGCCTGCGGATTCGGTGAGCCGGTCCGTTGCTGTGGGATCGGTTCCGCCGCGCAGGCCGGGCGCAAGGGTCCGCTATCGGCCGCAGGGACGTTTTCGGCAGCCGATTTCACCGCCGGGGAGCGGGGCGGCATGTGCTTTCCGAGTTCGTGAACCAGGTGCGTCACACCAACTCCCATGCATACCGGTTTCGCACGGTCAGGCGACTTTCTGCTTGGCTTCGGATGCCTTTTTAACCAGTTCATCGGTGATCGACTGCGGCACCGGTTTGTAGGAAGAAAATTCCATGGTGAATTGTGCCTTGCCCTGGGTCAACGATCGCAAAACGGTTGAGTAACCGAACATTTCAGCCAGCGGTATCTGGGCTTCGATGGCGCACATGGGACCTTCGTCCTGGGAACCGAGGATCATGCCCCTGCGCTGGTTCAGCGAACCCATAACGGCCCCCTGGAATTCCGAAGGCGTCTCCACCACGACTTTCATGATCGGTTCGAGCACAACCGGCCGGGCCTTGGGGTAAGTCTCCCGGAAGGCTCCACGGGCGGCTGCCATGAAAGCCATTTCGGAGGAATCGACCGAATGGGAGGCGCCGTCATCGATCACCACCTTGACGCCGGTTACCGGAAAATCGAGTTTCGGACCTTTCTGCAGGCAATCGCGAAAACCTTTTTCACATGCCGGTATGAACTGGGTCGGGATGGAACCGCCGACGATCCGGTTTTCAAAAACGAATTCCTCGTCTTCCACCGGTTCGATGTACCCGGCGATGCGGCCGAACTGTCCGGCGCCGCCGGTCTGCTTTTTGTGGGTGTAGTTGAATTCGGCCCTGCGGGTGATCGTCTCCCGGTATGCAACCCGCGGCTGCCCGGTTTCTACCTCCGCCTTGTATTCCCGGCGCATCCTTTCGATGTAGATCTCCAGGTGCAGCTCTCCCATTCCTTCGATGATGGTCTCGCCGGTCTCCTGATTGACGTGGGTCCGGAACGTCGGATCCTCTTTCGTAAACCGGTTCAGGGCCTTGGATATGTTGGTCTGGGAGTGATTGTCTTTGGCGCTCAGGGCCAGGGAAATAACCGGTTCCGGCACAAACATGGATGTGAGACTGACGTTGATTCCGGGATTCACGAAAGTGTCTCCGGATGCGCAGTCGACCCCGAACAGGGCGCCGATGTAACCGGCCGGAATGGCGTCGATTTCTTCCATCTGGTCTGCGTGCATGCGCACCAGTCGGCCGACTTTGATTTTCTTGCCCCGGTTGGCGTTGAGGATCGTCTCGCCTTTGGCCAGTTTCCCCTGGTAGACCCGGACATAAGTGAGTTGCCCGTACTGACCGTCTTCCAGTTTGAAAGCCAGGGCTACCAGTGGTTTCTTGGAATCGGTGACCAGCGCAACCGGCTGCTCGGCGTTGTCCATGTCCAAGGCTTCGTTTTGCACATCTGCCGGACAGGGCAGCAAATGGGTAACGGCGTCCAGCAGCGGTTGAATCCCCTTGTTTTTGTATGCCGATCCCATCAACACCGGTGTGATTTCACGGGTCAGGGTGGCCTTGCGCAGGGCTGCGTAGAGCAGCTCTTCGGTTACGCTTTCCTCCAGGGCGGCTTCCATCAGTTCGTCGGAGAACATGGAAGCGGCGTCGATGAGCGCCTCGCGTCTTTCGACTGCCGAGGCCATCAGACTTTCCGGTATTTCCTCTTCACGCACCGTCTCTCCATTTTCGCCGTCAAAGTAAAGGGCCTTCATGGCCACCAGGTCGACGACCCCTTCCAGGTCGGCTTCCAGTCCGATGGGAAGCTGCAGGGCGACGGCATTGTGCCCCAGCTTTTCGCGAAGCTGTCGAATCACCCGGTCCGGATTGGCCCCACTGCGGTCGCACTTATTGATAAAGGCAATGCAGGGGACCTTGTAACGCTTCATCTGCTGGTCCACGGTGATCGATTGGGACTGGACGCCACCGACGGAGCACAAAACCAGTATCGCGCCGTCCAGGACCCGAAGCGACCGCTCGACCTCTATGGTGAAATCGACGTGGCCAGGCGTGTCGATGATGTTGATTTCGTGGCCTTTCCACTGGCAGAAAGTGGCTGCCGACGCGATGGTGATCCCGCGTTCTTTTTCGAGTTCCATCGAGTCCATCGTGGCGCCCACGCCGTCCTTGCCCTTCACGTCGTGTATGCTGTGGATCCGATGCGTGTAGTAAAGCACTCTTTCCGTCAGGGTCGTTTTTCCCGAATCGATGTGGGCACTGATACCGATGTTTCTCACCTTGCTCTGATCTGCTATCATTCTCCGGTTCCTTGGCTATAATGGTGGCCGCATCGCGGTAGCGCTGCGGTATGCGGCAGTGGCGACTGCCCATAAAAAAATCCCTCATGTGGAATACCGTTTCCAGATGAGAGATTCTTCTCAATAAATGCTGGAAAACTAGTATATTTAACACATTATCCAGTTATGTCAAGCACAAATTCCACCTCTGGACTCACTATTTATTACATCCGGTCTGCGCGCCTTTTTTTGCGAAAGCGGCGTTTCAGCGGCCGTTTGCGCAACAGGACGTATGTGGCCCCCGCACCGCCGTCACAGGCGCGTGCACTGGAATAGGCCATCACCCAATGACGCCAGGGGCCGGCTGCCAGCCACCGGTGAACCATGGCCTTGAGGACCGGCTTGGCGGGAGAGGACAGGCCCCGGCCGTGCACGATCAGCACTGTTCGCCTTCCGGCGGTCACGGTTTCCTTGAAAAACGCCTGGAGAGCCTCTTCGGCCGCAGCGACGCACAGCCCGTGCAGGTCGATGTGATCCTGGATGGAAAATTGCCCTTTGTGCAGATGTCTGGTAATACCCAGGGGAACGTTTTGCCCGACCCCTTCCCGGTACTCTGGAGTGTCGGCCACATGGAAACCTTCGCCGGTCTCAACCAGTCGATGCAGGTATGCAACCGCTTCGATTTCCGCTGTCCGGGTGGCAGGTGGTTCCGGGGTTTTCGGTTCAGGGGCCGGCCGCATGCGGGTGTCACGACGAAGGGGAACCACCCCTTCCATGGCTTCCGTGAACAGACGGTGTTCGTCCTTCGGGTCGACAGCCGGATCCCCCCGGGGGGTTGGGGTCTGCGGATCCGGTGATTTCAGCGGCAGGTTTTTCTCCTCCAGCAGATCGCGCAGCTGTCGGAAAGGCCTGTTGCGTAGGCCGTTATCGGTTTCTTTCGGCATGAACACCTCCCGCGCCCACGAGCGCAACGTATGACATTTTCGCCACGATGGCAACCGGCGGTCAGGAGAATGCAATGGATCTCAAGCAGCAAGGCGCACACAAGCTGGTGTCGGCCGAACAGGCCGTAAGGAGAATTAAAAGCGGCAGCCGGGTGTTCATTGGAACCGGTTGTGGGGAGCCGCAGCACCTGATTCGCGCGATGGTCGGCAACCAGACCCTGCAGGATATTATGATCTATCAGATGCTCTCCTCGACGCTGGCCCGGTACGTGGAAGACCCTTCCTTTCTCAGGCGCTTTTCCCTCAAACTCTTCTTCATCAGTGTTTCCATGCGCAAGGCGGCCTTTGAGGGTCGCATCGACTATATCCCGGTCTACCTCTCCCAGATCCCCCGGCTGTTTGCCAGTCACCGGATCGGACTCGACGTGGCGCTGATCCAGGTGAGCCCTCCGGACCGCTACGGCTACTGCAGCCTCGGCGTCTCGGTGGACATCACCCGGGCGGGGATGGAGAACGCCCGGCTTGTCATCGCCCAGGTCAATCCCCGGATGCCCCGCACCTGGGGCGACAGTTTCGTGCACATGGATGATATCGACATCTTCGTGGAACACGAGGAACCCCTGGTGGAAATGAATCCCGGCAACGTGAACGAGGAGGTGGTGCGCCGGATCGGGCATTACGTTTCCCAGCTGGTCGATGACGGCGCCACCCTTCAGGTCGGCTTTGGCCGGGTGCCGGACGCCATCCTCAGGTACCTGGACAACAAGCGCGACCTGGGAATCCACACCCAGGTCATCACCGACGGATTTTTGCCCCTGCTGGAAAGCAAGGTGGTCACCAACCGGAGAAAATCGCTGCTGCCCGGCAGGGTGGTTGCTTCCCTGTGCATGGGATCGACCGGTCTTTACGGGTATGTAGACAACAATCCCATGTTTTATTTCCGGTCCTCCGAATTTGTAAACGATCCCACCGTTATCGCCCGCAACGACCAGCTGGTCTCCATCAGCTCGGCTCTGGAGGTGGACCTGACCGGCCAGGTCTGCTCGGACTCCATGGGGTACCTTTTTTACAGCGGTATCGGCGATCAGGTCGATTTTCTGCGCGGCAGCGCCATGTCCCGGGGCGGGTTTTCCATCATCGCCCTGCCGTCAACCGCCCAGAACGGGGAGGTGTCCCGAATTGTCTCCCATCTCAGCGAAGGGGCAGGGGTCGCCACTACCCGGGGCGACATCAATTTTGTGGTGACCGAGTACGGTATCGCCGAGCTGCAGGGCAAGGGAATTTACCAGCGGGTGATGGAGCTGGCCCAAATTGCCCACCCGAAATTCCGGGAGGGGCTGATCGCAGCAGCCAAGCAGCATCGATACATTTTTGCCGACCAACTGCCTCCCTCCCGGGAAGACTTGCTTTTCCTGGAGAATTACAAGAGCACCCTGAAGCTGAAAAACGGGAAAACCATCGAGTTCCGACCGCTGCTGCCGTCCGACGAGTTCTCCTATCGCAATTTCTTTTATTCCCTGCAGGAAAAGACGATATATCTTCGGTTCTTCCACAACAAGCGCCTCTTTCCCCATGAGATCATCCAGCGGCAGTGGTCCAGCATCGATTATCGAAGAAACATCTCCATTGTCGGTCTGGCCCAGAGCGGCGGTCACAAAGAGATCATCGCCATCGGTTCATATGCGATGGACAACGAGACCCGGGCGGAGGTCGCTTTTGTCGTCCGGGAGGATTACCAGGGGATGGGAATCGCATCCTATCTTTTGCAAGTTTTGGAAAATATTGCGAAAGAAAACGGTTTCCAGGGTTTCATGGCAGCGGTTTTGCACGAAAACGCTCCCATGATTCGGGTCTTCAAGAAAAGATACCCCCACCTGAGAAAAACGCAGCAGGAAGGTGGCGAATTTGTTTTGTTAATGGACTTTTCCGAACCTGCCGAATAAACCGCCGTTTCCAATCCGTAATTTCTGCCCGGCTGCGGCTGGCAGCCGCCCTTGTCCCCAATTTACCATTTGATCAAAGGTAGTGCATTGTGGTATTCTTACGTGTTGAAAAGTGTTTTATTTTGCTGATTTACAAACATTTTTTGCGTTACAGCCCCTGCGTTACCGCATCCGGTTTGACGCACTTCAAACACTGGGAGGAAACCCATTGTCTTACACCCTTGGTCAAGAGCAACTCGATGGAATAGAGGAGATCCTGCAGCGTGATCTCATCGATGTTGGTGTACGTTGTGTGTTTCTGATCGACATGGCCGGCAACATTATCGCCAACCGGGATAATGGAAAGATCAAGCACGACGTTTACTCCCTGGCCGCACTGGCAGCGGGCAACTTCGGTGCCGTCAGTGCGATGGCCAAAATCATCGGCGAGGGTGAGTTTTCACTGCTGTTTCATAAAGGAAAGAAAGAAAACATACACTTTAACAAGATCATCACCGAGTTTTTGCTGATCACCATTTTCAGCAACGACATCTCATTGGGATTTTTACGTCTGAAGGTGAATGAAACCGTCGAGAAAATCAAGCAGATCCTCGAGTCGGTGCAAGCTTCCTGATCGTCAACGAACTCCATTGACGCGACGCGTTCGGCCTTGTTTGCACCCGACGTCGGCAGGTAACCATAGATGGCATTTGTTAATCCGAAAAAGAAAGAAGTTCAGGTGAAAATCGTCTACTACGGTCCCGGAAGAGGGGGCAAGACGACCAACCTGGAATATATCTACCAGAAGTTCAACAACCGGATCAAAACCGAGATGGTCACGATCAAAACCCACGGAGACCGGACACTGTTCTTCGACTTTCTGCCGTTCGACATCGGGAAGGTCAACGGATACGATGTGAAGATACAGCTGTATACCGTTCCGGGACAGGTAAAATACAACGCAACCCGCCGGCTCGTGCTGCGGGGGGTGGATGGCATCGTGTTTGTTGCCGATGCCATGGCCGTGCGGCGGGAAAAGAACATTCTCTCGTTGAAAAACCTGCAGGAAAACCTGGCCAATTACAAAAAGAGCGTCTTTAAGGTGCCGATCGTCCTGCAGTATAACAAGGTCGACCTGGCCGAACAGGGCATACCGTTGCTGCCCCTGGAAACATTGAATAAAGACCTCAACTCCAGGCTGAAAACCGCATCGTTTCCGGCCAGCGCGTTGACCGGAACAAACGTTGTAGCGACAATGAAAAAGATCATTTCCATGACAATGGCTTCGATCATCAATGAGTTGAAGTAGGGGGGAATCCATTGGCACCCGAGAAAACAGGGGACAGTTTCGCCGAAGAGGTTGAAGACCGACTGGAAAACCTCTTTGGAGAAGACGAACCCGAGGAGGAATCTTCCGCGGAAGCGGCCGAAACTGCCGGCTCGCCACTCAGGGAGTTGAAAGCCATCGTCCTGTCGATCGACTGGGAGATCACCGATGAGGTGATGATACGCTTTGTAGAGCAGATTGCCGAGCTGCAGGATGCCTTCAAGGAAGATAAGGTTGTGCTGATCTTTTTGCAGCTGCTGGGCTCTATCGGTGAGTATATTCGGCTCAACCTGGGAAAATCACACCCCGATGCGTTCAAGATCTTGAGCTCTCTTTACAACAACCTCGATACCGTCGTTCACACAGAGGGGATGGCCGACACCGAGAGAAGAAAAATTCTCTCCACGGAGCTGGCAAAATACAAAAAGCTGAAGGAGGGGCTTGTTCCCGTATCGACTCCGGCAGAAGCTGAAAAAGCTCCGGTGGAACCGGAAGAGATCCCGGAGGCGACAGACGAGGTCATTTTGTCGCGAGAACCGAAACCGTCGTCGCGAGAACCGCAACCGGAGTTTATCGCGGCTCTGGACGAGTTCAAGCAACTGGTGCAAACCGAACTGCAGGCGCTTCGAAAAGAGATCCAGCAGCTGAAAAAGGCCCTGGCTTTCAGAAAGTAGACCTGCAGTCAGCCTGCCGCGATGCAGGGTGCGACAGAGGCAATCCCATGGTTGACCTGACCGGCGACATATCCAGGCGGGTGTATCGACAGGTATTGAAAAACGATGCAGGCGACATTTCCGTCGATGGCCGATTGCTAGGGGTCTTTCTGCAGCTGGACGGCAAAAAGGAGTTGGGCGCGATCGCCCGCAAAGCGGGTTTGCAGCTGCCGGAAATACGCGGGGCGGTATCCAGGCTCCTTGACTTAGGGCTCATCGAAGCCGTCGAAAGACCGGAAGAATTTCTCGATCAGGATTTTCTCGACTATGTAAGCCGGCAGCTGGCCGTAGCCGTGGGGCCCATCGCCGATGTGCTGGTCGAAGATCACATCAGCGACTCGGGGTTTCAGTTTTCGCAAGTTCCGGTGTCCCAGGCAGCCGTTTTGGTAGATGCGTTGGCGCGGGAAATACAGCGCGAAGAGAAAATGAAAGTCTTCAAAATCAACATGGTCAAAAAGATGCGAGAAAAAGGGTATTGAATGTCATCGTGAAGGAGTCGGCGGATGATTGTCATTTGTGAAGACTGCGGGAGGAAATATCGTATTGATCCCGAGAGGATCAAAGGCCAGACTGCCAAATTCAAATGCAAGGCCTGCAATCACATCATTTCCGTCACCAAGCCGGAGCCCAAGCCTGCGAAAACGGCGTCCCCGCCATTTATAGAAGCCGATGGCGAAATCGAACAACCGCAGGCCGCTGCAGCGCAGCAACCAAAGCGACCTGAAGATCAAAAAACGCGGAGCCTGCGGATTCCTTCGTCGCTGAGGACCGGACGGATCGGACTGGGCGCCAAGATGATGCTTCTATTCTGCGTTTTACCGATACTGCTTTTCGCTGCATCCGGGTGGATGTTTTTTCGGCAAATGGATCAGCTCTCCGAACTGCTGACTTCCGAAAGCAAACGCATCGTCTCCAAAATGGCGGAAGAAAAAATGGCCGATATCGCCAGGGCAACGGCCATGCAGGTAAAACTTTTCCTGTTGACCCAACCGGGGTTGCGGAAAGAGAACTTCGAGCGAAACCTCAATTTCAAACGTCTGGCTGTCCAGAAAGTCGGGATGACCGGATATACTGCACTCTATGAGCTGCCGGGCCCGGACGGTGTCTGGCGGACCTGGTCGCATCCCAATGGCAAGATTATCGGCATCGACATGAGCAAGTTGAAAAAACCGCTCGGAGTCAATTTCCCCGGATTTTGGAAAGTATACACCGGTGTCAGGAACGGGGGGGAATCGAAAGGCTATTACACCTGGCAGGACAAGGACGGCAAATTTCGTGACAAGTTTATGGTGTGCACACCGATCGACGGCACCCCGTTCGTAATCGCAGCCACCACCTATCTTGACGAGCTCACCCTGGACCTGACCAAACTGACAAGCCGGTCTGCGGAGCTGACTGCCGGGACACGCTCTACCGTGTCGATCATCCTGGCCGTCACACTGCTGCTAATCGCACTGGTTGTCTCGTTCTACGGTTATCGCCTGGCCGCCAGGATTAAAGCACTGACCAACGTGGCCGACCGCATCAGCATCGGGGAACTCGATGCTGACATACCTGCCGGTTCAAACGATGAAATCGGAGAGCTGGGCGAAGCAATTGCCAGGATGCAGGACAGCATCCGCCTGTCCATTGAACGGCTGCGGCGGCGAAGATAAGGAGCGCATATGGTCATTGCCCCCAAGGAAAAACCGGTTGTTGAAAATCTCAACTCCTACTATCTGGACATCGGCAAGCTGCTCGAACACTACCAGGGAGAGGTTGGTTCCGGGAGTATTTTTTTCAGATCGACCGCTGCCCAGGGGGTCATATTCTTTGACCACGACGATATTATCAACGGCTGTATCCAGGACCGGGAAGAAAAAATCATCGGCGAGGAGGCCGTAACGCGCCTGATGAATCAGGAGTCCGGCCACAATTTCCTGGTGGACATCTATCACATACCGCCGCAAGACGTATATTTCTGGTCTAGTATGCCATCGGCTGAAATCGTCTACGATGACCTCAGCACCGAATTTACCGACTTGAAGGGATTGCTTGGAAAGTTGACCACCGAAAAACTCACCGGCTTTATTAACGTCACCATCGGCGACGGCAGCGAACAGGGGCTGGTTTTCATCAGCAACGGGGAAATCGTCGGAGGCTCCTTTTCCTGGAAAGAGGGCAAATCCGGCAGCGTTAAGGGCAACGTCGAAAAGCTTGTCGAAAAGACAAAAGCGGCAGGGGGTCTGTTTCAAGTCAGCCGTATACCGCTGGCCGAAAAGGATCGCGTCCCTGACGATGTCCCCAAAGCGGCCCCGAGTTCCGGTGTGGTGAAAATGCTGGAAGAATTCATGGGGATTTTTGAAAGCCTGTATACTTCGAAGAAAACCAGGGATGCCGACTGCAACAGCGTTATCCGCAAGAAGTTCGTTGAAATGGCCGACCGGTATGCTTTTCTGGATCCATTTGCAGCCGAATTCGAATATGCGGATCGCCAGATCCGTTTCACCGGAGAGGCCGGTGATGAGGAGCTGGCCATTGCGGTCATCTCCTCGGTCCAGGAGCTGGCACAAGAGCTTGGCATCGAACGGCAATTCAAGCAGCATCTGGCTTCCTGGACCGGAAAGTACAAAAAGCCCCTGGAAAAGTATGGCATTCGCCCGTGAACCGGCAGCCGGACCCATCGCGGGCAGTTTGAGACAACGAAACACGGAAGGCGTTGCGGTGCAAGGACTCATCGACAACTCGGCCCGGTGGTATGTTGACTTTCTGAACTCCGTGCCTCTTGCCGTATTTCGGACAACCATCGAAGGCAAAATCATTTTCTGCAACCGGGTTTTTGCGAAGATGTTCGGCTTTGATGCGGTCGGCGATCTCATCGGATATCCGGTGATCAATCTCTACCGCAACAAAAAAGACAGGGGTATACTGATTCATACCATCATGCAGCGCGGACGGGTGATCGACCTGCCGATCTCCTTTCTCAAGCAGGACCAGACACCGGTTTGGTGCGCGGTAACTGCCAGGGCCGTGCTCGATGATGACGGAATTGTGGTGCATCTGGACGGTATTCTTCGCGACATCACCGATGAAATAGAAGAAAAGGGGGAGATGCCCAGCCTGGATTCCGCGGTGAGCGCCAAAAACGACATTATCATCGTTTTCGACCTGCAGGGAGGCATCATCGACGCCAACGAACCCTGCCTGCAGATGCTGGGTTGCGGGAGCGGTGAATTGCGGGGAAAACCGCTGATGGATTTCCTTATCCCCGCGCACCGGGATTTCTTCCTGCTGTTTTTATCGGATATTCTCAAGTTCGGCTCTGAACAGGTGATTCTGACTTTTCAGGACAAGCAGGGCAACCCCCGGCACCTTGATTGCCTCGCCCTGCTGGTGAAACAGGAAAACCGCGCCCATCACATCAAGGGTATCGCCCAGGACATCACCGAACGAATGGCCCGGCAAAAAGAAAGCGCCCAGGAACAGAAGCTCAAGGGAGTACTGGAGATGGCCGGTGGTGTCGCCCACCGCCTCAATCAACCCCTGACCATTCTCAACAATCTCATCGACGACCTTATCGCCGAGGTGGCGCCCGGCAGCCCCGGTCATGAAAAGGTGGTGATGATGCAACAGCAGCTGAGCAAGATGAATGAAATAACGAAAAAAATCAGCAATGTTAAAAAGTACGCCGCCATGGACTACGTGGCCGGTATTAAAATCGTGGATATCGACCGGGCCTCTTAGCAAATGCCCGGATTCAGGTAAAGGAAGCTACGGATGATCAAAAACGTGCTGATCGTCGACGACGACCAGGAGATGCTGGTTGCATTGCAGAACGGTTTTCAGAAGTACGAGGACACCTTCTCCGTCATAACGGCCGAAAACGGAGAGGAGGCGGTGGAAAAGCTCAAGAAAAGCACCATTTCGCTGATCGTCACCGATTTGAAGATGCCCCGCATGGACGGTTTTTCTCTCCTGCAGCACGTGATGGAGAACTTCCCGGACATTCCGGTGATCGTAATCACCGGCTACAGCACTCCGGAGATGGAAAGAATGGCCCGCGAAGGGGGGGCGGTGAGCTATATTGCCAAACCCTTCATGCTCGACAGCCTGGCCCGCAAGATCATGGGCACGCTGAGAAAAGAATCCGAAGGGGGCACGCTTCACAGCGTTTCGTCCGGGATATTTCTCCAGCTGATGGAGATGGAGCAGAAAACATGCACCATTCGACTGGAAGACAAATCCTCGGGGAAGAAAGGAGTCCTTTTCTTCAGCGACGGAGAGCTGCTGGATGCGCGGGTAAACGATCTGCAGGGCAAATCCGCCGCATACGAAATATTTTCCTGGGACAAGGTGACAATTTCAATTCAAAACGTCTGCCCGCCGATTGCAAACCGGGTAAACAGTGATCTGCAGCCGTTGATTCTGGAAGCCAGCCGCCTGAAAGACGAGGCCGATATGAACGAGGAATCCCGGAAGTCCGAGCGGGATGAAGCGGAAAAACCCGCCAGGCCGGCGGCATCCCAAAAAACCAAACCGGTCCGGGATCCGATCCGTCGCATTCGGACCGTGATCGATGAGCAGGTCGGGCAGCGCAGTGGACTGGTAGACGTTTACAGGGACAAATCCTGGGACGGGAATGTTCGCCAGTGGTCGAAAGTCGGATCGATTTTCGCAACCGGTGAACTGCAACTCTGCTATGTCGACCGCGGCGAAGCGACGGACTACATCGTTTTGCCCGGCAGCGACACGATCGTTTTATCGGTAAATCCCAAGTGCCCCAGGGATAAAATCATGAAAGTGCTTCACAAACTGTAGCCCGCAACCAAGGCATGGATCTGCACGCCGGCAGGAAAACGTTATCGGGCCAGGCGGGTGAAAAACCAGAGGCAAACATGAAGGAACTGTTCGCAGACATTCTGAACATGCAGGGAATCAAAGGGGTAGTGCTGCTGTCAGTAAAGGGAGATATTGTGTACCAGCAGTCCCTGGTCGACGGGGTGCCGGACCTGGCGAAAGTCGAATGGGAAAACATCCTTTCGACACTGGACGGAACCCGTGAAACCGACCTGGCATTTGACCGGGGCCGCGTGTATATCCGCAAGACCGATCTCGGCTACCTGTTGATACCGATGAGCCTCCAAGCGTCGGTAGCAATGCTGCGTTTGAATTGCGATATACTGTTACCCTCACTCAAACCGGCAAAAGGAACACGAGGGCTGAAGCGACTTTTTAAAAAGTGACAAGGGGCCGGTCCGGCAAAATTGCCTGTTAATTGCGCATCGGTCGTGATAAAATAACACAGGATGGAAAGCTTATGAAGACAAGTCAAGCAAAAGTAAAGTCGGAAAACGACGCCCGGATAAACGAGGCTCAGGTTTGTCGATCGATGGGGTTGTACGACGAGGCCCGGGACATTTACCAGCAAATTCTGGCCAACCTGTCCTCGAATGATTCCCAACTGCGCGATCAAATCAAGGCGAAGCTCGACGAGGTCAAAAAGGAGATCGCCGAAAGAGAGCAGTCCGAATCGACCCGCGTGTCGGCACAAGACATCTCTATGTTGAAAAAAACCCTTTCGAGCCAGGAATCCGGAAGGGATATTCTCAGCGGTCAGACACTGATCGACAGCGCTGCCAGCTTCAAGGAACTGGGGCTTTTCGGCGAAGCGGTGGCCGAGTACGAAAAACTGATCCTGCAGGGCCACCCGCCTGAAAAATTCGTTTCCGACTACTGTGATTGCCTGCTCAAGCAGCAGTCAGCGGAGAAAACAGCGGAATATGTCAGCAGGCTGGTGGACAACAAAAACCTCGACAGCCAGGCCCGCGCCAGCATTCAGTTCCAATTCGGCCGGGAACTGGAAAAAAGAGACCACAAGGATCCTTCCCTTCAGCTCTACAAGGTCGCCGGCAAGCTCGACCCGCAGAACAACGAAATCAAAAAACGGATGGCCGGGCTGACCGCAAGCCTGTCGGCAAAATCCAAATACGATCTGCTCCTGCGGCAAAACCTTGTAACCACAGAACAGCTGCAGAAGGCGTTTGCCTTTTCCAAAAAGATGGGCAAAAGCGTTGAGTTCGTGCTGATCAATCAGCACGGTGTCAGCAAGCTGGACATTGGAAAATCCTTTTCTGCTTACTACGGCTGCAAGTTTCGGGATTACGATCCCGCGGTGCCGACCCCCACCGAGCTGCTCGGCACCTTAAAAGAAGCGTTTCTGATCAACGCGGGCTGGGTGCCGCTGAGCTGGGACAAGGACGTAGTTGAGGTGCTGGTTGACGACCCCCGGGACCTGAACAAAACCGACAACATCAAGCAGCTGTTGAATACGCCGAAGGTCAACTTTTCGGTCTCCACCAAGGAGGATATCGAGGAGTACATCAAGCGTTTTTACGACAAGGACCAGCAGGCAATGGATGAGGACAGCGATGTCGCGAATCTCGACGATTTCGACATGATTCCCGATGTCTCTTTTGAAGAAGAGGAAGATGCAGATGAGCATATGGAGGAGGTGGATGAAAGCTCCAGCAAGATTGTGAAGCTGGTGGACCAGTTCATCATCGCGGCCTATCGCAAAAACGCCTCCGATATTCACATCGAGCCCTCACCGGTCACCAAGGCCACCTCGATCCGCTTCAGGATGGACGGGGTCTGCCAGGAATATCTCAAGGTGCCCAATTCCATGGCCCGGGGTCTTCTCTCCAGGATCAAGATCATGTCCCATCTCGATATTGCCGAGCGGCGCCTGCCGCAGGACGGCAAGATCAAGTTCAAACGGAAGGGAATCCCCGGTTTTGAACTGCGGGTGGCGACCCTGCCTACCGCCGGCGGTTTCGAAGATGCCGTCATGCGTCTGCTGGCCAAAGCCGGGGCCATGAAGCTCGAAGACATGGGCTTCACCGATCGCAATATCAACGTGCTGCTGGAAGCCATTGCCAATCCATACGGCCTGGTTTTGTGCGTGGGACCCACCGGTTCCGGTAAAACCACGACCCTGCATGCCGCCCTGGGGCATATCAATCAGCCCGGGGTGAAGATTTGGACGGCCGAGGATCCGGTGGAAATCACCCAGCCCGGCCTGCGGCAGGTCGAGGCCAAGCCCAAAATCGGGCTCGATTTTGCACGGATCATGCGCGCCTTTCTCCGGGCGGACCCGGATATCATCATGATCGGTGAGATGCGCGATGAAGAAACCGCTTCCATCGGCGTCGAAGCCTCGCTCACCGGGCATCTGGTTTTTTCCACCCTGCACACCAACAGCGCTCCGGAAACGGTCACCCGTCTTCTGGACATGGGCCTGAATCCGCTCAACTTTTCGGATGCCTTCCTATCAGTGCTGGCCCAGCGGCTGGTCCGCAAGCTGTGTAAATCCTGTGCCAAGGATTACGAGCCCTCGCGGGAAGAGTTCGAAGAGATCGTGTCCGAATTCGGCAAAAAAGCATTCGAGCAAACCGGCATCAAGTACGACTCCGATTTGAAACTGAAGAAACCCGGCAAGTGTGAGGCCTGCTCGGGCACCGGATACCGGGGTCGGATGGGTATCCACGAGCTGATGGACGGAACCCCCGAAATCAAGCGCATGATCAAAAAGAAGGCTCCGACCGAAGAGCTCTACCAGCAGGCTGCCAAGCAGGGGATGACGACACTGAAGCAAGACGGTGTCATGAAGGTCTTCCAGGGGCACACCGATATCCGAGAAGTTCGCAGGGTGTGTATCGCCTGACCCCCAGGGTGTCTCGACAGTGGAAATCGGCTCCCCCGAGTGGAAACAGCTCATCGTAAACGGCGCCCGGCACTTCAAGCTCGCGCTGGAAGAGGCGACAGCCGAGCAGTTTGCCCTGCACGCCCGTGAGCTGCTGAAGTGGAACCGCAAAATCAACCTGACGGCCATCACCGATCCGCAGGAGGTGGCCGTCAAACATTATCTGGATTCTATCGCGCCGATTCGATTCCTGCCGCGTGCGGCCAGCCTCCTCGATATCGGCAGCGGAGGCGGTTTCCCCGGCATTCCGCTGAAGATCTTGATGCCCGGCCTGGCGGTTACCCTGATCGATGCTTCCCGTAAAAAAGTCTCGTTTTTAGCTCACGCAGGCCGCCTGTTGAACCTCGACCGGTTTCAAGCGGTCCATGCACGGGTCGAAGATCTTGTGCGCCGATCACCCCGCCGGGCGGAACGGCAGGCAGCTGCTGCCGGCACTTCCACCGACAGTTTGCCCGGATCCTTCGGCCTGATTGTCACCCGGGCGCTCGCCTCCCTCGATGAATTCCTGTCGCTGGGTCTGCCGGTTCTGGCGGAAGGCGGGGTGATGGTCGCTTTCAAAGGCAGGATGTCGGAAGAGGAGATCGATTTCGGCCGGATTTCTCGGGCGGGCTTATCTGTGACCGTTCACCGGTACGAGCTTCCCTATCTTCGCTTTGAACGTTCGGCGGTGATTTTAAAGAGCCGTTCCGGCAGTATGGTCCGGGATGCCGGCGGAACGGACTGAAAGGGACGGGCTTATTTTTTCAACTTCTGCTGTTTTTTGAGCATTTCCTTGTGTTTTTCAGTGGTCAGCATCATGGTGTCGTTGACCTGTTCCCGGGAAGTGTCGATGGCGTAAAGCTTGTCCATCAGAATTTCAAGGGTGTGCTTGCCCACGGTCAGAACGTCTTTGTGCTTCAACTCTGCCTTGGAAACCATTTTTTCGTTCAGATAGGTTCCGTTGGTGCTGTTGAGATCCTCCACCCGGTAGGAATCCTTGTCTCTGGTAATTTTGGCGTGGTTTTTCGATACACTCAAGTTGTCGATTTGAATATCATTGTTCACATTCCTGCCGATGCTCACCACGTCTTTGTCGGTTTCAATGGTTTTCAATACCTTATCGTTGAATTTCAGCAAAATCGTCAACATTGGTGTCCTCCTCGATCGATTCCCGGGTCTTTCAACACGCGTTTTCAGCAGCGGATTTGCCGGTAAGCGTCTGTCGATTCATCCGCGGTAGTTCTATTTGCGGCTTCCGCCGGTAACACTGCATTATAGCATAACCCGACTGTCCGGTGCAATTCATCTCCGCAGTCATTCAAGATTCATCCGCAGCTTGCAGCGGCGCACTCCGGAGGGGATCGCCCGGACATTTTCTTTCATCGAGCATTTCAGATAGTGCCGGAGACGGCTAGATCCTCGGATCCAGTTCGATCAACCGGGCGGAGAAATGACCGTCGACGACCTCCAGCAATGCCACCGTGGGGGGGTGCCGGTGTCGAGGATCAGAAGCGCTTCCGGGATTGATAAACAGCACACCGTCTTCGTCACTGAGGTGCGGACGATGGGTGTGTCCACTGACGACCGCGTCTATTCCGGCCCGCCGTGGTTCGAAATCCAGCCGGTCCCGGTCGTGCAGCACGCAGAGCCGCAGGCTTTGAAACTCGACGAACTCCATCACGGGCAGGGCAGTCGCCCAGGTGCCGGAGTCCATGTTCCCCCGAACAGCCGTAACCGGGGCCAGGCGGCCGAGCGCAACCAGTATGTCCGGATGGCCGATATCGCCGGCATGAACGATTCGTCTGACCGCCTGAAACCAGTCCGGCACGGCGGGATGCAGGATCCCGTGGGTGTCGGAGATCACCCCGATCCGGGCGCTTTGTTCAGCTTTACCGTTGGCGGTCATGGTGTGTTTCTTTGCTCCGGTGTTTGCGGGTGGTTGCCGTTTTCGTTTCCAGCGGGCATTCTGTATCGAAAAAATTTACCAAATCTTCACCCGGAAAACAAACCATATCCCCGTCTTGACTTTTTTGACGGGTTTCGCTAAAATTGTCTTCATATATTCAGTAAGTTACATTATTGCGACCTGATTTAGAACCGGAAAGCGTGTCACCGGCCGGTCGCTTTACGCTCCCGCGGCACTGAACTGATGGAATATCGGGAAAGAACCTTATGAAATCGAGACTGGAAGAGGATTTGCGCATCGGGGACCTGGAAGGCCTCATCATGGATAAATTCCAGGTCGATTCCTTCCAACCGAAATTTTGTGATGAAAAAGATGTTGCCGTTGTCGCCTTCCTGGTCACCCGGAGAGAATCGGCCGCTGCGCTCAGTGATTACATTACGCGGGGTCCGTTCAACTTTCTCAACGTCGAGGCCTCCTCCTCACCGGACGAAGGCGGCAACTACGTGGTTCTCGCCGAACTCGACCGAAGCCCGGAGATGTTCAACACGATCGATCAGCTGCTGCGCTATATCGATCAGCAGGTGCATATCCGCGACTGGTATTTCAAACCGTATACTTCCGACAGGCACATCCCCTGGAGCAGGGAAAACTTCGTGCAGTCCGTGCCTCAGAATCCCGGGGAATTCCAATCCGGGAAAAACGGGGATTCGAAAGACCGCAAGCCTGCTGCCGGATCGACCCCGCAGAAGGCCGATGGCCCGGAAACCGACGGGAAAAAGCAGCAAAAGGATGCAGATTCGGTCAACTACAGCCTGCTGGCCAGAATTGTCGAAAGAGAGATATCCAAATCGAGCCGCAGCTACTTTGTCGAATTTCAAAAACAGTTTCGAAAGGTAAGCAAGGACAACCGGCGGTTGTTGCATCACTTCAAGGAAATCAAGACCGACCATCGGCACCTGATCAAGCAGCTGGACCTTCACCAGCGAAGAGAAAAGCTGGCCCTGATGCGCGAGCAGCAGGATGTCAAACGCATCCGTGACCTCGAAGACCGCCTGACGTATCTGCTGTTTGCCGGATCGGAAAAACGAAAGATCTCCGTGACCGACGCGAACCCGCCGACTATCGCCTTTGACAATGCCGATACCGCCACCGCCGAAAGCGATGCGGAAGAAATTATCGAAACCCAGATCGACGCTGCCGAATGGCCAGCGGGCACTGAGCAGTCGGATCCGATCGACCCGATCTCCGGCGAAGCTGCGGTCGAGGAGGCGGAGATCCTGCCCCCGGACAGCGCGACGGCGGAGCTGTCGGCCGGCGATGAAGCACCGGGCAGACAGCAGCGGCCCGAACCCGAAGTCGCAGGGACGGCAAACGACAGCGGCGCTGAAGGCACCGGTGCGAAACTGGATGCCGGTGAACCGCCGATACAGCCGGATGATTCGCCGGTGAGTGCCATTTTTCGGCAGGCAATGGAAGCCTCCGAGCAGAAAAATTACCCCCAGGCCATCAAAGACTTCACCCGCATAACCGAGATTTCACCCGATGAGCCCCGGGCATTTTACAACCTGGCCATACTTTATTTCAGACTGGCAGACTATGAGAGGGCGGAGCAGTGTGCCAGCGCGGCGATCGATCTCGGAGCCGATGGGGCGCGTAAAATCCTCAAGAAAGTGTCGGTCAAAAAATCCCGAAGAAAAGCCGGATCCGCAGCGCGGAGCGGCATCGGCGATGACGGCAGCCACGAGACGGATCGTGCCCGGGGGCGGGGAATGGATTCTCGGGTGCGCCCCGCAGATGACCTGCTCTCGGGTTTCGAGGAGAAAACCGTTGAAATTGATGGACCGCCCTTTAACGTCCCGGCAGCTCCGCAAGGCGAAACGACCCCAGGCCCCGATCGCAAGCGCGATATCCAAATTGCCGATACCGAGGCCCTTAAAGAACAAGAGCTGCCGTCCTTCGGCGGCCCTGGCTCGGACGACACCATCGTCATCGATCCTGCAACGCTGGCCGCGGTAAAGCAAGACAATGAAAGCAGCGCTGCAGCCGAACCCGCCGGACAGGAGGAATCACCGGTAGAGACAATGTCCCCTGCCGACTCGCCCGTCCCGGCAATCGCTAAAGAGCCATTTGATATAGACGATATGCCGACTGCTTCTTTGGAAGATTTCATTCAGGCTGAAGCCGGTGCGCAGGAGACGTCCGGCCAGCAGAGCGCGGTCGAAAAGGGGGGCGGCGAAGAGCAACCGGCAGATGAGGATTCCGGTAAAGCGGCGGCACCTGCGACTCCGGAAGCAGAGATGGAGACGCACGCGGCTGGAGCATCTGTGGAGGAACATGCGGCGCAGCAGGCGGACGCGATGGTTGATACGGAGCCCGTCGAAATTCAACCCGACGTCGTGGCCGAAATCCAACCCGGTGCGCTGAAAGAGACCAAAGTCTCTGCGGCACCGGTCGTCCTGCCGGAAGAAGACTCCCGGGTGCAGAAGGCGTCCCCACCGGTTGTGGACATGGATCTTTTTACCCGCGGGCTGGCTGCCTCCAAAAAGAGAAACTACGCCGAGGCCCTGCAGCACTTCACCCAGTTTGTCGAACAGAACCCGGGACAGCCTCGTGGATATTACAATCTGGCGATCCTGCACTACCGGCTCAAAGATTTCGAAACGGCCCGCGACATGGCCCGAAAAGCGCTGGACATGGGCGTCGGGTCGGCGCAGAAGGTCTATGAAAAATCACAGATCCGGCTTGCCAAAGAGCGAAGTGTCCTGCTGGATAACATCGAGACCGCATCCACCGACACCATTTTTGAAGAACTCGACACCGCCGCCTTCGAGACCATCGACCCGAGTTCCCTGGAAGAAATCCCTGTAACAGATGCGCTGGTGCAATCCTCGCCGGCAGCCGAATCACCGCAGGAAGAACCACCGGAGCCGGTGCCTGCCGACGCATCGAAGCCCCCCGGCGAAGAATCGGAGATCGATTCTACCGCGCCGGCTGACACCGATCCGCAGCACGGGGGGGATCAAGCCGCAGAGCCAATACCCGAGTTTCCCGTACTGACCGGTGACATCGCCCAGCAGGTCGACATCTCCGCCGGAGACCCGGTTTCGGGCGCTGCCGAAGAAGATCTTCCGGAGGTCGAAGCCACCCCCATTCCGGAACCCGCGGCAGCGGAAGAGGGCCTTGATGCAGCAGCAGCGGTGAGTGAACCTCCGGAGCCAATGACTTCGTCTGACGAGCAGCCGGTCGAGACGGCTGTGCAACTGCCCGTCGACGCAACCCTCGAATCGAAAACGGACAAACCGGAGGCCGATGAGCAGAAGGTAAAACCGCCGGAGGCAATGCCTTCCGAAGCGCAGGAGCCGGCCCAACCGGAAGCCGAGCCCGATACGACCTCGGAAGCCCTTTTTGCCGAGGGGATGAAGGCTTACGCTGACAAGAATTTCGATCAGGCCATCGAGATCTTCAACCGTTTTATATCCCTGCGATCACGGGAGCCGCGTGGTTATTACAATCTGGCAATCGTGTATTATCGTAAAAAAGACTATTCGGCAGCCAAAGCAAACGCTGAAAAGGCGGTAAAATTAGGTGCACGGGCCGCCAATAAGGTTTTGCAGAAAATAGCCAAAAAGAAGCTGAATGCCGGGGCGGCCCCGCCCGCAGCGGATGCTGCCGGCAAAAAGCGGCGAGGAAAGCGGCCGGCCGCCGGAAAAGCATCGGCAGAGGCCGCTGAGAAGACGAAACCGCAACCCCGACCGGCTGCAACGCCGGGATCGGATACTGCCGCTGCTGCCCCGATTTCGACCCCGGAGCCGGTAGAGAGCCCGGCAATCGGCGATATTGCCGATTATGACACCGCCACCTTTGACATCGCCGAAGTTTTCGGACATGACCCGGTGGTTTGGGATGCCGATGATATGGAAGAGGAAGTGGACACCAGCGAAGTACAACCGCCCCTGGTAGGGGATGAAACCAGTGATGATGTGATCGTTTTCGAATCGGCAGCCGCGGCTGAATCCCCGACGCCCCCGGGAGCAGCGCCCGCTGCAGCGGGCACCGCTGCCTCCAAAGCCGCCGATAAAAGCGGCAGCACCGGCGATGGAACCGTTACAAAAGCAAAGACCAAAAGCGGTGGCGGCAGTGATGTCCCCGGTAGCGATCTGTTTTCTCTCGGGCTGGCGGCTTCGGAAAAGAAGGAATATTTAAAAGCGATTCGGTATTTTAAGAAATTTACCGACCTTTCTCCAGAGGATCCCCGCGGTTATTACAATCTTGCCGTTGTCTCTTACCGATTGAAGTCCTACGAGACCGCTCGCGAACATGCCAAGCGTGCTGTTGAGCTCGGCTCAAAGCCGGCCGCCAAGATATTGACGAAACTCAAATCGATGAAGGTGGCCGCGTAACCTCGTGTGCGGCAGCGTTGGCGGTTCCCTCCGCAAACACCCAAAAGGGTGGCAATCGATCAGCACTTATCGGTTTACATCCCCGTACCATTTGGGTATGTGGCTGGCACTTTTCGCTCGTATAACCGGTTGTCGGCACCTACGGAAAGCCCTGCCGCCGGCTTTCAAGCACGGTGTCGGTAAACGCGCGCAACCAACAGTTGGAGAGGGGAGGAAATGATGAAGTTTCTGGTAGGCTACGACGGATCCAATGCGGCCAACGACGCCATCGCACTGGCATGCAGGTATGCCGCCGCCCTTCAGGCATCCGTTCATGTTGTCACTTCCATGGGAAAGGGTACGGAAGACAATCAGAAGGAAATCGACGAAGCGCAGCGAAGCCTGGCTTACGCCGAGTCGCTGTTTGAGAAGGAAGGCATCCCCTGCGAAACTCACCTGATGATCCGGGGACTATCGCCGGGGGAGGACCTGGTTCGATTTGCAGACGAAAATAGTGTCGACCTGGTTTTCGTCGGCGTAAAACGTCGTTCCAAGGTGGGCAAACTGCTGATGGGTTCGGCCGCCCAGTACGTCATTCTCAACGCGCCGGCGCCCGTAGTTTCCATCCGGTAGACCCGTATATTCCCCGCCGCTTTTTCTGCCGCGCCGCACATGGTGATCACAGCCATGCGCGGCGTTCGATCTATTGGGGACCTCTCCGGTTCCGGTGAGCCGGCCGGTTGCAACCCCTTCCGAAGAGCGGAAGATATGAAGATTCGACGGCCGTTTTTGCGGCAGATTTGCGCGAACCTTACAGCTGCCCTGCCTCCGCGCCACGCCCGGGCGAGATTCGGGTGCGGCGCAACGTAACCGATAACGCAATCAAACGGGCTAATTGGTCAGGCTTTGAATGGGAGCGGGGATCCGGCCGCCGAGCCGGATGAAAGCGTTGGTGCCTCTGGCATTGTTTACCGGCATGATAACGGACTGTCCGAGCAGCCCGCCGAAATAGGCGCTGTCGCCCGCCTTTTTCCCCGGCACCGGAATCAGCCGGGTGGCGGTGGTTTTCTTGTTGATAACGCCGATGGCCATCTCGTCTGCAATGATCGCTGCAATTGTGTCATCGGAGGTGTCACCGGGAATTGCTACCATGTCCAGTCCCACCGAACAGACGCTGGTGATGGCCTCCAGCTTCTCGATGGTGAGATGACCGTCGGCAGCCGCCTGGGATATGTTCAAATCTTCGCTGACCGGAACAAAAGAGCCGCTCAAGCCGCCGACGTGGGAGCTGGCAAACGCTCCGCCCTTTTTGACTGCATCGTTGATCAGGGCGAGCGCGGCTGTTGTTCCCGGAACGCCGATGCTCAGCAGGCCGAGGCTCTGAAAGATTTCACCGACGCTGTCGCCCACGTTGGGTGTGGGGGCCAGCGACAGATCGGCGACGCCGAAGCGGATGTCCAGCTGATCAGCCACTTCCCTGCCGATCAGCTCTCCAACGCGAGTGACCTTGTAGGCCGTTCTTTTGATCAGCTCTGAAATGCGACCCAGGTCCATGTGCGGGTTTGCTTCCAGGGCCCGCTCGACGGCTTTTTTCACCACACCGGGTCCACTGACGCCCACGTTGATGACCGCGTCCGCCTCGCCGATGCCAAGATAGGCGCCGGCCATAAAGGGGATATCCTGGGGAATGTTGGCGAACACGCAGAGTTTGGCGCAGGCGATACCGTCTCTTTTCGCCGAAAGACTGGCAGCGCGCTTGATTTTGCGACCCATCAGGTAGACGGCATCCATGTTGATGCCGGCGCGGGTGGAGGCCACATTCACGGAGGCGCATACCCGCTCGGTTTCCGCCAGCGCTTCCGGTATGGCGTCGATCAGGGCGCGATCGGACTTGGCGATTCCTTTTTCTACCAGCGCCGTAAAACCGCCGATGAAGTCCACCCCGACGTCTTCGGCCGCCTTGTTCAGGGTGTGTGCGATTGCAATCATCTGGGAAGAAGAAAATGGCCCGGCCACCACGGCAATCGGGCTGACGGAAATTCGCTTGTTGACAACCGGGATGCCGTACTTTTCACCGACCCTTTCGCAAACCGACACCAGGCTCCCGGCCAGGGTCGATATCTTGTTGTAGATGTTGTCCTTCAACCGGTTCAGATCATGACTGGCGCAGTCCAGCAGGTTGATGCCGAGGGTAACCGTGCGCACGTCCAGATGCTCGTTTTGCAGCATCTCCAGGGTGGATAGGATTTCTCTGTCGGTCAGCATAAGCGGTACCACCAGCAATGGGCTGCCCGCCGGGCGGCGATGGGCAGCGAGGTTATGGTTTGGTGGATGCGGATTCAGATCCGGTTGATGGCTTCAAAAATTTTTCGGTGCTGGATACTGATGTCCAGTGACAACTCGGCCGCCTTGCCGCGCAAGTCACCGTAAAGTGCCCCGGCGTCGATATCATTGGGTATGTCGACTTCGTATATCATGATGTTGTCGGCCGGATCGTCACCGCCTTTGAACACGGCCTGCAGGTTCGTGACGTTGGCACCGTAGCGGGCGATAATTTCCGTGATAGCTGCCACCAGCCCTTTGCGGTCGGGTCCCTTGGTGGTGATCACGAACGGTTCGCTGTTGCGCACATCGAATCCCGGCCCGGCCTCTGTGCCGAGCCGCTTGACGAAGACATGCAGGTTCAGCGGGCTGAGGCCGTCGTACAGATGGCCATGAAGGACCCTTATGTCCAACCCTTGCGGTATGGCCACGATGAAGATACCGCTGAACTCGGACTGCAGGATCGTCTGGCTGACGTTTTCGATGTTACACGCCTGCTCGAACAATATCCGTGTAACAGCTGCAATGATCCCCGGCCGGTCCGGACCCAGGATGGATATCACCGCTTTGCTCATCGGCCCCCTCTGTGCGTGCTGGCTGCATGTCTGCACGGTGGTTTCGAAAGAGTCACCATATCAGATTCAAGGCGGCTGTCAACCAGGATGTTTCGCGCACCGATGCACACACCCTGCTCGAACCGATTGCAGCAATTGCGGGTCCCGGGCCGGTCAAATATCACCATCGGCAGGATGCGGATCGCCCGGACGCCTGTCGGGCAGGTTCCAATTTACTCCCGGAAGTCAATGTGCTAAGAGAATCGATACCTGCCGTCAGACCGCCGTTTATCGGTCGGACGAAGCAGAGCGGATACTGAAACCACCGGCGTTGCAGCCTCGCAAGACCAGACCATGGAGATTATCACCACTCACCGGAACACCGATTTCGACGCTTTCGCCTCCACCATTGCGGCAACCCTGGTTTACCCGGAGGCAGTAGTAGTGCTGCCGCACATCCTCAATCCGAATGTCAGGGCTTTTCTTTCGATTCACAAGGATATTTTCGCTACCCAAAGCCCGAAGGAAATAGATCTGGACGGTCTGCGACGCCTGGTTCTCGTGGACGTCAACCGGTGGGATCGGCTCGATCGCATCGACCGGCTGCAGAACCGCGCCGGTCTGGAAATCCACCTCTGGGATCATCACATGGACCCGGGTGACGTTGCTGCAACGTGGCGCTGTCAGGAAAATGTCGGCGCCACCGTTACGCTGCTGGTGAGAAGGCTCCGCGAGGATCGGAAAGTGCTCACCCCTATACAGGCAACGCTGTTTCTGGCCGGTCTTTACGAAGATACCGGCAACCTGACCTTCCCGTCTTCCACTGCTGAAGATGCATATGCGGCCGCCTACCTTCTGGAGCGGGGTGCGGATCTGAACATCCTCAGCTCTTTTCTGAGGCCGGCCTATGGGCAGAAGCAGAAAGATACACTGTTTCTGATGCTCCAGACGGCCGACCGGGTTCAGATCAATGGATTCAGTCTCAGCATCAACTGTCAGCAGGTGAGCGGACATGTCGGAAATCTGGCGGTGGTGGTGGAAATGTATCGCGAGATCCTAAACGCAGATGCCGCTTTCGGCATCTTTCACGATCCACAAAGAGATCTCTGCATGGTCATTGGCCGCAGCAGCACGGAGGTTTTCGACGTGGGTTCGATCTTGCGCACTATGGGCGGCGGCGGGCATCCGGCAGCCGGTTCCGCATTGCTAAAGTCCGTGAAACCGGCAGCGGTTCAGGAATGGATCCTGGAGCTGGTCAGCGGCAACCAGCAATCTTCGGTGCAGATCGGTGATCTGATGTCGTTTCCCGTAACCAGCGTGTCCTCCGGCACGCCCATGTCCCAGGTGGCGGCCTTGCTGCGCGAGAAGGGATGCACCGGCCTGCCGGTGGTAGACGACGACCGCTTGGTGGGCATGATCTCCCGCCGCGATTTCCGCAAGCTCAAGAAAGAGTCACAGCTGAAAGCACCGGTGCGCGCGTTTATGAAGCGAGACGTGCACACCATCGATCCGGGAAGAAGCCCGATGCAAGCCGCTCGCCTGATGATCAAGCACGATATCGGCAGGCTGCCGGTCATCCGCGAGGATCGGATCATCGGCATTGTCACCCGTTCGGATGTGATGATCTATTTTTATGACCTGCTGCCCGACTGAAAGCGAACTTTTCTCCCGCACTTTCCGTTTCCCTGATGAACGAAGCATCAAATTACGCCGGCCGGTGAGGCCGTCGGTAGTCGTTCTGCAACCAGGCGGCCAGACGGCGCAGCCCCTCGGCTGTTGAAACGCGGGGATCATAACCCAGATCCCGGCGGGCGGCGCGGATATCGAACCAGTGGGCGGTGGCCAGCTCCCTGGCCAGAAAACGGGTCATCGGCGGCTCGCCTTTCAACCGCAGGGTTTTGTATGCGATTTCCAGGATACCGCCGGCCAAATAGGCCACGGTCGGCGAAACCGAGCCGGATATCGGAGGCAGACCGGCGGATGCGAGGATGGCATCGACCATGTCCCACACCGGGATCGGATCGTCCTGGCTGATGAAGTAGATCCTGCCGGAAAGTTCGGGTCGGGTTGCAAGCCGTTCGGCCGCCAGCAGGTGTGCGTCTGCGGCGTTGTCGATGTAAATGGTGTCGACGCGATTGTTCCCGTCGCCTACTCGCCGAATGCGTTTGGCCCTCGCTATGATGCGGGGCGCAAAGTGTGGATCACCGGGTCCCCAGATCAGGTGTGGCCGCAGGATGACGGTGCACAGGCCTTCTCCGGCAGCCGCGACGACTTCCATTTCGGCCATGGCCTTGGTCCGTGGGTAGGCCGAATGGAAATGTCGCGGGTAGGGTGCGGATTCGTCGACACCCTCCATGTCGGATCCATCGAAAATCACACTTGGAGAGCTGGTGTAGATCAGCCGCTGAACACCGGCGGCTTTACAGGCCGCAATTACGTTGCGGGTCCCAAGGACGTTCGTGCGGTAAAAATCCTCGAAGCGACCCCACACTCCTGCTTTTGCCGCCGTGTGGTAGACCACCTGTTTTCCCTCGCAGGCACGCAGCACTGCACGCGCATCGCTCAGATCCCCCTGGATTTGCTCTGTGCCCATGCGGATGAGCTGCGGGTGGGAGCGCCTGGAAAAACTGCAGACCCGCTCTCCCTTTTCAGACAGCCTGCGGACGATCGCTTGACCCAGAAACCCGCCGCCGCCGGTAACCAGCACGCTGGTCCCGGTGCATTTCCGGTTTGCCGCCGCTTTTTGCCTGTCAACCATCATTCGTCGTCAGTCTTTCGCGCTGAGCTGTTTGGCCGCCCAAACCGACAGCTTTTCCCGGAAAATCTTGGAGTTGTGGCGGATATCCACGGGAAAGCCGTCGTGAAACAGCACCGTGTCAATGCCGCGCGTATGTGCATGGGAACGACCCAGGGAAAGCAGCTCCTGCTTGAGTTCTTCCAGACTGCTGTCGTCACCGCTTCCGTGAAGTTCGATGCAGATGACCGGCTTTTGGTGCGGCGGGCGACCGACACCCACCAGGGCGCTGCGATTCACCTTATCATGATTGTTGAAGATGGCTTCGCAGGGTATGGTATACAGGGTATCCGTTTCGGTTATGACACGATGGCTTTTGCGGCCGAAAAACCAGATCCGGCCTTGCTCGTCGAAACGGCCGAGATCTCCCATACGGTGCCAGACGCTGTCCCCGTCGCGGATTTTTGCCAGGGCATCGGTCTGCGGTCTTTTGTAGTAGCTGCGTGTGACGATATCGCCCTTTACGGTAATTTCGCCCACTGCGCCTTTTTCAAGTGATGGGCAGTGCTTCCAGTCCGGGATCGGCTGCTCGGTAACCGGCGCCAGTCGCACCTCGATTCCGTTTATGGGCTGTCCGACACACACGCCGAGGCCCTGTTCGCACAGAAACCGCGTTTCGGAGAGGATTTCTCTGCCGCTGATGGATGCCACCGGCATCGCCTCTGTGGCTCCATAACCGGTGTGAATGTCGGCATCGGGCATCAGCAGGGCTGAAAACTGCTCCAGGTTGGAAGGCTGGACCGGTGCACCGGCGGAGATCACCCGCTTCAGGGAGGGCAGAACGATCCCGTTGCGTTTTCCGAATGCTCCGACCCGGTTGAGCAGTGCCGGCGAGGCGAACATGTTGGTGACGCCGTGATCGTTGATCGCTTCGATGATCTTGGTCGGATCGACATCTGCCGGACGGGTGGGATCCATGTCCGGTATCACGGCGGTCATTCCAAGGGCCGGATCGAACAGGGCGAACAAGGGGAAGGTGGGAAGGTCGATTTCATCGGTGGCGATACCGTACTGGGTTTTGATGCGGGCGATTTGAGCGTCGAAAATACCATGGGTATAGATCACCCCTTTGGCCGGTCCCGTGCTGCCGGTGGTAAACAGGATGGCGGCCATTTCGTGCCGGTCGGTGCCGGCTATCGGGAAAGGATCATCGGACGGCTGGCGGATCCTTTTCAGCGTGTGGCCGCCCCACAGCCAGCGCCTGCCGACCGTTATCCAGGTTTGCACGGAACGGAAAAACCGCGGGTAGATCCCTCTCAGGATGTGGGCCTTTGGGATGCCGATAAATGCCGACGGATCCGATTCCCGAAAGCACGCGACCATGCGCCGGATGCCCATGCCGGGATCGACGACCACCGGCACCGCACCGGTCTTGAAAAGGGCGAATACCAGGGAAAAAAATTCAAGGCCCGGCGGCACCATTACCACGGTGCGGGTGCCCCGGCTCATCCCGGCAGCTGACAGACCCCGGGCGACGGCGTCGGATTCGCAGTCGAGTTGACGAAACGTCAGATGGGCATAGGTCATACGGCCGTTTCGATCACGACCGGCCGGACAGACCGCGGCTTTTTTATAGGGCTGCACCCGGGCCATTCGTCGCAGGTGTGACGCAATGTTGAACCGGTCATTGTCAGATGAAGGCGGTTTTTGGTTGTTCATCCAGCAAGCCTCGCATTGCTGCAGCCTTTGCACACCGGGCAGGTTCACAGTGGATGGCGCTGCAAAAAGTCTGCAACGAGAGGGACGATTTTGTCCGGCACGTCTTCCAGAACATAGTGTCCGGCACCCGGGAAACAGTGGGATTCGGCCATTGGAAACCGTCGGAGCCACTCGTTGAGGTAGTCCTGGTCGAAAACGAAGTCTTCTGCGCCCCAGCAGATCAGGGTCGGAAGGTGAGCCAGGGTCGACAACCGCTGGTCGAGATGCTTGACCAGCGCATAGCTCGGATCCGACTCGGCAACCGGAATGTCCTGCACGAATTTAAGGGTTGCCAGCCGGTTCTGCCAGCTGTTGTAAGGCGCCGTCAGCCCGGTGCGCACCTCCGGGGTCAGCTTTTTACGGGCGGCCATCCACAGGGCGGCACGGCTGAAAAGATTCAAACCCAGAACCGCCGGCACTGCCAACGGTTCGACGCTGCGAATGATCTTCAGCCGCCACGGCAGCCGCTTGCCGTGCGGCGGCAGAAATGCGGCCGTGTTCAGGATTACCAGACGGCCGAAACGCTCCGGATATTTTACGGCCAGCGCCAGGCCGATGGCCCCTCCCCAATCATGCACGACCAGGGTTACCTTTTCCTGCAGCTGCAGGTGATCCAGCAGGGCTTCGAGGTCCGCAACCCGATCGGCTGCCCGATAGGAATAGGAAGCCGTATCGGGTTTGTCCGAAAGACCGCAGCCGATGTGGTCCGGGACCACGGTGCGAAAACGCGGAGACAGGGCTTTGACCAGTTCGCGGAAGTAAAACGACCAGGTCGGATTCCCATGGACCATCACCACCGGATCACCGCTTCCCTGGTCCAGGTAATGATACCGGAGCCCGTTGCGCTTCAGGTAGTGCGAATCGAAGGGATACAGGTGACGGAACCGTTTTATGTCGACAGGGGTGCCGGTTTTCATGTTTCCGTGGGATTCGACGCGTTCGAATCCGGTCTCATTTGGGATACCTAATTGTCGGGCAGGGCCACGATCCGGACCGATGGCAGCTACCAGTGAACCCCCAGCATCAGGCAGTTCAGGCCGCTGCCGATTCCGAGAAATCCGACGCTGTCGCCACGGGCGAGAAATTCGCGTTCGGAGGCGATGGCGGCCGTCAGGGGCAACGAAACCGATCCGATGTTGCCCAGGTATCGGAAAGTGGTGAAATCGCGATCTTCGGTCAGATCGATGGCCCGCAGAATGTGCTTCTGATGAGTCTCGCCGACCTGATGGCAGACAATCCGGTCCGGCCGGGACTCGTCCCAGCCAAGCTCTTTGCGGAACTCCCGGAAGGTCGCCTGTCCCAGCGTTACGCCGTTGCTGAGAATGCCCATGGCGTCGGTTTCGATAAAATGCTGCCCGTCGGAAGCCCTCTCGGTCTGCCCCCCCCACATGCAGAGGCGGTGAAACTCGTTGGCGTGCCGAGCCGTTCCGCCCAGCAAGCGGTGGCCGTTTTCAGAAAGCGACCGGTCCGCCAGCAGAACGGCCACGGCACCCGATCCGCCTGTGAGCGTAGCGATGTTCTTCTTGAAAAATTCCATGTCGCCGGTATCGTTCATCCGGTCGATGGTTCGTTCGACCACCTCCCGGGAGGCTTCGCAGGCCACGGCCAGCCCGGCGCGAATCTGCCCGAGCTCAATGGCATTGGCAACCTGGGCTTGCGGGTGCAGCTGCAGCCCGTGGGAGACGGTACAGGCGGTGGCCGGTTCGATGTGATCCCGGCAGACCGCACCGTAGATCAGCATGCCGATCTCCTCCACAGGCACGCTGGAGGCGGCGATGGCTTTCATTCCGGCGTGGATGGCACCGTCGGACACCCGATAGCCGGTGTCCCAGTATCGTCGTTCCTGGATGCCGGTCAAAGCTTCCAGCTGGCCTTTTTGCAGACGCAATTTCCGATACAGCGGCTGCAGGCGGTTTTCCAGGTCCTCCGAGCTGACCACGTTCGGCGGCAGTTCGTATCCGAAACTGTCGATACGCACACGCGAGTACTTCATTGGATCGATTCCGAGTTGCTTGTCATTGCCTGATCAATCGAGTGGTACCAGTCTTACACCGAAATCCTGCATTCTGTAAATGCAAAGTCCGTCAACACTCAAATGGCCGCTGGCCCTGATTTCCGGCGCGCGCTCTTCCCTGACCTCCGTAATATACGCCTCCACCGTGATATCGCGGTTGTCCGGCAGTATCTGGCCCCGATATTTCCAGACCTGCGGCGTCTGCAACAGCTGGCCGAAGCGGTGACTGGCGGCCAGGTGTTTCCAGCGCTGCAGGGCCACAAATTTCAGCAGCTGGAGAAAAGACTCCAATCCCAGAGACCCGGGACACACCGGATCCTGGTAAAAATGCGCGCGGAAAAACCACTCCTGCGGATCGACCCGCTTGCTGCCCCGGATCGCCCCGAGGCCTAAAGGGCCCCCGGAGGGCAGATAAAGATCGATGCGATCGATCATGCGAATGGCCCGGGCCGGCAGGTGCAGGCCTTTTACGGTTTGGCCTCGAACATCTTCCGGGGTGAGCGGAATCGTGTCTTCCAGGGCCGTGCCGGACAGTGGATCCGCCTGCCCGGCAGTCCAGCGGCGAGGATCGCCGTCACCGTCGGCGGGGATTCCGGATTGGCCGGCGAGCGCTTGCCGGGTGAAGAATCCGAAGGAGGTCGTTCCTTCGAGAACGGGCTGCCGATTCTGCAGGACCTGGTACTCGAACTCTTCGATCATGATGTCCCCGGCACGGGACACCTTGGTCAACCGGCACCGGGAGGTAAGCGTGCCCGCATACGCTGCAACTTCCCGATGCTGGACGCTGCGGCCGTCCAGGTTTCTGAACCGCAGGTCTTTTTCACTCTGCAGGGCCGAACCGCACCAGGCGGCCAGCCAGCCGCAGGACTGCAGAGCGGCTTCCAGCACAACGCTGTAGGGCATCACGCCGGTGCGCTCTGCACGAAGGTGCCAGTGATCCGGCGATACATCGGTTTCGGCCTCGATCCAGCCGCCGGGCGCCAGCATTCCGGCCGGAGGCTCTGCCGTGACGACGCGGTCGATAAATGAGTACGGCGGGGCCGGCAGCCGTGCGAGAAATCGGTCTGCGTCAAAACGGCGGTAGGCCGCCCCAAAGGCCCGCGAAGGAACCCCGGTGGCAAACTCGAGCACCTGCTTTCGATCGAAAACGATCTTCTGGTTGTCGCTCCGGCCAGCCGGCGGGGCCGTCGGCCGGATGCGCCGTTGCCAGAACGATTCCAGCTCGCTGCGGGTGAGGCCGGTCATCTGCAGGGTCATGTCGGTGAACCTTACGATGTACTGCCCGTCGGCATGCATGTGGGCATCGGCGATGGCGTATGGCTCGGGCCGGTAGCCGATTTCTTTGATTTCCACGTGGTAGAGAACGCTGCGGGTGACCGGTGTGACCGGGCCCCGGCACTTCAAGACGCTTTTGATGCCAACCACCGGCTCGTAGCGGACATCTTCGCGGGATGTAACCCAGCCGATCCGTTGTAGAAACACCCGCAGGGTGTGTGCGCAGCACTCGTACATCAGGGTTCCGGGCATGGTCATATCGTCTACGAAGTGACAGGTTAGAAACCAGTCATCCGGGTGAATGTCGGCTTCGGCGGTGATGTCCCCCAGGCCGAAACGGCCGCCGTGGGGGTCGAACCGGTTGATGCGGTCGATCAGCTTCATCCGGCCCCCCGGCAGGCAAAGGGCATCGGCCTGCTTTACACCTTCAAATGCGGGCCCGAAAGCTCTTTCCAGGTCTCCGTTGCGCATCGCTTCGACCTGGTGGTCGGCGTAGCGTTCGACGGCCAGCGGTACCAGATCGACCGCCGTGGGCTGCCTGCCGCCGGGCGGCGAAACGCGGTCGCTGTCGGTCGGCAGGATGCCGCCGGATCCGCGGATCTCTTCTTCGGTGAAAAATCCGGCGCACCCGTCGATCATGCTGATCAAAGGTTTTCCCGCGACAGAGCCTTCGAAACGGAAAAAAAACAGGATCGTCTCTCCCTGGCGGATGAACTTGTCGATGGCAATCTCGTAGCGGATGGTGTCACCCGGTCCGGGCAACTGCCGGTGAAAAACGACGCTGGCGTCCAGCAGGCGGTAGACGCGCTGTCCCTTCACCTTCAAGTCGACGCCCAGGTAGGAACAGAGGAAAAGATCGGCCTGGCCGGCTTCAACGGCGATGCACACCGGTGCGCGATCGGCGTCCAGGTACCATGTGCCGGGGAGCACATCGTGCTCGGTGACGATGCGGCCGGCGGTCAGAGACAGCGGCTGGCCTTCGAGGGCGGCAATGCGATCGACGAGCATCAGCGGTTCGTCCGGCAGGCGGACCCGGGCAGGGTAGGTGTCGACATCCGTCCAGGCGGGGCCGAGGACACGGGCCACCTTTCCGACGGCAAATTCGAGACACTGGCTGCGGGTAAACACCGGCGATCGTTCGCTTTCCCGGGCGGGGTCCGAAAAAGACGAACCTGCGGGCCGGCTTCGGGCGGTCTGTCCCGTGGCGGGTGGCGAGTCGATGTTGCGGGTAATCATCTCCTCCAGCAAACGCGCCTGCAGTTCGAATGTTCGGCCGTAGGAGCGGGTGAGGTGTTCGGAGAATTCCAGAAAGGCCTGGTGGGCGCGTGCGGTCGATTCGATATCGCCCCTGACCGCATCGATGGTGGCCCCCTGCGGTTCGCCGGCTGCGGCTTCGACCACCGGCTGTTTTTCGGCAGCCGGGGAAATCCGCTTCGATGTGGCCCCGGCCGGCAGCACCGGGGTGAGAATCGGTCCGCCGACTGCAACGCGGACCGTCCGCCCTTCAATCGGACCTTCCTTTTCCGGCCGGAGGGCAGATCGCCGGTTGGTTTCCGAAGGTTCGTGCTGTCCACCGGAGCCCGGCTTTCGGACAGATTCCAGAATCGCCGCGGCAGCCTCCCCTGAGGCAGCGGGTGCGAGAACACAGGCCCTGCGGGGATGGCGGTGACGGACCTGCTCCCAGCGGCGGGGGCGTTGAAGGAGTTCGAAACGGTTGGCCGGATTGCGCTCCGCAGCCGGCAGCGCAGAGGCCGGGCAGGGGGGCCACAACCCGTGAAACAGGCACAGCGAGGATTTGACCACCGCTGCCAGTCCGGCAGCGGCACCGGTGCAGCCGATGATCGAACCGATGCTGCCGAGCACGATCGGTTTTTCGATATCCTTGAACACGGATGACAGGGCCCGGTACTCGGCGGAAGATTCGGCCGCCCGGACGCTGCCGAGGATTTCGGCGTATTCGATATCCGCCTGCCCGGCAGCCGATTCGGCCAGGGCATGCTGCAGCGCCAGGGTGCAGCTGCGGGCCCTGGCCGAATCGGCTGCCGCCTGCCCGCAATCTCCACTGTGGCCCAGGCCGTTCACAACGGCATACACCCGGCTGCCGTCGGCGATCGCCTGATCCAGGGGCTTGAGAACCACGGCTGCAGCACCGTCTCCCGGAAACCCGTCGCCGGCTGCAAAAACGGGAGGTTCTCCAATCCCCGGGGTTTGTAACGGCTGGGCAGCGCCGGCCGTCAGGAGGCGGCGCAGTTCTCCGAACAGATCCACTGCGCCGACCAGAAAGGCCTCGGCCTCCCGGCGCTGAATCGCACGCACGCCGATCTCCAGTGCCGTAAGGCCGGATGCTTCGTCGGCAGACACGGTAAAGCCGGGTCCACCGAGTCTGAACTCGCGGGCAATGCGGCTGGCGACGATCGACCCCAGCGCCCCGAGGGTGCGGGTGGCTGTCAGCGGCGCGCTGGCGGCATCCTGAAGCTGCTGCAGCCACTGCTGCATGTCCGCAGATTCGAGGTTCAGGCCATAGGTGCGGTTCCACTGCTCCGCCAGACCTGGAAGCGACCAACGAAAGTGAAAGTTGGTGGCTTCGAAGTCGAAATCGATACCGATCACCACCCCCATGCGCGGCCGGTCTGAACGGAGGGGCAGTTGCGCGTCGGTCATCGCCGCCGCAGCTGTCTGCAGCATCAACAGGTGCTGGGGGAGGATGTCCGGAATTTCCCGGGGAGGAATGTGAAAAGCGGCTATGTCGACCTGGATTTCATCGATATAGGCACCGGCATGTTCCTGCAGTTCGCGTTGCAGGCCTGCAACCGCCTCGCAGCCCTTCCAGCGCTGCAGCGGACGAGGGACCAGCGCCGGCTGTGCATCGAAAACCGCCTGCCGGAACTGATCCAGCGATCTGCGGTAGCCGAACGCTGCACCCATTCCCACTATGGCCACCGGCGGCGGTCTCAGTCGGTCCGGTCTACCGGCCACGGCCGTGGGCCCGATCTCGATTCGGTGTTCCGGTGTCGCAAGGGGCGGCGCAGACTCGCTGCGGGAGTCGCTTTTGAGGGCAGAAACCCGCGGACACCACTGCTCGATCAACAAGTGCGCGTTGATGCCGCCGAAACCGAAGGCGCTGACAGCCGCCTTGCGTGAAATGTCGCGGCGGACCTGCCAGTCCTCCGCCTCGGTCTGGACCCGAAAAGGGCTGTCGAGCAAGGGGCTGGACCCCGGTGGGCGGTCGAAGTGCAGGGAGGGGGGGATGACCCGGTGTTGCAGGGCCTGCAGGGTCTTGATGATGCCGGCGGCGCCGGCGGCCGTCAGCAGGTGG
>LJNK01000037.1 GCA_001303025.1 Deltaproteobacteria bacterium SG8_13
TCCCACCGCCAGCGCCCCGGCCGTGTGGGCGATGTCGCAAATGGCGGCCACGTCGTGCATGGTGCCCACGATGTTCGAGCACAGCGTAAAGCAGACCAGCCGCGTTCGCTCGCCGGCCAGGCGCCTGAGGTCCTCGATGGCCAGCTCGCCCGTTTGCGGGTCGATCCGCCACTCTTTGATGACCACCCCGTCGGCCGCCAGCCTCCGCCAGCAGCCGATGTTGGCCTCGTGGTCCTGGTTGGTGACGATGATTTCATCGCCCGGCTTCAAGCTGGACCGCAAGGCCTGGGCCAGCACGTAGCAGTTCATGGTGGTCGACGGCCCCAGGGTCAGCTCGTCCGCATCGGCGTTTATCAGCTCCGCCATGCACGCGTAGCCGGCGTCCATGGCCCTGCCGGCCGCCACGGAGGATTCGAACAGCCCGTACGGCTGCACCTTGGTGTATTGGAAAAAATGCGTCAGCCGGTCGATGACCTGCCGGGGCACGTAAGACCCGCCTGCGTTTTCGAACATGGCCCAGCGGGAGGTTTCCGGGTCGGCGAACACCGGGTACTGGCTGCGGATAAAATCGACGTCGATGGTCATGGCCCAAAGGATCCTTTCCAGGGTCGGCGGTCGGATTTTGGGTGCAAACGGCTCCGGGCGGCTCTGCCGCGCGCAAACGGTGGTGGTCGACTCTTTTCCCCTGCTGTTACCCGGTTTACAGCAGTTTTTTGAATACATCGGCAACAACATAAAAAGGGATGCCGATAAAAACAAAAACGATGGCTGTCAGCATAAACAGCACCACCCTAACAGGTGTCAGCACATTGTGCCAGACGAGCCAGCCGAACCAGCGCACCGCACGGTATGCCCACATCCTTTTCCAGCGGGTGTAATCGTATTCCCGCATCACCCGCCCGAAGAGCCTGTCCGCCTCTTTTCGGGTCCAGGCGGTCCAGGTGTCACCGTTCTCCCCCCCGAAATCGATCTGATAATATCTTCCCGGCAGCCGCCCTTTGTGATGATAAATCCAGTCATGCAAAAGCGCGGCGGCGCGATGCTCCCCGTCGCGCTTGATGCCGGTCAGTTTCGAAACAAAGGAAGGAACACTGGCTCCGTCATAGATGAAGTTCCGGGGGACGATCATCTGTCGATCGCCGGTCGGTGCTTCGTCAATCAAGAGTTTCCATTTGTAGGTGTATGCCTCCACTAACCGGTAGCGATTCGGTCCGAACAGGATTGCGTCCAACGGCTCGATGACGGGTTTGCCGGGCACGTCAAACGCAGCGATGCCTTGTTTGCCCGTCCCATAGAACCAGTGGAAAAACCCCATAAACCCGGCCCCTCCTCTTGTGTTGTACAAAATCCCCTTGCCCGGATGGCGAGAAAGGGAGTTTTATAATTCAGCGATCGGTCACTGCGGGATTAGTGGAGCGGATTTCAGATCCGCTGCAATGGTTAGCATATCGACAATTGCAGCGTCAATTCATAGGGATGCAAAAGTGACGATCGGACTCGGACGAAGACGGTGGTGTTGTCGGAAAAACAAATGAGTCACCGTCTGTCCGGCACCCGCATTTCTTTGCCTGGAGACCGGCATCCCGGGCCAAAGGGTCAGGCGGAAGGCTCTCCGGCAAGTATCACCGGTCAACGTTTCGGAAAGGCCGCTGATGGCAGCCAAGGCTGGGGAAGTGACGATAAATAAGGCTTTTTGCCGGAAGGATCCGGATCACGGGATGGGGCCACGGATGGCACCGACAGCTGCCAGGGCGATCAGGGGGGTGTTTGGCGATCCCACCGGCTCGGTGACCCAACCGGAGGGGGCTTTGCGCACAGGCCACTCGCAGATCACGCAGTGGCCGCAGCGCGGGCACATCACCTCGGTGCCGGTCAGTTCACTGCCACAGTTGTCGCAGCGCTTCGGCAGTTCGATCGGCGGCGTGTCGCTTTTCATCATAAACACCTTGGGTGGCCCACTACTCGATGAGCCACCCGTTGAAGGAGGAAAAACAGATGAGAAGGCAACTTGGGTGTTTTTACGCCTTTCATCTGAAAGTAATGTGCCATTCAGAGCGATAAGGTTACATTATCGGCACCTTTTCCCGACCTGCAACCCGGCCCCGAAGGCGCGGCCGGTTCGCCCTCGCTATTGTATGTCCCCGATGTCACTGCTCCATCCGCATCGATCGCATCGCCACCGACGAGCGCGGGCGACTTCGGTATCCCGGTTGCCAACATTTTATCTGACATTTGCCGAATCCGGCATTAGAATGTGGTGTAGCACTACCAACGGGACGATCTCTCTTGCCGACGCTTCTTCCACGGCGCTCGCTCGACCCTACCGCTTCTGACCGACCTCAACCCGTTGAAGGCAACAAGTGCAGGCACCCACGCTGCCGGCGCGCCCCGGCAGCTGCTGTCGGTTCGAACAGTCCCGCCGAGGCCCTGCTGCTGCATACCGCTGCGGTGGTGATGCCCGGCGTCGATCCGAAAAACCGGTTCAAGCAACTGCAGCCAGCAGGAGGAAACACCATCATGGACCAGGATCTGGTCACCCAATTCAAAAACAAATACGAAACCCTTGCCGGCATCGTGCACCTTGTCGACACAGAAGATCAAGCCGCGGAGGCGGTGCTGGACATCGTGCGGCTGGAGCAATGCCGGCAGGTGGCCCTGGGAAGTCTACCGGCGTCTCTTTCCGCACGGATAGACGCTGCCTGCAGCGAGGCCGGCATCGCTGTTGTCAAACCTCCTTACCAGCGGCAGCAGTTACCGCAAGCCATGCACGAATCGCCGGTCGGTGTGACCTGGGCGGCGCTGGCAGTGGCGGAGACCGGCGCCCTGTTGGAGCTGACAACCGACGACGCCCTGCGGCTGGTATCGGCCCTGCCCCGCGTACACGTCGGCATCTGCCGCGCCCGTGACCTGCTGGCAACCCACAGGGAAGCGGCAGCGCCGATCCGCCGGTTTTTCTCCCAAAACAAGCGCAACGCAACCGCCACTTTTATTTCGGGCCCCAGCCGCACCGGTGACATCGAGATGCGCCTCACGCTAGGGGTTCACGGCCCGGAGGTTGCCCACGCAGTGGTGCTGGGCCGATGTCCCGATGAAGCAGACACCGGTGACAAAGGAGATCGCCATGACGCCCCATGACCGCCACAGCAGGCTGCAGGACCGGATCGAGGCGGCGCTGAAGCGAAAAGCCCAACGCAGCGCGCTTTCCGTTGCAGTGAAACGAGGACGCGACAGCCGCCGCGCGGCCTTAGATGCCATACCAGGCGGCGAAGCGTTCCGGGAGGAGGTGCGCGCCATCAAGCTGCGCTGCCTGGAAAAGCAACAAGAGCTGATCGAGCGTTTCGCGGCCAGGGCAAAAGAGCGCGGCACCCATGTGTTTATGGCCAAAGACGGTGCGGCGGCCATCGGCTACATACTGACCCTGGCAGCCGAACGAAAGGCCAAAACGGTGGCCAAATCCAAATCCTTGACCAGTGAAGAGATCGAGGTCAATGAGTCCCTGGAGGCTGCGGGCCTGCAAGTGGTCGAAACCGACCTGGGGGAGCTGATCATCCAGAAGACCGGCGAAAAGCCCTTTCACCTGGTGTTTCCGGCGGTGCACAAAACCGCGGCTGAGGTGGCCGAGATTTTCAAAAGGGTTACCGGGGAAAATGTGCCCCACGATATCGATGCCATCATGAAAGCCGTGCGCAGATACCTGCGCCCGATTTTTCTGAACGCGGATATCGGCATGACCGGGGCCAACATCGGCATTGCCGAAACCGGCACCATCGCCATCGAAACCAACGAAGGCAACGCACGGCTGGTGTCGAGCATACCGGACGTGCACGTGTGCATTATCGGGCAGGAAAAGATCGTCGAGACCATCGACGACGCCTTCCAGATGATGTTCGCCCATCCGGTCAGTGCGGTGGGCCAGCACCTGACCACCTATGTTACGATGATGTCCGGCCGCTCCCCGATGGGCGAGGGCGACAGCGCCCGCGAATCCCACATCGTCATCCTTGACAACGGCCGCTCGCAAATGAGGGCCAGCGAGCTCTACAGCGATGCCCTCAACTGCATCCGCTGCGGGGCTTGCATGAACATCTGCCCGACCTACGGGGTGGTCGGCGGCCACACCTTCGGCCACATCTACCCCGGGCCGATCGGCATTCCCTGGACCGCGGAAATTCACGGGCTGGAGAAAGCCGCCGATTTCGCACCGCTGTGCGTCTCCTGCGGTCTGTGCATGGAAATCTGCCCGGCGAAGATCGACATCCCCCTGATGATCGCCGGCGTAAAAGACCGCGCAAGCCGCCGGCAACCGCACCCGCTGATCAACCGGGTGCTGATGGCCGCCGAGTCGATGGCAAAACTGGGCAGCGCAACCGCGCCGCTGGCCAACCGGTCGCTGCAAAACGCCCTTTTCCGCAGGGGCCTGGAAAAATTCGTCGGCATCGACCGCCGCCGTCAACTGCCCCCGTTCAGCCCCCAAACACTCACCGCACAATTTCACCGGCGCGGGCCCGCCAAAATCGCCGGTCCAAAGCGCAAGGTGGCCTTTTTCACGGACGTGTACGCCAACTACAACGCCCCTGAGCTGGGCATGGCCGCCATCGAGCGGCTGGAGGCCCTGGGCTGCGAGGTGATCATTCCGCCCCAGCGGGCCTGCGGCTATCCGTACATCGCCTACGGCGATTTGAAGAGGGCGCACAAAACAGCGCAGAAAAACGTCGCCCACCTGGCCCCTTACGTCGAAAAGGGCTATGAAATCGTCACCACCGAACCGACCGCGGCCTACTGCCTGAAAGTCTCCTATCCTCGGCTGCTGGGCCAAAGTCGCCGGTCCCTTGCGGTGGTCGAGCACACCCACGAGTATTTTCCGTTCGCAGCGCAGCTGGAAAACGACATCACCGCTTCCGAACAAAGCCTGTTGGCAGGACGCACCTACGGGTTTCACATCCCCTGCCACCAGCGCGCCCTGGGGGCAGGCCGGCACACCGTCGATTTTCTCCAAAAGCGGGGGGCGAAAGTGCAGGTTGTTGAAACCGGCACCTGCTGCGGCATGGCCGGCACCTTCGGTCTGAAAAAAGGATTTCTGGGCTACGAGCTTGCCCACGCGGTCGGAGAACCGCTGTTCGAAGAATTCAAGGCTTCGGGCGTGGAGGCCATTGTCACCGAAAGCAGTGTCTGCAGCATTCACCTGCGGCAGGGCACCGGAATGCCGGTCCACCACCCCCTCGAACTGCTGCAGCCCGCCGAGTAAGCGGCCCGGCTATCCACTTGATGATCTCTGACGACATACCGCACGAATGCGCACCTAAATGAATTCGTAAAGTAACTGTTAGCTACAGCGACCCTGAATCTGCAGAAGATTCCCAATCACTGCACTCAAACGGTGCAAAGTTTTTTGCCTTGTAAATGATTGCTTCCACCACCTAACATATTCATATCATGTTTTAAATCTACCACTTCGGGAAAGTGTGTCAACCTTTGTTGCACGCATTCCGCATGCCTCATTGCCCCAAAATGTTCTTCATACGGCGACCTCCAACGAAGTGTCCGGTTGCTCTCCGTTTCGAAGCCAAAGGGAATAACTCTGCGATATTGTGATGAATCGGTTGGGATTTCTAACCACCGTCTTTTTGACAGCAACGCATTTGGGCTTCGGTTAAGAAAGCAACCTCTTGTTGGCACGTTTTTTGTTTATGCCTGAAAGGAGCAATTCAACCATCACAAAAGCACTTCCCCCGCTTTACCGCAGGCCTTGCACTGCCTTGCAGATCATACGCTGCGCTGGCTTGCTGCTCAAACCGGCGAGTTTCGATAATAACCATCACCGGAGAATTGTTTGATCTCAAGCTGCCGGTACAGGTCAACACAAATGAAAAGACCACTCAAATTTTGCATATACAGCTCCCGGCAGGGTTTTTCGCCGGGAGCTGGAAGCAAAAGCGCTATTGGACCATCCGGCTCCAACAGGAACCAACAAAAACGCCGGGAGTTTTACCCGGCGATTGGGAGCCAGCAGGGTTCACAAGCGGTGTGCAATGAAAATGCACTTCCACACAGCCATACGAAGGTTACTTTATTTGACACCTCCAGCTGTGACATCAACCGTTGGCAGTTGCCCAGAAAAGTAAAACTGCGGCCTGCCATTTCAGGAGGAAAGGGGGAAAGGATGAAACAACGATCGCTATATTTGCTGCTCGCAGCGGTGTTGGTGGTGGGTTTGTCTGCCGGTCCGGCGGCTGCAACGTCTCCGCATGGACGGAAACCCGTCCCCGTCTATTACCTGTCGCTCGGCACCTCGCTCGCCGCCGGAGTTCAGGCCGATCCGGCGACAGGAGAAAGCGTGGTGACCGACGTCAGCTATCCGGGCATCATCGCCGAGGCCCTCGGCAAGAACATTGAAAAACTGCATCATGTGAATCTGGGTTGCCCCGGAGAAAACAGTGAAACGTTTATCGAAGGCGGTCTGTGTGAGTACACGCACGGCTCCCAGCTCGATGAAGCCGTTGAATTTTTACGGGAGCACGGCAGATCCACGGGACTGATTACAATCGATCTCGGGGCAAACGATGTGCTGGCTTGTATAGATGGCGTTGACATCGACACTGCCTGCCTGTCTGAAACCATTCGCCAACTCGGGGCTAACCTGTGGCACTCCCTGGAAACGTTGCGCGCAGCTGCAGGTCCGCACGTGCCCATCGTCGGAATGAATTATTACAATCCGATGCTGGTATTCTGGTTCCACGATCCGAACCTCGCCACACTGGCTGCTATTTTACAAGCAGAGTTGAACGGGGTCCTTTTGGGTGTCTATACGAGCGCCGGAAGTCCTGTGGCGGATGTGGCAGCAGCATTCCAGTCGAATAATTTTATGGACACCGACATGAGCGGTTTGCCCGATAACGTTGAACTTATCTGTGCGTGGACATGGATGTGCACACATGGAAACATTCATCCCCATGATGTGGGATATGGGGTGATCGCCGATGCGTATCTGAATGTATTGCCGCCAATCGAAATCTCGAAACCGCCGTGGCAACCGGGCAGATGGAAAGACCATCATCCAAAATGGCCCAAGCAGAATTGGGGCAGATAGGCACGAGAGAGATGAAAATCCTCGCCCTTCTGCAGATGCAAATGCGCCTAAGATTGCCCGTTGAACGGCAACGGCAGGAAAGTACGGAGGGGCCCTTACGACCCCTCCGTCCAACTTAAACTCGAAAAGGGCTCGAAAGAACTGAAATCTCAAGACGAGATTCAAGAAGCTGTGAGCAGGCTCTCCAGCCTTTTGGATACATCCAAGACCTGGTCTGCCGGTACCACCAGCCACAGGCGCTTGAGGTGCAACAGCTCCGTTCCCATCAGGGCGGCGGCCAGCAGCTCGGCAAAGCGCCCGGGCTGCAGGCGGCCGTGGCGGGTGCCGACAAGCGGCAGGGCGACGGCGGCAAGCTTGCACTTTTCGGCCTCCCGAAGCACTTCCACCAGCGCGCTTTGCACCCACTCTTCGCGCCAGGTCGGCTCGCTGTCCACATCGTGCACGATGGCCAGAAACCGCAGCGGATCGCCGTCTTTCACCCGCACGCTGCCGACCTTTTCTTTTTCGGTGTTCATCAGGTCGGTCATCAGTCGGACGGGGTGCTCTTCGGGGTAGGTGATCTGCGGGTCGGCGCTTATAATCAGCCAGGTGTCTTCTTCCACGGCAACGGCCTGCACCGCAAAGGGGGGCGACGACTGCGGGCAGGCCACGATCTTCAGCCGGCCGAAACTTATCTCCCGGCGCAAACCGCCCTGGATTACGCGCAGGCGCTTTCGTCTGTGGGATCTTTGCATGGCATCCAAACCGCAGCTGTGCGGCCAACGGACAGTTGATTGCAGTGTCGGCGAAACGCTCGTCTTTGCGCCCAAAAAGTGATAAGATGATTATACGGTTTTTGGCGTTCACCTGGCAAGCGACCCGCCGCAGCAAGGGCGGGCTGTATCGGGAGACGGGCTTGAAGTACCTGCCGGCCGACAACTCGAAAAAGCTGCAAGACCCGCAGCGCCGATCTTTCATCAAGCTGGGCGTGTGCACCATCGCCGCGGCGATGTCGCCCCTGCCCGTTTTCGCCGGGTTTGGCAACCGGCTGCCGGATGAACGGCGACTGCGGTTTTACAACCTGCACACCGAAGAACACCTGCACATCTGCTACTGCCGCAACGGCGTGTACGACCGCCGGGCGCTGAAGGCCGTCTACCGCATCCTGCGCGACCACCGCACGCACGAGATCCATCGAATCGAAACGCGTCTGCTCGACCTGCTGCACACCCTTTCCGTGCAGTCCGGCTCCAATCGTTTTCACGTCATCTCCGGCTACCGCTCGCCGGCCACCAACTCCATGCTGCGCAAAGACGACCTTCAGGTGGCGTCCCAGAGCCTGCACACATTCGGCAAGGCCGTCGACATCCGGATGCCCGCCCTCGACACCCGGGCGCTCTACCGGGCGGCCGTGGAGCTGAAAAGCGGCGGCGCCGGCTACTATCCGGACCGCAATTTCGTGCACGTCGACGTGGGCCGGGTGCGCTGCTGGTAGTCTCTTCAAAGCCCCTGCCGGTGACACGATCCGGCCGCCAGATCCAAACAGGCAATAAGAAAACTACACGAAGCGACTTCATTACTCGCCGGCTGGAATTCCCCCATACGGTCCCGGGCTGCTGATCCGTTTTGGCACGCCCTCGGGCAGTTTGCAAACATGGTGCAACTTATGTTGATCTGTAAATCCTGCTTGCCTGCACCTAACGTACCGATTTGATGCGTTTTAATCCATTGCGGCAAATCAGGTGTCAACTTTTGTTGCATGCCCCTGCCCTGCAGCTGGCCGAAACCACCGCCTGTCGCAAGTGCCAGGGGGAGGGCTCCGCTCGCAGGGTTGCCGGTGCAATGCCGCGCGCAAACAAGCGCCGGTATTGGGTTTCCCATGTCCGGCAGCTCGGCGGGCGCATGCTCCGGGTCCGGTAGCAGCCGGGGGCGCAAGACCCGGTTTATCTCTGGTACGAAACTTGCTGATACCTGCAACAGGGGGGCGGTATGTCGCGACAAATACGGCCCTTCGGCGAAATGGCATGTGGGTGCTAGGCTCCCACCGATTTGACGAAGCAACGTTCGGTGTTCTTGTCGATCGTTGCGCGCTTTAGAACTTCACCGATACCGCAAGGGAGGAAGGTATGAAAAGCTCACCGATTCGGTTTCTTTTTCTGACCCTGGGCCTCGTGCTGCTGCATATCATCCTGTCTGCCTGCTCCGGTCCGCGGGAAATACCGGAGAGCGAGATAAGAACCATCGGAGGCACCGTCGAGCAAGACGGTGTCAATTCCTTTCGGATGAAAGGTGACCACTTCGCTGTCACCTACTACACCAAAATCAAAGGCGGAGAGGAGCTGCGCACGGCACTGCGGGTCGTTTTCCGGAAACCGCTGAGGGGACCGGATCGATTTTGGTTACGACGCTGCCGACGGCATCGTTCGTGCCAGCGGTATGATGCGCTGCCTGGTGTAACTGCCGCAATACGATCTGACCGCAGCGTTTTACGAAATGGGGGAGATTGAAAAAGTTTCGAAAAACTGGTACCCGGAGGCAGGTAACAACGTAAGGGCAAATTTTACCGAAAACGCCGGGCGGTTTGTGAAGAGAATGAATAACCCTGCAGCAAGCTGCAGGGTTATTCGTTTATCGCGGTGGCAGGACCCGTAAGATGCAAAATCGATCTTATCTGTGCTGTTTTGTCGCAGCAGCCCTGATCTGGGTCCAGGGGGCACAGGGATCTGAAGTGGCCGATACCAGACACAGCAGTTCCGGGACGATCACGATTTTTTTGAGCGGCGACGTGATGACCGGCCGCGGCATCGACCAGGTGCTGCCCCACCCGGGCAGCGCCGTTATCCACGAAGACTTCATGAAAAGCGCCCGCGGGTACGTGGAAATCGCCGAGCGGGCCAACGGACGGATCAAAACCCCGGTCTGCTTTTCGTATGTATGGGGGGATGCCCTCAAGGAGCTGGACCGGAAAGCGCCGGATGTGCGCATCGTCAACCTGGAAACCAGCGTCACCGCAAGCAGCGACTACTGGAAAAACAAAGGGATCCACTACCGGATGCATCCGGACAACACCCCGGTGTTGACCGCCGCGAAAATCGATGTCTGCGCCCTGGCCAACAACCACGTGCTCGACTGGGGATATGCAGGCCTGGTCGATACCCTGGCAGCGCTGCACGGCGCCGGCATCCAGACCGCCGGTGCCGGCATCAGCTGCCGCGAAGCCCGGACGGCTGCCGTAAAACCGGTGCCCGGCAAAGGCCGGGTGGTGGTGCTGGCCTTTGGGCTGAGATCCAGCGGCATTCCGTCGGACTGGGGCGCCGGGGACAAAAAGCCGGGGGTCTGCCTGCTGGAAGACTTGAGCGACCGCAGCCTTGGCGATATCCAGCGGCAGGTGGCGCAGGTCAAGCGCAATGGCGATGTCGTGGTGGCGTCGATACACTGGGGAAGCAACTGGGGACACCGCATCGCCCGCGCCCAGAGAGATTTTGCGCACCAGCTCATCGAAGCCGCCGGGGTCGACATCGTTCACGGGCACTCCTCGCATCACGTGCGGGCCATCGAGGTCTACCGGGACAAGCTCATTCTTTACGGGTGCGGCGACTTTCTAAACGACTACGAGGGCATCGGCGGCTACGAGCAGTACCGGGGGGATTTGTCGTTGATGTACTTTGCGACGGTGGCGCCGGCCACCGGCAGGCTGCTGGCCCTGGAGATGACACCGACGACCATCCGCCGCTTTCGCATCGTGCGGGCCTCGGGCGCCGACACGCTGTGGCTCAAAGATACCCTCAACCGTCAGGGGGCTGTGGTTGGAACCCGGGTGGCAATTGCCGGGGACAATCGCCTGACACTAAAGTGGGATTGACGCAAACAACCTGCCGGCCGCAGGCCGCAGTGACCGCAGGTTCATCCGGAAAGTCGGCCGTTATTGCAGTCCATTGCGATGCAGGCTGGCCTGGGCCTTGCTTCGAAAAGCAGGTGGGGCAGGCACCGGTGGCTGGTTGTGCGGTTGAAGGGATAAGATTTTTCGAAAGGGCCGGCTTTACGGCCCGGATGCCTGGAGTCGTTTGATTTGCGCCGACGCAAGTCTTTTCATGCCCCGCGAAATGCCACCGGAATCCCGAAGGGCCTGCTGGTAGTGAACCAGAGCGGCGCCCGCTTTTCCGATCCGTTCATATTGCAGGGCCAGGCGGAAGTTGGCGATAAAGTGATGCGGACGGCTTTCAAGGGCCTTTTTTAGCTGCTCGATGCTGGTGCGGGTATCACCGCTTTGCTCGCATACCTGTGACAGTGCCACAAGCAGCGCAAAGCGCAGCTGCTCATCTTTGCGGGCCCGGGCGCCTTCCAGCATTTTCCGCAGAAGGCGCACGGCCGAATCGGACTGCCGGCCGGCGGATGCATCCATCTGCTCGAGCGCATCGGGCCCGCAAGCATCGGCGATCTGCCGGCGGACCTGTTCATCGAGTCGTTTGTCGTGAAAATCGTATTCGGCCGCACACTCCCGGGCACTGGGAAACAGATTGACCCGGAGCATCGGCAAAGCCACGGAAATCAAAGCGGCCAGTACCAGCAGGGCGACCGGACTGGCGCTTTTGCTTTCCAACAGCCAGTAGATGAATAAAAAGACTGCCAGCAGGCCGGCACCGACAGCGACCGCTATGAGCGACCATTTTTTTGGCTCGATTTTTTTCTGGCTGTGTTCCATCCTCCCCGGCCGGGTGCGCAGCGCCAGGGTTTTTGCGATTGCATCCGGCAGGAAACAACCGCTGGATGCAATTTGCCGAATTCAAAAGCGACACCGGCGGCAGCCGCTATCGGTGTTTATTTCTCGGTGCCCAGATACGTGGCCGCATCTTTCAGCGCGCGCTCCATCTCCTTTACACTGATTACGGCCGGATCGTACCAGACGTTGTGGATTTCTTCATAGCCGCGCACATCGCTGTCGAACAGCGCGACGCCTTTGAGTCCTTCCAGGACCTCTTCGCCCACATCGTATCAGCTGACGACGAAGGTCACCTTGGCCAGGTTCCGGTTTTCTGCGACCGATGACGAGTTGTCGGCAGATGCCATCAAGGCGATCAGCAGCGCAGCTGCCGAAAGAAGCACCAACCATTGTTTCCGGTTTTTCATTGTTGTCCCGTCCCCGCAGCCGGCCGGCAGCGGTATGGCAGTGTGGTTCATGGGATGCCGCTTTATCGGTGATTTGCACCCCGCAATGAACCTATTATAGATCATCGCCGCCAAGGAGCAAGCCCCGTTTTGGATCACAACCAGGCGTGCCGGATCGCCGGCGTGAAAAAAAGCCTTTTGTTTACCGACCCCGCTGTCCTATAAAAGGAAATCGGCGGGCGATGTCGCCGCACGGCCCGCTATGGTTGAAAACAAAAAGTGCAGCGCTGCCGAATGCGAGGGGAAATGAACACAAGATGGTTTTTGGTGTTGCTGATGGTGCTGATCGCCCACGGCGCACATGCCGATGCCGACGGGCCGGATCACTGGAATGTGGTCGGCGTGGCGGCCGGTGATGTGCTCAACATCCGGCAGGAGCCGAGCGGCACAGCCGCCAAGATCGGCGAAATCCCGCCGGACGGCACGTGTGTGAAAAACCTCCGGTGTGTCGGTGGGTTGACGTTCGAAGAATTCACCACCTTGTCGGAGGCGGAACAGGACGAGATCAAAAAAGAGCGGCCCCGGTGGTGCTACATCGAGTACAAGGGGATCAAGGGCTGGGTTGCCGGCCGCTACCTCCGGGAAGGCTCCTGCCAGCAATAAACCCCAAGAGTGGGAGGCGACCATGAAACACCGGCAGATCATTGCGCAGCTGGGCATCGACGCGGATCTGTTCGCACAGCTTTTCCGAAACCTATCAAAAGGTCAGGCCCGCTGGAAGCCGGCCGCCGACCGGTGGTCGCTGCTGGAGGTCATCAACCACCTGTTCGACGAAGAAAGGGAAGATTTCCGGAAAAGAATCGCCCTGGTGCTCGACGACCCCGGAGCTCCGTGGCCGCCCATCGACCCGGAGGGCTGGGTGACAGCGCGCGGCTACAACGAGAAAAACCTGGATGCATCGCTGGGAAATTTTTTATCCGAACGGCAGCACTCCCTGGCCTGGCTGGAAGGGCTGAACGCACCCAACTGGCAGGCCGCCCACCACCATCCCAAAATGGGGCCGCTGTCCGCCGAGCTGCTGCTGGCAAACTGGCTGGCCCACGACCTGTTTCACATCCGTCAGGCAACCGACCTGCACTTTGCCTACCTCACCCGCCAGGTGGCGCCGGTGCCGCTGAACTACTCGGGTTGGAACTAGAAGGTATCGACAAACACAGGCGGTGTCGACGAAGCGACCTTGCTGAGGATCGCCCCACCGTTCCAATGAAAACCGTAGCCGGCCGGTCGACAACCGACCGGTTGTGAATTACTTTTGGCAATCAATCGATCAGCGGTAAGACAAAGCCAAATTGACGGAGGTAAAACATGAGCGACCGGAAGCTGCCGCGTTTTGAAAGCCCCTGTGAAAAATATATCTACGACCCCAAAGAGGGCGACCACGAGCGCAACATCCCGCCGGGCACCCCATTTGAAGACCTGCCCGAGGATTGGTGCTGCCCCAAATGCGGCGCCGAGAAAGAATACTTCGAAGAGCTGGACGGCTGACAAAACCTCTGCGAGCACCGGTGTGATGATTGTTCGATTCGACTGCCCACCTTTGCGCCAACCAGCGCACAGACTGATGCGATCGCGCCGCTCTTTGGGCTAGTGCTTTTTCGTCCTCTTCCAGTGTTTATGCCATTGCCACTTCGAGGGAAAGTATAGACTGGCGAACACCCCGCCGTGATCGGACCCCCAGTTGGGTGTAAACCACAGTGGGTAGATGGGCCTTGTGCCGGTCACGAACGCCAGCGGCAGAAAAGAGCCGTCGCGAACGAAGATGTGGTCGATTCTTTCATACAGCTGTGAGGTCGTGTTCGACAGATCCTCGAGCTGGCAGCAGGTGAAGCCGTCCGGATCGAAATACCGCAGAATGTTTGTGTCCCACATGTCCGCAAACCCCGCACCGGCAATGACCTGATACGGTGGGATAATCGGGCCGACCGGCAGGTCATCGGGCCGGGAGTTGAAATCACCGAGCAGAATCAGCTTCCTTCCGGGAGGAGTGGTCGCCAGCAGCGTTGCTGCGAGCTCCACCGACTGCAGGGACTGCACGATTGCGCTGCCGGGCTCTTCGGGGTCGGGCAGATCTATTTCGAGATGGGTGTTCACGAAACGGTATTTCTTGCCCCCCACCCTGGCGTCCACACCGACAAAGCCCCGCGCGATGGCTATCGGACCGATCGGGCTCAGTGGTACGCCCGCAAAAACGGTGTAGTTGCACCCATCTTCGGACGGAGTGGAAATGAAGGTGTCGGGAAAGGGCAGGCCCATTCCCGCAACCGGGCTGGGTATCGGAACCCCACAAAGTCCGCCGGAGGAGTAGTGCCCGGCCAGCGGCGTGTAGTCGACACCTATTCGCGCGAGAATCACGTCGCGGTCCACAACGGATATCCATTGATCCGGGAATTCGTCCTCATCGATAAAAACCGGGATGGTGATATTCAGGTTGACCGAAGTCGCTGCCACCACGTATTGCAGGCCTTTGTCGGCAAGGGCCTGGAGCGTCTCGGCCAAATGGTCGACAAAGGGCGGTCCGACGTTTTCGCCGTCGAGCTTGAAATCGAAGACCTCCTGCAGGCCGATCAGGTCCGGCCGGGTGAGCGCAACTTCCTTTGCGAGACTCTGGGCCCTCAACGGAAAGTAATTTGCTCCGACCTGCGCGAGTGCTGTCTGAACAGCGGCGGCAAACTCTTCAGGTGACTGCGCCACAACAATCGGCGTCAGGTCCGCGCCCAGGTACTGGTTTCGGGTCATCACCTTGATGCCGCCTCCGGCCAGGGCCGCAGAGGCGCATACACCAATGACCAGCATTGCGGCCAGTGCGAATCCGAACAGACGTTTCATCGTGACTCTCCTTTCGTTACGGCACCGTCCAGAACCGGCGCCACGTGAGTGGCATATCCTTTGTGTGGCGATGGATAGTAACAAGCAATCATGAAAAGTGCGCCAGGAGGAGAACCAGCGGGAACGGGTGTGTACGAAACGCTGCACGCAAGAGACAACAAACTAATATTATAATGCAAAAATCGTGCAAATACCTTTTGATCACACCGTCGAAAATACTTGTGAAATCATAGGCAGTTACCATTTCCAGTACAACGTACTACCATCGGGCAGTGAAGTGATTTACTCAAAATTAGTATTTCTATTTCACATATTTTACTATTTTACCCAATTCAATAATAAAACCCGCATGACCCTGCCCTTCTGCCCTTAGCGCGCCGAGCTTGTTGACGTGCCGGGTTTCGATCGTATCTTTTTGACAATGAAACCACATCGCATTGGCTGTGAACGATCCACGGCGAAAGGAGAAAACCCATGCGGCTCAAAGGAAAAACCGTCGGCATTCTCGTCGGTCCCGGATATGAGGATCTGGAGTACTGGGTACCGTGCATGCGCATGAAGGAAGAAGGGGCGCAGGTCCGGGTGATCGGCACCCAGGCGGGCAAAACCTACGCCAGCAAAAGCGGCGGTCTGACCGCTGAAAGCGAGGTGGCCGTCGGCCAGATAGCCGCCGACCGGCTCGACGCGCTGATTGTGCCGGGCGGCTGGGCCCCGGACAAGCTGCGGAGGGATGCGAACATCCTGCAGCTGGTCCGGGAGATGAATGACAGGGGCAAAATCCTGGGATTCATCTGCCACGCAGGCTGGGTGGCCGCCAGCGCCGGGATCTGCAAAGGCAAAAAAGCCACCGGCAGCACCGGCATCAAGGACGACATGGAAAACGCCGGGGCCACCTGGGTCGACGAACCGGCATTTCGGGAAGGCAATCTGGTGTGGGGCCGCGTGGTGGCCGATATACCGGACTTTTGTCGGCTGCTGGTCGAGGCACTTTCAGCGTAATTTTTCATGAGGAGCCACTTTCATGTCCAGCGACGAAGACCGAATAATACTCAGGCTGTTGGCCAGGGAATGGGAACACAGCGGGCCGCCGGGCATTCTTTCCATCAGCGACATCGTCGCGGCGGTGGAGCTGGCGCCCAGCGAAACGCTGCAGACGCTAAAAAAGCTGTTCACAAGAGGCCTGGTGGACATAAATTCGATGAAAACCAGCGCATTTCTGACCCCCGAGGGATACGAGGCCGCCGAAACCAGATGAAGGCACCGGCAGTCGGGCCAGCTGCGCTGCAGGCAACAATGGGGGGCTGCTGCGAACTGCCGGAAACACTTGACAGCGGCAACGAGGACAGCTAACAGGGTGCAAATGATCGGCGGCCGCCACAAGCACCACGGCGCAGCAACCAGTAGTTCTGCCGCTGCTGGGGCGTCTGCCATGTTAAAACCATTTCCCGCTGTCCAAAGATCTGATTTCCCATGCAGCAGGCACACCGCACAGTCGTGTTATCCATCGCAATGGCGACCCTGGCCGCCGCGGTCATCTGGGGATGCTATCCGAAACCGGTGGGCCCGATCGGCCCGACCGGGAAAAAGCTGACCTGGGCTGCGATGGACAAAGATCAGCGCCGGGTGCACATGCGCAACGCGGTGCTGCCGCGGGCGGCAGCCATTTTCCAGCAGTGGCGTCCGCAGCGCTATGGCACCGTCGACTGCGACCTGTGCCACGGCCGGGGGGCGGCCGCCGGCATCTTCGACATGCCCACCGACCACCTGCCCCGGCTCAGCGGGGAGATGCTGCTGGGGCCCGAGTTAGAAAAGCACCCGGAAACCACACGGCTGAAGCTCGACCGCCTGGTTCCGGAGATATCCGATGCCCTCGGCGTCAAGCGCTTCAGCCTGATCACCCGCCGGGGCTTCGGGTGCTACTCCTGCCACCTGGGCCCGACCGGGCCTCTTTTCGGAAACTGAACCAAGGCCTCCCGCCAGGCAAAAACCGCAGCGTTTTGCAGCCGCTGCTGGGTCGGCGCAAAGGAGAGAGACATGTCCATTTCCGTTGTCCGCCTGGGAAGTCCGCGGGGGGAAAACGAGGGCCTGCGAATCGGCACGGTGCGCAGGCCGCCGCGCGGTGTTCCAAAGGCCGAGCTCGCCTCCCGGAACTTTTACGACGTGTGGCTGCCCAATCTGGCCCCCAGCGAGGAGCTGCTCAAACTCGGCCGGGCGGCCGATGACGAAAAGCGCTGGCGGACCTTTACCCGAAAATACCGCGCGGAAATGAAAACTCCCGCCAACCAACGGCTGCTCGACCTGCTGGCGGCCCTGTCCGCGCAGACGAATTTTTCGGTTGGGTGCTATTGTGCCGATCAGGGCCGGTGCCACCGGTCGATCCTGCGCGCACTGCTTGCCGAACGCGGTGCGCTGTTCGCCTGACAGGCCCACCGGCAGAAAACCGGAAAACCAGGCAGGCTTTGGCGCCGCGATTGCCCGAGGGGAGAACTGCTTTGCAGTAAAGTCTTGCATTTCAACCATCTGTTCCTATCTTGATCCTACCGGTAACATCTAGGACCTGTCACACCATATACCAACCCATACGATACACAGGAGATATATAATGAAAACGATACTGTCTTTTCTGTTGATATTGATGCTGTCATCTGCGGCCGTCGCCGGCGAGTTCGTCACCTACACGGTAGACGGCGCAAAATACGAGGGCTACTGGGCCCCTGCCACTGCAAAAGCCCCGCTGGTGCTGATCGTCCACGACTGGGACGGGCTGACCGATTACGAGGTCAAACGCGCCGAGATGCTGGTGCAAAGAGGGTACACAGTGTTTGCCGCCGATCTGTTCGGGGCCGGGGTCCGGCCGACCGAGGTCAAGGACAAGCGCCAGCACACCGGGGAGCTTTACAAGGACCGGGGAAAAATGCGCGCCCTGCTGTACGGCTCGCTGAAAGAAGCCCAATCCAGGGGGGCTAACGTCGACAACGCCGTGGTGATGGGGTACTGCTTCGGCGGGGCCGCCGTGCTCGAATTTGCCAGATCCGGGGCCGACGTGAAGGGGTTTGCCACCTTTCACGGCGGGCTGCAAACACCGGAGGGGCAGGACTACGCCAAAGCGAAGGGTAAGTTCTTAATCCTGCACGGTGCGGCCGACACGGCCATTACCATGGATGTTTTTGCCGCGCTGGCCAACGAGCTGGAGGCCAAGGGCCTTGCGCACGAGATGATCGCCTACGGTGGCGCCCCGCACGCTTTTACCGTGTTCGGCGAGGACCGCTACCGGCAAGATGCGGACAAAAAATCTTGGAAGCGCTTCATGGAGTTTCTGGGTGAAACACTCGAATAACGGGCCTGCGTAACCTGGTAACGAAGGGGGCTCGGGGGCACCTGCGCTGATCGTATCGCAGCCGTGTCCCCTGCCCTCGAACAACCTTCCCGCTGCACGGAAACCGGCTGTCAAAAATCCGGATCCTGCGGATGGGGACGCCCGCGTCCCTCTTCGAGGTATTTTTTCAAGCTCACCCCCAGGAAAAACCCCCACTTGCTGTTGCAGTGCATGTAAAACTCGCTGGGCTCGCTCCAGTCGCGGTGACCGAACAGCAGCTCCGTGCCGTTTTCGTGGGGGCGGATTTCAAAGGTCAGCCGGGTGCCGATCCACTCCGGTATGCCGTCCGTGCAGCGCCACTCGACGTATTTGCCGGGCTGCAGGTCGACCACCTGCATATCGGGGCCCATGTTGCCGTCTCCGAAGCGAAACGTTGCCCGGCTTCCCACCTGCGGCCGCGCTTCGGTCATCGGCGTCCACCAGCCCGCCAGCCCGTCTTTGGTGGTCAGCGCCACGTACAGTTTTTGCGGTGAGGTGTTGATGACGATTTTATGCAATATGTCGGTCATAAGAACCTCCGTGTAATCGATGCAATCGAAGCCCGCCGGGCAAACATCCCGGTATTTCGCTGCTGTGTATCTGCCGGTGCAGCGGCGGGCGAAAGATTTTCCCATGGAAAGCAGCAGTCCACTGCTATGGGTCGATGGTAAGCACGCCGCCAATGATCTGCAACAATGCTCATCATCGACCATTTTGTCATTGTACATTCAAACGAAAAAAGGCAGTATCTGCCATATCTTCCAAAATGTTGCGTTTTGCAGTAAACTGCTGCCGTGAATGACACTATTGCCTGTATGTTGCTATGAAATCGAGCACCCTTAGAACTTTTATTTTGACGCTTCTTCTGCTGGCAGTGGCGGCGGGAATCAGCTGGACACTGTTCGGTAAATTTGCGGATCGGGCCGTCTCCGGCAGAAACGGCAGGGCTTCCCGATCGGTGCCGGTGGAGGTGGCCGGGATTCAGCGCGGGCCGATCGCACTGCAGCGCACTTTCAGCGGGGAGCTGGAGTCGCTGGCCGAGTTCGTCGTCGCACCGAAAGTCAGCGGCCGGGTGGAGCAGGTCATGGTGGACATCGCCGATACGGTCACGCGGGGGCAGATCGTTGCCGAGCTCGACAACGATGAATACATCCAGGCCGTGGCCCAGGCCCGGGCCGACCTGGTGGTGGCCAGGGCCAACCTGTCCGAGGCCCGAAGCGCCCTGGAAATCGCCAACCGGGAGTTCAAGCGCTCCGAGTCGCTGCTGCGGCGCAAGATCGTATCGGATTCGGACTTCGACGCCGCCCGGCAGGACCTGCTGGTAAAGCAGGCCCAGCTGCAAGTGGCCGAGGCCCAGGCGACCAAGGCCGAATCCTCGCTGGAAACCGCCAATATCCGGCTCGGCTATACCAAGGTGACCGCGGGTTGGACCGGCGGCGACGATCATCGCATTGTCGCCGAGCGCTACGTGGATGAAGGCCAGACCGTCGCCGCCAACACACCGCTGCTGTTGATTGTCGAACTCGATCCCATCGTCGGGATCGTATTCGTCACCGAGCGCGACTATGCGCGCTTACAACCCGGGCAGGCCGTTTCGCTGACAACCGACGCCTATCCGGGCGAGCAGTTCACCGGCCACATCGATCGCATCGCCCCGGTCTTCCGCAAGGCAACCCGCCAGGCGCGCATCGAAATGGCCATCGACAACCCCCGGCACCGGCTCAAGCCGGGCATGTTCGTCAGGACCACCGTGGTGCTGGCGCAGGTGCCGGAGGCCACCATCGTCCCGGAACAGGCCCTTACCGTCCGCGATGACCGCAGCGGTGTGTTCATCCTCAGCGATGACGGCAAATCGGCGATGTGGCGCGAGGTAACGGTGGGCATCCGTGACGGCAGACAGGTGCAGGTGGAAGGCGATGGGCTGTCCGGCCGGGTGGTGACTTTAGGCCAGCAGCTGTTGGACGACGGCTCTTCGGTCACGATTTCCTCCGGGCAGAACAACACCGCTGCCGGCTCTGAAAAAGGCAACCCCCAATGAACCTTCCGAGTTTCAGTGTCAGGCGCCCGGTTTTCACGACCATGGTGACCCTGATCCTGGTCATCCTCGGGGCCGTTTCCCTCGGCCGGCTGCAGATCGACATGCTGCCCGACATCGAACTGCCGACGCTGAGCATCCGCACCGACTACGAGGGGGCCAGCCCCGAGGTGATGGAGCGGCTGGTAACCCAGATCATCGAGGAGATCGTCGCCACGGTGCCCGGGGTGGAGGAAATCACGTCGACCTCCTCAGAGGGCCGCAGCAACGTTCGCGTCAGTTTCGTGTGGGGCACGGATATCGACACGGCGTCCATCGACGTGCAGGGCATACTCGAAGACGAGATCAACGAACTGCCCGATGACGTCGTGCGGCCCCGTGTCCGAAAATTCGACATCGCCAGTTTTCCGGTCGTCATACTCGGTGTTTCCAGCAGCCTCGACCCGGTGGAACTCACGGAACTGATCGAGGTCCAGATTCGGTACCGTTTCGCCCGCGTGCCCGGTGTTGCACAGGTGGACGTTTTCGGAGGTTTTAACCGCGAGGTGCGGGTCGAACTCGACCCGGGCCGGATCACCGCTGCCGGCCTGCCCTTGGACCAGGTGCTCGATGCCATTCGCGACGCCAACCTCGACCTTCCGGCGGGCAAGATCGAACAGGGACGCTACGAGGTCACACTGCGCGCACCGGCCGAGTTCATCAGCCTCGATCAGATCCGCGACACGGTCATCGTCCGGCGCGACGGCGGCGCCATTACGCTTGGGCAGATCGCCGACGTCAAAGACACTTACGAGAAGCTGACGCGCATCGTGCGCGTCAACGGCGGGCGCGGTCTGCGCATCGGCATTCGCAAGCAGGCCAATGCCAACACGGTTGAGGTCTCCCGGCGCATCCTGTCTGAAATCGATGCGATCAACCAGGAATTTCCCCAGATCAGCGTTGTGCCGGTGATCAACCAGGGCAACCTGATCGAGCGCTCCATCGCCAATGTGGCCCGCTCGGTGATCTACGGGGGCGGGCTGGCCATCGTGGTGCTGCTGTTTTTCCTGCGCAGCATCCGCAGCACGGTGGTGATATCCCTTTCGATCCCAATCTCCATCGTGGCCACGTTTGCGTTGATTTACTTCGGAGGGCTTACGATCAACCTGATGACGCTGGGCGGGCTGGCTTTAGGAGTGGGCATGATGGTCGACAGTTCCATCGTCGTGCTCGAAAACATCTTCCGCCGCCGCAGTGAAAACCAGGAAACGCCCCAGGACGCGTCGGTAAACGGTGCCCGGGAGGTCGGCCCGGCCATCGTGGCCAGCACCATCACGACGCTGGTCATTTTTCTGCCGCTGGTTTTTGTCCGCGGCGTCTCGGGCATCCTTTTCAAAGAGATGGCCTATGTAATCATTTTCGCGCTGATCTGCTCGCTGACACTGGCGTTGAGCCTCGTGCCCATGCTGGCGTCCCGGCTAATGTCGTCGGACCGACAACGCCACAAAGATCCGGCATTGAGGCCTTACCGCTGGATCAGTGCCGCAAGCTCGGCCTTTGGGAGACTCGAAAACGATTACCTGCACCTGTTGCAGTGGGTGTTGGGCCATCGCCTGATCACGGTTGTCGCCGCTGCTGCCGTGCTTGGCGCCAGTCTGCTGCTGCTGCCGCTGATCGGCAGTGAGTTTCTGCCCCCCAGCGACGAGGGCGAGGTGCGCGTGACCGGAAAGATGGAAATCGGCACCCGGCTCGACCTGGTGGATCGGCAGACCCGCATTATGGAGCGGATCGTGCAGCCGGCGGTTCCCGAAACGGTGTCGTCGGTGGTCATGGTCGGCGCCACCGGCTGGCGGGCCGATGCGGGCTCGGAAGGGGAGCTGCGCATATCGCTGGTGCCGGCCACCAAGCGCAAACGCTCCAATCTGGCAGTTGCACGAGACCTGCGGAAGCGATTGGACGGCAATGTACCCGGCATGGAGATCCGCATCCGGGCCCCGCAGGGCCAGTTTTTGCTGCAGAGACTGCTGGGCGGCGACGAGGGACTCACCGTCGAGATCCGCGGCTACGAGCTTGTCACACTCGATGCGCTGGCTGCCCGGGCCGCCAAGCTGATGGCGGATGTGCCGGGCATCACCGACGTGCAGACCAGTCTCGAAGCCGGCATTCCCCAGCAGGAAATCCGGGTAAACCGCGACAAGGTCGCCGATCTCGGCCTGAGTGTTCGCGATGTCACCGAACTGTTGCAAACCGCGGTGGCAGGGGCCACAGCCGGAGAGTACCGCACCGGGGGTAATTCCTACCGCATCCTGGTGCAGCTCAAAGATGCCGAGAAGCGCTCCATCGACGAAATCCTGAACCTTGCACTGACCACCGCATCCGGTGAAAAAGTGGCCCTGAGAAACGTCGTCACCGCCATCCCGGGTCGCGGTCCGATCCTCATCGACCGCAAGGATCAGCAGCGCAGGGTGACGGTGCACGCCAACATCGCTGACCGCGATCTGGGTTCGGTGGCCGCAGAAGTGCAGGACCTGCTGGACCAGATCCCCCGTCCCGTCGGGTATGAGCTGACCGTGGCCGGCAATTTCGAAGAACAGCAAAAAGCCTTCCGGGAACTGGTCATCTCGCTGGTGCTGGCGCTGGTGCTGGTCTACATGGTGCTGGCCTGTCAATACGAATCACTGCGCAGTCCGCTGGTGGTGATGTTTTCCGTGCCCGTGGCGGCGGTTGGCGTGCTGGTGACGCTGTTTGTGACGAAAACAACGCTGAATGTGCAGTCGTACATCGGCTGCATTATGCTGGGGGGGATCGTGGTCAACAACGCCATCCTGCTGGTGGACCAGGCCGGTCGGCTGGTCCAGGACGGAATGGCTACCCGGGATGCGCTGACCGAGGCCGGCCGCCGCAGGCTGCGGCCGATTCTGATGACCACCCTGACCACGATCCTGGGGCTGCTGCCGCTGGCGCTGGGCATCGGCGAAGGGTCCGACGCCCAGGCACCGCTGGCACGGGCGGTGGTGGGCGGACTGACCGGATCGACGTTGATCACGCTGGTGCTGATCCCGGCCGTCTACTCGCTGTTTCACCCCGACCCACATCGCATCGCCACTTAGCTTTTACCAAAGCCCGGGATAATAAAAAAGACAGGAGAGGTGAGCCCATGTCAACCGCATCTCACCGAATCGATGAACAGGCTCCCCGGCTGGCAGCGCCGCCGGGCGCCTGCGACACCCACATCCACTTCTACGGTCCGCCGGAAGCGTACCCTCTGGCAACCACGGCAACTTTCACACCGCCGCTGGCGACCGTGGAAGCCTACCGGCAGGTGCAGCAGCGGCTGGGGTTGCAGCGGGTGGTGGTGGTGCAGCCATCCGGATACGGTTTCGACAACCGCTGCACGCTGGATGCGGCCAAACAGCTCGGCGATGAGGCCCGCGCGGTGGTGGTGGTCGGGCCGGCCGTCACCGACGGCGAGCTCCAACAGCTCACCGATGAGGGGGTTCGCGCCGTTCGATTTTTCATGTTTCCCGGCGGAGTGCTGGACTGGAAGGACCTGGATCACATGGCCGGCCGGGTGCACGAATTCGGCTGGCACGTGCAGCTGCAGCTCGACGGGCGGCAGCTGCCGGATCGGATCGAACAGCTTCGCCGCCTGCCGGGCATGCTGCAGATCGACCACACCGGCAAGTTCGTCGAGCCGGTTTCCACCGGTGATCCGGCTTTCAGGATGCTGCTGAACCTGGTCGACGGCGGGCGATGCTGGGTCAAGCTGGCCGCACCCTACGAAACATCCCAGAGCGGGCCACCGCATTACGGCGATGTGGGCGAGCTTGCCAGGGCCCTGGTCAAGGCCTCCCCGGAGCGGATGCTTTGGGCCAGCAACTGGCCGCACCCCTCGGCGCAGGACAACCCGCCGGACAATGCCATGCTGCTCGACCTTCTGCTGGATTGGGCCGAAGACGACACCACCCGCAAACGCATCCTGGTGGACAATCCCGCGCAGCTGTATGGTTTTGGATGATCGGCCCTGAAACACCGATCAGATGGGGACCGTGGCGCCGTCGAGGATCAGGCGTTTTGGCCACAGAAGTCCTTCGGTGGTCAATGTCAGCGGCCCGAGGATCCGGATTTTTCTCGACACGAAAATGTGAAAGCCGTCCACGTGAAAGTACCGATACCCGGATGCATCTGCAGGGGCCCGGTATACGGTTTGGATTTCCTTGGCCACGCCCACGCAGCAGCCGGCGACATCCAGCTCTTGCAGGTCGAAGGTCGCATCGGTAATTTTCTTCTCTTCGATAAACGCTTTTGCTTTTTTCGATATTTTAACCGTTGGCGTCTGCACGCAGATACTCCCCGTGTGGCAGGACTGCCGCCCGAGCCTGTTGCCAGCAGACCCGGGCGGCTTGTTTTGTTGCTACAGGTGCTCTAGCGCATCTCGACAGCCACGGCGGCTTCTTCCCCGTATACCTTTTTCAAAATGATCACGCTTTCTATGACCATCCAGATTTCAAGGATGAATACCGACAGGCCGATGCAAAACAGCAGCCAGTTGGCGGTCGAGTAGAACGTGTTGAGGTTGAGAATCATGGCCCAGCCGGTCATAAAGAGCATGAAAACCATCGGGATCACGGTGTATACCAGCGGTGCCTTTTTGTAGGCAAGATACACCGTGATGACCAGCAGGGCAAGTCCGGCCAGCAGCTGGTTGACCGACCCGAACAGCGGCCAGAGAGTCAGCGCGCCCTTGCCGCTGCCGTTGTAGAAGGCCAGAATAAAGGCCGACACCACGGCAATGATCGTGGCCGGATGCCTTCTCGCCAGCGACGGAAACCCCCAGGCAGTGGCCAGTTCCGCGACGATGTAACGCTGCAGGCGGGTGGCCGTGTCGAGCGTGGTGGCCGCAAAGGATACCACGAACACGCCCATGATGGTCACCGTGATGTTGGCCGGTATGCCGATCGTTTCGATCATGTTGGCCGAACCCTGAACAAATGCGGCAATCTTGGATCCCAGGCCGGCCGCAGCGCCCCAGCTGGCATAATGCTGGCTGAAGGCCGCCACCCCGGTAAAGGTCTGCCCCTCTTTGGCAAGGCCCAGGGCAAGGCCGGCACCGCAGGCAACGATCACAAAGGTTGCCAGCATCCCCTCCATGAGCATGCCGCCGTATCCGATCGGAAGAGAGCTGGTTTCCACGTCACACTGTTTGGAGGAAGTGCCCGAAGAGACCAGGGAGTGGAATCCGGATATAGCCCCGCAGGCGATAACCACAAAAATCATCGGCCAGATGGGCGGCGCGCCCTCGGGCGAGAAGTTCGCCGCCGGCGCCACCATGTTCGGGTGTGCGAAAAGCACGCCGAGGGTCAGCAGGCCGAGGGCGATAAAGAGCTGGTGAGAGTTGATGTAGTCGCGGGGCTGCAGGAGCGTTTGAACCGGCAGGGTCGAGGCGATGTAGGCATACACCAGCAGAACGATCACCCAGACGGCCACCGGGTCCAGGCCGGCCACCGCCGGCATCTTGATCGGAACATAAGCGCCGATGATCACCGTTGCATACATGATCGCCACGGCAATCAGGCTCAGCGGCAGGTGCGGTGCCCCCTTCTTGTAAATCATGTACCCCAGCCAGACGGCAATCGGTATCTCCAACCAGACCGGCAGCACCGCCTGTGGATACATGTTAAACACCACGGCGATGACCACACCGAATATGGCCACCACGATCCAGAGCTCGAAGAAGATGATCAGCAGAAAAAGGGTGCGCACCCTCTTGTTCACCAGGTCGGAGGCGATGTCTCCGATCGAACGTCCCTGGTTGCGCAACGAGACGACCATGGCCCCGAAATCGTGCACCGCCCCCATGAATATCGAACCGACCAGCACCCAGATCAGCGCCGGCACCCAACCCCAGATAATGGCGATGGCCGGCCCGACGATCGGACCGGTTCCGGCGATGGAGGTAAAGTGATGACCGAAGAGAATCGGCTTTTTGGTGGGGACATAATCGATGTCATCCCGTAGCTCTTTGCTGGGGCAGACAGAGTCGGGGTCGAGCTTGAATACCTTGCGACCCAGGAACTTGCCATAGGTGTGGTAGGCAACCAGATACAGAATTCCTGCGCCGACTGCCAAGACCAGTGAGTTCATACGAGCCTCCTTTGGTAAGGTTCACTGCAGACAGCCGGGTTTAGCCCTTGTCGGCCAACCCGGCCGAATGAGCTTTTGCGCGGCGACAGCGAACACGGCCTCGCTGAGAGCTCAGGTGCCCTGACGGTTGCGGTGCACAAGAGACGTGCTTTGAACTTGGACTGTGACCTTACAAGACCCCTGCCGGATTCGGTTTGAAATCATCTGCCGGGAAGTTGCAGCGCACAGACGCAAGGTGGATGGAATGGAAGCGTTTCGCTCGGAGGTGGCGTGATACGCAGAAGCAGTGCTGTGGAGGTGTCGCACCAGGATGCGTTTTCCTGTTCAGCTCACCGCTATATGCATATATGATAAGCAACGGTGGGCGTTATGCAACATTTTTTTTCATTGCGGACCAGGTTGTCGGGCTCCCGTCCCTATCCGGCTGACCCCCTGCTCTGTTTCCCCGCATTTCGGTCGACGATTCCGCCTGTTTGGTCGGTGCGCCCCTTTGCAGACAGCTGCACCGGGTTCGATTTTATTGGCATCTGAAAACCGATTGCGGTATAACGCTGCGCACCCAAACTACCGCACCAGCTCACCGGTAACGCTACACCCAGGGATCGGCGATGAAACTGTTCAACATACTGGCCATATTGATCACCCTTTCGGCCGTGTTCAGCTACATCAACCACCGCTTCATCAAGCTGCCCACCACCATCGGGGTGATGGCCATTGCCCTTCTCGGATCGCTGGGGATCGCCGCGCTGGGCCCCCTGGGGTTCGGCCTGGAAGAAGATGCGATGCGGCTTCTCGACAGCATCGATTTTGACGAAACCCTGCTGCACGGCATGTTGAGCTTTCTGTTGTTCGCCGGAGCGCTGCACATCGACCTGGCCGCTCTGGTCCGGCAGAAATGGATCATCGGCACGCTGGCGACGGTGGGGATCGTCAGCTCGACCTTTATTATCGGAGCCCTGACATGGCTGGTGCTGGAATGGCTGAACATCGGATTGCCGTTGATTCACTGCCTGCTGTTCGGGGCGCTGATTTCCCCCACCGATCCGATTGCGGTGCTGGGCATTCTCAAAAAAGTCGGTGTGCCCGAGAGCCTGGAAACCAAGATTTGCGGTGAATCCCTGTTCAACGACGGGGTGGCGGTGGTGGTGTTTCTGGTGCTGCTGCAGATCGCGGCGGGCGGGCAGGAGATCACCGCAGCGACGGTGGCCTGGCTGTTCGCCAAAGAGGCGCTGGGAGGGATCCTCTATGGCCTGCTCATCGGAGCTGTTGCCTACGCGATGCTCAAAAGCGTCGACAACTACCAGGTCGAGGTGCTGATCACCCTGGCGCTGGTGGCCGGCGGGTACGCGCTGGCGGACGCGTTTCACCTGTCCGGGCCGATTGCCATCGTGGTGGCGGGCCTGCTGATCGGAAACCACGGCCGGCTGCTGGCCATGTCCGAGCGCACCCGGGATCACCTGGACACTTTCTGGGAACTGGTGGACGAGGTCTTAAATGCGGTCTTGTTTGTCCTGATCGGCCTGGAGGTGCTGGTGCTTTCCTGGAACCGCAGCTACCTGTTCGCCAGCGCGCTGCTGATACCGCTGCCGCTGCTGGCCCGGTTTGTCAGCGTGGCCGTTCCGGTCACGCTCATGCGCCGTTTTCGGACGTTCAGCCCCGATGTGATAAAGATCCTCACCTGGGGGGGGCTGCGCGGCGGCATATCGGTGGCCATGGCCCTGTCGCTTCCGCCCGGAAGTCACCGCGACATCATTTTGACCATCACCTATGCGGTGGTCGTATTCTCCATCATGGTCCAGGGCCTGACGGTCGGAAAACTCGTTTCGTCCGCCAAGGGCCGATGAACCCGCCGCACGTCATTATGCGGGGGTAAGGCGAAAACCGACGATTCCCATTCCCCCGGCGACATATCTCTTCCCGACCGAACCCCTCCCCCGTTCGAAAAAGCGCGGCACTGTCCCGCCCGCCCCGAGCCGTGCACTGGGGATCGTTTCAAACCTTGCCTTTTTCGCCGGATCCGGACCTGGCCTACGGGTTGACTTCCGCAGCCCCGATTGTACAGAGAGGCGAAAATTTGGTAAAATATAAGGGTTTGGATGGCGCGCTGTTCCCTGTTGCCGGTATTTCAGCCCCTTCACTGACGGCCGGGCGCATCGACATCGGTGAGCGGGTAAAAACCGCCGCGCAAAAGCGCGCCGCGCAGGCAAGACGGGCAGTGCCGCCCGAACTGTCCAAACCCGAAAAGGAGGGTCCGTGCCATGAAAAGGGAGTGGTTGAACAAGCCGGAATGGCTGGACGGACACCCGGAAGTGGTGCTGGCCATGCTGCTGAAAGACAGAGTGCGGGAAGCGATCAACAACGAGTGGGAGGACAATTTAAACGACATGGTCGACCGGTACTCGTTTAAAATCGAGATCACCATTCGGAACCTGAAAAACGGCAGCATCGCCGAAAGGGTCGTCACCATACCATAGCGCAACCCCATGCCGGCAAGCAGGCGCAGCGATGCCTTTTGAGCGCGACAAAGTGACATCGGCAGGCTTGCACCGTGATCGGTGACCCTCCGCTCCACCGCATCGCCAGACCGACGGCATCAAACCGGATATACCGGAAGAGGCCTTCTGAAAAAGAGCCCGCCGCCGCCCACGGTACGACATGCGGGCCATCGCACAGATATCCGATATCCGATCAAGTTGTCTTTTGCAGCGCACTGTTGCGGGTGCGCTCGTTCGATCGGTTTTTTGTCGTGTCCATTGCCGAGCCTTTCGTCGATCAACGTTTTGATCTGCCGAAATCGATCCGCAAATCCGGGAGTTGTTTCGCTTCCATGACGCCGATTTTACGCTTATTTGCAACCAGGGAAAGACGGATTGTCGTTTATGTGGCCATAGGGTTGTCGATCGCAGGCATCGATACCGCCAGAAGGTACTGGTCCCCGGACCTGACCCACGAAACCACCCACTACGTCGTCTACTCGACGGCCACTGCCGAGCAGACCGCCGAAATAGGCATGGTCGCCGAAATGGTCTACCGCAGCTATCTCGAACTGCTCGAGCCGGTTTTCCGAACAGACGGGTTTCATCCCAAGCTGAAGATGAAGCTTTTTAAAACCCGGGAGGAATTCCGGCGGTCGAACCGCGGCATCGGCTGGGCGGAAGCATTCTATAGATATCCGTACTGTTATCAATACTATCCATCCGGTGACGCCAACCCCTACCAGTGGATGATTCACGAAGCGACCCATCAGCTGAGCCGGGAGATCGCCGGTCTGTCGATGTCCAAATGGCTCGACGAGGGGATCGCCGAATACGTCAGCACCAGCCGCATCATCGACAACCGCATCGCTCTGGGCCAGATAGACACCAACACCTACCCGACATGGTGGCTTTCCATTATGGCAACAACCCAAATCCTGGAGAAAGACAAAGAAAACGGGAGTTTCATCCCGCTGCACCGAATCATTTCCGGCAGGGGCGGCCCCGACATGGACGAGCACTTCAATTTGTATTACGTGCACTGGTGGACACTTACCCATTTTCTGTTTCACTACCAGAGCGGTACATATCAGCCGGGATGGATCCAGCTTGTCAAACATGGAGGCAGCCTGGAGGACTTCAGACATTGTATCGGTCGCATCGAAGACGTTGAGCGGCAATGGTACGCATATGCCCTGGAGTTAAAACATTCTCTTCATGGCAGGAGAACACCGGCGGTTCGTTTGATCACAGCCGCTTCTGGACAATCCTGAAGCCTGCCTTCCATACGCGGGAATCTGTCGGTTTAGGCACTGCCGCAAATATACCACAATGTATCCCTTTTTTCTTGACTTGCCATTCAAAGTTGATTAGATGTTGTCCGAAAGGCAAGATCGTCCCGATTGCACTCCATTCTCAAGCGTTGAGCGCCTCCAGGCAGGATTGGGCCTCTTTGCTCTCCGACGCCACTTTCTCCCGTATCCCCGCTGCTCGCGCACTTGCCGGCCGCCGGGTATGATCCGCTTCTTCTTGCCTTTAAGTGAAGGTGCCCCGTGCAACATTTGTCGTGGGGCCGATCATCGGACCGGCTGCAAATCCTCTCACCGCTGAATCTTCACTTCGCATCGCTCCACTGAAATCATCGCCAACCGGCAGCAGCTGCCGAGCCGGTTTCTGTTGTCGAATCGAAACACGGGAAACAGCCAATCTGCAGAAGGCAAAGTCTGAACCACCGGTCAGACGCTCAGGTCTGTGACAACCAGGTGTCGGCCTGCCCGTAAAACTGCCCGAACTGCAGAAGTTTCGCAGGTTGTCTTTGTCGACAGCCTGATAAGAGCGATAACCTCACATCCACAAAACGGATCATCACCGGAAACGCCAAACAAGGGAGGGAGCCATGCGCAACATACTGATTCTGGGCGCCGGAGCCGGCGGAACGATCGTCGCCAACATGCTTCGCAAAGAGCTGCAGACATCTGAGTGGAAGATCACCATTATCGACCGCGAAGAGCGCCACCACTACCAGGCCGGCTATCTGTTCATTCCTTTCGGCATTTACGGGGAACACGATGTGTTAAAGCCCAAAAAGGAGTTTATTCCTCCGGGCGTGGAGTTCGTAGTGGACACGGTGGTTAGCATCGACCCGTCGCAGCGCCAGGTGAAAACACAGCTGGGCAGCTACGACTACGACTGGCTGGTCATCGCCACCGGATGCACCATCGAACCGAGCGAAATCGAAGGGATGTTGGACGGCTGGCAAAAGGATATCTTCGATTTCTACACCCTGGAAGGTGCCATGGCCTTGCGCCAGCGTCTCAAGTACTTCAACCAGGGAAAGGTGGTTCTCAACATCGCCGAGTTTCCCTACAAGTGTCCCATCGCCCCGCTGGAGTTCGTTTTCATGTCCGACTGGTTCTTCACCGCCAACGGCGTGCGCGATCGGGTGGATATCGAGTTTGTCACCCCTCTGGACAATGTCTTCACCAAGCCGGTGGCCGCCAAAGCCCTGGCTCAGGTGGCCGAGAAGAAAAACATCAAGGTCACCCCTTACTTCGATCTCGCCCGGGTCAACGCCAACGAAAAGACCATCGAAAGCCACAAGGGCGACAAGATCGGCTACGACCTGCTGGTGGCCATCCCGCCCAACATGGGCGACAAGGCGCTGATCGACTCGGGCATCAGCGACCCGGTGGGTTTTGTGGCAACCGACAACCACACGCTCAAGGCAGAAAATCAGGAGCACATCTATGTGCTGGGTGACACCACCAACGTGCCCACATCCAAGGCCGGTTCCGTGGCGCATTACCAGGCCTACACCCTGGTGGAAAACCTGGTGCGCGAAATCGACGGGCACCAGCCGCTGCCCAAATTCGACGGCCATGCCACCTGTTTTTTGGCCTCGGGTTTTGAGAAAGCGATCCTGTTGGACTTCAACTACAAAGTCGAACCGCTGCCGGGAAAATTCCCATTCCCCGGCATGGGGCCCTTTACCCTGCTGCAGGAATCTCTGAGCAACCACTGGGGCAAGATGATGTTTCGCTGGGTCTACTGGAACCTGATGATGAAGGGGTTGGATTTGCCCCTTGAACCGCAGATGAACCTGGCCGGCAAAATTCGCCAGGCTGCATGAAGGAGGTGAAGCCATGACAGACCTGCAAACCATCGATCAACGCCTGGCGCGGCTGGAAAGCCAGGTGGCACCAATGGCTGAATCGGCCCGCGCCCTGAGCGAACTGCGCGATGAATTGGCCCCCCGGGTCAACGAAGCCGTGCACGCCCTGATCGCTGAGCTGGCGGATGTTGAAGCCGACTTTCAGATCGAAGACCTGGCCTTTCTGCTCAAAAAAAGCATGCGCAACGTGCGGAACCTGAGTTTTGCCCTGGACCAGCTCAAAAACCTCATCGATTTCACCATCACCGCCGAGCCGCTGATGAAATCCTCCGTGCCCCAGGTGATCTTCTTTCTCGACGAACTGGAACAAAAGGGCGTTTTCCGTCTGCTCAACCTGGGCATTGAGGTGCTCAAACAGATCGGCACCACTTACTCCGAAGAACAGATGCAGCAGATCGGCACCGGCTTGGTACGCCTGCTGGGCATTGTGCACAAGCTGACAATGCCCGAGGCATTGGATTTGCTGGAGCGTGCCGCCGACGTGCCCGCTCGTGTCGATCTTTCCACGGTCAAACCGGTGGGGACCTGGGGACTGTTGGGCGCGTTGAGCGATCACCAAGTCAAGC
>LJNK01000038.1 GCA_001303025.1 Deltaproteobacteria bacterium SG8_13
CCAGATCGGTGAAAGCCTGGAACTGGAGGTGCTGCGCCGGGGCCGGAAGAAAAAACTGACCGTACCGTTAAACCGTGCGGTGGGAAGTCTGGATCTGGTGGCACGGGAGCGCTATGATGTCCGGCCTGCGTACTTCATATACGGCGGCCTGATATTTGTGCCGTTGACCCAAAATTACCTGATGTCCTGGGGGGAAGACTGGTACAACACCGCCCCCAAGAACCTGGTTGCTCTGTACCAGTTCGCCCAGGCGGCCATGGAGGGGGAAGAAGCCGTCATCCTGTCCAAGGTGCTGCCGGCAGAAGTCAACAGCGGCTATCACGAATATCGTGACCTGCGGATCGTTTCCGTGAACGGGCGGCAGATACGCAATCTGCAACAGTTGATCCGGCTCGTGGAACAACCGCCCAGCAAGCCGAACATCGAATTTCAAAGCGACCTGGGGCTAAAGATCGTGCTGGATCGCGAACGGGTGGGATCCGAACAGGCGGAAATTCTCCAGACTTACAGTGTGCCCGCAGATCGATCGGAGAGTCTTCGGCAAACCGCGACCGGGCCCCAACCCTTGACGGTCGGCAAAGAATGATCCCCTATCTTTGCAGGCAATGCGGATCGGTTGTCGGCCGGCTGAATCCGCACCTCAGCCGCGCAGCTGGGAGCGAATGTGGCGGACCCGGTGGACGGCGGTGTGCCCGGTGAGCAGCAGATAGACCAGCAGCCCGCTCCACAAAATGACCGCGCGCTGGGAGGGCACAACGCACAGCACAAGTGCCCAGAATAGCAGGTACACGGTCCGCCATCCGCGTTCCATGACACCCACCTTGCAGCTGGCCCCCAGGGCTTCGGCGCGGGCCTTTACATAGCTGATCATCAATGTGATCAGCAGCGCTGCGAAAACCAGTGCCGTGGCCAGCCAAAGGTGCCCTTCCTGCCGAAACAGGATCCAGAAGCCAACCAGGTAGAAAAAATCGGAGATTCGATCCAGGCTCGAATCGAGAAACGCGCCTTCCGGCGAGCTGCGGCCTCTTTTTTTGGCCATCACACCATCGAGGGAGTCGGCCACACCGGACAGGCCCATCAGCACGAAGCCGGCCACCGGATGGAGATAAAAACCGGGAGGCACCAGAGCTGCAAGACCAACACCGGCGCTCGTGAGGTGATTGGGATCTAGATTCCAGCGGTCCAACAGCGGCACCAGCCAGTTTTCAAGCAGCCGGTAGTAGCCATTGCCTATGGCACTCTTTCGCAGATCCATTGATTCCAGAGCGGTCATGCCCGGCGGGTTCGAAGTCCGGCCGGCGTTTTCATCAGTCAGTTGCGCGTTATCATAGAGCGTTTGCGGTATGCCGTTAATTCGACTTCTTTACGGACGGGCCCGTGTCGACTCGATTGGCGATGAAATCTTCAGTCATTTGATATGCCTCGTCGTCGGTGAACTGCCGCAGCGGATGCTTGCAGAAATAGGCGGACGGGCCGATCAGCACGCCCCCTTGCCCACGGTCGGCGGCAAGCTTGGCGCAGCGGATGGCGTCGATGGCAACACCGGCCGAGTTCGGAGAATCTTCCACAGACAGCCGCAGTTCCAGATCCATCGGGACGTCACCGAATAGCCGGCCTTCCATGCGAATGAAGCAGACCTTGTTGTCTTTCTGCCAGGAGACGTAATCACTGGGCCCGATGTGGATGTTTTCACTGTCCAGCCGTTTGGCCGCAACCGACTGCACGGCCTCGGTTTTCGATGTTTTCTTCGAGGCCAGGCGTTGCCGGTTGAGCATATTGAGAAAGTCGGTGTTGCCGCCGGTGTTGAGCTGATAGGTGCGCTCGAGCTTCACGCCGCGCTTGCGAAACAGATCGGTCAACACCCGGTGGGTGATCGTGGCCCCCAGCTGCGACTTGATGTCGTCTCCAATGAGAGGTATGCCGCGTTTTTCGTAGCGCCCGGCCCACTGCGGATCGCTGGCAATGAAGCTCGGCACGCAATTGACAAACGCCGTACCGGCGTCCAGCGCACAACCGGCGTAGAAACGGGTGGCTTCCTCCGAGCCCACCGGCATGTAGTTTACCAGGATCTCGGTTCCGGATTCTTTCAGCGTGTCGACCACCTGCTGCCGGCCGAGTTGCGGAAAATCCGCCGGTACGAACGTGTATCGGTCTTCGTAATCCCGCATGTGATCCGCGATGCCGTCCAGAATTCGACCCATTTGAACGCTCACGCCGCAAAGCGGCACGTCCGGGCTCAACCGCCGGGTGCAGTTCGGTTCTGCGAATACGGCTTCGCTCAAGTCTTTTCCCACCTTGCGCCTGTCGATGTCGAAGGCGGCCACGACCTCTATGTCACCGGGCGCAAAGCCTCCGAGATCCCAGTGCATCAAACCGATAGCGTCTTGCTGGCTCTTTTGCCGATAATAGTGAATCCCCTGCACAAGCGAACTGGCGCAGTTTCCCACACCGGCGATGGCGATCCGTATAGCAGGCATCGGACTCACGGCCTCCTGGTGAAGGTATGGCTTCCGCTTAACCTGTTTTTATTTCGCGATGAAGATCGGCTGCAATCGCTTTTTTTGTTTTCTGGAAAACGATATCCTAGCCGTCGACAGCGTTTGTCGCCAAGCGATTGATGCATCCATATGTGAACCGGGCAGAGCTTCGCAGCCAACTCCGGCCGGCCGGTGTTTACCTGTCAGCCGGAGGTGGGAAATTTTGCAGGATTGCCGCAACCGCTTCAGCAATCAAGGCGTCCTTTTGTTCGGGTGCCAAACCCGGATTGACCCGCACCCGCGTCTGTCCCCACCAGAGGACCTGTCTGGAATCGGGGTTGAGAAAGAACAGCTGTGGTTGGGCTTCCACGTAGATACCATAGCTTTGCGGCCCGCCGGTGGTGTCCATCTTTTTTAACGATCCAATCCGTGTTTCAATCAGAAAGTCCGGCTGTTGGGATGTTTCGATCAGACCCTGCGTCTTCAGATGGCTGTCGACCGCGGCTTTGAACCGCTTGGCGTTCAAAGTGTCGATCTTGGCGGTGACCGGCAGCGGCAGCCAGTCATAGCGATTCAGATTCGTCAGGTCGGCTTCGATGTCAAAATCGAAATTGGTTTCATAGACCAGCGCCCTGTTTTGCGTGCAGTGGTAAAAGAGGCCGGCCACCAGGCCGAGGATCAACAACAGTCGGAACGATTTCATGTTTCACCCTCCTTGAGGCGTCGGTGGATGGACTCCACCGGAAGGTGGAGCGGTACGCGCGTTTGCCGGTTGGTTTACGCTGCGTGAATCTTATGGCAGTCGGGCTTTATGTGAAAGACAGTCCCCGCGGACTCCTGAAACGGTTGAATCCACAGTGTACTGGCAAGGGCAGTATGAACGCAGATTTGGTGGAATGTCAACTCCGGTTTTTCACCGGTGGTGGTTTTCTGCCCAGCGGTCGCAATCCGGTCTCTTCGTACTGCCGCAGCAGGATGCGATGATACGTGCGGATCCGATCCACGTACTGGACCGGCTCGGCTCCTCTCGCATAGCCGTGGGGCAACTTGCGGTAGAACTTTTTCAATCGAAGCAGCGGCAGGACCGCGCGGACATCCGACCAGGCGTCCGTGTTTTTTCCAAGTCGACGCGCCAGGGTCCTGGCATCCTGCAGATGCCCCCAGCCCACGTTGTATGCCGCCAGGGCCATGAAGGTCCGATCCGGTTCGGGGACCTCGGAGCCGATTCGCCGGTGCAGGTCATTGAGATAGCGTGTGCCGCCGATAATCGACTGCTCGGGATCGAGCCGGTTGCTCACCCCCATTTCTTTTGCCGTTTGGCGGGTAAGCATCATAAGGCCTCTAACCCCCGTGAAACTGCGGGCCCTCGGATTCCAGTGGGATTCCTGATAGGCCAGGGCGGCCAGGAGCTTCCAGTCCATCCCGATATCGCCGGCCGATGTCTCGAAGAACAACTGGTAGCGGGGCAGGCGTGTTTTCATCCGTTCCTGAAAAGTGGTGATGTCGATGTAGTTAAAATCGTCGAGATGACCGTAATAGTGCTGTTGGAGGCGTTCGAGCAGCGTTGCGGTGGCGGGGTCTGCAAACCACCGGTCGACGGCCGTCCGCAGCTGCGTGTTGCGGGGATGAAGCACCCAGGCCAGAGACTGGCCTTCGGCAATGGCGAACAGGACGTCCAGCTCCGGGTAAAATCGTCGATTGAGGGCCATGATGTTCGAGTCGGCAATCGTCAGCGGTATGGCACCGGTTTCGACCATCTCCAGCAGTTCTTCGGATTCGTAATCGGAGAGGGCCATCCAGGTCAAATCCGGGTGATGTTTTTTCAGCTCGTTGAGCAGCTTTTCGTGGAAGGCGCCGGCCATGATCCATACCGGTTGACCGGCAAGGGCCGCGATCGAATCGGGTCGTGGACCGCCGCGACGCCCCACCATAAGCTGCGCGATTTGGCCGTACACCGGACCGTAGCCCAGATAGCGGCGCAGATCCTCCTTTACAAGGAAATTGGCGGCGATCAGGTCGGCATCGCCGCGCAACAGTTCGGCGACCATGTCCGGCTCGCTGTCGATGATGACCAGATCCAGCGCCAATCCCAGGTGATCGGCAAAGGCTTTCACCAGGTCGTATTCGAAACCTTCCGGCCGGTGAGGACCTTCGTAGTAGCAGGTGCCGCTGTTGCGTGTGATCACCCGCAGGGAGCCCCGGGCCTGGATCGCTTCGAGGTCGTCGCGAAACAGTTTCTGCTCGCAACCGAGCGAAACCGTCGCGACGAGAGTCACAGCAAGCAGGCTAACGCGGCTATACCGGCACAAGCGCCGGACAAGCGATCCGATGGGCGCGCGGTTGTAGCGGTTGTAATGGATAGGTTCCGATTTCATGCAAGGCTAATTTTACCGGCAAATCGTTCTGTGATCAAGTCAAGGGGGGAAAAACGGGGCCGCCGGCAGGAAATGCGACTGGAAGAAAAGGCGGTGAAGGGCCGGGGGAGATTTGACGATTACGCTTCCCTGATTACCAGGGCGCCGACCGGACAGATCTCCACACAGGCCCGGCAGCTGTCGCAGGCGACCGTGTCGCTGTCGAACCTGCCGAAAGATCGAATCACGGTATGAAAACCCCGGCCGGCAAAGGTGAGGGCCGTCCGGTTGTCGTGGTTGCGGCAGACCCGTATGCATTTGCCGCACAGGACACAGCGGTTCGGATAGTGGTCCAGGTACGGGTGGCTGCCGTCAACATCGGGCTCCTTCAGCCGGCGCTGCAAACGTCCTGGCTTCAACCCCACTTCCAGAAACCGGGCAATGTTCTGCAGCACGCACTGCCGGTTGGCCGGACATTTTTTGCACTCCACGCGGTGGACAGAAAGCAGCAGCTGCAATGCACTTCTCTGCAGGTGCCGCACGGCCGGGGTGTCGGTTTTCACCGCTATCGGATGGTCGATGGTCACGGTGCAGGCGGTCACCGGCCAGCTGTGGCCCTCGATTTCCACCCAACACAGCCGGCACGAGGCCGGGGACCGGTCGCTTTCTTCCATAAAACATATGTGGGGAATATATATCCCGCTGTCCAGGCAGGCTTTGAGCAGCGATGTCCCCCCAGCCACCTGAATCTGACGGTCGTCGATGGTAAGCGATATCATCATATGCTTCAATTCTGCTTGCGCGGTTCTGCCGGGCGTTCGACCAGCGGGGCCAGGCCGGGTGGCGAGACCTTTTCCACCGCGTCGTATTCAGGCGGACAGACGACCCTGCATTCCCCGCACTTGACGCATTTTTCCTGGTCGATGCCCTTTTTGCGGTTGCTGGTGGTAAATATGGCTTCCACCGGACAGACGCCCACGCAGGCTTCGCATCCGACGGCACATTTTGCCAGGTCGATGTAGTAGGTCATCAGGGCCCGACAGGTGAGACCGGGACAGCGCTTTTCCTGGGCGTGGGCCCGGTAGTCCTCGGCAAAATATCGCAGTGATGTCAATACCGGGTTCGGTGCTGTTTTACCCAGCCCGCACAGCGATCCCGCCTTGATGTCCTCACTGAGCCCCTGCAGAAGGTCCAGGTCCTCCATGCTGCCATCGCCGGTGGTCAAACGACCCAGAATTTCCAGCAGGTGGTGGGTACCGATCCGGCAGAAGGTGCATTTCCCGCAAGACTCTTTTTGGGTAAACTCGAGGAAATAGCGCGATACGTCCACCAGGCAGTTTTCCTCGTCCATGATCACCAGACCACCGGAGCCCATCATCGCACCGGCCTTTGTAAGAGAATCGAAGTCGATGGGCGTATCGAGAAATGCTTCGGAAAGACATCCGCCGGAAGGCCCGCCGATCTGAACAGCCTTGAAGGCTTTTTTTCCGGGGATGCCGCCGCAGACATCAAAGATCAGGCTGCGCAGCGTAGTTCCCATGGGGATTTCCACCAGACCGGGATGGGTGACGTTACCAACCACCGAAAAAACAGCCGTACCCGGACTGTTTTGCGTGCCGATCTGCCGGAACCAGTCGGCCCCGTTGGTGACGATGGGAGGGATGGTAGCCAGCGTTTTTACGTTGTTGATTACCGTCGGACAGCCCCACAGGCCGGCGAGTGCCGGATAGGGTGGGCGGTGCTTCGGCATACCCCGATGGCCCTCGATGGATCGGATCAGCGCCGTTTCTTCCCCACAGACAAATGCACCGGAACCTTCGAACACCTCGACCTCGACGGCAAAGTCACTGCCCAGGACACTTTCTCCCAGGATGCCTGCATCGGACGCCTGGCCAAGCGCCGTGCGGATGATGCGAACCGCCAGCGGATACTCTGAACGCACATAGATCAGGCATTTTGCGGCGCCCACGCTGTAGGCGCAGATGATCAGCCCTTCGATCACCTGATGGGGGTTGCTTTCCAGCAGGGTGCGGTCCATGTAGGCTCCGGGATCTCCCTCGTCGGCATTGCAGATCACAAATTTCTCACTGCCGGCGGCCCCGCGGGCAAGCTCCCATTTGTTGCCGGTGGGATACCCGGCTCCGCCCCGGCCGCGCAATCCGGCTGCCTTGATTTCAGCAATGATTTCTTCGGGTCGCTGTTGCAGGCAATCGGTCAGGGCGGCATATCCTCCTTCGGCAATGTAGGCGTAGATGTCCTCAGGGTCTATTTTGCCGCACTTTTGCGTTATCACGCGTTTTTCTAAGTGAAACCGGGGAAAATCCGCAACGGCAGGGATCATGTCGTTTTCAACGGTTGCCCCCAGGATGTGCTCCAGTCGCGGGTCGAACCCCTGCAGAAAAAGTTTGGCCAGCATGGTGGCTTTTCCGGGACTCACCTCCGGGTACAGGATCGGAGGAAAGCCCGAGTCGGGGTGATCGATAACAACGCAGGGCTCGGCGTAGCAGTGCCCGTTGCAACCGACCGTTTGGACTTGCGCCTGAATGCCCCTGGCGGCAATCTCCTTTTCGAAGGCGGCTTTGGTTTCCAGGGCTCCGGCGGCAATTCCACAGGTGGCCATACCGATGCGAATTTTGGCACCGGGTGCTTCTTCTGACGCCTTTCGCCGCCGGTCCGCCTCTGCTTTCAACTTCTGGTATCGTTGTCGTAAAGTACCGTTATTCACCGGTTTCCTTTTTCCGGGACGCTCTCTCGGCCATTTCTTTTTCGATCTGACAGCGCATGATCAGGCCTTCCACCTTGCTGGGGGCCATTTTGCCGTGAACGATCTCGCCGATGAGCGCCACCGGTGCCAGCGCGCAGCAACCGACACAAGCCACCCGGTCGATGCTGAACTCCCTGTCGGTTGTGGTTTCACCTTCCTTTATTTCAAGCTTCCGTTCGAAATTTTCAAGAATGATGTCTGCGCCCCGCACGTGGCAGGCGGTTCCAAGACATACCTTGACCGGGTTCTTTCCGGGAGGGGTAAAGCGGAACTGGTTGTAGAAGGTGGCCACACCGAACACTTCCGAGGCCGAGATGCCCAGGTGTTGCGCCACGACCTCAATGGCCCGCGGCGGCAGGAAGTCCATCCTTTCCTGGATCATTTGCAGGATCGGGATCAATCGGCTTCTTTCGTTGCCCCAATCCGCCAGTTCCGTTTCGATCTGTTTCAGTGCGGATTCCTCTTGCGGGTCGAGCACCATGTCCATGCAACGTTTTCCTAAATTTTTTCCATTGCTCCGTATGCGGCCTGAATTCGGTCCCGTAGTAAAAAACAAAGTCGTTCCAATATGTTGAAGCCTAGATCGGTGTTTTGGATCATCATCTGGTGCAACTGCGAGCCCCTGACTGCCAGCACCCGTGTGGGGCGTTGACAGTTGGCACTGGACATTAAAACGTGGGGGGCGTTGAGCAGTGTGGACCAGCATCCCAGGATGCGGCCCTTGCCGAGTGATTCGATGACGACCGATCCCTTGCGTTGGCCGAAATCCATTGATCTTTCCAGGTGAATCTGGCCGTCGATGATAACGTAGAGGTGCTCGCCGAAGTCCCCCTGGCGAAACAGGAATTCACCGCCTGCGCAGGCTCTGATTGTGCAGATACCGGCAATGGCCTTGATGTTCGCGCTGTCAAACCCCTTGAAAAACTCACTGGTCGACAGTGCCTGTTGGATTTCCTCCGTTTCCATGATAAAACCCTTCGGTCGGATGATGGTTCAGTCCGTATGGGATTCGCCGTTGGCTTGTCCACCCGTGGAGGCGGTCCGCCGGGGGCTCTCGCAGCACTGCGTTCCGGTGTTCCGGGTCGCCGAGTGGCAGCCGATACATTTATCGATCGACGGATGCCACAAAAAATATATGGAACGGCGGATTCTGTCAATCGCAATCCCGCATGCCTTGCGCGTCGCTTTGCTGATGGACTGCGAGCGGGTCCATTTTCTCGATTCGGACTTGCGGGCAAAACCGCCACCCACAGCTGCGGAAGATCCGTTTTTCGTAATTTGGACCAAAAAGTGTTATCCTGGATTCCGAAAACCATCCCGGTAATATTACCATTGCGTCTATCAGGGCAAAACCGATGAAGTTCACGTTGCTCAAACGCTTGACGGCTGGATACGGGGCCATTTTGCTGATGGTCATTCTGCTCGGTGTTTTCGTGGCTTACAACCTGAATCAGCTCAACGGTTTGATCCGGGGGACGGCGGCCGATGGGATTACGATCAATCAAATGGAGCAACTGCGGGAGGCCATGTTTTCTCTTACCAGCTTTGAGAAGAAATTCTTCATTTCCCGGGATGCCGATTTTCGGGAAAAATTCATGGAAATCCGGAATTATTTGAACTCCGAACTCGGAACGATTGCCCAGCGGATGGACACCGAAAGCAAACAAAAGCAGTATGCGGAAGTCCGCAGACTCTACGATCAGTACCTGGGGTTGTTCAATGCCGAAGATCAGCGGGTAGCTGCGGGCGGCAGTTACCCGAGCAGCGATTACGAGAGCCGTAACGAGGTGATCGTGGACGGAATCAATTATCGGCTCAAGGGCATTGTCGACTCCTTCCGCCTCGACAGGGAAAAGAAGCTTCAAGCTTCCGGGGCGGTGAGCGTGAGGGTGCTGGACATGACCCTGATAACCGGAGTGGCGATCATCGCCTTCGGTATTCTGATTTCCTTCGTCAACGCCCGCAGTATCAACCGCTCTATCGTCATGCTTCAGAAAAAAACGCGCGAGATCGCGCGTGGGCGCTACGTCGGAATTCCGGCCCTCGGCGGCCCTCCGGAGATACAGGCGCTGGCAGATGATTTTAACCGGATGAGCGACAAGCTGAAACAACTCGATGAGCTGAAAATCGATTTCATCAACCGGGTGTCACACGATCTGCGAACCCCGTTGACGGCCATAAAGGAGGCGTCGGACATGCTGATGGAAGGTGTCTATGCCGACTCTCCGGAGAAGCAGCATCAGTTGCTGGCCATTACCAAGGAGGAATGCGGACGGTTGATTAACTCGGTAAACCGGATCCTCGACCTGTCGCGGATGGAAGTGAAAATGATGGAATATCGCTTTCAGCCATGCAGCCTGGTGCCGTTGATCCAGCGCACGGTCCTGAAGCTGGCACCGCTTGCCCAAAGCAAGGAAATCGAGTTGGAGCTGTGTCCGGTTCCGGATCTGCCGGCGGTTAAAATCGATGATGAAAGAATCGGTCAGGTGCTGGAAAATCTGATCGGAAACGCGATCAAGTTTACACCCGGAAATGGACGGGTCAGGGTACAGGCCGCTCCGATGAGCAAGCAGCGGGACGCGGTCGGTGTGGCCGTCATCGATACCGGTCCGGGAATCCCGGAAGCGGACCTGGAGTTTATTTTCGACAAGTTTTCCAGAGTCAGCAGCGACGGTCAAACCGCCACCGGTTCCGGGCTGGGGCTTGCCATCGCAAAACATATTGTAGAGGACCACGGGGGCAGGATATGGGCCCGAAACCGAACCGGCAACGGAAGCACATTTATATTCGTCTTGCCGGCTGCCTGACAGCAATCCTGATGCTGTCGGGCTGCATTTATTATCCGGAGAGATGGGTCAGCGAGGAGCACCTCGCCCGGTCGCGTTACTATCTGGAAAAAGGAGATTTTCAACGGTCGCTGAAGGAGAGCAACGCGGCGTACCGATTGTACCCCCAGTCCCTCGGAGACGAGGCCCTCTACCTGATCGGCCTGGTCTGGGCTCATCCGGCGAATTCAGAGCAGAATTACGGCAAATCGAAAGAAGCTTTCAGTACCCTGCTGCGCAAGTACCCGCTGAGCCCGCTAAAGCCCCAGGCAGAGGCCTGGGTCCTGGTGATCCGTGAAATACAGGACTCCCGGTCGCTTCTCCAACAGGTGGAAAGCGAGAACAACCAAATCAAGAACGAATTAAAGAAGCAGCGGGCTGGCAGCCGACACCAGCAGCAGCTCTACAACCAGAGGATCGCAGCGAGCGAGCAGCAGATTAAGGACCTGGAGCAGCATATCGAGAAATTAAAGCGCAACCTGGATCAGCTCAAGCAGATCGATCTGAAAATAGAAGAGAAGAAGCGAAAAGCCGGACCGTAAGGTGATGCACCGCCGTTGTGGATTTTGCCGGTATCGGGCAGAGGCGATACCATCATCTCCGGCGGCTCACCGGCGGCTCAGACGATAAAAAATGGAGAGTGCTATGGACCACATCCTGGTGGTTGATGACGACCACAATCTCCTGAACGTGATTCGCATGCGGCTGGAGGCCGCCGGGTATCAGGTTTTCACGGCTTCGGATGCCGCCGGTGCGCAGCAGACCGTGATGAGCCAGGAAATCGACCTGGCACTGGTGGACCTGAAACTGGCGGGTGAAGACGGCATTTCCCTGATGGAGAAGCTGAACCGGCTGCAGGCCGACTTGCCGGTAATCATTCTGACCGCCCATGGCAGTATCGGCACGGCCGTGGAGGCGATGAAAAAGGGCGCCGCCAATTACCTGACCAAACCGTTTGATCACCAGGAATTGCTCCTGCAGATCGACAGCGCCCTCGAAAAAAGGCGCCTTTCGCGGGAGGTCGACTCACTGCGGACTATCTGCAGCAACAAATTCGGCTTCGACAACATCATCGGCAACAGCGCCCGCATGAAGCACGTGCTGGAACAGGTCGCCCAGGCAGCCGTGACCGATTCCAACGTGCACATCGAAGGGGAGAGCGGCACCGGCAAGGAGCTGATCGCCAAATCACTGCATCTGGCCAGTACGCGCAAAAAAGGACCTTTTGTGGCCATTAACTGCGCGGCGATTCCGGAGAACCTTCTGGAGAGCGAATTGTTCGGCTACAAGAAGGGCGCGTTTTCCGGCGCTTTCGGAGACAAAAAGGGGCTGTTTACACAGGCCCACAACGGCAGTTTTTTCATGGACGAGATTTCGGAAATGCCCCTGACCATGCAGTCCAAGCTGTTGCGGGTACTCGAGGAGCGGGAATTTTACCCCCTGGGCGGCAACCAGACCGTAAAGGTGGACGCCCGGCTCATCACCGCTTCCAACAAGGACCTGGAGGAGCAGGTATCGCAGAAACTGTTCCGAGAAGACCTCTACTACCGGATCCACGTCATTCTGATCAAATTGCCGCCGCTGCGCGACCGTCAAGAGGACATCCCGCTGCTGGCGAGACACTTTTTGAAAAAATATGCGGTTGAGATGAACAAAAACATGAGAGGGTTAGCAGCACCGGCGCTGCAGAAGCTGCTGGAGCACAACTGGCCCGGCAACGTCAGGGAGCTGGAAAACGCCATCGAGAGTGCCGTTGCCCTGGCACTGGGGGAGGAAATCACCGAAGACCTGCTGCTGCCGAAATATGATCTGCAAACGGCCTCCATTAAACCGCTGAAAAAGGCCAGGGATGATTTTTTAAAAAATTACCTCGTGCAACTGATCGAATTTACCGGCGGCAACGTCAGTCAGGCGGCAAAGCTGGCCGGTAAATACCGTGCCGATCTGTACGAACTGCTGAAAAAATACAAACTGGATCCGGCCAACTTCAGAGAGAAATGAAGATAACATCTTGATATAATAGTTTATTTTATTTTTCCCGCCGGTTCTTCAATCCCTCCGGTCACTACCTGCCGCTGCCTGTAGGAAAACCCCTTCATCGATAACTAGCTGAAACGGCAGGCAATCGACAAACCGACCCCAAATCTCCCGACAAACTGCATGGTTATCCATACATATCCCTGTTGCGGCTGCCATCGATTATTCAAAAATATTCATAATATCAAACAGATAAAAACTAAGTTCGATTCTGGCACGCCCCTTGCTGATGGTTTCTCCAAATCACCAAACCTCCCGGCTGTTAAAACGCCGGGGCAAAGCTGGAGACGATGCCAAACAATCGCTGTGTACCGCTAGCCGGAAATCACCACCTGAATGTCAACCGGGTGCCGTTCTTTCACTTGTTTTTGTTGCTCATCGGCTGGATCCTGCTTTCCGCTCTGCCGGCAGTTGCCGCTGAGGTGGCCGTGGCCTGGGATCCGAACCGGGAGGAGGATCTGGCCGGCTACCGCATTTACTGGGGTACGCAAAGCCGGGTCTACCCGTACAGTGCCGATGTCGGTGACCAAACCAGCTATACAGTGCCGAATTTGAGCGAGGGCCAGATCTACTTTTTTGCGGTCACCGCCTATGACGTGACCCAGCAGGAAAGCGACTACTCGGCGGAACTGGCATTCTCGGTGCCGATTGCCGATACCGATCAGGACGGTATATCCGATTCCGACGAGCTGCAGCATTACGGCACCGACCCGAACAACCCCGACACCGATGGAGACACGATGAGCGACGGATGGGAGATCGCCGCGGGTCTCGACCCCCTGGCAGATGATGCCCACGGGGATATCGACGGGGACGGGCTGACCAACCTGGACGAATACGTCGCCTGGTTGCAGTCCGGCAACCACGCCCCTGACCGGCCGGTCGCCACAGTTCCGGGCGACGGCCAGGCGAATTTGCCGTTGGCGCCGGTGCTGCAAACCGAGTCATTCCATGATCCCGACACCGGCGACACCCACCTGTTCACCCACTGGCAGGTCAGCAAAGGCAGTGACTTCGCAAATCCGGTCTTTAGTCTGCAGTCCGGTGTGCACCTCACCTCCCTGCCGTTGCCGGAATCGCTGCTCGACGGCAGTATGACCTATTACTGGCGGGTGAAATATACCGACAACCGTTTAACAGATTCGGTTTGGTCCGCGGTGGCCCGGTTTAGCACCGAAGACGCAGCTGTATGCGATGCCGATGGAGACGGTGTTCCGGACAGCCAGGAAATTGCCACACCGGTGGATCTCGATGGTAACGGGGTTCCGGACCAATCCCAGGCGGATATCAAGTGCCTCCACTCGGCTGTAGGCGACGTGCAGATCGGCGTTCAATCTCAAACAGACGGTGCAGTCGTTGAAAAGCTGGAATCGCTTGACGTGAGTCCGCAGCTGCAACTTGCCGCCGATGAATTACGCTTTCCGCTGGGACTGATCAGTTTCCGGGTTCACGTGCCGAATCCCGGAGACACCGTCGCCGTGCGGGTCCTGTATTCCGAGCCGATGCCCTCCGGCGGTTGGTTCAAATACACGCCGGCAGATGGGTGGCTCGACTACAGCCAACAGGCGGCAGTGAGTGCCGACCGGAAATCGCTCACCTTTTTCCTGACCGACGGTGGCGACGACGACGCGGACGGCATCGCCAACGGCGTGATCGTCGATCCCGCCGGGGTGGCTGCCGGCGCCGGCAGCTCAGCGACTCCTGCCGCGGACAGCGGCGCGGGCGGCTGTTTTATCGAAACGGTTTTAGGCAACGATTTCTAACCAAGGCTGAAACGACAACAAGGAGAACGAAAATGCGATTGCCAAGCGCTTTGGCCTTTTGCCTCTGCATACCGATCTTTCTGGGGGCGTGTGTATCCAAGGGCACATACCTGGAACTCGAATCCGACCTGATCGACACCCAGCGGTCGGCAGAAATGACCAATGAAAACCTCATCGCCGTTCAGTCCCAGAAAACCGATCTGGAAAAAAAGTATGCGAAACTGCAATCCGAGAACATGGTCCTGGAGGATCGCAACACGAATCTGAACGAGCGGATCGAAAGCCTCTCCGATGAACTGAAGAAAGAAAGGACGCTGATCGAAGAACAGGATCAGGTGATACAGGAGCTGCAGTACACCCGCCAGAAGATAGAAGTCGGATTAAAGGACCAGATCGCGGCCCAGGAAATCCGAATCGAAGAGATGGAGGGAAAACTGAAGGTGACCTTCGTGGACAAGATCCTTTTCGATTCCGGTTCCGCCCGCATCAACCCCAGGGGCAGGGAGTCACTGTCGGATTTCGCCCACTCTTTCGCGGACAGCAATGGCCAGCAGGTCGTGGTGGAAGGTCACACCGACAATGTGCCGGTGGGATCTGCACTGCGCAGCCGCTACCCCAGCAACTGGGAGCTTTCCACGGCCAGGGCGACCGCAGTGGTGCGTTTCCTCAGTGAGGAGGCCGGCTTGTCTCCGGAAAGGATGTCTGCAAGCGGTTATGGGTCCTATCAACCGGTGGCGGTCAATGACACGGAAGAAGGCCGCAGCCAGAATCGACGCATCGAAATTATCCTGGTTCCGGTTCACTGAACGATCCGGTGAAGCGGTGTTGCCATCCTCCCTCCCTGCTTCCCCTTTTTACGGAAAGGGGAAGGGATCTCCCGCCTGTTCCTGCCGGAATTTGAGGAACGGCCCTCCTCACAGCAGCCGGCCGGGGACAGGCGGGAAGAGGGGGAGATGACGATCCCCTTCACGGTTTTTTCTCTTCCAGTAAGCGTTTCAGCGTGTCGATCAGGCTGGTCAGGGGAAACGGTTTTTCCAGCAGAGCGCCGATACCGACGGCACGGGCTCGCGAAACCGGATCGACGTCTCCGTAACCGGCAATCAGAACCTTGGCGCAGCTGCACCGGCGAACCGGATCGAGGGTAAAAAAATCGAGGCCGTTGATCCCGGGAAGATCAAATTCACTGATGATTACGTCATACCGATTCTTCTTTACCAGCCGTAGACCTTCCTCAGCAGTCCGGACCGCAGTCAAATAGGAACCGTTGTCGGCAGATATCTTCACGAGAGATTCCTCTATGACTGCCTGCCGTTCGATCAACAGGATTTTTACTCCGGTTATGGCCCCTGCGCTGTTTTTCATCATTTTGCCTGCCTGCGGGTTCGGGTAACGCTACCAGACAGTAAAAGCAAAATCGATGCCAACAGCAAATGGATTCGTAGAAAATCACAACATAACAGTTGGTTATGAGTTGATCCGGAGGCGCAACCGATCGTTGCGACCGGCGTTCGGCTGGGGGATATTGCTCAGAAGGCTGGGGGATATGCCCCACCTGCCGGTCATCGAGAGGTGCCGGGGAAAGGTTATATAACGGATTGCCGGCGAGGCGATGTACCGTGTTTCATTCGGTGCGGTCCTCGAAAGCTTCGAAGAACAACTCCAGCTGGGCAATCACCTGTTTTTCGGAAAAGGAGCGGGAATCGGCGATATCCGCTTCGATTATCACCGATGGAATCTGCAACTGGTCCGCAAGGATGCGCTTGAGGTCGTACTGACCGATGGAATATGGCTTGCAGCTGCGAGCGGAATGCATCACCAGCCCGTCGACTTCGAACTCCCGGATCAGCCGCTTCATCAGATCCAGGCGGTGCTTCAGGTTGTTGTTGAGGATGACCTGGCTGTAAGCCCTTGCCAGGGATTCGAACGGGCGCTGGGGATCGATCATTGTGCCCGTCTCCGCCCAGGCGTTGGTGTATGTCGCGGTGACGAAATTCAGACCGCGTTCGGCGAACATGCCCGCCAGCTCCCGCACCTTGAACCAGACGGCGATGTTGTCCCACATCAGACGCTTGCGTTCCACTGTGAGCGCTCCGATTCCGCGATTCACCCTTTCCCGAAGTTCGTCCAGCAGTGTCCGGTAGTGGGTACGGCAGCCCTCCAGCCCTCGAAGAGACACAATCGGGGCCAGGTGGACGAACGCATCGAAGATGGTCATCGGTGCCGGTCGGGCTTTCATGGTGTCGAGTACCTGGCCCCATAGGGCGGAACACTCTTTGGCGCTGCCGATGATCTGTTGGAGTCTGACAACGTCGAAACGCCGCCCGGATACGCGTTCCAGCACCGGGATCATCTCCTGGAGCTGTGCGCTCATATACTCGATCTGCATGTCGGAAAGCGCCTCGTAGTTGAAGGGCGTGTCAAACAGTACCAACGGTATGTTCCAGTAGTGGGCCAGGGCCCTGTACCAATAGACTACCGTCTGGCAGATATTGTTGGACGCAAACAGAAGATCCGGTCGGGGCAGTTTGCCGGCAGGGGTCTTGCCGGTAAAGTGATGCCCGAGATCGATGCGGGCGTAAGCACAAAGCTCCTGGGAATACCCGTGCGCTTCGGCGGCCGTGCACAGCTCGGTGCCCATCCGCTTGGCCCCGCACAGCGCACCGTGGTTCTCCGGGTAGATGGTGTAGAAATCCAGTACCCGCAGGAGCTCCACCGGCGCCCCGCTGGTCACCCAGGCCACCGGGTGCGCACCCTTGGCGTAACGTGAAAGGAAATAATGTCTTGTAAGCAACTGCCGTAAGCGGGCATTGCAGCGCAGGGGTGGGCCGAAATGAGGGTGGGGACCGCGATTGCGTTTTCCGGTGGCACGCCGCTGTTCCAGGACAGTCAACAGCGGTGCCCCCAGATTTTTCATGAAGCGATATCGCAAGCTCTTCAGAAGGTTGGGCTGCAATGTTCCCCCGTTGTTTCACGTTGTACGGCAGGGGGGCGATCTGATCATGACCTGCCCGGTCCCGAGCCGCCGAACGGTTTACGCAGCGCCGGAGCCGATCATCTCGGCAAATGCCTCCACCCGAACCGCCACCTGACCGCTTAGCTGCCGATTCAGCCCCGCCTCCACCACCAGTGTCCGGACGCCCTGTTTTTTTAGCTCGGCAACCAGCGGTGGCAGGTCGAACAGTTCGGGATCGCAAAACGGCACCACATAGAAAATAACGCCGGCTGCCCGGGTCGATCCGACCAGGGACAGCAGGCGGTTTACCCGCTGTGCCAGGGTTGAATTGCGGGTCGGGCAAACCGGCAGTCGAAAATAGCGGTCGGTCAATGCCTCGTAAGGATTTCCGGCCGGACCGTCCGGCACCTGCAGCCGACGGCTGCAGTTGAGAAGGTCGTCCGCTGCGACCCGCAGGTCGAGTTCGTCGAGCAGGCTCAAAAATGCCGGCGGACTCGGCAGCACACCGCTGAGCACCACAGGTGTCTTCGGTGGTTTTGCAGATCCGGTTGTCTCGATCAGCTGTGCCAGGCAGGGCAGGTGATCGCTGGGATGCAGGTATTCACCGGCACGCAGAACGCTGTAAAATCGTGAATTGCTGACGTCGAGCCGATCCTGCCCCCGCAGTTCGTAAAGCGTGCGGATGGCCGCATCGATGCGCTGTCCCCACTGCAAAGATTCCACCAGCATCCCCGTGTCCAGCGACCTGTGGAAGTGCTTTCGGAGCGCTGATGACAGGCTCTCGAGCTGCAGGCGGTAAAACGCTCTGGCTGCCCGGCTTTCCGATTCCCGGGGAAGATGGAAGAAAAAGCTCGGTTTTCCCGTACCCAGGTAATCGTTTACGATGGATGCCACGTTCTGAATCGAATCGCAGGTATGCGGAAACAGAAAGCCGTCCAGGTCGCCGCAGTGACCCTGGAGGATGAGCTCCAGCCCTCTGCGGGCTACATCGCAGATATTCGGTGGCACGTGAGCCGCAGATCGCCCGATTGGCACCGGGGGATCCCAAATCTCGACGGGAAGAATATTCAATGACCAGAGGATTTCACGGGGGTAAACAGCGGGAAAGACTCCCAGCACGTTGCGTTGATGCTCGGCTTTCTGGTGGAGCAGGTAAGCTTTGCGCTCCGGGAGGTCGGTGGGCGTCATGGATGGCTTCGTCAAAATGTCGTTTTCGCTGGTTTCCGCCAGTATATGCCGCTGGCCGATTCGGTGTCAAGGTGGAAACAAGGTTTGATTTTTTTTAAGAAAATCCGTACAATATAGCAATGTGTCCGTGTAAAAACCATCTTGCGGCAACGCTATCGGCCCGCACGGCTCCTGGTTGGTCCGCCTGGTTGAAAAAAGCGTCTGCATTGTGCGGGCCGGGCTTCAGCCTGCCGGTGGAGGGTGCCTGTTGCCGGTAAAACCCAGCCATGTGATCGTGGGCCTGACCGGTGGTATCGCCGGCGGCAAGTCGACCGTTTCCAGGATGTTTCGGGACCTGGGGGCCCGGCTGATCGACTTCGACGAGCTTGCCCGCAGGGTGGTGGAGCCGGGAACGCCCGGACTGGAGAAAATTGTCGATACATTCGGAAAGCAGATCCTGCAGTCCGACGGAACCCTCGACCGCAGGCAACTGTCCGGTATCGTTTTCAGCGACACGGAAAAGCGTCGCGTGCTGGAGCGGCTCGTCCATCCGGACATCTACCGGGTGTTCGCCAAGGAGGTATCTCGCATAACAGCGGACAAACCCGATGCCATCATCGTTGCAGAGGTGCCGCTGCTTGTCGAGGCAAACCTCCCGCACCTGTTCGACATCATCGTTCTCGTTTACACCTCCGATCAGGCGCAGATCGAGCGGTTGGTGGAAAGGCAGGGCGTGACGATACAAACAGCCGCTGAAATGCTAGCGGCCCAGCTGCCCCTTGCGGAGAAAAAACCGTACGCCGACCACATTGTGCACAATGACGGCTCCCTCGAATCCACCCGCCGGCAGGTTCAGGCGGTCTGGGAAAAATTGAAAGCCTTTCAGCTGCAGCCTTCCGGCAGGCAGCGCGGGTCCAAGGGCGCGAACGGCGGGCCCGATTGATTTTGTAATTTCTGGTCGCAAAGGATTGCCGGTTTCATGACGCATCAGGTGATTCGGAAAATCTTTTCACTTTTTCCCATCACCCCGGGTGAGGGGATCCATTACTGGCGGGAGCGCATCCTGTTTGCGCTGCTGGGCACAGGGATCTCTATCGGGGCGCTGGTAATATTGTTTACCTTGCCGGTGATCATCCGGCATAAAGTGTGGGCCCTGCTCATCTTCGATGTAACTGGTTGGTCGATAGGTGTTGCGGTCACTTTCGTGCGTCCGCTGCGCTACGAGGTGAGGGCGCTGATAACGCTGGCGCTGCTATATTTTCTGGCGATCGCCATCATCTTGAATGTGGGGGTGTTCAGCGGCGGTCCGGTGTGGTTATTCGTATTTGCCGTTACGGCCGGGCTACTGCTCGGTTTGAAAGCCGCCATCGTTGCCCTGGTCATCAACGCTGCAACCAGCATTGCACTGCTGCTGCTTATTATATCCGGGATGCTGGACAGCCCCATTTTACAGGTGATGACCAAAGAGCAGGCGATTGCAGCGGTGGCAAACTACATTATGTTGAATTCGCTTATCGCGATCTCCTGCGCCACTCTTATCGAAGGGCTGCAGTCGACCGTCAGAAAGAAGGAGGCCGCTGCCGCTGCGCTGCAAAAGGAGAAGACCAAGCTTCTGGAAACGGAAAACACCCTGAAGAAAGAAGTGCTGGTGCGCGTGAAATCCGAACAGGAACTGCACGAAAGTGAGCGGAAATACCGCCTGCTGACCGAGCGTATCAGCGATGTAATCTGGACCCTGGACATGAAGTTCCATTTTACCTATATCAGCCCGGCGGTTGAAAAAATACTGGGATGGAGCGCTGCAGAGGCAAGGCATCTGGCACTGGATCAAATTTTGGCTCCGCAATCGTATGACCTCGCCATGAACACCATTGTCGAGCAGATGGCGGAAGGGGAAAAAACCGGTGCCTACGACCGAACCCGGATACTGGAACTGGAGCTGCTGTGCAAGGACGGCACGACCATCTGGTCGGAGATCACGGCATCGTTTGTCCTGAACGACGACCGGGTTCCGGTCGGCATTCTGGGAGTGCTGCGGGACATCTCGGAGCGAAAAAAAGCACAGGCGGAGAAAGAAGAGCTGCAGCGCAAGCTCGACCGGTCTAAAAAGATGGAGGCTATCGGAACCCTGGCCGGCGGTGTCGCTCACGATCTGAACAACATCCTTTCCGGGATTGTGAGCTATCCGGAACTGCTCCTTCTCGACATGCCGGCCGACAGCCCCTTGAGAAGTCCCATCGAAACCATCCGGGAATCCGGTAAGAAGGCCGCCGCCATCGTTCAGGACATGCTGACCCTGGCCAGAAGGGGAGTGGCGATTGCTGAAGTCGTCAATCTCAATGACATCGTCAATGCGCATCTGGCCAGCCCGGAGCTTAAGAAGCTGATTCACTTCCACCCTGCGGTGTCCATCGACACCCGGCTCGATCCGGACCTGATGAACATTCTCGGTTCACCGGTTCATTTGGGTAAAACCCTGATGAACCTGGTATCCAATGCTGCCGAGGCGATGCCGGATGGCGGGCAGCTGACCATCCAGACCCGGAATCGCTACGTCGATGCGATGATCGAGGGTTTCGAAGAGGTTGGGGAAGGCAACTACGTGGTGCTGGAAGTTTCCGACACCGGTACGGGCATCCCCGATGACGAAATCGGTCGTATTTTCGAGCCGTTTTACACCAAGAAGGTCATGGGCCGCAGCGGGACCGGGTTGGGGATGGCTGTCGTATGGGGTACGGTGCAGGACCACCAGGGGAAAATACAGGTGGACAGCCGCCCCGGAGCGGGAACGGTTTTCAGCATTTACTTCCCGGTGACCGGTGAGCAACAGTTGAAGGAGGCCGAACCCGATTCGCTGGAAACGCTCAAAGGAAAAGGGGAGAAAATACTGGTCGTCGATGACGTGAAGGAGCAGCGGGAAATCGCTTCGGAGATCTTATCCCACCTCGGGTATTCGGTTGCCGCGGTGTCGAGCGGGGAGGAGGCGGTCAACTACCTGCGGTCCCACAAGGCCGACCTGGTAGTGCTCGACATGATCATGCCCGCTGGCATGGACGGGCTGCAGACATACAGGCAGATCAAGCAGATCAACGGGCAGCAGAAAGCGGTGATCACCAGCGGCTACTCGGAAACCAATCGGGTATTGGAAACCCAGGCGTTGGGTGCCGGCGAGTATGTCAAAAAACCCTACACGATACAAACGATCGGGGTGGCCATCAAGTCCGAACTGGGAAAACCGGTGCAAGAGGTGTGAGGCGGTGCGCAACAGCTGCAACCGGCAGCCGATACGCTTTCGGGTGGTGTTTCAAGTCAAGCCGGGAAGACAGCAGTGGAAGATGAGTTTGTCCGCTGAACAGCCGGAATTGCAGGTGCTGCTTCACCCGGGCGTCTACCCAGGTGCCTGGCATCGACGCTTTCGCCGATCCCGGTGTTAATCAGCCGGAAGGGAAAAGCGGAATCTTTCCCCGCGGAAACCGCGATTCCGGATACCAGATCCCAGGTGCAGGTGTCGCCTGCATGAGACGGGGCAATTTCCCAGATCGATTCGTCATCCAGTATAATGACCCGTCCCCCCTTCTTCACTTCTTTCAGCCAATGGACATCGCTTTTCATTCGATTTGCTCCATTCCATCCAGCCAAAAACATTATATCACAATAAGGTCGTGTTTACAAAAGGACAGCCCCTGGTTTTAATTATACGATAAACCGCCGTTGACAATCCTGCCGATAATACCGGAGCGCGAGGAGGACTGATGACAGATCCATTGATCGACAATATCCAGCAGCGTATTTTTGATGCCGGCTTCCCGAACGTAGAGGCCTTTGCCGAACGATCCGGCATTCGCGCCGAAACCTTGACGAAGTGGATCCAGGGCAAAAGCCGGCCTTCGAGGAAGTCGCTTGAAAAGCTGGCGGCGGTGCTGGAATGCAGCGTGGAGGACTTTAAGAAGAAAGTCGTTGACGATGCTGCCGGCGCGGACAAAGATCGAACCATCGAGAGGCTGAAGAAGCTGGTCAAATTGCAGGAGCGGTTGATCGAAAAGCTGGAGGGCCTGCTCGCTGACCGGTGATGGCGTGCGGCGTGCATGAGAATCAATCCAGCAGGGCAGGGGGAGTCGAATGACCGAGCAGGGCCGATCCGAAGAACCGTTGGCTTCGGTGGAGTTTGAAGTGCTGATGGAGTTTCAACGCCAGGTCAAAAACCGGTATGATCACAGCCGTATTCTGTGGTTCAACGCCGCTGCTTGCTCCCTGGCACGCCAGCAGAACACCTCTCCAAACGATATAATGAAGAAGGCATTGAAGGACTTTGAGCAGTTCATCGCGCAGGTCGAAAAAGACATCGGACCCGTTCCCCCCGGAGAAGATGCCCAAGGCCGCCGGGATGCGCCCGGCGGTGACGATCTCGATGAATTTGATCAACTGCTAGACGATGATTGAAAAACGGCTGAAGGCACCGGATGCGAAAGTCGTCTTATCCGACGGTTCGTCAAAACGGCTCAGTGATTTCTGGCGCGGCAACCCGCTGGTGCTGGTATTTTTGCGTCACTTCGGCTGACCCTTCTGCCGAAAGCAGGTGGCGCAGTTGCGCCGGAAGAAAAAACGATTTGACGAAAGCGGCGCACGGCTGTTGCTGGTAGGGATGGGAACGCCGTCGGAGACAGCGGCGTTTGCCGAGCGGTTCGATGTCCCCTTTCCCATGGTTGCCGACTCGAAGCTCGACATCTACCGGGCGTTTGAGCTAGGCCGGATGCGGCACCGGGGATTTCTCTCTCCGGCCGTTGCCCTCAGGGGTGTGTCAGCGATGGCCCAGGGTCATCTGCTCGGTTTGCCCCAGGGCGATGTGCGTCAGCTTCCGGGGGTTTTTGTCATCGATACCAACGGCACGATCATATTCAGCTACCATTCCCGGGACCCTTCCGACTATCCCTCCCCGGAGGTCATTTTAGACGCCGTGCAAACCATCGGCTAAAGGCAATCCATTCGTAAACGTGTGACCGGCCGTCGAAGCGTTTGGCCAACAGCGGCCGCCGCATCCGGTATCGCAGACCCCGCGGTTGTTTGTGAAAGCCGTCGCTGCGTCTCCCATTCCGGTTTTTCAGGTAAATCGTGCAAATGTGCAACCGGTGCGCCCGGAACTCGCTTTTGGGGGACAAGGGGTGCAACAATGCTTGACAGGATCGTGCCGGCACGTCGGAATGGTATTGCATTCAACGGGTTGAGCGGCGCAACGGTTGTTGACACTGCACAAATCGTTGCACCGTTTTTTTCCCGAATGTCAAGCGGCGCAGGCTGCCGTCAGCCCCCGAGCCGCAGATGACCGGCATTGCGGCTGCCACCAGCGATCTTCAAAAGATTGGCACGGGTTCTGCATCGATGGTATACTGCAAGGGCAACGACCGTATCAACGAAGGGGGAAAGCGGAGGCGATCATGTTGCCACGGCCCATACCTGTCGTATACCTGGCATTTTTCTGTCTTCTGGCCGGATGTGCCACCACCCCGCGATCGAGCGCCGACGCCAAGCGGCAGGAGGTCATCGAAAATACTTCCTCTGTAATGGTGATCGTGCTGCAGTCGGACGTCTACAGGCTCACGAGCGGCGGAGTGACGGAAAAAGTGGACGAGTGGTGCGAGCAGGCCGAGCGCAACCTGCGCGACGCAGCGGTCAGTCTGCTCAGCGGCAAACCGATGCTGGTTGTCAAAACATATCCCGAATCGATGATGTCCGCGGCGGATCGGGTCAATCTGAACGACACACGGGCGCTGGCCGGAGCGGTCGTCGCGAGCATCAGGCTGCATGTCTCAGGCGCTGTAGCGCAGCAATTCTACGACAAAATCGAGAACTTCGATTACTCCCTGGGAGCCGAAGTGAAAAGCCTGGCAAGGGGAGCGGACGCTCTGCTGTTTATCAGCTCTATCGATGTCAATCCAACTGCGGCCCGCCAGGCCGTGCAGGCCGGCATGCTGCTGGTGACCCTCCCAACGATCCTTTTTGGAGGGATTCCGGTTGTTCTGCCCGGGGAGTTCAACGTGAGCTCTGCGATGCTGGTGGAGGCGGAAAGCGGCGCGGTCTTGTGGCACAAATTTTATCTTTCCAGGGATGCGCACGATCTGACAACCCCGCTGAAGACAACCGAGTTCATGGAAACACTGCTCAGGCAACTGCCGATATAATTCCGGGACGGTGGTCAATGGTCACCTATTGCAGAATCAACATCTCGATCCTTGTCGCGATTCTTTTGTTCGGATGCGCCACCGCCGATCTGCCCCCCATCGATGAGCAGAAAAGCTTCAAGCCGCTTGCCGACGAGGAGCGCATCTGGAAACGGGCGCGGGAAGAGCAGGCAAGACTGGATCGATCCGGCCATCTGTATAAGAACCCTGAACTCAGTGACTATGCCAACCGGGTGGCCGCAAAACTCGTGCCCGGGCAAGTCCGTTCCCAGGGTGTCGCCATCGAGATCCGGATTCTGAAAAACCCTTTGCTGAACGCTTTCGCCTACCCCAACGGTGTCATCTATGTGCACACCGGTATCCTGGTCAAAATGGAGAACGAGGCCCAGCTGGCCGCCCTGCTGGGGCATGAAATGTCCCACACCATTCACCGGCATGCCTTCGAATCCTATCGCAATGCGAAGAATACGAGCGCCGTGCTGGTCGCTGCTCAGATTGCCGCAGCCCCTTTCGGCACCTACGGCCTGCTGGCCTACACGGTTGGGGCGCTCGGAGCGACGGCTGCCGTGAGCGGCTACTCGCAGGGCCGCGAATCGGAAGCGGACGGCACCGGCCTTGAGCTGATGATGGCAGCCGGCTATGATCCTCGCGAGGCCCTGCGGCTGTTCCAACACCTCAAAACAGAGCTGGAAGAGCAGAATGTCGAGGAACCGTTTTTCTTCGGCACCCATCCGCGGTTGCAGGAAAGAATCGAAAACATCCGGCGTCTGCTGGATACGAAGTATCCCGATGCGCGGGGTTTTGCGGGCACCGCTGCCTTTAACCGGCACATCTCGGAGCTTCTGCTGGACAACGCCGAAGCAGACATCGCGGTGGGACGTTTTACCAGCGCTCGCAAGTGCATCGAAAAGTATATCGGGTTGCACCCCAGCCGCCCCGAAGGGCATTATCGGCTCGGGGAGCTGTATCGGCAGCGCGGTGAAGCGGGCGATGCGGATCGGGCGCTGTCGGCATACGCTGCGGCGGTGCGATGCGATCCCGGCCATCCCGCTGCCTACAAAGGCATCGGACTGATCTGTTACAAGCAACATCGCAGAAAGCAGGCCCGAGAGGCCTTTGCCACCTATCTGCAACTGCATCCCGGTGCCGGCGACGCCGCATACATAAAGCGCTATCTTGAGGAACTCGACACCAAGACGGAAGGTAGCCGATGAAAAAGTCCTCTATCACAGCGATCATCTGCCTGTTGCTTTTCGCCGGCTGCGATCCCTGGGTGCCGGTGGAAGGAGAATTCAAATCGGCGGGTCACAACTTCACGGTCGAGTTCCCGCAGCACTGGAAACGCTACAACCCGGAGAAAGGCGGGGTTGTATTCACCGTTGACGGGCTGGCCCTGCAGTTCATTCGCATCTCCCGCACGCCTGCGGAAAAGGCTCTGCCCCACGCCAAGCGAAATTTCGGCAAGGGGATGCTCCAGGAGGAGGCAGCCGAATTGATCATTCAAGACCTGCGAGCCAACCCGGAAATGATGAACCAGCGCATCGTTGAAAACACGCCGGATCAGCTGGGCGGCCACAACGGTTTCAAGATCGTTTATACCTACCGGACCAAAGGCGGGCTGAAGAAAAAAGGCGTCATCTACGGCTTGCTCATGCAGCCCTGGTGCTACCGGCTGACCTACGAGGCAGCCGAGCGGCACTATTTCGCCAAGGAGCTGCCCGCTTTTGCCCGGGTGAAGGATTCTTTCCGTTTGTTGAAAGCGCCGTATTGACCAGCGCTGCCGGCAAACATACGGTGTGCCGCCGTCAATGCCGGTCGGCGTGTTTCACCGACGCTTGCGGCACTGCACCCCTTCTGCAAAGGCAGGGCTAAATGGAAGCGACATCCCAATTGTATCGGGCCCCCTCCGACAGCAAAACCGTCAGACGCTGGGGGGGCATCGTTGCCCTTCTGCTGGTGCTCTCATGTCCGGTGGATCGGGCACTGGCCGAAAATGTCCTCAGCCTATACGGCGGAGCGACCGTCACGGACAGCGCAACCGTGACCGTCACCGACATCCTGGCCACCCCTCCGGTTCGCATTACCCGGGAAGTGGATTTCGACGTCGGCGTGGAGGTCGGTTTTCGCTACACCTGGTGGTGGCGGGTTTTCGGGCTGTCTTTCGATATATCGTACTTCACGGTCGAACCGCACAGCACGGAGCTGGTCAGCTATGACGTGATTCCGCTGTCACTGTTGTTCATGGCACGCTGGCCGCTGCTGCAAGGACCGAGGTTCCCCAAGGGCCGGTTCCACCCTTATATCGGCATCGGTCCCACGTGGGCGCCATATGAATTCCAGGTCAGTGACGTCTCGCTGCCATATGGCGGCGGTGACGGCAGCGGCGACGACACAACCGTGACCGGGCTTTTGGGTTTTAACTGGCAGCTCACCCGGCGCCACTCGCTCTTCATGGAATTCAAGTACACCGATATCGATGTCGCCACCGACGACAGTAATTCATACTGGGGAATTCCGGCCAAGCTGCAGCTCGACGGCGAGCTGGCCACCAACCACTTCGTGATCGGCTACTCGTTCGCGTTCTAATGCAGATCGGGCACGTTGATAATCGGCGGTGGGAATCGACGGGCTAGGATGCGTCCGGAATCTTGTAGATCATCGAATTGATGTTCATACCGGCCCCCACGGATGCAAATACCACGATGTCTCCGGCGTGCAGCCGGTGGCCGTCGAGCTTACCTTTCAGGATCCGGTCGTAGAGGGTCGGCAGGGTGGCCACCGAACTGTTGCCGGCCCAGGAGATCATCATCGGCATGATGCCTTCCGGGATTTCCCGGATTTTATAAAGCTTGAAGAGCTCCCGCACGATGGCCTCGTCCATTTTTTCATTCGCCTGGTGGATGAGGATCTTTTTGACATCCCCCAGTAAAACACCGCTCTGCTCCAGGTTTTCCTGAACGGCCCGGGGTACCATCCGGACGGAATACTTGTAGATCTCGTGTCCTTCCATCTTGATGAACAGATCGCTCCCGTTGCGCTCGGGATTGTAAGATTTGCCCATCCGCAGCAGGTAGGCGTGCTGCAGCGTGTCGGAGCGGGTCAGGTGCGCCAGGATACCGCCGGTTTTTTCGGACGACTCCACGACCGTTGCTCCGGCCCCGTCGGCAAAAATCATGCAGTCCACGTCATGGGGATCGGAAACCCGGGAAAGGATTTCGGCTCCGATGACCAGGATGCGCTTGGCATCACCGGCCTTAATTAAAGACTTGGCCATGATCATGCCTTGCAGCCATCCGGGACAGCCGAACGGCAGGTCAAAGGCGACCGTGTAAGGATTCTCGATTTTGAGCTTGTGCTTGACCCGCGCCGCGATGGTGGGGACAATGTCGGTGTAGGGAAGATCGGGTTTCACTTCCCCCAGGTTCTGGGCGACGATGATGTAATCGAGACTTTCCCTGTCAACGGCTTCCAGGGCCTTCTCGGCCGCGAAAGTGGCGATATCGGAGGTGTCCAGGGTGTCGTCGACCCAGCGCCGTTCCTTTATGCCGGTGATCTCGTGGAGCTTCCGGATGATTTCCGGATTGGGTTTTTCGAGCTTGTTCCCATCGGTGCCGTAAAACTCGTTGGATAAAAAGTGCGTGTTGGGGACGGTAACGGGGGGTATATAACTGCCCGTGGCAGTGATAATGACGTTGGTCATCGTTGCTACGTCTTTCTCCCAGACAGGATATTGAACATTATCAAGGAGTTTCGACCTTCCAGACGATCTACGACGTAAAAACTATACCGCAGTTCTGTCAGAATTCCCATAGAAAAATGAGGTCGGGCCGAATACCGGGTTATCGAAAATTCGAATAGTGGTAACCTCATCATCTTTTGCCGACAAATCAAGGCCCTTTGCGGCAGCGCCATGTTCAGCTGCCGATAGGGCTGAATTCACGCCCGGTATCGTCAAACATCTGCGGGGGAACCTGGCGGTCCCGGCCCCGTGAGCGGTGCGCCCCGCGGCCGGTGCGGTCTGGGTGCCTGCAGGGCCGTTCGCTCCGGCAACCTTCGGGCCTCCCCTTTCCGGGGATTTATCTTTCGTTTCGCCTGATAATACGGTAAAATTATCCCTTGAGTTCTGAAATTCACTGATCTGCGACCGATCGGAGATGGACCGCTACGATGGAAAACCGCTTGAACGAAACCGCCCGAGCCAGCCTGCTGCCGCACCCGGCACAAGAAGACTCCGAATCGATTCCTCTCACAAATGCTGAGACCACTGTCGGCAGGGCCCCTTCAAACACTGTCCACCTGACCCACGGAGGGGTGTCTCGATCCCATGCCGTCATTTCACGCAAAAACGGCCAGTTCATACTCAGGGACCTGGGATCCCGAAACGGGACTTTCGTAAACAGCCAGCGGATTCAACAGGCGGTTCTGAAGCACAGCGACAAAATCCTGTTCGGAAAGCGCGGATTCATGTTTTCAGTGGAAACAGAAAGCGCCGCGGATCTCCCGACGGATAAAGATATTGCTTCGGTTGAAGGTGACACCGTCACCATCAATCCGGAGGAGCTGGAGTTGTCCAATTTGCTCTCGCACAGCGCGGAAACCGCGATCAGCAATTTTTTTGAACCCGTTTCGTCAGAGGCCGATGAGGCCCAACCAACCCTGCAGGCCCACAAACGGTTGTCGTGTCTTTATCAACTCAGTGAAAATTTGCGAGCGCCCCGTGACCCGGAAGACATTCTGGAAAAGGGACTCGGGTTGATATTCGAGGCGCTGCCGTCGGCCAAGCGGGCAGCGGCCATGCTGCGCTCGGACGCTTCGGGGCTGCTCGAAGTGCGTGCCGTCAAATATCGGGACACGGATAGGGAGGCGGCCGTGATTCCGGTCAGCCGCACGGTGCTCCGACGGGTTGTCGCAGATCGGGTCGCCATCGTCAGTCAAGACGCCCAGGATGATGACCGCTTTGACGGTACGGACTCGTTTGTCGTCGAGGATATCAACTCGTTTGTATGTGTGCCCCTCATCAAGCACGACCAGGTCATAGGGGCCATCTATCTTGACACCGATGACCACCTGAACCCTTTTGCCCAGAACGACATGGAATTCACGGCGGCAGTTGCCAACGAACTTGCCCTTTCCATTGACAATTGCCGCCTGCAGCGGGAAGCGATCAAAAACGAAAAGATCAGCGCCATCGGGCTGACCGTCACGCATCTGGCCCACAATATCAAAAATCTACTCACGATCAATCGCAGTGCGGTCGACATGATGGAGGAGCAGCTGTGTACAAGCGCAGATGAGAACGTCAAGAAAAACTGGCAGCTGGTTCGCCAGGGCTTTGACCGGATTGCAGATCTGACAGCGGACATGCTCGATTATACCCAAAGCAGCCCGGACAACCTCCAGCCCGTCGACGTTAACGCGGCCGTTGTTGCAGAATACGAGCTTTTCAAAGAATCGCTGACCAGCGAGGATATCGAAGTCGAGTTGAACCTGGCCCCGGACCTTCCGCCCTGGAGGATGAACGAAACCCTGCTGCAGAGAGCCATCCTCAATCTGGTGGTTAATGCCAAAGACGCATTGAAAGAAAGACAAAACGGCCGAATCCGGATCTCGACGGAGGTGGACGATACTTCGCGATTGCTCATCCGGGTGGAGGACAATGGCTGCGGAATCGGAAAGGGCGCACTGAACGACATTTTTGAACTCTTCTACACCACAAAAGGCATGGATGGCAGCGGCGTAGGGCTTTCCATGATCAAAAAGTTCGTGGAAGGCATGGGCGGGACCGTGTCGGTGGTCTCCCATGTGGATGTCGGATCGGTATTTACCCTCGGTTTCCCCGGCTCCAAGGGCGACCCTCGGCAAGCGCAACCATAAAACCGATCGTTCGTGCAGGCCGATGATCCGTACCGAAGATTTGGCTTTCGATTCCGCATGAAATGCGATAAAATAAAAGGGCAGATTGCAGTTAGCGCAACACTGCTTCGATTGACGATTCGTCTATAAAAATGGATGATCACGAAAAAGAATTTGCCCGTGCCAGCCTGCTGCCTGTCCCGGCTAAAATTACCTCCAAGTCGATCCCGGTGAAAGGCGGTGAGACAACGATCGGCAGGGCCCCGTCGAACACCATCTGCCTGAACCATTCAGGGGTGTCGCGGATCCATGCCGTTATTTCCTGCTCTAACGGTCAGTTTGTGCTCACCGACCTCCATTCCCGCAATGGCACCTTCGTAAACAACAAGCGCATCCGTCAAACGGTTCTTCAAAACAGTGATAAAATATCGTTCGGCAAACGCGGATTCATGTTTTTCATAGAAGCCGTTCCTTCCACGCCCTCCTCCCCGGATGCGGACGTCGCTTCCGTTGTCGGCGACACCGTCACCATCAGCGAGGAAGAAGTCGATCTGAACGAATTGCTTTCTAGTAGTGCGGAGTCGGCCGTCAGCAATTTTTTTGAACTGCTGTCTTCAGATGACAATGAAGACCCACCGACACTGCAGGCTCATGAGCGATTGTCTTACATATATCAACTCAGCGAAAATGTACGGACTCCCTGTGATCCCGATGAAATGGCGGAAAAAGGGCTCGAGCTGATTTTTGAGGCAATGCCGTCGGCCAAGCGGGCGGCGGCCATGCTGCGGTCGAGCCCTGCGGATTCTCTGCAGGTTCGCGCCGTCAAGTATCGCGATATCGATCCGAACGATGCCATTATTTCGGTCAGCCGCACCGTGCTCAACCACGTCGTAGAAGACCGGCTGGCCGTTGTCAGCCAGAACGCCCAGGAGGACGCGCGTTTCGACGATACGGATTCGTTTGCGGTGGAGGACATCAACTCGTTTGTCTGCGTGCCGCTCATTCAGGACGATCAGGTTATCGGAGTAATCTACCTCGACACCAACGACTGCCTGAGCCCGTTTAACCAGAACGATATGGAATTCACGGCGGCTATGGCCAGCGAGCTGGCGCAATCCATTGATAACTGCCGCATGCAGCGAGATGAGATCAAGAGCGATCGAATCAACGCCATCGACTTGAACGTCACCCATCTGGCCCACAACATCAAAAATTTGATTACCCTCAACCGAAGTGCCGTCGACACGATGGACAAGCGGGTAGGGGCGAGTGAGGATGAAGACCTGAAGAAAAACTGGCAGCCGGTTCGCCAGGGCTTCCAGCGGATCGCCGACCTGGCCGTGGACATGCTCGATTACACTCAAATCAGCTCCGATGAAGTCCAGCCGATCGACATTAATGCCGTTGTAGTCGCCGAATACGAGCAGTTCAGAGAAACCCTGACTGCCGAAGGCATTGTCGTCGATTTGCGTCTCGCCCCGGACCTGCCGCCATGGGAGATGAACGAAACTCTTTTGCGCAGATCCATCCTCAGCCTGGTGGTCAATGCCAGAGACGCTCTGAAAGGAAGGAAGAACGGGCGGATCCGGATTTCGACCGAAGTGGACGATTCGTCGCGGTTGATTATCAGTGTCAAGGACAACGGCTGTGGAATCGCAAAAGCTGGATTGAACGATATTTTTGAGCTTTTCTACACGACCAAGGGCATGGACGGCAACGGCGTCGGACTGTCCATTATCAAAAAATTCGTGGAGGGCATGGGCGGAAAAGTGTCGGTCGTCTCCCACACGGGAGTCGGATCGGTCTTTACCCTTGCTTTTCCCGAATGATCGATAAAGCGCGGCTTTTGAGGCGATTACTCGCCACGGGCGCTCATCCGGTGAATCGCTTCATCTGCAATCTCGCGAATCTGTATAATAAGGTCCTCCTGGTGCATGGAGCTGGTTAGCGTGCTGAATGCCGGCAGCCGGTTGATTACAGATTCGATCAAAACCCTTTCATCTTCTCCCCCGACAGCCCCGATACCGCGAACAACAATTTTCAGCAATTGCAGCAAATCGGCGAGGTGTTGTTTGCTGGCTTTGCGATTGTAAACATCAGATTCCGGATGTCCGTATTCTTTCAACGCACTCATCAACACCGACCAACCCGTACTGCCGCCGCACTGGGAGAAAAACAGGTACGCTTCTCTTTCCAGGGCAAACAGGTCCTTGGCGGTCATTTTAGGAGTATCTTGGCCCTCGTATTCGAGCAGATCAATCAGCCGGAGGTGGATCGTTCGCATCTTTTCGAAAAACGACTCCTGCTCGCGGTCGATTTTCCAGGCGGCATAGTTCGCCACGGGTTGATCCAGGCCGGACAGATCTCTTAAGACATCTTCGGGAGTAATCTGGTAACTCAAAATGGTCCCCGTATTTTTGCGAACCAGTCGATTTCCCAGCATAAAGGCCTTCTGGTCTGCAAATCGAACAACGGCCGGATTGGTGACAAGATCCTGCAGCAGCACGGAGATGGAGTTCTTGCGCTGACTGATCCGATCCACCAGCATCTGGAGGGCATCGAGAAAAGCGGGGCGGTCGCTTTGGTGCAGCGTTTCTTTCAGGTTATGCCACAAAAAATCGAATATTTTGCTTTCGTAACGCTCCAGCTCGCCGATGGCGTTGATGAAGCTGCTTTTGCGGAAATGTCCGTCATCGTCAAAACAGCCTTTCAGTGTCCGAATCAGATTCCTCGCATCGTCGGGGCCGATTTCAAAATCCTGCGCGATGGTGTCGTAATCCTGCTGGTCGAAATCAATGACCTGGTGGACCATGTCGGTCATTTTTTTCTTGGTGATCGTCCGGTTTTTGTGGAACCCGACCAGACCGATAAGCTTGTCATGGAGTTTCGCAATGAAGGTTTTCTTTCCCGGTGCCTGTGCTTCGATCCGGTCTTCCCCGACAATCAGGTTGTCATAGATCCCATCGTTTACCAAACCGAGCCGTGTCCAGACGTTCTCGAGAACTTCGGTTTTCACATCCTGATTTGCGTCTTTCTGATCCATCCTGGTGAGCAGATCGGAAGTGAGTGTCAAGCGTTGCGCCACCTGGTTGGAATCGATCTTTTCATAATCGTTCCCGTACACGCTCTTCAATACCCGGGATGCCTCGGGAACGGATTCCCCGTAACTCTCTGTTACGTAACGGGCGACACGAGCCATTTGCTGGGAGACTTCATGCTGCTCGTCTTCCACAATCAGCCACTTGACGTTGTTTAATTCCAGCGGGGGTACGTTCCATTTGCCCCGCAGGTTTTTCAATCCCAATATGGCATCGTAAGTGGTGGTGAACGCAAACCGGGTCCTGCCGGATTCGGATTTTTTGCTCAGCAGCAAGACCTTCTGCACGAGCGTCTGGATTTTGTCCGACGGCAGCTGGTTGAAAATCGCCAGCAGGGTGAGGTTGGGATCCGGTTTGCCGGATTCGTTCTTGACAACGGGGTATGACAGCTGCCGTCCGCTCATTTTAAACTCTACGGGCGATCCCTTTTCCAGTGCTCTCAAATAGCGGTAGAGTATTTGAAGCCCGATCCACAGCCGTTTATATTCCTTTTCTTCCCTTGGCAGGCGCAGCAGCAGATTGTAGACAGAGCAGTTCCAGAACGTCTCAAAGGCATCGGCGAGACGGTTTTGCCGGCTGTTTTCTCTCATCCCTCTGCGGCGAGCCAGTGCCGCCATTTCCGCCAGGTCCAGGTAAAACTTGCCGAAAACAATCTCGTAATCGATGTGTTCACGGTTACCGGTTTCCTCGTAGTTGCCCTTGTAGCGGATCAAAATGGTCCTGGTTGGGTCATAATTGCGGATGAGCTTTTCGATCGTATCCTTCAGCTTGTCAAACATGCCGCTGCGGGGGTTGCGGTTTGTCCCGCCGGAGGATTGCAGCAGGCAGCTGCTGACCTGGCAGATCAAATCGGCCAACAGCATCCGGGCGGCGTCATTGCGCGTCTCCACCTCGGTGAGGCCCTGTGAAAAGCCGTCACCGGAGACTTTCTCCAGTTGACGCAGGTCGATGCCATCCAGCTGCCGGTAGAGCTCTGCTGCGTCGGCATCCAGGCTCATGTTTGGATCTTTCATGGGGACCTGCTTTTTGGGTATGTACGGCGTTTATGCGATGAAAGCCGCGGGAAGTATTCGCGAGATCACATGGGAGCACTATATCAAAAATGCGCTTTTCGGTCCACTTCAAAGCTCAGGGCACTTGCGGCGGCCGCCGCCCGGTTTGCCGACAAATTGCTGCGGCAGGCGGTCCCTGCGCTTTTCGAGAAAACGTCCCGGAGGGCAGCGAAAACCTCGGCGAACCCTGGGAAGTATGGCGTATTTCGTATAAATGGCAGATGCGCTTCCGGGTGAAACGTCCGCAAGATTCGTTTATGCGGCTTTCCGGTGTTTCGCAAACCCCATTGTCGGGTGCACAACCCGTGCTCGAGGCGCTACTAGCTGCCGAGCAACGCTTCCCTGATCCGGACCATGGCGAGGGTGTCCTGCCCGCAGTAAGCGAGAAGGTCCCGCTCGATTTTTTCTTTCTCGGCCGCCGGTGTTTGCGGCCCGATCATGCGCAAGTATTCCACCGATGCCTGGCTGCCCTCCTGGATGGCGAGGTCCTGGTAGTCCATCTGCGGCAGCAGCGCCGGTAAAACGCTCTTGAGGGAAAAGGAGCCCCGGAACTGCGGGTGGTAATAGTGCTTTTTGATCATAGCGTGCAGGTCTACCGTCCGGTCGACGGCGGCATGCAGGGCTTCTCTCATTTCAGGCAAATCGTTCGCCAGCGCCCGCAGGATCTTTTTTTCGTACGTCGTGTAGATCACGACGCTTCCATCGGCTGTGAGGGCATCCAGCAGTGCCCGGGTGAACTCCGTCCGCGGGTCTTTGTCCTCCCGGCAAAGATACTCCCGGTGGTCGACGCTGCCGTCACGGCGGAGAATGTGATCCGAAAACTGGAAGGGCAGGCTCTGGTAAGGTCGGGTGCCGGGATAACGGGGAACGGCCGGGCCGACGGTTTCAAAATCGATGAAGTGGATCGGATGCTGGAGCAATCCCAGTTCGCGGGCCAGGTTCGGCGAGCGGTATTCGGTCTGCGTCTGCACGCAGGTTCGGATCCGATCCTGGATTTCGGTCAACGGAAAGCCGGCCGGGATGTCGCGGATATCGGAGATCTCCAGGCGAGACAATTCGTCCAGCCGGCTCTGGGAAATGCCGCTGAGCTGCAACACCCAGAACTCGGGCATTTTATCCGTGCAGTGATCCCAGAATTCGCACAGGTGCGGATGCTTGCAGTGTCTGGAGGGTTGGATGGCCGGTGGTTGTCCTTCGCTGAGCACCTGGCGCAGGCGTCCGAGTTGCGCATGCGTATCTTCCTGCCGTGCGAAGACCAGCGGGGTAAGATCGTCGAAGTGAAAAAGCTCTGCGAGCACCGGGGCTTGTCCCGGATGCACGTACGCGGTGTTTATGTGCAGCAGGCCGGCCCGGTCGATGGACAGACCGGATCCCGACAGCACGTGAAGCTGGACGGCCACATCCCACAAATGAACGTCCCTGACCGCGGTGGCGGATTTGACTTCCACCAGGTTCCAGCGGCCGCTTAGGCTGCGTTCCAGCACGTCCACCCGGACGCGGATGCCCTCGAACCCGAAGGCGGCCTCGTAGATCGCAGGCGTGTCGGATTGTCCCATGGCGGCCGTCGTGGACCGGACCGCCTCGGCGTGGTGCAGGTGGTCCTCTTCGATCAAGGTGCCACCGGGGTAGCGGCCGGTAGCCAGGTGGCCTACCTCGCGGCCGGTGTCGAATATCGCCTGCTGCGCAGGCCGGATATCGGAGGCGAGCTGCGGTGCATAGCACTGGTACCACAGCCGCAGCGGGCACTGCAGGCCCGCAATAAATCGGGACTTGGAAAGCAGTGGCGGGTTTTTGCCGGCGGCTCGATCCATCGGTCACCTCCGGATCAGGGCCCGGCTACTGTTTTTCGTATGGCTTCGAGCACATTTGCAGGATGATCGGCGGCGTTGGCAACCTTTCGCCAGTGTTTGGCCACCCTGCCGTCCGGTCCGATCCACACCGTCGAGCGAATTACGCCTTTGGTGACTCTGCCGTAGAGCTTCTTTTCGCCAAAAGCGTCGTAGCGCGTCATGACGTTTTTATCCGGGTCACATAACAGCGGAAAGGGAATGCCGGTTTTGGCAATAAAATCACGGTGGGAGGCCTCACTGTCCGGAGACACGCCCACGATGGCAACAGCGAGTTTTTGGAATTCACCATACAGGTCACGGAATCCCTCGGCCTCCTTGGTTCACCCCGAGGTGTTGTCTTTGGGGTAAAAATAGACAATCAGGTTTTTGCCTGAAAAGTCTTTCAAGGAAACGCTCTTTCCGTTTGCATCCGGCAACGTGAATTCCGGCGCTTTTTTCCCTTCTTCGATTGACATCGGTACCTCCTTTATTGTTTCCGACTATGGGGTGGACATCGATAAAACCAGAGCTTAGTTTAAAAGCGAGCGCTTTGTTTTGCAACATGTCGTCGAATGAACCGATCGCCGAATCGAACCGCCGAAATCGTTGCACCGCAGCTTGAAACGAGCATGCATCCATCACCGGGAGGCAGGCATTGGGCAGTGAACAGCTATTCGGGTCCGGGGCGCTGGTATTTTGTCTGCTGGCTGTTGTCTACGTCCTGGGCAAGAAGTACATCGAAAAAAAAGAAAAAAGCAACCGCCCTAAAACCGACGAGGAGACGCTGACCCTCATCGCGATTACCCGCAAATGCAGCGAACACGACATTTTCCAGCTGGCGGGCATCGAATGGCAGGTCAGCGGCAATCAGGTGGCGGAGGATTTCAGACAGTACCTCACCCGCGGGCTGCTTCCCCATTACGTTCGGGATTTCATCCGCAAAAACAAACCGGACGGTGGTGATGACCCCGAAGACATCTCCAGCCCGGGCGGCAACCTGCCCGCCTCCTGGTCGGCATAGACCACCGGTTTCAAGGTTCAGTTGTCCGCAAAGCGCAACCGTTTCGCGGAATTCGGAAGGTCGTTTCGGAAGGCCGAACCAACCGTGAAACCAAACCCGTTTCACCGAACCTTACATTCGGGCCACATGCTTGACCTTCTTTACGCGCTCGCAAACGTCCAGGTAGCTTCCAAAGGCTCTCATCGGCTCGGCAAACGAATCGGTAAACAGTTCTTGAATCCGCTTGATTGAGAATTCCCCCCTTTTCACCGCGTAGTAGAGCTTGTTGCCCAGCATGTAGCCGAGCTGGGTGCTGAACATGCGGGAAACCGCCGAGCGACTGTTGTAGTGGTCGAAGAACTTGAGGATGAACTCCTCGGCTGCAGCGGTGCGCCGCTGTAGGTAGAAATGCTGCAGTATGAGCCTGGCAACCTGCACCGTTTCCGGGTCGATGTCCTTCAGCTCCCCCCTGTTGGCCTTGCCCACAAAAATCCGCAGGGAGTTTTCCGTCTGTGATTTGCGCTTTTCGTTAATGAATTTGCTGCCGAAAAACCCCAGGCATTCGGTGATGACACTGCGATAGAAACGATCGAACGGGGTGATCGGTTGTGTCGCTATTCCCCTGAGAACGGCGTTGAGAAAATGACAGGACTCCTCTGCAGCCATGTTGATGTTGGAGTTGGCCAGATAGATGAGATAGGCGGGTTCCCCTGACTTTTCATATTCCAGCAGAAAACCCTCCTCTCTTTTGATCTTGCTGCGGATCAGCCGCAGCTGGCCCCGGAATTCCGGCGTGTCGTGCACCATTTCCATGAATCCGAGGTCGCCGGGGTAGTAGATGGCCAGTTTTTCCAGTGCGTCGCCGGGCAACGCAAGATCCAGTATATCGGCCAGGGTGTGGACCATTTCGTGCACCATCACCCCCCTGTCCTCGGAGTAGGTGCCCTCCCAGTCCTCGTGGACCGGGAAATAGGCATCCTGTGAATATTCCAGCCAGTTCAAATAGGACTGAATCTTGTTGGCCGGCATGGTGTTCATCACACAAAACATGCTGTCGCTGATTTTCAATACATCCGCCTCTTCCAGCCCCTGGCTGCACAGCTTCCAGTAGAGATTCTCGGCATTTTGGAAGATAATCAGTGCCTTGGCCGTTACATCCAGCGCTTGGAGCAGTGCGTGCACGTTTTCCGGGAGGTGACCGGGCGCAACGTGATAATCGCCGTCGACGACATAGATCAGCTTGCCGGGATTCTGGATCAGGTTCCGCGCAATAATACGGGCCGAAAATCGGTCGCGTTCTCTGAGCTTTTCAATCCCTTTGACATCGTTCGATTCGGTGTTGATGCCCAGAACGACAATTCGGTTCTGTCGACAGAATTCGATGATCGGACGCCAGTTCTCCCAGTGAAACGGCCACTTTTTGGCATATTCGATCTTTTCCAGAAACTCTTTTTCCTGCAGCTCGCCGGCCATGAACCGGTCGACGGTTTTCTGATCGACGGCATGAAACATCTCCAGGCACATGATGATTTCCCGTTTGCCCTTGATGGCCCGCAGGACACGAATAACGGAATGCTGGGATTGTTTGAGGGTGTGGTAGTCGCCGTGAAAAACCAGGTCTGCCGACAACACCTTTTTGATCAGTTCGCTCTTGTTGGAGATTTCCTCGTAGGTTTTCAGGTGGCGCAGGTATTCCCTCTCGTATTTTTCGACGCCCGGATTGTAGCCTAGATTTTCGCGCACCAGCTTGAGGTTCTGCCGGTAGTTTCTCTTGTGAATTCGGATGAGCTCTTCTCTGAGTTTCTTCATCGAACGCACTCGGGAATCGAATCGGTTGTGGTTGGGCCGGGGGACCGGCTGCAGCCGTTGTGAAACCGTCGTTATCATACCACAGACACTGCCGGTAAGCGAATAAAAAGCAATATCAGCTTGTTAGCGACGGGATTACTCGGCCAGCCGGATATGCAGATCCACAGACGCTTTCAACGTGTTGGCCACGATGCAACCGCGCTCGGCGATGGTGATCAGCTTTGACATTTCTTCCGAATCGCTGTATTTGGCCTTGACGTGCATCTCGATGGCCGTGTAACGAGGGGGGGCGTTGTCCAGTGTGCCGACGATGGTGAGTGCAATATCGGAAACAGCCGCTTCTCGAGCGGCGACAGCGGCCAGCAGGTTGCTCATAAAACAGCCGCCGAGCCCCATCAGCAGAACTTCTCCGCCCATGGGTCCATTATTTGCCCCGCCCTTGGCCTCGGGCCGATCCATTGTTATGCTGTGGTCCCTGACAAATCCTTCGGAGGCCGAGGGGCCTGCCTGATTGACCTGGACTTGAATCTGAACGCTCATGATGTTGCTCCTTATTTTGCTGAAGATTGAAAAAACTTCTCCGAAAATATATACAATCTGATCAGGTTGTCCACCCGTTGACCGAAAAAGGGGCGTCGAAGGCGTGAGCAAATTCGAAAAGCGACTGATTTTATTTGCGATTGTTTTTGTGGTGATCTACCTGGGCGCTGCAGTAATAACCCTGCACAATCGGTTCGGCGGAACCGAAACCGCTCCTTTGAGATATGAATCGGAGGTGCCGACCCGCGCTGAAGGTCGCCTGGGGATGGCGGAGCTTTTGCTGCCGATGCTGGTGCTGTTGACGCTCGCGCTTACCTACGCCGCTGTCAAAAAAAAGCGGGCCGCCCAGATAGCGCGGCTGGAGGAATCCGAGGACGAAATTCCCGATACCGATCGGTCGGAACCACCGCCGCCGGCCGATAGGAGCATCCGGGAGGATGCGGCACATACGGTTCAACCAACCTCCCGGCGTTTCTAGCAACGATCCTTTCCTCCCGCGGACAAGACCAGACGGCCGGCTTGTCTCCTGCATCGATCAACGCTCGTGTTTCACGCAGCTTGACAGTTCGAAAAATCGATTGCATAAAAACAGCAGGCGCCGGATCACGGTGCCGGCAACCACGTGGCCGATAGAAAGGTTTTCGTATGCCGCAACCAAAACACGCGATGGAGGTTTTTCAGCTGCTGGACAAGTCGAATTGCCGTCAGTGCGGTGAAAAGACCTGTCTGGCATTTGCCGGAGCGGTATTTCGGGGGCAAAGAGATCTCCGCCAGTGCCCGATGCTCTCGCCGGAAGTTGTTGTGCGATTTGAGCCGGATTCCGAAGGGCCCAACAGCGCAGAGCAAAGCCAGGAAGAACACCTGGATGGGTTGAAAGCCGAGATTGCCGGACTCGACCTGCAAGAGGCGGCCGAAAGGGCCGGGGGCCGGCTTGCTGGCAGTCGGCTGACACTCAAGGTCCTCGGAAAGGACTTCGGCGTCGATTCGAGCGGCAGCCTGATCACCGATATTCATGTCAATCCCTGGGTGGCCATTCCGGTTTTGACGCACCTGCTGCACGGCCGGGGGCTGCCGGCTGCGGGCAACTGGGTGTCGTTTCGGGAGTTGAAAGACGGAGCCGAGCGCTATCCGCTGTTCCGGAAGCGATGCGAGGAGCCGATGAAATCGGTGGCAGACCTGCACACCGGACTGTTCGACGACATGGTGCATATTTTTAACGGACAGCAGGTGCAGGAGCAGTTCGAATCGGACATCTCGGTGGTGCTGCATCCACTTCCCAAGGTGCCGCTGATGGTTTGTTACTGGCTGCCGGAAGACGGGCTCCAATCGAGTCTCAATCTGTTTTTCGACGAAACGGCCGACCGCAACCTGGACATCGGATCGATCTTTACCCTGGGTGTGGGTCTTGCCCAAATGTTTCAGAAACTCTCCTGGCGGCACGGCTCGCCCCGGGCCTGAACCCGCTTCCATCCTGTTGCCGGGTTTTGAAGCCGGTCCGTCTATGGCTGTCGGGGGGAAGAAATTCCGATACTGTGTGACGGTTCACTTCCACAGCTGATCGAATTCGATCCGTTCGGGAAAGGTGCACTTTTGCGGGTCCGCCGCGGTCAGCCGGGCCCTTTTTTCCAGCAGCTCGACGCCTTTTGCCGCCGCGGGCGCGGTATCTACCCACTCAAGGACCTTGAAGCCGGCCGGTCTTTTCCAGACCGCATGAATGAGTATGCCCTTATAGGTCTTGTCTTTTTCAACCCACAAGATAACCGAATAACAGTCGACCCCGTCGATCTGCAGCCGTTTCGTGCAGCACTTTACGCCACGACCGTCGAACAGATCTTCATAGGAACGGACGAACATCTGCACATCCTCGCGCATTGCGGCATAGAGCTCTTCATCGGCCGGTCTGCGCGCACCGCGGGTTGCGTCGACTACCGCCGCCTGCCGGTAGAATTCGGTGATCTCTTCCCATCGGTACAGCGTCAGATCCCGGGTCAGCGAATCGGTATCGCCGCTTCTTGCGGATGTTAGAACGGATTCCATGAATTCGTTCCATGGATCGAGGACCCTGGTCGCACAGGCCGCCGAGCTGAAGATCAACAGCAGCGATAGACCGCATCTGGCCCATAAGGCCATGGGTTGCATCGCGACCCCGCAGCAGTAAAACCGGAAAGGTTCAGTTTACAGCGCCGGCGATTCGCAAACGGTGGCGAGAACCTCGATGTGCTCTCTTTGACCCTGATACAATCGGGTCATTTCAATCAGAATGCCGGCAATCTGGGCCATTGCCTGGACGAAGTTCACATCGTCGAGGGTAAATTCCCACTTTTCAGCCGTGTAGACCCGAACGGCGCCGATCGCGTCATCTCCGATCATGATGGGAACGGAGAGAATCGAGGAGATGCCCTCCTTACTGGCCGCATCCGGATACTGGATTCGCGGGTCGTCGCCGACATCGTAGACTGCCACCGGGCCTTCATTGAGAGATTCGGCAATGGAGTGCAGGGCGCTGACCGTTCCCTTGTTCAGGTATTCGGAACTTAAACCGGCCGATGAGGCAACCTCCAGCTCCTTGGTGTCGGGATTGAACAGAAACAGTGTACAGCCCTTGATGCCCAGCGCCGATCGAATGCTTTCCACCGTCATGCGGATGATCTCCTCCGGCTCTTTGGATTTCGAAAGGGCCCGGGAGATTCGGATCAACGTATCGTAGTTGGTTCTCAGATTACGCATTTGCGCCTCCTTTGGTTGCAGATTCACCGATGCAGAACCGACTGCCGCTGTTTGCCAGGGCTCTTGCCATTGGATCTGCGTGTTTTCCGGGAGGCTAAGAGGGCTTCGTTTTCAGCAGAGTGTCGGTCGGGCGATGGCAGAAGGAGTGTCGCGGCAGGTTTCGATCCGGCGAATCGATCGGAAATATCCGCTCCGTGTCGGTCGCAGCGAGGCTACCGGATGGACAAGAGCACGATTGGTGTCAGCATGTCAAAAACCATCCGGGTTGTCAAATGCCGCTGGGTCGACTTCGATGGGATGGCAGATGTGCTCACGTCTCCCTTCTTGTTTTTTTTCTTGATTGCCGGACCAAAAACTGGGAAAGTTCCGCAAGGATTTCGAAATGACCCACGGATCCGGATCGACACGGCGAGCGACCCCAGCCGAAGGAGGAGACAATGATCGTTGGAGTGTTGAAGGAAATCAAGGCCGACGAAAACCGCGTGGCCATTACGCCGGCCGGAGTGGAGATCATGACGCAGCGCGGACACAAGGTTCTGCTGGAAAAAGGCGCCGGCAAACCAAGTGGATTCGACGATCGAATGTACAGGGACTCCGGCGCCACGATTGTCTCCACACCCGACAAGATTTTTCCGAAGGCCGAACTGCTGCTGCGGGTCAAAGAACCCCAGCCGTCCGAACTGGTGCATCTGCGCCCCGGTCAGGTTTATTTCGCTTACCTGCACTTGGCCGCATCCAAGAAACTCTGTCGGGCCCTGATGAAGGCCGGCACGGTGAACATTGCCTACGAGACGATTCAGAAAACCAACGGATCCTTGCCCTTGTTGACTCCGATGAGCGAAGTCGCCGGGCCGATGGCGATCCAGGAAGGGGCCAAGTACCTGGAGATGTCCCATGGCGGTCACGGTGTGCTGCTGGGCGGTGTGCCGGGGGTGGATCCCGGGACCGTGCTGATATTGGGAGGAGGAGTGGTCGGTCTGAATGCCGCCAAGATGGCCAGCGGGCTCGGGGCCAAAGTCTACATTCTGGACATCGATTTACAACGACTGCGTTACCTGAGCGACGTGATGCCCAGCAACTGCTTTTTGCTGATGTCCAATCCGGCCAACATTCGGGAACTGCTTCCCAAGGCGGATGTGGTGGTCGGCGCTCCGCTGATACCGGGCAGCCGGACGCCGATTCTGGTCACCCGGGAAATGATGAAAACCATGAAACAGGGAGCGGTGGTGATCGACGTCTCCATCGATCAGGGCGGGTGTTTCGAAACTTCCAAAGAAACCACCCACGCAGATCCGACCTACAAGATTGACGGTGTGGTTCACTATGCGGTCTCCAACATGCCCGGGGCCCTGCCCAGAACCTCCACCTTGGCGCTTACCAATGCCACGCTGCCCTATGTGGTCCAGATCGCCGACAAGGGGTGGCAGCGGGCGGTTTACGAAAACCCGGAGATCGGTGCCGGTGCCAACGTTGTTGCTGGAAAAGTAACCCACAAGAGCCTGGCGGACGCCCACTCGCTCAAATACGTGTCGGTGGAAGCGCTGCTATAGTCTATCCATTCCGATCTGCATCCCTTTGAATCCTATGCGGCGGGACTCGCCTGTTGCCGGCCAGCAGGCTGTGCGGCTCGACTTGACAGCCTTTGCGCGGTCATTACCTTGCTGTAAAGAATCCGGTTTCCATCCAGCTCCACGAAGCAAATCGTAACATCATCATGGTAAAGGAGAAAACCGCATGCAGGTGACAGCCGAGCATCGGCGCCTGATCGCCCACCGTGACCGGGTCGCGAACTGGAAAAAGTGGGGACCCTACCTAAGCGAACGATCCTGGGGAACGGTCCGCGAAGATTACAGCGAGCAGGGCAGCGCCTGGCGGTTTTTCCCTCACGACCACGCCCGCAGCCGGGTATACCGATGGGGGGAGGACGGTCTTGCCGGCATCTGCGACCGCTATCAATACATCTGTCTGGCAATGGCCTTGTGGAACGGCCGCGATCCCATTCTAAAGGAACGAATGTTCGGCCTGAGCGGCGATGAGGGCAATCACGGTGAAGATGTCAAAGAGGTGTATTACTACCTGGACAGCACTCCCACGCACAGCTACATGAAGATGCTCTACAAGTATCCCCAGGCGGCGTTTCCCTACGAGCAGCTGGTTAACGAAAACCTCCGGCGGGGTCCACTCGATGACGAATACGAACTGCTCGACACCGGGGTTTTCGATGGCGATCGTTACTTCGACGTTGTGGTGGAATACGCCAAGGCAGGACCGGATGATATCCTGGTCCGGATCCGCACATTCAACCGCGGCCCGGAGCCGGCTAAGTGCGTCCTGCTGCCCACCGTCTGGTTTCGCAACACCTGGAGTTGGGGGTATCCAGAGGGCCCCATGGCTGATGTGCAGCGCAGGCCGCAAATGCGGCTGAAGGCGACATCGGCAAATGCAAAGGTTCTGCACCTCGATCACCCCGCATCCGGATCATACTTCCTGTATGCCGATAACCCCCGGCAATGGTTGTTTTCAGATAACGAAACCAACACCGAGCGTCATTTCGGTGCCCCCAACGCCGTTGCCTACGTGAAAGATGCGTTTCACCGTTACATCGTCGACGGCGAGCAGGCGGCAATCAACCCCCAGGCCGCCGGCACCAAATCCGCGGCGGTGTTTGAAGAGGAAATTCCCCCCGGAGGCTCCCACAGCATCCGCCTGCGGCTGAGCGCCGACAGCCTGCCAGGGCCTTTTGAAGACTTCGAAGCCCTGCTGGCCGAAAGGCGGCAGGAGGCCGACGAATTTTATGCCGCCATCGGAAACCCGGATCTCAGCGAGGATGAGCAGCGTGTGCAGCGCCAGGCGCTGGCCGGAATGCTCTGGACCAAGCAGTTTTACTACTACAACATCGAACAGTGGCTGAGCGGCGATCCTGCCGGGCAACCGGTGCCCGAAGCCCGCAGCCGGGGCCGCAACCACGAATGGGAACACCTCAATAATTTCGACGTGATCTCGATGCCGGACAAGTGGGAGTATCCCTGGTACGCCGGATGGGACCTGGCGTTTCACGCCATACCGCTGGCACTGGTGGACACCGACTTTGCCAAACGCCAGCTGGTGCTGCTGGCACGCGAATGGTACATGCACCCGAACGGGCAGCTGCCGGCCTACGAGTGGGCTTTTGGCGACGTCAACCCGCCGGTGCACGCCTGGGCGGCTCTGCGGGTTTACAAGATCGATGCCAAGCAGCGGGGCCGGGAGGATCGCCGCTTTCTGGAGAGCATCTTCCACAAGCTGCTGCTCAACTTCACCTGGTGGGTGAACAAGAAAGATACCGAGGGCAACAACATCTTCCAGGGCGGATTTCTGGGCCTGGACAACATCAGCGTGTTCGATCGAAGCAAACCTTTGCCCACCGGCGGTCACCTGGAACAGTCCGACGGAACCGCCTGGATGGCCTTCTACTGCTTGGAGATGCTCAAAATCGCTTTCGAGCTGGCCAGGGAGAATCCGGTTTACCAGGATTCGGCCAGCAAATTCTTCGAGCACTTCCTGCGTATCGGCAGCGCCATGACCGCCAGTCACCGACTCGGGGTCAGTCTCTGGGACGAAGACGACGGCTTTTTTTACGACGTCCTGCACCAGCCCGGCGGCGAGGTGATTCCGTTGAAGGTCCATTCGCTGGTGGGGTTGATGCCGCTGCTGGCTGTTGAAACCCTGGAATCGGATCTGCTCGACGACATGCCCGCTTTCAAGCGCCGCATGATGTGGTTTTTCGAAAACCGGATTTACCTGCGCGACCGCGGTCACGTTGCCTGCGTCAAGGCCCGGGGGGAAAAGGCCCGCCGGATGCTGTCGCTGGTAAATCGCGACCGATTGCTGCGGGTACTGCGCCGCATGCTCGACGAACAGGAATTTCTTTCCCCATACGGCATACGCTCCCTGTCGAAGTATCATCGCGACCGGCCCTACAGTTTCCATGTCGACGGCCAGGTGCACTCCATCGACTACCAGCCGGCGGAGTCCCGCAGCGGCCTTTTCGGGGGAAACTCCAACTGGCGCGGCCCGGTCTGGTTTCCCATCAACTTTCTGCTGATCGAGGCGCTGCAAAAATATCACCACTTTTACGGAGAGAGCCTGACGGTGGAATGCCCCACCGGATCAGGCCGGTCGATGACGCTCGATCAGGTGGCCGCCGAGCTCTCTCGGCGCCTGATGCGCCTGTTTCTGCGCGATGCATCCGGCCGGCGTCCGGTTTTCGGCGCCAATCGCAAGCTTCAGGAAGATCCCCACTGGCGGGACTGGATCGTTTTCAGCGAGTATTTTCACGGCGATAACGGCTGCGGTCTGGGGGCCAGCCACCAGACCGGATGGACGGGCCTGGTGGCCAAACTGATTCAGCAGTCCGGCGGAACTGTGACCGGAGACTCTGAACCACCCGCCGGCGGGTAACAGGAAACGAAAATGGCAAAGCACATTCTGGCAGCCGATATCGGCGGCACTTCCAGTCGATTCGCATTATTTCGAACCGCAGCCGGGCAGCCGGCGGAGATCGAGACCGCGTGTGAACTGCAAACTGGCGCATTCGCTTCGCTGCTGGAATTGCTGCAGGCGGCAAGAGCCGAACACCACAGCCTGTCACCGGATTCGGCCGCCGCCGCGGTGCTGGCCGTTCCCGGCCCGGTGGAGGGGGGCAAGCGCGCCCGGCTGGCCAACGTCAAATGGCCCGTGGATCTTGGACCGGTTGAAAGACGCTATGGCGGCTGTCCGTTTTTTCTGATCAACGATTTTGAGGCCCAGGCATTCGGGTGTTTGACCCTGGCGGTGGAAACGGTCCGGCAGATCAAAAGCGGGCGCCGGCAGACCAACGGGATGCTGGCAGTTGTGGGTGCGGGAACCGGTCTGGGACACTGCGCTCTGAAATCCGACAACCGCGGTACGCCGGTGGCCTTTCCCTCCGAGGCCGCCCATGCCGTATTCCCGCTTTCCGGCAGTCCGGAGAGCGGGTTCCGTCGATTTCTCACTGCCACCGCCGGAACCCGGGAGCCGACCGCAGATCTGGTCGTTTCCGGCCGGGGACTGGCGCTGCTCCATCGCTACCTGACCGGCGAGGACCTGTCGCCGCAGCAGGTTGCCCGGCAGATTTCTCCGCAGTCGGAAACCACCGACTGGTTCGCACGCTTTTACGCCCGCGCCTGCCGCCACTATGCCCTGGCGGTCCTGCCGCTTGCCGGTCTGTTCGTATCCGGAGGAGTGGCTGTAAAAAACCCCTTTCTGGTGGACAACGATACCTGGCGGGCCGAGTTCGTGCGTTCGGAAACCAAGCAACAGCTGCTGGAGGCCATCCGGGTCGACCTGGTAACCGACGAGTGGATCGGCCTGTGGGGAGCGGCACGCTACGGCATCGATCGACTGTTGCGTTGATTACGCGAATCCCCGAGCGGCTGAATCAGGTAGTAAAATACGTAGGAACCGTCGTTGACAGCGACGGTAAGATTTGCCCCCCGGCTCGCCGCCCAGACTATCCACGACGGTCGATCCTGGCGCCCGCACTCGATTTTCGGATAAAACTCGCCGGTGAGGCTGCTGTGCCAGGACAGCAACATGGCCTGCGGATCGATCCGTCGCGCTTCGGCCCTGGCCAGGTCCCTGGCCTGCTCGAAACCGGGATCGGTCTGCTCTGTTGCCAGCGTGATCAGCTTACCCAGCACTTCACCCTTCATTTGAACCCGCCTTTCTTTCGAGTTCGACCTCCACCCGGCAGCTGTTGCAGGGAAAAGCGCCGGCGGGTGACATCCGGTCGTCGGTCAGCACATTGACGCACCCGCCTTCGTCCAGGCCTTCCGGGCCGGGCCGATACCACGCGCCGGCATCCAGGCTGACAACGCCCGGAATGATGCGATCGGTGACCCGGACAACGGTCCGCAGCCGACCGCGCGCGTTGAATACCACCGCCCGGTCCCCGTCGGTTATGCAGCGCCGGGCGGCATCGATCGGATTCAACCACAGCCGGTCGTCGGCCTGCTGTTTCAAACCGGCGATATTGTCGAACTGGGAATTCACCCGGGTTCGGGCATGCGGGCTGACCAGCTGCAGCGGATACAATGCGCTGCAGCGACCGGCGGTCTCCTCCCGGGGACCCATGTATTTTGGTACAGCCGGTATCTGCGGATGGTTCATGTCTGCGATCTTGCAGCTGTAGATTTCGATCCTGCCCGAAGGCGTGGGGAAAGGGTGATTGCCGGGATCTTCGATCTGTTTTGTGAACGCGATCCAGGGCCCATCGGTTTTCACCGGGTGAAAGGGCATGTGGCAGAAAGTATCAAAATCGGGCATGTCCTGGGTGGCCGCGACGAAGTCCTCCAGCCAGCCTCGGTCGGATTTCCGGTTGTAATCTGCGATGCCCAGGCGCCGGGCCAGCCCGGTAAATATGGCCAGGTCCGATTGCAGCCCGGCAGGCGGATCCACGACCCGGTTCATGAAAATCCGATAGGGCCCGCCCAGCCAGGGCAGCCCGATGTCTTCCTGTTCGAGGTAGTGGGTGACCGGCAGGACGATGTCGGCAAAACGGGCGGTGGGGGTCATAAACAGCTCGTGCACTACGATAAATTCGGGTTGCTTCAGTGCGGCGAGGCCCTTGTTGAGGTTCAGAAACTGGTTTAGCAGGTTGCACCCCACGACGTACAACAGTTTGATATCGCTGGGGTAACCGCCGGACTTTCCTTTCAGCAGGGCGTCGTATACCTGGCAGACGTTAACGGCCGGAGACCGTTTTACCGGGGCCGGAAAGGATTTTCCCAGCCGTCCCAGGTCCGTGCGGTCGGTGCCGCCGGCCACATGTCCGCCGGCAATTCCGATGTTGCCCGTCATGGCCCCAAGGATCATGGCCGCCCGATGGAACTGCTCGCCGAAGTCGGTGCGGCCGGGAGCCCAGCCCGTGCAGAGGGCTGCGGGTTTTCGGGTGGCGTATGCGACAGCCAGCGACCGGATATCTTCGGCCGGAACTCCGGTGAGCGGTTCGGCCCACGCCGGTGTTTTGGCAACGCTGTCCTCCTTGCCGGTGACATAGGCTTTAAAATCAGCGAATCCGATGGTGTAGCGCTCAACGAACCTCTGGTCATAGATGCCTTCGGCGATCATCACCTGGGCCATGGCGATCAGCATGGCGGTGTCGGTTCCCGGACGGATGGGAATCCATTGGGCAGACAGGCGCCTGGCGGTGTGGTTGCGGCGCGGATCCACACACACGATGGGCGTTCCCTTTTTTGCTGCTTCTGAGAGACGGGCCGCCGTTTCGGGTCGAAAACGGGAGATCAGCGGGTCCCAACCCCAGAGAATGATCAGCTCGGACTGCAGCAGATTGTCCCGGTTCGACGCGGTGAACTGACTGCCGAAGGTCGTGTCGGCGGCAAATGCAGCGCCCTCCATCGAGGTGCTGCCCCAGGCACTGGTGCACCCGCCATACAGATCAAAAAAACGGTGTGCGACCTGCCGCGTGTTGTGCAAAACCCCCTCATTGGCGTAGTAGTCCATCAGGAAAACAGCCAGCGGCCCCCAGTTGTCCTTGACCTGCTGCAGTTCCGATGCCACCCGGTCAAGCGCCTCCTCCCAACGGATCGGTTCGAAACGGCCGCTGCCCCGCTCGCCGATGCGTCGAAGCGGCCGGGTGAGACGATCGGGGGCAGTAACGACCTCCTTTTGAGAAAGCCCGCGAATGCAGGGCTTCATCTGGCTGCCTGACGCATGCGGGCTGCCGATCTTCAAAATCCGGCCGTCAGCCACGGTTGCTTTCAGTAGACAGCGCGCTCCGCAGTCAAAGGAGCAGGAGGTGGTGATGGTCTTCGAACTGCTCATAGTTCGTTGATCATTTATGGGTTGCCTGTCTGGTCGGAAATGTGCAATGAGTGGGGTCAGCGGTTCGACCGTTTGCTGATGCTACCTCGGAATCACTCGCAGCGCAAGACTCTGCTGTCACCACAGCATCCCAGGGCAGTGGTTTCAGAACGCAGGTTGCCCAAAGGAACCGAATACGGCAGGAGAAAACATCAGATGGGATTGCTCCGGCGACTCGAATACATTTTCGTTCCCTCCAGAAGGAAGATGGAAAAGCACGTCGATCTGAAAGAGATTTTCTGCAAACGCAAAGACGACGGCTACATTAAAAAGATCCGAACGGCCGCCACCGGCTGCGATTACAGCAACCCCGACGGCAGCGATCGGCAGGAGGCCCTCGAGAAGGTAAAAGTCGGCGACAAGGTGCGCCTGATCTGGGATGCCTCCAGCGGGGCCAATACCGTCTACCTGGTGCGCGGCGGAAGAGCCCAGCAGCTGTCGATGCCCGACTGCTTCGGCCGCCTCAGCGACAAGATCGCCGCCGACGTTACCCGCTGGCTGACCCACGACAACATTATAACCGCGGCCAGGGTCGTTAAAATCACCGGCGGCACGCACAAAAATCCCAAGCTGGGCTGTGTGCTGGAGCTGACCACCTATCCCGGACCGGAGAAGAAGAAATAAGCTTACCGTCTGTTCATCCTGATGCGGTTCGAACCGGCCTTGCCTGCCATCAGCCGATTCAGCGCAATAACACTCGTGAGAACCAGAACCCCCCCCAGCCAGAAACGCCAGGATACCGGATCCCCTAAAAAGACGATGCCGACAATGGCGGTAAATACCACCTCGCTGGACATAAACACCCCGCCTTCCCATCCACGGCAGTAGAAAAAGCCCTGGTTCATCAACAACTGTGCGGTCACCGATACAACGATGATGCCTATAACCATCACCCATTCGACAGCCGTGATGGGTACGACCGGCTGCTGAATGAACTTCGGCAAGGTCACCAGCGCTCCCATCATGCAGAAATACAGATAAATGACCACTGGCCCGTTCTTTTCCCGCAGGGACCGGATCAGCGTCACGGTGAGTCCGGCAAACGCACCTCCCGCCAGAGCCACAAATTGTCCGAAGATCCCGCCGGTCAGCTGAAAGTCAAATAGAATACCGACGCCGAGCAGGACCGCGAACATGCAAACCACCTCGAGCCTGCTGATTTTCTCTTTGTAAATCAGCAAGGAGAAAATCGCAGAAAACACCGGGAAAGAGTAAAAAATGACTAGCACCGTGGAGATCGGCAGCAGGCGCAGCGCGGTCACCAGGCACACGAAGGCGGCCGATCCCGTGCAGCCCCTGAGGATAAGCAGCCGCAGGTTGTTTCCCCGGAAGGGATTGCGGTGCCGTCCGAATACGATCAGCAGGAGCACCACCCCGCCGAAAAACCGGTAAAAGCCGATGTCCCAGACCCTGAAGTGCGGCCCCAGCAGCTTGATGAACACGTTGAGCATCGTAAACAGCAGGGCGGCCGAAAGCATGAAAAGCGGTCCGGCTACTGCTGCATCGATTTGAAGCAGGCCCGATGTTTTACCAGAGTTTACCATGGCTCACACATATAATGATTGCCTCTCAGGGGAAAGACTAAATTGGCCTTCTCTTTATTTTAATATGAAGACAGTAACTATAGTTTGTCTGGTGTTGTGATAATAGCAAGAAATTGCTTGCTTGGTCCTACCCGATTAATTACAGATAGTCTCCATGTATCACAAAAATCAGGTCAATCAGGTGCCACAATATATTGTGTCGGTTACAATTATGAACAGGATTGCTTTCTTTTTTTTCTTACAATTCATATTTTGCACATGCCTTTACGGGTGCGCTACTACACCGGCTCCCATATTGGCGTCCTCCGGTGATTCGAACCTGGCTGAACTGCTGGAATCGATCCGTGTTGAGGAACGCCTGCCTGCTTTGGCAGCAGCGGTAATCATTGATGGCGACATAAATGCAGCCGCTGCTGTGGGAACACGTAAATTCGGCTCGGAAAATTGGGTGACCGTCAACGACAGTTTTTTAATAGCCTCCTGTTCAAAGGCATTCACAGCGACGTTGGCTGCCGTTTTAATCCAGAATGGCGTTTTGGACTGGAATATCACCCTCAGGGAAGCATATCCGGACCTTGATATGCGGAGTGAATATGAAAATATAACCCTGATTCAGCTTCTGTCGCACCGGGCCGGACTGCCGGAATGGATAAATCATCTCACCAGTAAAACTGCTAATGAACAGTTCTATGAAAAGTGGTGGGTGGATCGAAAAATACCAAGGGTAATGAGATCCAGGTACTTACAAGAAACTGTCAAACAAGGATTGGCCGGTGAGCCCGGTACATCGGTATACTACTCGAACAGCGGCTACATAATGGCCGGTGCAATGCTCGAGAAGATTGCAGGGAAATCATATGAGCAATTGATGATCGAGGAGATTTTCAACCCCCTTGGATTGCATGCGGCCGGATTTGGCCCCCCTTCGAAATGGAGTTCCGAATACCAGCCTTCCGGACACAGGGCGGCTGGTGGGTCTCCCTCACCTGTCAGTAGGGATTTTCCTGTCTATATGGCCCCGACGGGAGCCATTCATGTTTCAATAGAGGATTGGGCGAAATTTGTTCTTTTCCATTTAAAGCCAGAAATAAGTGGCAAGATGATTTTAAAGGATGATGTTTTAAAAAAGCTGCACACACCACCGAATAATGCCATTTGGAGGGAGGACGCAGAGGAGAATGAATATGCCGTTCCTTCATTGAACTATGCGTTGGGCTGGTACACGCTGGATACTGGCGGTAAAAAAGGTTTGTTATGGCACCCGGGCGGAAATACAGGGTTCATTGCACAGGTTATCATGGACCCGAATCATAACAATGCTATTATGGTGGTAACAAATGTACGTGAGGAACACAAGCACCTGTTTCGGGCTATGAGCAGAATTAAAGAGTATTACTCAGGTATAGCTGACTTGCCTGAAATTAAGTAACTTACTCTTAAAATGGTGCTTGATGATGCGAGAAACAGTGACAAGCTGCTTGGCCAGTGGATCGCCGTTCCCTTTGGTGTGGCCGTCGGTTCATTCATGTGGTCTTGGCAAGTTGGTTCAGCTCTGGTACTGCTTTTCGTAGTGTACATGGCAGTGTCGGGGATATTGCGGATGCAGCGCACGGGCAGGAAAACGAAGCAGTTGTGCGAGACAGGCTGGGCACGAAGCAGCGGGTTCAGGCCGGAGAGATTGCGGTTCCTGAGCTTTCCACGGACAAAATAGGGTAGAAGAAAGGCTAGAAGTCATTTCAAAACCTATTTGGCACAATGATAAGACAGGCAAGGTGAAAGAAGGCCCGGTACATTTCAATTCGGTGTTCGTGCCTTACCAGCAAGCGGCGATAATTTCCAAGCCATGCGAAGGTGCGTTCAATTTTCCAGCGCTTGCGGTATCGCCTCAGATTTCTTCCATCTTGCATTTTCGGTTTTACTCGATTGCTACGATGAGGAACGATAAGATCGATTTTGTACTGTTTAAGCCGCTTTCGACGTGGATCGCTGTCATAGGCTTTATCTGCAATCAGGCGCAGCGGGCGCTTTTTCGGTCGACCACGGCCATTGCGCGGCACTTTTACCGTTTCGAGCGTTTGTTCTGCGAGCGTGACTTCGGCGGGCGATGCCGAGGCAAGGGTGCTTCCCAGAGGAACACCTTGGCCGTCGACCACCACCATCCACTTCGTTCCTTTGCCCCGTTTGGTAGGCCCAACAGCGGCCCCCCTTTTTTCGCCGGGGCAAAGCTACCATCAATAAAGGCCTCTTGCCAGTCCAGCGCTCCCTTTTCATCGAGCATGGATAAAAACTTGCGCCAGACATCGAGCCAGACACCTTGCTCTTCCCAAAGCTTTAGCCGGCGCCAACAGGTGGAAGCGCTGGGATATCGATCTGGAAGATCTTGCCAGCGGGCTCCGGTGCGAAGCACCCAAAGGATACCCTCTAGTACTTGTCTGAATATCGGGGTCAAAGCTTGAATTGTGAATTACGGTTGGCTTTTTAGAAGGGAAAAAACTTCTTTTAAATCCTATTTTTTGTTCTTAAACTTATTTAAAGAATCGACCAACCATGGCGCTAATATGCTGCATTTCCTATTTTCCAAATATCAATTGGCAAATTAATGCTTTTCGTTGATTAGCCCCGGTGGAAGCCGCAACTTATTGTG
>LJNK01000081.1 GCA_001303025.1 Deltaproteobacteria bacterium SG8_13
GAGCGGTCCGGCTGCAGCATCTGGTTGCACGAAATCGGCAAGCACTTTATCGAAAGCCGCGACGGCTGGTCCACCTGGTGGGAATATTACCATCAGCAGGCGGATTTCTTCCCCTGCGCCGTCGGCTTGACGGATGGGGACAAGGTACGCATCGGCCCGCATGCGTTCGAGGTGCTGCACACCCCCGGGCATGCTGCAGACGGAATCGTGCTGTATGATCGCAAAAACCGATTGTTGATCTCATCGGACACGCTCTGGCAGCACGACCTGCCGGTGCACACCGTCCGGGTGGAAGGCAACGCGGCCGTATGGCAGACCCAAAAATCGCTGGAAAAGATCTCGCAGCTGGAAGTGAACACCGTGTGTCCCGGCCACGGCCCCTTGTTCACCGACTTTGGGGCCGCCCTGCAGCGGGGCCAAAACAAAATCGGCCAATACCTCGCCGATCGCCGGATTATCGGAACCGATGTGCTCAAAAAGATTACCGTTTACACCGTGTTGATGAAGCAACCGGTGCCGGTTGAAGGTTTCTTTGATGACCTGATGGCAACCAACTGGTTTGCAGAAACGGTGGACTTATACTTTGACAGCCGATACCGGGCCAAATACGACGAAATCACCGGCGATTTCCTGAAGCGCGGCATCCTGAAAATCAAAGACGAACACTACGTTACAACGGTCAGACCCTGACAGCCGGCATACGCCGCTGCGGCGGCCCGCAGAGCACAAATTGAGAGATTGTTTGATAACGGACTTGTCGTATGCGCCGATGATGTCCCGGCGGGTCAGCACCCCCATCAGCAAGGCAGTGGAGGTGACGATGCCCGGAAGATCGCGGCTTGAACCGGAGGCCGGGCACCAGGCAGGTAAAAACCGTTGAGTTGTCAACCAGGTCCAGTTCTGCTCAGCGATCTTGCGGCTGTCCCGGCAACGCTGCGATGCTCACGGTTCCAACAGGTTGCAGAAAATGTACGAACCAGATGGCATCAAATTGTCAAATAGTCCCGGTCACTTGACAAGGCTCCTTATATGTTGTCATACCCCAGGCGGGCGCCTGGATTTCGGGCGGTCGGTTCCAGCAGGGGGACCCAGCACAGCTTGCCGGGTGGCGGCCGGCTTGTCACCCTGCAGGCATGCCATGATCCGGGGGCAGCAGTTTATCTCGATTTCTCGCACGCGGCGGCAACCATGAGCCAACGAATCACTGCTTTAAAACCGCATATCCGCAATCCGGGCCTGGTCCGCATCTTTGTCGACAAAGAGCACACCTTCACGGTAAAACTCATCGATTCGGCGGATTTGCATACCGGGATGGCGCTCACCGATGACCGGATGGCGCTGCTGCAGCGGAAACACGAGCTGGAGGAGGCCTATCTCCGATCGGTCCGATACCTCGCCTATAGACCCCGCAGCCGCAAAGAAGTCGAACTGCACCTGAACAAAAAAAAATATTCGCCCGAAACCGTGGCGATGACCATCCGGCGTCTCTTCGAATCACAGCTGATCGATGATGGATCCTTTGCGGACTGGTGGATCGCCCATCGCTGCCGCCTAAAACCGCGCTCTGCCTATGCGCTGCGTTTTGAACTGTTGCAAAAAGGGATCGATGAGGATATCATCTCTACGGCCTTGGCCACAATCGATGACGGCGAGATGGCCATTGCGCTTCTGCAGTCAAATCGCAAGCAGTGGCGTCGATTGGACGGCCACAAAAAGAGGCAAAAAATACTGTCTTTTTTGAACCGGCGCGGTTTTGGTTACGACATCGCCAAAAGCGCCTACGAGGAGTATATTCAAAAATCCGAGGACCAGCCGGATGGCGGCGGCGTGTAGGGATTCAGTTTGTCCCGCACAACCCCGTATAGAAAGTGCACCACCGCAGCGATACATGCCTATCGGAGGAAAGTCTGCCGATTATGAAAACCGAGGATCTGAGTTCACAGAGCAAAAGATACAACAACCTGCTGAAAGCCGCCAAACGACTTTCCGTCAGTGCTGAAGAACTGGGAACGCTGCTGGACGACATCGTGCCCATGCTCAAGCGAAAACTCGACCTGATGAACCACCAATCTCCGGGCAACAACCAGCTGGAAAAAGACCTCGCCACCGTCATGGACAAAGAGCTGCCGAAGGTGCTGGCCAACTACGGACTGGAGCACATCAAATCGAACAAAAATGTCATGCTGTTCGTCGTCAAGCAGATAGTTCCGGACATCACCGACCTGCGCATAAAAAAGATCGTCGATCGAAGCATCAGCCATTCCGATCAGAACCTTGCCGATCAACTGGCCGCCGAGCTGGGCATCCGCGACGAGCACATCCAGCACTTCAAGTCATCTGTCCTGCCGAAACTAAAAAAGCACACCAAGTCGATGTACCGTAACAAGGTGGGCGGTGGCGGCACCATCGAAGACCCGGAAGGTTTTAACAAGTTTATCATCGAAAACGTGTTCATCGACGAGTTCGAAAACCACGTCTACATCCGCTCGGCAACCGACGAGAAAAACCGGGCGATCCTGCTGCCGGAGGCAAATGCGATCGTTTATCAGATGCTGGAAATGTGGATGAATGAAGTGGTGGCGGAAAAACCGGCCTGATTGAACCACCGAGGGGCAGGAAAAAAGATCCGGCAAACTTCGTCTAACCCTGCATCGTTTCACCGAATGCTGCTTCTGCTTCCCACATTCGTCTTCCTCAACACGCACTATTTCACCGATACGACAGGCTGTCGGATACCGGGTCCGCGTGCTTTTCCTGCCAGCAAGCTCTTTTTGCTAAATATACCGGCTTCTTGAAAAGGGTTTAAGCGCAGCCGCCGGCAAGAAGCGGAAACCTCTCATTCGAAAATTTCAAACCATGCCCCTTGCAACGAAAACAGCAGGCCAGATGTATCGGCGCGCCCGGCTCTCTAACAGGTTGCCATTTTTTTACACACAAGCGTTTTCTGCTGTTTTCCTGCTTGACTGCGAATGTACGGCCCCAGGGCGGACTTAGTTGCTGATGCCGAAATACCGGGTCTTGTACTCCCGCCGCACGCTGTCGCCTTCCAGCAACCGGCTGATGTCATCCAGCACGCGTTTGCTGGACAATATCCCCACATGGCTTTCGTCGTAACCGAAAATCCGCTGCGCCTCGGCCTGAGCCCGGTAGTCCAGCTCGCTGGACAGCTCCACGCTGCCGTCGTTGTTGCTCATAAAGTGGCTGCTCTCGCCCTTGTGGCTGAACAGCAGAAAGTAGCGGAGCGATTCTGGCAGCTTCTGGGCGAAGATCGAATCGATAAACGGGCTGCCGGGGACCATGTCGTACCAGCTCGGTATGGCGGTGGGCGCCTGTTCGACCCCTTTTTCAGCCATGCGATGCCCGCCCCAGGGTGTGGAGATGGAGATGAACAGGTCGATGTAGTTTTGCTGGTGGTCGTAGATGTTTTGCAGAACAAACCGGCGCGCAACCAGGCCCCCCATGCTGTGGGCCACCACGTAAAGCTTGTCGAACCGGTGCAGCTGGTGCAGCTCCATGACCATTATGTTCAAGGTGGTGCTGATTTTCTCCAACGGCATGCCGCTGGGGTAGTAAAAAAGCCACGGCTGGTAGCGTTTGGGGTCGATGTGGCCGGCAATCTCCTTGAAGTGCAGCGGCGTGCCCACGGCCCCGTGCACGAAAAGAACCGGCGTTTTCTTCGGATCATAGGGCGCTAGAAAATAGATTCCCGCTCCCACTTCCCGCAGGAACGTCAGCGGCTGCCAGTAGCCCATGTGGCCGTATTCGAGATCCATTTTGGAGTCCGCAAAGCTGATCTGCTCACCGAACACCAGAGCCGAGCCTTTGACGATCTGGGCACTCATGGGCAGCTGGGAGGCAAAACCGGCCGGATACGGTTTTACTTCGGAAATCGTAAAATCGAGATCCTTTCTGCCATGCGGGGTGTCGGCGGGCATGTTTTCCGTGCTGACCTCGATCCGGTCGGGTTTTCCGTACCAGCCCACGAACTCGTTTGGATCGTGCTCGAAATTGCCGTTCAGATCCTCAAACGCCATCAGGAAGTAGCTGCCGCGTTTGACTTCCACGGCGTAATCTCCCGAAGTTTCCAGAATGATCGCCTTGACGGCAACTTTTTCACCGGGGGTGTCTTCGTAGGCAACCACGACAACGTCTTTTTGATGGGGCGATTGGTTGGTTATGAACCCGCCGATAATAAACCAGGTTTCTTCAAAGTCCTCCATTTCCTCTTCCAGCTTAAAAAAAGCGCAGCCGCTGACCAGAAACAACAACAAGGCCGCCGCCACACAAATCCCCTGCATCCTTCGATGCTTCATTTCTTCTCCTCCCGAATGATGGGTATATGGCTGCTTTTATCTCGCCGCCAGACAGTGATACACAAAAACGGATCCAAAAACAAGTCGGCCCCCTTGGCCAAACCATCAGGCCGGGCAGATCGGCAGTGTCTGTTCCTACAGCCCTCCTCCCCAGCGGGTTTGCCAGGCCATCCTCACAGCGTCGAAATCACCGCCCGTGCGAGCGGAGACGCCGGTGCTGGCATAAAACTTCAACGAGTAATGGCGGGTGACCGGCAGGGCAACGGTCAAGCCGACCCGGGAATTGCTCAGACGATCGCCTCCCTCCATCCCATCGACGCTCGTGCTCCCTCCCGTATAGTAGGTGCCATCCAGTGCAAGCCATATGCCGGAACGCAGGTTATAGATAACGTGGCCCTGCAGGGAGTAGAGGGGATCCTGGGTTCGTGTCCGGTCGCCGAGAAATTCGTCGTTGTCGCCGTAGAAAGTCACACCGGCGGCAAACTCGAGTGTCAGCCGCCCTGCTGCCTTGGAGATGCCGAACTCCGGCTTGATGGTCCAGCGGTTCGTGCCGATGTTATACACCCGTGCGGGGTCGTACTGCCCCAACGGGGCTGTGATTTGAAGGCTGGCCCCGAAAATGAAGTCCTGCTGGTAGTCGACAAACTCCTTCAACGACAGTGCTGGAGCGCCATAAAAGTTAACTGAAAAGCGCAACCGTGGATCGCCCCATCCGGACACGCTGCTTTCAGTGATCTCGCCGGAAAATTCGGCCGAGCCCGAAGCCCGGTCGTACGGCAGGATTGCATCGACCTTGCCCGACAGGCCCCATACATCGAGACCCCTGGCATAAGCCAGCACCAGTTCGTGAGTTTGAATATCCGCGTTTTTCAGCGGGATCGACGGATCAGATACGATGGTTCCGGTGGCGTAGCCGTACCCGGCAATCAGGAAATTCATCCCGACCGGCGTGTTGGTGTACGATCTCGGCTCGAGCTGCTGGGCATCGACACGCGCAGCAATGGCGGCAAGAAAGATTGCCAGCAGGATTGTGCCCGGTCGGGCAACCGTCGCTGGTAAATCGGTATTGGGCCGATACCGCAGGCGGTTGACGGAAACTGCTGAATTGTCGATATATCTATTCGCTGCTGCCATACTGCCTGATTCCAGGGGGCTTCGAGCAGTTTTTGGGGCAATACAATCTTATGCGATCCGCTGCGCACCAACAGCGGATGCTCATCGGCTTTCTTACTACCGGCGGTGTCGCAGTTAGATCCCAAAAACGAAAACAAGAAACCGCGAGCAGAGCGGTTCGGTTTTCAAAAAACGGACCGCCCCCCCGGTTGAACCGCCTGAACCGGCAGACGACACCGCCAGGGTTTGCCGCGATAAAACGGGTATTATGGTTTTTCCACTGAGATGGCGATCATCTCGGTTACGCGAAACACCACTCTTTCACCCACTTCGTGCCGGCTCAGGTCGATGTCCTCGCGCACGGGAAAGGTCTCGGTGGATCCGTCGTCAAATCGCAGCGTGGCGGTGCGCTTTGTCCGGTCGATGGCCACCACCGTACCGGCGACCTGGGTGACCTGGGCCACCACGCCGCCCGGTTTCGCGCCCTTCGGTGCCAGGGCCACCACACCCGCTTCACCTTGATCGGCGGGCGCGTCCTCATCGTCCATGAAAACGACCAGTTCTTCTGTCAAAGTAGCCTTGACCAGGTCCCCCACCTTGATCTGGTCGAAGTTGACCGCTTCCGGTCCTACCGTGACCGGATACTTCTCTCCATCCGGGGCCAGGAGCGTAAGCTTGCGGTTGGCCTTGTCGATGGCAGTCACCCGTGCACTCACATCCACGGTGTTGACGAAAACCCCGCCCGGCACGCCCTTTTGGATGGCTGCGGCACTTTGTCCCTCGGGAGCCGGTGGGGGGGAAGTCGTGGCGCAGGCTGCAAGGACAAGAAGGGCGGCCGCCGTCAGTACCAGGCTGCCGACCACAATAACTTTACGAGATGGTTTATTACGAGATTTGGGTTTCATTTTTATCTCCTTTTCTAGTGGGTTGGACCGTCGGATCCCCGGTAGGGTTTGCTATCCGGGGGGGCAAAATAGCGAAACTCTATACAATCGCGGACACGATGTTACGATTTCTTCTGTTGCTGTCCATTTGCTTTGATGCTGTCCCGGGTCTTTAGCTGTTCGGGTGTGAGAATTTTTGAGACGGCCTCGCGTGTGTCTTTCTGGATATGTTTCAGCTTTTCGGCCAACCTGATCTTCTAACCCACGCGCAATCGTTTGCCGGCGTGCTGCCAGGCCAGGGTGATGACTTGAAACAGGGCATCTCCCACTACCGGCACAAGCTGATTGAGTTGTTCATCCGAAAAGCCGACCTTGGGCTGCAGATCCATCAACTGGATGTCCGCCAGACTATTGCACATGCTTTTGACTGCTTCTTCTTTCAATGCGCTGTACTGTTTGTACTGCTCGGGGGTAAGTATCTGTTTGACTGCCTTGAGATATTCTTCCTGGGCTTTTTTTGCACCGTGGACTAGGTCGCCGGGATCGGCGTCCTCCTTTTCCTGGTCCGCCTTGAGTTGATCCAGGGTCGTGATGAATTTATTGGCTTCCGGCTGCAGCTTCTTCGCCTGATCCGGGGAGAGTTTCAGCTTTTCGGTGAGCATCGCCATGACATCAGTAGCATCATCGGTGGCCGCCGACACCGAGGACGTCATTCCTTTAGGGCCGGCAATGATCAGACTGAGAACAAAGACAAATAATGCCAAATTAATTGGTCTGAATGATTTCATCTATCCCTCCTTGAATTGATCACCATTAAAAAGGGATTTCCAACCCTTGCCTTTTTCCCATTTCGGTACGGCGGCCCAAAAGATCCGGCCCCGTCTGAGTAAGGGCATGGCATTTCTGCCGGTAATTTTTTCGCTTTTTCCAGTTCCGCTCCGGCATTGCTCATTACCATCCGCCATGTTGCATCGTTCATCCTCTCTTATATCGCTTCTTATATCGCTAAGATGTAGTGATGATCGGCGGAAATTCTCGAATAACCGCTACCACCTGAAGGTGAGGCCGATGGCGGGTCCGCTGAAATTGATGTCCTTGATCGCTTTGCCCGAAGGCATGTCGTAATAAAGGTACCGCCAGGCAGCCACGACATCGATCCACCGAAGCGCATATCCCAACCCGGCGATACCCTGCCAGGTAAAATCGGAGTCGCCGGCACCCACATCCAGATAGTAGGGTACAAACCAGGCCTTTTTGGCGCCGAATGCGATTCTGCCCCTGACACCGATGATCGCGTCCCAGTTGCTAAGGCTGGTCTTTGCGGTGCCCGTAAGGTCAAGAGCCGGAATCGTTCCGGAGGAGTCGGTGATATTCCAGTTGACCTTCTGCTCGACATCCAGGTACCGTCCCCCGGCAACGAGATCGAGCGTGCTGTCGGGTTGGTCAACTGCTCGGAAATACCCGGCTGCTGTCCAGATCCAGCTCTCCAGATCGAGATTGACATCGGCGGTGGCGTTTATCGGCAGGGGATTTCCCCCAATGCTCGCCTCCCGGGTGCCGGTTTTCGAGTTGTCTACTTCCATGTAGATGCCATCGACCAGAAATCCCCAACGTCCCTTGCGCGCATCGAATGTGCCCATCAGGGTGAACTCGAGGTTGTCGAGGATGTTTTCGATGCCGATCTCGAACTCGCTGCTGCCGCCGGGCTGCGTGAAGGCGGTTTGCCCGGCGATGTCGGGAAACCAGCCGTATATGCTCACCCCGAATTGCCAAGAATCGGTTTTACCCGCAGCCTGCTGGGCGAGCGCTCCGGTCGATGACAGCATCGCCGCCAAAAAGACGACAAGCGGTAATGAAATAAACCGTTTCCATGTTATGGATACATTACCTTTCCTCACGTTTGCCCCTTTTGTTTGTATTTTTTATTCGCTCGCCGGGTTGTTGTGCATTGCCATCTTGAGCTTCTCGATGTCTTCCGGCGAGAGCTTCGGACGATCGATGGTCAGGGTCAACTTGTCTATCTTGCCGGTAAACCGGAACGGAGTCTGATAGTCCTCGTCGGCTACCGGCGAGCCGGTATCAGCCCCGACATCGAAGTTTTCGCACCACTGCATGACCATCGGGACGGTCTTTTCCATTTTCTGCTCAGCAACGACTTTCCCGTCCACCTTGAGATAACCGGTTCCGCTGCGGCCCAGGCCGCTGGGGCTCCCGTACTGCAGTGTCTCGGCTCCCAATCCGTCGTACTTGAAGTCGAACTCGAGCGTATGCTTGCCGGGAGCCAGCACTTCCGGGCCTTCCCACTTGATCCGCTTTAGGCCCACCAAGTTCCAGGTGTAAACCGGTTTGCCTTTGAGCACATACAAACCGTAGCCGGCAAAGCGTCCACCATGGGTCACCAGCATGCCCTCCGCGCCGCCCTCGGGGATCTCGACCTCGGCCGTGATGTTGTAGGACGAGGCCAGAACATTCGGTGCATTGCCGTTGGGCGTGCCCGTGACTTCCCCGGAGTAGGCGAACACAGTGCGGCCCGCCGTCAGATTGGGTCGCGGCAGGATGCTCCGGGTGAAGGTGGTGGAATCCATCGGCAGCACCTGATTCCGCTCCGCCTCCTCCCAGAACAGTTCTTCCAGCTCCTTGACCTTTTCGGGATACTGAGCCGACACGTCGTTGTACTGTGTCCAGTCCTTGCTGAGGTCGTACAGCTCCCACGGCCAGGTGTCAGGATGCTTGTCGGCCGTTCCGCTATTGTCCCAGGGCAAGCGCACCACCTTGCTGCTGAGGATCCAGCCATCATGATAGATCGCGTGGTCGCCGATCATCTCGAAGTACTGGGTTGTGTGGGTCGAGGGCGCATCCGCGTTCTTCTCATCGAAGGTGTAGACCATGCTGACGCCATCCATAGGGTTCTGCTTGATGCCATCGACCACCTCGGGCATGGGAATCCCGGTCGCTTCGAGGATGGTCGGTACGATGTCGATGACATGATGGAACTGGTGTCGGATGCCGCCCTTGTCCTTGATCACCTTCGGCCAGGCGATGGCCATGCCCTGTTTTGTGCCGCCGAAGTGCGAGCTCACCATCTTGGTCCACGTGAACGGCGTGCCAAAGGCCCAGGCCCAGCCGATCGACATATGTGGATAGGTCTTGTCCGATCCCCAGACGTCGTAGAACTGCATCTGCGCCTCCACCGGCAGATGGACGCCCTGCACCTCGAGCCTGCCCAGATCCTCGACCGCCTGGATGACGCGGCCGATCTCGTGGTCGGTGTAGGCCACGTAGGCGGCGAGATCAGGTCCTCGGGCCACGGCGTCAACTGGGCTTCCGCCGGTATCACACCGAGCCTCTTCTGGTTGGCGAAGATGGTTTCGCGAAGCGTGTTCCAACCGTCGTCGAACAGGTGCATGTCGCTGATCTTCTCGATCCACTCCGGCGTCGGGTGATGCGGCGCATGGGTCGCGCCGGGCGCATAGTAGACGAAGAAGGGTTGATCCGGATTCAACGCGTCAACGGTCCTCATGTATTCAATGGCCTCATCCGCCATGGCCGTGATGAGGTTGAAATCGGGATCGTCGTCGAATGGGTAAATGTAGGTCGTGTTGCGGACCAGGTTGCCCGGCTGCCACTGGCTGGTGTCACCTCCCATGAACCCGTAGAAGTAGTCGAAACCGAGACCGATCGGCCACTGATCGTACGGACCGATCTTGCTGACCTGAAGGTCCGGCGTGTTGTGGTTCTTGCCGAACCAGGACGTCACGTAGCCGTGACCCTTGAGGATCCTGGCGATCGTCGCTTTGTCTTTGGTCATGATGGCGTTGTAGCCGGGGTAGCCGGTCGACAACTCCGGTATTGAACCAGTGCCCATCTGGTGGTGGTTGCGCCCGGTGATGAGCGAGGCTCGCGTCGGCGAACACACAGCCGTGGAATGGAAATGGGTGTAGCGGAGACCCATCTCGGCAATACGGTCCATTGCCGGCGTGGGGATGACTCCCCCGAAGGTGCTCGACACGCCGTAGCCCGCGTCGTCGGTGATGATCAGGAGAATGTTGGGCGCACCCTTCGGCGGCACCACACGGGGCGGCCAATAGGGTGTCGAGTCGATCGCATCGCGTTCGATCTTGCCGCCGAATGCCGTGTCGGGCGGCGGCGGAAGTTGCTTTCCGCTGATCGTGGCGGTGGCGCTGGGCGAGCCCGGGGTGCCGTAGATCTTCTCCGGCGCTTTCGCCTGTTGGGTCGCACAGGCCGCCAGTGTGACGGCGGCGATCAACGCCGTAAGGATTGTTGGCCAGGTTTTTGAATTCATGAGATCCCCCTCAATGCTGTAATTAATGTTGCGGTTATTCCGGACCAAGGCAGCCCCACCTATTTTCCCGTCTGTCATTCTTTGCTTCTACTTCCCGAATAACCAGACACCTGTTCTAATTATTTCCCCGTTACTCTTATGGTTCCATAAACCTCTTGCAGGTGCATCAATTGATTTAATCCCCATCGCTCACCTGAATTCTTTCCGCGAGCCCTTCAGCGAAGGTGACATAGTAAAGTGCGCCTTACGGACGGCGGTCGTATGCCTTGACCTGTCGGTTTTCCTTGGTGGCGGTCGGTAGTCCGCACTTCTGCTGAAACTCGAAATGTTGATCCCCGATCTCTGTGACGACACCTTTGCACCGCATGTTGAAGACGTCATTGCGTGTTGCCCAATGGCCGCGAGGCCTGTAAACAATATCACCAGGACCGTCAGGATTTGAATGAGTGCGCTTTTTTAACCATTTTTCTCCTTGGCAGTGTTTTCCGTCGCTCTAATGTTCTTCTAAAATTCGAACTACATTGCCGCTGTCATCAAATTCAACCATATACTTTTCAGAAGGGCCGAATGCATATCGCCAGAATTTTCCCTCTTTACTATCAGGCGTTCCGCACTTGCTCTCAAGGTCTTTGGTAAAATCGCCGATTTCAACCAATCCGTCGTCACACATCATGGAATCGGTTTTCTCCGCTGCGATAGCCGTAAAACACCCCGCAACCGAAAGTAAAAACAAGAGCGTCAAGTATATGCCGATACTTTTCATTTTCATTTCTCCTCTGGCGGAAGTGGTGAAAAGAACATCCGAATCAGCCCGCCTTTGCCAAGGTGTCGCCGCACGACGGTCAGTGCGTTGTATCCTAGCAGTGCGCCGGACAGGGCAACCGTGTTGGCCCACACGTGGTGGACATCCGCCTGCTGGAACACCTGTTGCAGGGCCGGACCGAAGCCGTCATATTCGTGCCGTCCTTCCAATCCCTTCTCGAAAACCAGCACCACTGCAACGCCCAACGAGTACATGGCGGTGCGAAGGACCACATCCACCCACGCAGGCCGGTTGCGCACCCATGCTCCCAGCGAGACGTGCTCGAGTACCAGCACCACCTTGGAGAGAATCAGCGCGCCGACGATCACCGCGGACCATCTGTGAAAGGCAATTTGGTATTCGGCCAGCACCAGCGACTTGATGCATAGCAACGCGGTTATCCAGCTCCCGAAGTAGAGCGCGGCGATTCCGACAGCCTTGATCTCTTCTTTCAGTCTTTGCTTGAGACTCATGGTCTACGCCCTCACACTCGTATTAAAAGCTATGGCGATGCAAACGATGTCTTTGAGACTTTCCTCCATTGCAGGTGGTTGAGCTCCACTTACCGAGGAGACATACGCCATCATATAAAGCAGCGCAAGGGCGTTCAATGTCGAGGCCGTTCTTGTGTTATTTGTTCCTATGCTTCTGCCTCCTGCTCTGGGTCGACATGATGATTTGATACGAGGGCGGCGCTTTTGCAAGCGATCGCCGTCATCAGTTCGAACCAGGATTTGACTTGCGCTTCGACCCCTTCGGTCTGGAGCCTGACAGCGAGGGCATCAACGTCGATGCCGGCCTGGACAAGCCGGGCGAAAACGGCCTCGCAGTCCCCGCCGTCAGTCGGCATCGCCGCAACCAGGTCGCCGTGGTCGGCAAAAGCCTTTAGTGTGGCATCGGGCATGCTGGTTATCGTCAGCGGCGCTGCCAAAGAAGACACATAAAACGCATCGGAGATCTCGGGGTTTACGGTTGCCGTGCCGGCCCACAGAAGGCGCTGGGGCCGGGTGCCGACATTGCAGGCGCGCTGCCAGCGTTGCGAGCCCAACAGCTGGCGGTAGGCGCTGTAGGTGCGCCTTGCGACTGCGATGCCGATCTGGTTGCGGAGCTCATCGTGCACCCCTCCCGTGACCGAAGCGTTCCAGCTGTTGACCAGCACAGAAGCCACGGAGCCGACATTGGACGTCAGTCCGGAAGCGATGCGCCGTTCAATGCCACGTAAAAAAGCATCGGCCGCTGCGAGGTAATGTTCCCGTGAGAACAACAGGGTTACGTTGACCGGTATGCCAGCAAAGATCGCCTCTTCGACGGCCGCCATACCTTCCCCGGTGCCGGGGATCGCGATGAACAAGTTGGGGCGCCGCGCCCGATCGGTTAGATCCCTGGCCTCGGCGAGGATGGCGGCGGCATCATGGATCACAAGCGGCGACACCTCCAGCGATACCCACCCGTTCACACCGTCGGTTTGGTCATAGACCGGCCGCAAAAGGTCGGCAGCATGGCGCAGGTCTTCCAGCGCAATTTCGAAAAACAAATCCTGCCCCAGTTTTTCTTCTTTTAGCTTATTACGGATGGCGGCATCGTAGGCGGAGGTGTTCCTGACCGTATCGGCGTAAACCGCCAGGTTTGATGTCAGGCCCGCAACCGACCATTCTTCCATATAGCGCTTGAGGATACCGCTATTGAGCAGATCGCGCGAGATGCCGTCGAGCCAGAGACTTTGACCGAGCTCGTGCAGCTGTTGGGTCGCCTTCATCTCTTCCTTCGCAGCTGTTGGCAGGGTAGTGCCGAAACGCGGTACAAGCGTGCAGTTCGCCAACCACTTGTCCGCATTTCTTGCACTGTGGGCATACCGGTCTTGTAGGAAACTACGCTAAAGGGTACCAAAAAGCGTGCCACACGGGAGAGATGAACGTGGGATATGGATAACTTGCTGAAATAATACTATTTGCAACCTGCAGATCGATTGTGGCCGGGGCGAAGGAGGCCAGAATGTCCCTCAATATATTGAGGTTCCACAACATATTGAGGTCAACCGCCCTGCTGGAATTGATTTATGCCGGGCGGTGGATGCCGAGCTTTTTGATCCGGAAGCGCAGGGTGCTGGGATGCAGCTTGAGGATCACGGCAGCTCCGGACGGCCCTTCGATTCTCCAGCCGGTCTCGCGGAGAACCCTGAGGATATGCTCGCGCTCGGCGGCGGCCAGGTCCTTCAACGGCTGGTCTTCGCAACTACTGGCAAGGGAGGGGGTGAGGCGTTCTGTTATGGCAAGCGATCGGCCGGAGGTGAGGATCACACCGCGTTCGATCACGTGCTCCAGTTCCCTTACATTGCCCGGCCAGTCGTATTCCAGAAAGGCCGATATCGTGGATTTGGGGATGCCTTCGATCTGCTTGCCCATCTTGCGGGCGAATTTCTCCGTAAAGTATTGGGCGAGCAGAGGGATGTCTTCGGTCCGCTGCCGCAGGGGCGGGATCGATATGGGAAAAACGTTGAGCCGATAATACAGGTCCTGTCGAAAGCGCCTTTCACGGACCTCCTTTTTCAGGTGGCGGCTGGTGGCGGCGATCACCCGGACGTCCACCGTCACCGTCTTGGCGCTGCCCAGCCTTTCGAACTCCCCCTCCTGCAGCACCCGCAAAAGTTTTGACTGAAGTTCCAACGGCATTTCGCCGATTTCGTCGAGGAAGATCGTCCCGCCGTCGGCGACCTCGAAGCGGCCTGCCTGCCGGGCATGGGCACCCGTGAAGGCGCCCTTTTCACGCCCGAAGAGTTCGCTCTCGATCAGGTTCTGGGGCAGTGCCGAGCAGTTCACCGTGACCAGCGGCCGGTCCTTGCGGGCGCTCATCTGGTGGATGGCATTGGCCACCATCCCCTTGCCGGTTCCGGTTTCGCCGAGCAGCAGCACGGTGGCATCGGTAGCGGCAACCTGTTTGGCGGCGACAATAACCGACTGGAGGGCCTCGCTCGCTCCCACGATGGTTTCGAACCCCTGCTCCACCCGGAGCTCCTGGCGCAGGTAGAGATTCTCGTTTTCAAGCTGACGCTTTAGATGTTCGATTTCCTTCAACTGTGCCTGGAGCTCGCTTTCCATTTGCTTGTGCCCGCTGATGTCAAGGGAAACACCCACCAGGCGATCCGGCTCACCGGTGGACGTGAAGTGTGGGCGCCCGCGGGAGGAGATCCATTTCAACCGGCCGTCACCGGCGCGGATCCGGTACTCGACGTTCACCGGCTGCCCCTCGTCCAGGGCGCGGGCGATAGCCTGTCGGACCATTGCCAGATCGTCGGGATGAACCGATGCTTCGAAGCGCTGCATGCCGATGACCTCCTCCGTGCCGTATCCGAAGATCGCCCGGGCCCGCTCCGTTGCCCAGAAGATGCGGGTGCTGCAGTCCAGCTCCCAGAGGCCGGCCTCGGCGGAGTCTGCGGCCAGATTGAGGCGCGCTTCGCTTTGCCGTAGCATCTGCTCCGAGCGTTTGCGTACCAGCGCATTGGTGAAGACCTGGGCGACCAGGGTAAGCCGCTGCACGATCTCTGCAGGCCAGGTGCGCTCGGCCCGCAGGGTGTCGAATGTCAACACGCCGATGAGCGGGCTGCCGCCCGCCGAAAGCGGGATATTTATGGAAGACTTGATGCCGAAATGGCGGCGGGATTCCTGGTCGTGCAAGGCCTCCGGCGGCATTTCTTCTGTGGAATATGCCAGCGTTTCACCTTGCATCATCTTTTGCAAAACCCAGGGAAACGCCTCCTGGGCATCGATCCCTACAGGGCGTGTCGGACCGTCCGGCGGGCTGTGCAGGTGGGTCACCGTCAGGAAAGGCGGCTTTTCCTCCGACCACTGCCAGAGCGCCGACAGATCCAGTCCGAGGCTTTCGCAGATGCGGCGCTGGGCGTCTTTAATCTCGTCGTCTATCCGCTCGGCGGGCAGGTTGACAAAACGCGCGGAGATTTCGGAGAGCAGCGTCTCGAAACGCAGGCGCTCTTCCAATTCGTGTCGCAGTTCCACTTTCGGTTTTGCCATTGCATCCCCTATCGATAGACGATCGGGCGGGCGCAGTGCCGGCGATAGACTCTTTGTTGCAGCTGTACTTTCTGTACCCAATATTGGGATGACATGCGGCCAGCCAAATATTGGCGATGTTTGGTTACCGATTGTTTTCGTTAGGCTTACAGATAGCCGGTGGCTAAAATTCCATAAATCAAATACGAGTTGATTTCAAGAGTCACCGATCGTCAGTGTAACCGCCTGCGATCAGGCCATAGGATCAAAAAAGCGCGGTATGGAAACACAATATCGCGCTTTTGTCATTCTCAGCAGCTTTCAAACCATAGATAGCCGCAGCATATGCGCGCTGGCCAGGCCCTGAAGATATCCGCCTTGTCTTCCATCACCCCTTCCCGCGCAACTTCCTCTCACGCTCCGTCGGCCAGCAGTATCTCTCTGGCCTTGGGGCCGCAATTGAACAGCAGGTCAAACGCCGACAGGTTGAAAAGAAATTCGCCCCACAGCTGCGGATAGACCGGGGTGGAGGCGGTAAAATACTTCAGCTGAATGCCGGCCTTTTCAAACTGCTGCTGATCAATAAATTTCTCTACTTCCCGCTGCGCCAGGTAGACATCCGCTCCTGCCCTGCGGCAGACATCCACCAGCAGCCCGTCGCCTTTGCCCTGTGCCTGCAGATCCGACTGCAGCCGCACGGGTGTGGAGATCTTCAGGCAGCCGAGCAGGTACTGGACGATTTTTATGTTCAGGTCCAGGATCCTTTCCTGCCGCTGCGACAAGAGATCTGCCAGAAACCGGTGGTGGTCTCTGAAATAGGGTGCATGAGCGTATGCGGATTCGAGCGACAGCAGAAACTTGCGCGCCCAGCGGGTTTCATGGTTGATGCGGACCTGATCGATGGGCTGCAGACCCAGATGCTTTTTGAATACCGGCACGGTCACCCACAAAGCCCCCTGGTCGTTTTTGAAGCGGTTGCGGGTAATCCAGGTGGTGCTCCGCGGGAACTGAACCCGGTCCAGCAGTACCAGAACGTCGGAAAGATCGGCTTTTTGAAAAAATCCGGGGTACGGAGCAAAGTAGGGACGATTGATGGAGATGATCATGGCCCTGATGTCACCTCGGTTGCCTGTTTTATGCCGGTGAAAATTTCGGCGCCGGGTTCGGCAGGTTTACAAAAACAACCCGACGGCCAACAGCACCGGTGTGGCGATGTTGATAACGACGTTCATCCCCATGGCGGGCAGCAGTTTCTGGATATTGTCCGGATAGCGGTGAATCGTAATGGATGCGGGAACGGCCAGCAGGACGGTGAACAGTCCGATGAGACTCCATTTCGGGAGCAGTTGCGTGAGAACCCCGCACAAAATGGACAGATAGGTCAGTACCAGAAACCCGAAATACAACCGACTGCTGGCACGCCGCCCGATCAGGATCGGATAGTGCTGCCGGCCGATTGACCGGTCGGCTTCCACGTCGGGAAACTGGTTTAACAGCAGCAGATTGCTGACAAGAAAAAACGGAACCAGCGAAGCAACCAACGCCGTCCCGGTATAGCGACCCGTCAATGCTACCTCGGTTCCCATAACCATGCATGGCCCGAAGCCGAGCCCCGGTGCGATCAGGCACAAAAATGCATTGTGCGCTATCCAGGGCGTGTAGAAAATCAGAAGAAAAAGTCCCAACACACCGACAGGAATCAGCGCCGGGCCGCTGGCGATCGAGAAATAGATGCCGATTGCGGTGGCAATGCCGAAAGAGACCACCGCAGTGCCCAATGCCTGGCCGGCCAGGTGGGGCTGAGCCGGCAGGGTGCCGCTGCCGCCGGAAAACGGGGTGCGCTGCGTGCGAAAATCGAGACCGCTTTTACAGTCGAAGTATTCGTTGAAGGCGTTGACACTGATGTGCGCTGAAATCGCTCCGATCAGCACCAGGGCCGCATGCACGGGATCTATCGATCCAGCCGACCGGAAGGCGCTTCCCAGGCCGAGCGCAACGCAGGCCGGTGTCAGAATTAAGAACGAAACCCGCATGGGGCCGAGAAGGTTTTTTATCGGGTCCATGGGTGTCACTTTCCAATGTGAGTGCAGGGCCGCATGGATATCAATCCGAATAGGTTTCTGCGAACCAGTCGATCAGCCTGCGGGCAATGCTGATTTTTCCCGGTACCCTGGGCAGGTCCGCGGCATGGTACCAGTCGGCGGTGACGATTTCATCATCATCCAGGGTGATTTCGCCACCGGCATATTCGGCGGTGAAGGCCACCATGAGCGAATCCGGGAAAGGCCAGGGCTGGCTGCCGAAGTAGCGGATGTTATGCACATCGATTCCCACCTCCTCGAACACCTCCCGGCGCACGGCCTCCTCCAGGGTCTCGCCGGTCTCCACAAAACCGGCCAGCACGCTGTGAAAGCTCGAAGTAAATCGGGTGGATCGGGCCAGCAGAAGGCGATCGCCGCGGACAACCGCCACGATGACGGCCGGCGATATGCGCGGATAGTACACCAGCCGGCAGGCATCGCAGATGCGGGCCCGTTCATCCTCTTTGTCACGGGCCAGCTGTCCGCAACGGCCGCAAAACCGGTGGTTGACTGCCCAGTGCACCAGTTGGTTGGCGCGGCCGGCGATCCAGAGAAGGTCTTCTTCGACGACACCGAAAAGCTGCCGCAGCCCGACGAATTCCAAGCCTTCCGGCTGGGGGGCACCTGCCGGCAGCCAAGCGGTATAACAACCCGTAGATCCGTATGTGCCCAGATATTGCCGTTCGACCAGAATTGATTCGAATTCAACCGGGCTGACCAGATAGGGCAGGATTTCGTCGGTGGCGCTGCGCCTTACCAGCAACCGGTTGTTTTGAAACACAAACCACCACGGGGGCCGTCCGGCCACAGGTGGCGGATGCAGGGCGGGAACGAAATTCATGGGTTGTGGTCCGGAAAGCGGCGGTCGAACTCCTCACCGTCTTCAATCAGGTCAATGCCCGCTGCGGTCAGTGTCGCAGTGGAAGCGATGTAGGGCGGCGCCTCCACGGCCTTTCCGAGTTCGACATAACCGCATTTTTCCAAATACACCATGTTCCAGTTGACTTCTGTGGTACTGGACCGGCAATCCTCTTCGATCTGCTTCAGCTCGACCGCAGCGTAGGGGTATTGTTTGAAGATGGCATACAGGTGCATCAGCATGCAGCGCCGCAGCTGTCGAACGGCGACGATATCGCCGGTGATGGTGTGATCGACCATAGCCTTTCTCCCGAAATCAGAAGTCGACCACTCCTGTGTAGTTCTGGGGCGTTATCTTCAGCAATTCCGCTTTTACCTCTTTGGAGACGTTCAGGGAGCGGATGAATTTTTCGATGGTTTTTCGATCGATGACGCCATGGGTGCGCGTCAATTCCTTCAGCGCTTCAAACGGTTCGGGATAGCCTTCCCGGCGCAGTATCGTCTGGATCCCCTCGGCGACTACCGCCCAGTTGCGGTCCAGGTCTTCCCCGATGACCTTCTGGTTCAGCACAATCTTTTCAAGCCCCTTTATGAGGGATTGAAGGGCGATCAGCGTGTGGGCCAGCGGGACGCCCACGTTGCGCGTAACAGTGGAATCGGTCAGATCCCGCTGCAACCGGGAGATCGGCAGTTTTGCCGCCAGGTGCTCGAAAACGGCGATGGCCACCCCGAGGTTTCCCTCCGCGTTTTCGAAATCGATGGGATTGACCTTGTGGGGCATGACCGAAGAGCCGACTTCGCCCGCCTTTATCTTCTGCTTGAAATAGTCCATGGCAATATACGTCCAGACGTCCCGGGAAAAGTCGATCAGGATCGTATCGATGCGTTTGAGGGCATCACAAAATGCCGCCAGGTGGTCGTAGGGTTCGATCTGGGTGGTTACCGGGCAGCGCTGCAGGCCGAGTACGCGGTTGACGAAGTGATTGCCGAAACCAACCCAGTCGATGTGAGGATAGGCAACATGATGGGCGTTGAAATTGCCGGTTGCTCCGCCGAATTTGGCAGAAAAGGGAATGGTTTTCACCGTATCGACCTGCCGCTGCAAACGATCGACGAACACGTAAAACTCTTTGCCGACCGTTGTCGGA
>LJNK01000090.1 GCA_001303025.1 Deltaproteobacteria bacterium SG8_13
GGAGCATCAGGGGGCTGCGCAAGCTGACTTTTACCTGATCGCGTGTCGATTTGAGCACCGCATTGCGGGTCGCTTCCGCGCCGGTGCCGGCGGTTGTGGGAATGGCCACATAGCACAACGGCGGATTTTCCAACGGCCGGCCACGACCGATGACCTCCAGATATTCGCGGACATCGGCGCGGTTGTTTGCCAGGGCGGATATGGCTTTTCCCGCATCGATGGCGCTCCCGCCGCCGAATCCGATCACCAGGTCTGCAGCATGGCTGCGCACGCAATCCAGTCCCTGTCTCAGGGTTTCGAGGGTCGGCTCACCGGTGACTGTGAAACTCCGGCAATCCAGGCGATGGTCTTTCAACTGCTGCAACAGCGGCTCGGCCCGATCGACGCCGCTTCCCGTCACCACCAGTACCCGTTTGCCCTTATCGGCGGCAAACGGTCCGACTTGCCGCAGGGTGCCGGGACCAAAGAGAATTCGGTTGGCTGTGCAGAATTCGAATTGCATCAATCCACCCAGTTGAAGGTTCGCGTCACTGCCTTTTTCCAACCGCTGATCAGGCGCTGGCGCGAATCGGCACTCATTTTGGACTCCCAGGTCTTGTCCACGGACCAGTTCCGTTTCAGTTCGTCGGTTCCCGCCCAGTATCCAACCGCCATGCCTGCAGCGTAGGCCGCTCCCAGGGCGGTTGTTTCTGTCACACTGGGGCGGATGACCGGTACATCGAGTATATCCGCCTGGAATTGCATCAGCAGTTCGTTGGCTACCATGCCCCCGTCGACTTTAAGCTGCTTGAGTTCGACACCCGAATCCTTGTTCATCGCTTCGACAATGTCCATTGTCTGGTATGCGCTGGCTTCCAGCACGGCGCGGGCGATATGGCCTTTGTTCACGAAACGCGTCAGACCGGCAGCCACGCCGCGTGCATCTGCCCGCCAGTAAGGTGCAAACAGCCCGGAAAAAGCAGGCACGATGTAGGCACCGCCGTTGTCTTCCACCTCCCGGGCCAGCTGTTCGACTTCGGGGGCACTTTTTATCATCTCCAGGTTGTCCCGCAACCACTGCACCAGCGCACCGGCAATGGCGATCGACCCTTCGAGACAAAAGACCGGCTTTTCACCGTTGACCTGATAAGCGACCGTGGTGATCAAGCCATGACGGGAGGGCACCGGTTGGGTGCCGGTGTTCAGCAGGAGAAAGCATCCCGTGCCGTAAGTGTTTTTGGCTTCCCCGATATCGAAACAGGTTTGACCGACCAGGGCCGCCTGTTGGTCGCCGAGTGCGCCGCACACCGGGATGGTTGCCCCCAGCGCACCGTCGGCCTGGGTGTGTCCCCAGGTGCTCGAATCCACCGAAGGGGCAATGCGCGGCAGCATACTCTCGGGAATCTCCAAAACGTTCCGTATTTCCTCGTCCCACTGCAGGGTCTCGAGGTTCATCAACATGGTTCGGCTGGCGTTGGTGACATCGGTCACGTGCGCGCCTCCCCTCGGTCCGCCGGTCAGCCACCAGATCGCCCAGGTTTCGATCGTACCGAACAGGGCATCTCCCTTTTCGGCGGCCGATGCGGCTTCGGGCACATTTTTCAGTATCCAGCTGATTTTCGGGCCGGAAAAATAGGTGGCAATCGGCAGGCCGGTTTGGGCACGAAAGCGATCCTGACCGTAGCCTTCTTCCAGTTGCTTGCATATATCGGCTGTGCGGGTGCACTGCCACACGATCGCATTGTATAAGGGCTGCCCGGTCTTTTTATGCCAAACAACGGTGGTTTCACGCTGATTGGTGATGCCGATCGCTGCAAGCTCTTTTCCCGAAATTCCGGTTTTCCCCAAAGCCCCCCGGATAACGGCTTCCGTGTTGCGCCAGATCTCCATCGGATTGTGTTCCACCCAGCCGGGCTGAGGATAAATCTGTTCGTGTTCCATCTGATCGAGACCGATAATCTGGCCGCTGTGGTCGAAGATGATAAATCGATTGCTGGTTGTACCCAAATCCAGGGCGCCGATGTATTTTCCCATAATGCTCCTCCTCCGATGTTTGCGATGCCGGGCAGACGGACCGGGCAGACGCGATGTTCAGATACCAATCACATATTTACGGCGCGCACGTCAATATTTCGAGGCACAATTTGATCGGTTGCCGGCTGAGCATTCGGCCGCAATCCCCCTCCCGGCCCCATTCGGTGGGTTCAAAAAAAACTGCGATGGCGATGATCTTTCCGGTTTTTCCCGCAGTTGGGGCCTGCTGCGGTAGTGGCCGTTGCCAACATTGCCGTGAGCAGGCGGCATCGGCAACTGATCGTGAAGACATTTGCCTTGACAGAAACAAATTTTTTTCATTTTATGAATATGGTTTAAATCAGCTCCTAGCAGCCTATCAGCCAACCGTTCGAGGGCGACAATGGCAGACTCTCACACGCTTGACAAAAAACATCCGGCATCGATGCTCCCGGAGACCATCACCCCGGATGTTCGTTTTTTGCAGCAAGTGGAAGCGGCCGGCCCTTTTCAGGCATCCGCCTGTTATCAATGCCGCAAGTGCACCAACGGTTGTCCGGTCAGCTTTGCCATGGATCTGTACCCGGATGAAGTGATTCGCCTTGTGATTGTCGGACTGCCCCAAACCGTGTTGCATAGCCAAACGATCTGGGTATGCGCCGCATGCGAGACCTGCACGACGCGCTGTCCGAACGACGTTAAAATCGCCGAACTGATGGATTGCCTCAAAGAGACGGCGGTACAAAAAGGCATCCCCTGTCCCCACCCCCAGATTCTGGACCTGCACAACATCTTTTTGAAAGACCTCAAGAGGTGGGGCCGGGTGTGTGAAACCACCTTTATTCCGGAATATCTGCTTCGAAGCGGCATGCTCCGGCGCATGTGGCAGGCCCATACCCTGGGTGCCGAAATAAAGCTAGGCTGGCGGATGGGTCGTAAAGGACGATTTGCACTGCTTCCCAAAACCATCAAGGGGAAAAAAGAGGTCCGCAACATTTTGGGCCGTCCTGAAAAGAGATAGAACCTGTCATGAAGGTAGCCTATTATCCGGGATGCTCCCTGGAAGGAACCGCAAAAGATTATGCTGAATCGATCCAGGGTATTTGCGCTTCCCTGGGCATTGAGCTTGAAGAAATTCCCGATTGGAATTGCTGCGGAGCGACCGCCGCTCACAGCATTCATCACCGGGCAGGAGTCGAGCTGGCCGGTCGAACGTTGAACCTGGCATCCCAAATGCCGCATTCGGACCTGCTGGTTCCCTGCCCCATGTGTTTCAATCGACTCAAAACGGCCTCCTGGGCACTGAATCGGGATTCCGCCAACCGCTATGGTATCGTTCTGCAAGACTCCTTGCCGAGTGTTTGGGACCTGGCGACTTTCCTGGCCACCGACGCGATGCTGCAAACAACGGCCGAAAACATGCGCACTCCGCTGGAAGGGCTGCAGGTGGTAAGTTACTATGGCTGTATGGCCAACCGCCCGCCGGAGATCACCGAAGCGGACAACTTTGAAAATCCCCAGGCGCTGGACCGCATCATTCAGAACCTGGGCGCCACGGCGATCCCCTGGGCCTATAAAACCGACTGTTGCGGTGCCAGCCAGGTGCTTTCCCGGCCCGACATTGTTTCTCACCTTGTCGGAAAGCTCTATGACATGGCCGAGCGGGTTGGGGCCCAGGCCATCGTTGTGTCCTGCCAGATGTGTCAGGCAAACCTGGACATGCATCAGGAGAAGATCGGTGCGGAGTGGGGGAAGCGGTTTTCCTTCCCGGTCTACTACTTTACCGAACTAATTGGGCTTGCGCACAATGTCTCCGGGGTGAAGCGATGGCTCTCGAGACACATCACGGATCCCATTTCTTTGCTTGAGCAGCTCAACCTCCGGGGCAACCCATGACGCAAAAAACGCGGCTCACTGCACAGGCAGAAAAAACCGGATCCGTAACCGTTATCGGCAGCGGCATTGCCGGTATCCAGGCCGCCCTGGATGTAGCCAGCTCCGGCTTCAGAGTGCACCTGGTGGAAGAAAAGGCCAATGTGGGCGGTGTCATGGCCCAGTTGGACAAAACCTTTCCCACCAATGATTGCTCTTCTTGCATGATGGGCCCCAAGATTGCCAAACTGGCCACTCATCCCGATATCGAAATCCTGGCCTATACCGACGTTCTCGGTCTAAACGGCGAACCGGGTCGGTTTCAGGTAACCCTGAAAAAGAAAGCCCGCGCCGTAGATCCGCAAAAATGCGTGGCGTGCAACATCTGTGCGGAAAAGTGCCCCCAGAAAGTTCCCGATCCGTTCAACATGCATCTGCAACCCCGCAAAGCGATTTATATCCCCTACCCGCAGGCAGTTCCCCTTGTTTACACGATTGACAAAGAACACTGTATCTATTTCAAGAAGGGAAAATGCCGTGTCTGCGAAAAGGTCTGTAACAATAAGGCGATCCTGTTTGACCAGGAAGATGAAATCATCACCCTGGAAACCGGGGCGCTGATTCTGGCAGGCGGATTGGAGCTTTTCGATGCGCGCCGCAAGCAAGAATACGGCTATGGGCGCTGGCCGAATGTGATTACCAGCCTGCAATACGAGCGGATGTTGTCTGCAGCCGGCCCTTTCCGGGGTCGCATCCAGCGCCTTTCGGACGGTCAACGTCCTGGCCGCATCGCCTGGATCCAGTGCGTGGGATCCCGTGACAGCCATCTGGGAAACGATTATTGCTCCTCTGTTTGCTGCATGTCGGCCACCAAGCAGGCCATGATCACCAGAGAACACTCGCTGGACATCGACACCACAATTTTTTTCATCGATATGCGTGCTCACGGCAAGGGATTCGATCGCTTCTACGAACGGTCCGCATCGGATAACACCGTGCGATACGTGCGCTCACTGATTTCCCGGGTGGTGCCAAATCCCGAAGATGATTCCCTGTGCATAACTTACTGCGAGCCGGATCGATCCCTGCGCGACGAAACGTACGACATGGTCGTTCTTTCCGTCGGTCTGTGCCCGAATCCTTCGACGGTCCAACTGGCGAAGGTTATCGGCGTGCCGCTGAACGAGCAAGGTTTCATCGCCTCCCAGCCGCTGGATATCGTCGCAACCGCAAAGCCCGGCGTCTATGTCTGCGGCGGCGCTCAGGGGCCCAAAGACATTCCGGATTCCGTACAGCAGGGCAGCAGCGCCGCAGCGCAGGCAACCGCCGTGCTGGCCGACTCGCGCGGTTCGCTCGTCGCGGTCCCGCGCTCCCTTCCACAGCGCGACGTAAGCGCAGAAGCACCCAGCATCGGAGTTTTTGTCTGTCACTGTGGAGTCAACATTGCCGGCGTGGTGGATGTGGAGGCGGTTGCCGATTTTGCCCGCAAACTGTCCAACGTAACCTATGCGACCCACTGCATGTTCGCCTGCTCCACCGACCAGCTCAGGGAAATGCAGCAGGCCATTTCAGACCATCAACTCAATCGGGTGGTTGTGGCATCCTGCACCCCTCGAACCCACGAGCCGATCTTTCGCAAGACGCTGCAGGAAGCCGGTCTGAATCCCTATTTGTTTGAACTTGCCAATATTCGCGAACACGACTCCTGGGTGCACCAGGCAGAGCCGGAAGCGGCGACGCAAAAGGCCAAGGAATTGGTGCGCATGTCTGTTTCCCGCGCCCGTCTTCTGGAACCGCTTTATGAAGGATCTTACGAGGTAGTTCAATCGGCCCTGGTTATCGGCGGCGGTCTTGCCGGTCTCAGCGCTGCGTTATCTTTTGCACAGCAAGGATTCGAAGCCACACTGGTGGAACGAACCGCGGAGCTGGGCGGCAACGCCCGCACGCTTGCCTACACCGAAGACGGTTCCAGCCCGGCACGCTACGTTCAAGATCTCATAGAGGAAGTTGAAAACCAGCCGCTGATTACCGTCTGCAAGGAAGCACAAGTGACATCAACTGTCGGCAGTTGCGGGGACTTCACTTCCCAAATTGCGGACAAAAACGGTTCCCGCTCCATCTCCCATGGTGTTGTGGTTGTCGCAACGGGGGGACAAGAGTATAAACCCACTGAATATCTTTACGGCCGGCATCCCCGGGTCGTCACCCAGAAAGAATTTGAAGACCTGCTGCAGGCAGCACCCGAGAAAGCAAAACAGCTGCAGCACGTTACGATGATTCAATGTGTCGGATCGCGAGAACCCGAATTTCTTTACTGCAGCCGTGTGTGCTGCACGGCTGCTGTCAAGAACAGTTTGCAGCTGAAGACCATCAACCCCGATGCGCAGATATCGGTTCTTTACCGCGATATCCGCACCTTCGGTTTTAAGGAAACCGCCTACCTGCAAGCCCGCCGCCAGGGTGTTCGTTTCTATCGATTCGAGCTGGACCGCAAGCCTGAGGTCACGCGACATGCCGATACCTTGCTGGTTTCCGTTTTTGATGCGCAGCTGCAGACAACGGTTCAGCTGCCATCCGATCTGGTGGTGTTGAGTGCCGCGATCCGTCCCCGACCGGAAAGCCGGGAGTTGGCTGAGACCCTGCGCCTGCCCCTGGATGAAGACGGGTTTTTTATGGAGGCCCATCCGAAGCTCAGGCCGCTCGATTTTGCGGCACCCGGATTTTTCCTGTGCGGTTTGGCACAGGGTCCGAAATTTGCCGACGAAAGCATTTCCCAGGCCCGTGGTGCGGTTTCCCGCGCACTGGCCGTGCTTTCCAGGAAAAAGATTGCCACTGACAGCATGATCAACCGAGTGGATGCTCAACTGTGCCGGGCATGCGGTGAGTGTGAAAAGGCCTGTTGTTTCGAGGCGATCAAGGTCAAGCAAGTCGACAGCGGCCGACAGCAGGCGGTGGTGACAGCGGCGCAGTGCACCGGCTGCGGCGTTTGCAATGTAGCCTGCCCGACCGGAGCGGCCTCTTTGGCTCATTACAAAGACGAGCAAATCAACCGGATGATTGAAGATTGAGTGCATAACCTATGTCTGCCGAGGCGATAGCGATGGCTTCCGATGATCAACCGCAAATTCTGGCATTTGTATGCAATTGGTGTGCTTACGCCGGAGCCGATCTGGCCGGGGTTTCCCGCATCCAGTATCCAACCGGTGTGCGCCTGATTCGCCTGATGTGCACCGGCAGGGTCAACCACGGATTTCTGCTGAAGGCATTCTTAAAAGGGGCAGACGGTTTGCTGGTATCCGGCTGACACATCGGCGACTGTCATTACCTGGAAGGTAATGTGAGATGCAAGAAGGTGATAGAGGAAACCCGGGAAATACTCCGGCTGTTGGGCATTGACGAGCGCCGCCTGCGGCTCAAGTGGATCTCTGCTTCCGAAGGGATGGTATTTGCCGAAGAAATTCATGATTTTGTACAACAGCTCCAGACGCTGGGGTTAAACCCGCTCAAAACCGATGCAGATCCGATCCTGGATCTACCCGAAAAAAAGAGCTCATGATGGATCCACTAAAGCATCTTACCCAAAAACAGATCGATTACTGCATGGAATGCGGTCTGTGCACGGGGAGCTGCCCCGTCAGTCGCGAATTGTCAAATTTTTCTCCGCGGCAGATGATTAAACAGGTCCTGCTGGATCTGGAAAGCGATTTGATGAATGGTCGCGAAATTTGGGCCTGTCTGAGCTGCGCCGCCTGCAGCGAACGGTGTCCGGTAGAGATCGATTTCCCCGAATTTATCAGTGCCCGGCGTCAGCAGGCGCGCGATGCAGGAAATGTGCCCCAGGAAAGCCACCACGGCGTCCTGCAGACCATTGCCGGCTTGCAAACCCGCGAAGTGAACCAACAACGCACCTATTGGGCCCGCGAAGCCGGAGTTTTCGCAGACACCGGAGATGTTTTTTATTTTGTGGGTTGTCTGCCGTTTTTTGACGTGACCTTTCGATATCTGAACCTCTCCCCTCTCGATACGGCGCGAAGTGTGCTCACATTGCTAAACAAGATGGGCGTTGAACCCGTCATCAGTGATCATGAACGCTGTTGCGGGCACGATGCCCTCTGGTGCGGGGACCACAGCACCTTCCGCCGGCTGGCCGAACTAAACCTTGAGGTGATCCGATCCTCCGGTGCCAAAACCGTTGTCTTCAGCTGCCCGGAGGGTTATGTCACCTTCAAGAAATACTATCCCCAGCATGTGGGCGAGCTTCCCTTTGAGGTCTTGCACATGACGGAGTTTTTGTCGCGCGAACTACCCAACGCGGGTGTATCCTTTCAGTCGTCATCGAACCGAACCGTCACGTATCATGACCCGTGTCGCCTGGGTCGCCTGGCAGGTGTTTACGACCCACCCCGTCAGCTTCTTGAATCCCTTCCGGATACGGTTCTGGTGGAGATGGAGCGCAATCGCCAGTATGCACTCTGCTGCGGGACCAGTGCCTGGATGGAGTGTTCGAGCTGTTCGAAGGCCATTCAGGTGGAGCGCATTGAAGAGGCCGGCCAAACCGGCGCGCAGACTCTGATCACCGCCTGCCCCAAATGCCAGATTCATCTTTCATGCGCCCGGAGCGCTATGGATTCTGATATCGAAATTATCGATCTGTATGCCTACCTTGCTATGCGTCTGACGACCGAATAACTCCGCAAATAACTCAGAGCCCAAAAACATCTATCATTTTTTTTACATGGAGGAAAAGTATTTCAGGTAGGGTATGGATATCTAAATTCGATCTGAGTTTTTCAAGTACAGATAGATAGCAGAAGGCGCAACTTTCAGCAAAGTTTGTTCCAATTTACTATTTCTGCATACGAAACTCGTAGGCGGCAGTGTTAATAAGTCATCCGCTATCGCCAGGCTTTTTTGAACTTATATCCAAAAAAGCGTACTTCAAGTCACCGTTGGTAGCATCATAGTAGCTAATGTGCGGATTGCCGCTCGAATCAAGCGCAAGGGAGGTGTCGGACCCAACAAATCCAGTGCTATCCACAGTCTCGAATTGCCAGTTAGCACCGTCATAGTAGGAGTACTTCAAATCCCAGTTGGTAACATCACAATAGCTGATATGCGGATTGCCGCTCGAATCAAGCGCAAGAGAGCTAAAGAACCCAACAGCTCCGCTGCTATCCACAGTCTCGATTTGCCAATTGGCACCGTCATAGTAGGCGTACCCCAAGTCATTGTTGGCAGCTTCCTGATAGCTGATGTGCAGATTGCCGCTCGAATCAAGCGCAAGAGAGGTAGGATCCCAAACGGAATTAGCCACGTTCTCGATTTGCCAGTTAGCCCCATCATAGTGAGCATACTGCAAGTCACCGTTGACTCTATCAATATAGCTGATATGTGGATTGCCGCTCGAATCAAGCGCAAGAGAGGAGGAGTATCCGGGGCTAACTACGGTCTCGATTTGCCAGTTTGCGCCGTCAAGGTGAGCATACTTCAAATCCTCGCTGCCCATGTAGCTGATGTGTGGATTGCCGCTCGAATCAAGTGCAAGAGAGTTAAATGCCCCAACACCGAAGGTACTATCCACGGTCTCGATTTGCCAGTTTGTTCCGTCATAATAGGCGTACTTCAAGCCACTGTTGCCTGGATAGCTTATATGCGGATTGTCGCTCAAATCAAGCACAAGAGAGGTAAATTCCCAGTCGCTGGTACTATCCACGGTCTCGATTTGCCAGTTTGCACCATCATAATAAGCGTACTTCAATTCACCGTTGGTAACATCAAGGTAGCTGATGTGCGGATGGCCGCTCGAATCAAGCGCAATGGAGGTGTCGGACCCAACAGTTCCGGAGCTATCTACTGTTTCAATTTGCCACCTCGCCATAGCGGTAGAGGGAACCACCAGAACAGCGATTAGAAATGCTAATAGAAATTTTACTCTCATCCTCTCCCCCTCAATTTGAGAGAACTGCATTTTTCCATAATAAAGTGTATAGGTACTGTAAATCTGTGTCAATGCTAGGTTAGATTTCTTGCCAAAGGCAAAACTATCAGATTTTACCTGATAATTGCAGATAGGCTTCGGCTATCACAAACTATTGGACGGAATGATAGAGTTGG
>LJNK01000039.1 GCA_001303025.1 Deltaproteobacteria bacterium SG8_13
CGGGGCGGGCGGGACCGCCGGTCCGGCGCCACCCGCGGGTGAAAGGTCAGGGCGTCGGCACCGGCATCCTCAAATCTCTTCGCCAGCTCCACGGCCGGACGGGGGTCGTCGCTCCAACCGGTGCGAAACTTGACGAAAAGCGGTATGGAAACCGCACGGCGCACGGCCGCCACGATCGCCGCCGCCCGCCGGGGCGTTTTCAAAAGGGCTGCCCCGTATTGACGGCTGCAAATGGCTGCCGCCGAGCAGCCGAAATTGATATCGACTCCGAAAAATCCGTTTTGTTCGATAATGCGCGCCGCACCGGCCATCGTGTCGGGAGCGTCTCCCACGATCTGACACACCAGGGAGGGGAGCTCTTCGTCCCGCCAGCGAAAATAGCAGGAGTTGTTCCGGTTTTCGTGAGGAATTCTGCCGGCGCTGCACATCTCCGAAAAGAGCAGCCCGCAGCCGCCGAAGCCGGCCACCAGCTGACGAAAGGCCACGTTTCCGAGAAACGTCATGGGTGCCAGCAAGAGCCGGATGTCGATCCGTCTGTTGCCGACGGCCAGCGGCCGGTTGAGCATTCGGCTGAGTTCGTCCTGAATCATGTGTCGATCGGCACCATCTGTGGATAAAGCGGGTACCCAAAGATGTCACAATTGGAGGGAAAATAACAGGGGGGGATGTAACCCCTCAATGCGCTGAGGACAAAAGCGAGTCGATTTCACGAACGAACTCCGAATAGATCCAGCTTTGAGCATGGGACCAGCGGAAAGGAAAATCGGCAGGCACATGGCCTTCCGTTACCGCTTTTTGCTGCAAAAATTCGATAACCTGGCGCCCCTGCACGAGCTGGCCGCACGCATCGGAGCATCTTCCGCATTTGATGCACAGCCATATGGCCGCCGAAGTGAGCAGCGGCTCCATCTGGCCCAGGTTCGCCATTCGGAAAATCCACTGGGGATCGAACACCTTCCTGTCCCCGGAGATCGGGCAAGCGTTGCTGCACTCGCTGCAGGAAAAACAGGCTGCAATCTGAAACGGATCAATGTCTGCCCGCCAGTTCCCGCTGGTTGCCGAACGCCCGATGAAGACCACCTCTCTGTCACCATTGGCGGGCGGCGGCTCGGTCAGCCAGCGCTGCCAGTTATTGGATTCGAATGTTGTGGTATCGCTGCGAAGCAGATCCGTGGCCAACTGCAGGCGGATTCGCTGAAACCGCAGGAAAAACCTTTGATACCTGCGGTAGGTCTCGATGGACACCAGCCCGCGGCGGACCGCTTCCCTGCGCAGATGCCCGATGAGCGATTCGGGTTTGACCTGGTTGGGGCAAACGTTTGTGCATCGCCGGCAGGTGAGACAGTACCAGATATCGGGAAGCGAAAGCATTTCGTCCATCAGGCCGAGGGTAGCCATCCGGACGATCTTTTGAGGACGCAAGCGACTGGTGGATCGGTTTACGGGGCATTCCTGGTCGCACGTGCTGCAGGTCCAGCACGGAGATATACCCGCTCCGCTTGCCGCATCAATGCGGGTACGATTTGCACTGCTCGGTGAGATTGCCGGTGTCATGATCACCTCGAAATGGTTGTTGGTCGGGGATATAACCAGAAGCCTACATTGTGGCACCTGGTTGTCTATCAAATACAAACCGGATTGGCAACAGGAAAATTCGATTGGCGATGTGCCCCTGCAGATGATATAGGGACTTTGTTTGCCATGACCTTACCTGGTTCGCCGGAATCGACGGACTTGAACCCGAATGGATAATAAATAACAACACGCGCGCACCCATGGCCGATCTGCTCGACTGGTTTCGGAACAATTCGTCTCTGCTCTCCTGGCTGGCAGTGTTTTCGGTGGTTGCCTTCATCGGGACCCTGGTGTCGATACCTGCTCTGGTCATCCGCATCCCGGAGGATTATTTTCTACACGAAAGGCGCCCGTCGGCCGGTCGCTCCAACAGCGGTCCCCTGCAGCACCTGATTCTGACAGGCGCAAAAAATGTCGTCGGGATACTGTTTGTCCTGGCGGGGCTGGCCATGCTGGTGCTGCCGGGACAGGGCCTGCTGACGATCCTGATCGGCCTGATGCTGATGAACTTTCCCGGTAAATACGCACTGCAGCGGGCTTTGATACGCCAGAAAAAGGTGCTGGCAGTTGTCAACCACCTGCGAACCCGAGCCGGACGGCCACCCATTCTGATCTCGTGATAAAAGCGGCCTTGTGCTCAGCCTTGCCGTCGGCGGGCAAGTAGGATATCATCTATGCCTGTGCGGGCGCCGGCAGCGTCCGACAGCGCAACTCGGAGACCGGCAAACAGCTCGGAGAGCAGCCGTTGCAGGCTACAATGAACAAAGCTCCAGTCGTCGCATTTGCAGTGATGCTCACTGCAGCCCGGACGGTATCGGCAGCCACCGATGCCCAGAATCTCTCCGATTCGTCGTGCCGCCGGCAGTCCACGTTTCCCCCGAGCAGTTGGGAATCGATCCCGGATCCGAACCCGCAGACGGGCAGGCGGTTGGTTTGGTGGAAGCGTCGGTGAACGATCCCGATCGGCTATCCTCGTTGGGGCTGTTCGCTGTTCGGATGTCAGATCGGGGCAAGATGCTGTGCATCGGCTCGAACGTCCGGCGCATCAAGCACCCTGCGACCGGTCTGGCCATCGCCTTTGCCGCCAGGCTGTTACAGCATGTTGTCCGGCAGCTGCAAGTGCAAAGCCGCCGGGCGAAAAACGGTTACGTCTGAAACGGAGTCCTTGTTGTTGACAACAGACACGCAGACAAATGGTTTCAATCGGGCGCCTCATCTCCCCCGGCGCTGGAGAGCTGTTGCAGCTCTGTGGGCCTGCGCTTTTGCCATGGCCGGATTCGCCCCCGGACTCGTGGCACAAACGACGGGAAAGACCGCAACCGAAAGCGGGCCGATACAAATTACCGCCGATGAACTGGTCAGCCAGGTCAAGGATGACTATGCCGAATTTATCGGCAACGTCGAGGCCGTGCAGGGAGATTTTGTCATCCGTTCGGACCGGCTGCGGATTCACTACCGGAGGGCTGCCGGACAGGCGACCCCGGATCCGGCCGGCGGGAATGCGATCGAAAAGATCGAGGCCATCGGCCGCGTGCGAATCAAGTCCGGCAGCCGTGAAGCGCAAACCGAACTGGCGGAGTACCTTGTCGATGAGGGTCTGGTAGTTCTGAAGGGGAAAGATTCAATTGTGACGGACGGCAGCAACTCGATCAGGGGATCGATGATCAAATTAAACCGCTTGGATGGCAAGATTTCCGTGGTGGGAGGGCCCACCGAAAGGGTCCGGGCCGTGTTTCACCCCCCCAACCGAACCCCGAACACCGGTGAGGAGGGCAAGGGGCAATAAGAGGGCGACCGCTCACCGCCTGCCGGCAACAGTTGCAGGCGACAGCATTGCAGCAAACAGCCGCCTACCCTCCGCTCGTTTGCGGAAAAGCGGTGTTGGCATAGAGGTATTCCATCTTTTCCTTGTGTTTCAGCTCCTCGCTGGCGATTTTCAGCAGCATCTCGTTTAATTCCCCGCCCGTGTGCAACCTGGCCAGGTCGGAATAGAAGTGGTACGAGCGTTCCTCCCGGTGAGCCGCGACCAGATAGACTTCCTCGCTGCGCATATCGGATTTTACTTCCGGCTCCTCCAGATGCTCTGCGATCTTGTAGTCAATCGGATCGTTCATTCGCAACGAATCGACACCAAATCCGCCATCGCGGTAGGTAACCAGAAAATCCCGGTGCTTTTTTTCCTCGCCGGCAATGAATTCCAGCGTGTCTTTCACTGCCGTATCTGCCACCTTCGCGTGGATATCCATATAAAACTCATAGGCCTCTTCTTCGCGCCGAATCGCAATGTCGATAATTTCCGATACCTTGCTGTCGCGCATACAACTCCTCCTTTTGGGACTGGATGAATCTGACGGTGGAAGAACCTGGTGGAAAAAAGGCGTATTTTCCACCGAACGGGGGGTCGCTTTTCAGTATTCAGATACCCCATCGGTTTTGATTGAAGAAAGGTTGTTTTTCATCCGCCGCAGTTGCTGAACCTGTCTGTAGCAAACTGCCAGGCGGATCCATTCCCGCAACAGTGGCGCGAGGTCTTTTTTACCGCTACGGGCTCCGGCAGCTTGCATCGATTCCACTTCGGCCAGGGCTTCTGCAAGGTCCTGCCGTGAAGGGTCGTTGCCCAGCAAGTGCCGGTAAATTTCGGCGGCTTTGCGGTAGTGTCCCTGCTGGGTGTAAATCCGGGCCATTGTTGCCGTTTGAATGTCGTGCTGCTCAGCCATGGTTCATCGCCCGAAAGATATCCGGTTTCTGTTTTTTATCGAATCGATGGATCCCGTCATTGCAACCGTGCAACGCGCTCACTTTTTCTTATGGAAGTCTGCCGGTGCGGGACTTTATAATGACTTCATCGGGAGCGATCATGCCCAGCTCCTGGCGGGCGATGCTCTCGATGTAGGCAGGATCGTGCTTCAGGCGATCGATTTGCCGGTGCAGCCGGATGTTTTCCCCGGCAAGGCTTTCGTTGCGCATCTGCAGATGAACATGCTTGTTTTTCAACAACCGCAGGTCGACGAGACCGTTGTCGCCGAATACAATCATGAAAAACATGACGACCACCGCTGCCACAGCGACCGCTATCAGTATGTTTTGCCTGGAGCCCATATCAGCGTGGTTCGCCCCGGAACCTTTTTACAACGCTCTTGAGTTCGTTTCCGTTTACAATATGCGACAGGAGTCCGTAGGAGGCAAGTCCGGTGAAAATGCTCACCGCCAGCCCTCCGGCAAGCAGGCCGGCAGGCTGGGATTGCGTGGAGAGAAGTCGCCCGGAGACCCCCCATACGGCGAAACCCATTATGGCAGAACAAAGGGCGGTTTTGCAAGCAGAAGCTGCGATTGCCCTGCCGCCCAGCGGTCCCAGGCGGGAGCGCAGTGCGGCCAGCAGCAGGATTAGGTTCAGGGCCGAGGACAATGTCAACGCCAGCGCCAGTCCCGCATGCTGCATCGGTTTCATCAGCAGCCAGCCGAGCAGCAGGTTCACAACGATGCAAACCAGGGCAATTTTCACGGGCGTTCGAGCGTCCTGCATGGCGTAAAAAACGGCTGCAACGATGCGCACGGACGCAAACGCCCACAGACCGAATGCGTAGTACAACAGCGCCCTTGCCGTCAGAACCGTGGCCTCTGCGCCGAATTGCCCTCTTTGAAACAGCAATGCAACGATCGGTTCTCTCAGCACCACCAATCCGACCATGGCGGGTACGCAGATGAAAAGAACCAAGCGCATGGAAAACCCAAAGGTCTGTTTAACCGCTTCTGCGTCACCGGCGGCCGCCAGCCGGGAGAGCGAAGGCAGCACGGCAGTGGCGGTCGAGATGCCGAAAATGCCGAGTGGAAACTGCACGAGCCGGTCGGCGAAGTAGAGGTAGGAAATGCTGCCAGCCGGCAAAAAGGACGCCAGCAGATTGCCGACAAGGGTGTTGATCTGAAAGACGGCTGCACCGAATGTCACCGGTAAAAACAACTTTCCGATTTTCTTCAATCCGGCATGCCCGAACGTTGTTTTGCGCCGCAACCGCAGCCCCTTGCCGGCCAGACAGGGCAGCTGCAAGGCCAGCTGGAACCCGCCACCGACCAGCACGCCGATAGCCAGGGCATATACCCGGGTGATCGGATCGGTGGTTAAAAAAACCGCCAGCAGAAGCGAGCCGATCATCGCCAGGTTCAAAAAGACGGGAGCCAATGCGGGTGCTGCAAAATGGCCGAGCGCATTCAGCACCCCCATCGACAGTGCAACCATGCCGATAAAGAACAGGTAGGGAAACATGATGCGGGTCAGCGAAACGGTCAAAGACAGCTGTTCGGGGGATTTTGTGAAACCGTAGGCAACCATCCGGGTGATCAGCGGTGCGGCAGCGATGCCCAGTACAGCTGCAACCAGCAAAATGACAGACAGCAGGCGGAAGGCCGAGCGGGCCAGGCAAAAGGCTTCTTCGCGCCCGTCGCGCTGCATGGTTTCCGTAAATACCGGAATAAACGAAATGCCGAGAGAACCTTCACCGAAAAGGCGTCGCAGCAGGTTCGGAATTCGAAACGCCGCGATAAACGCATCGGCTATCGGACCGGCACCGAAAACGCCCGCAAAAACCATATCCCGGGCGTAGCCAAAGACACGGCTCAACAAGGTGGCAGAGCCCACTGTCCCGGCCGCGAGGGTCACACGCGTGTTCTCATCCATACAGTCTGCTGGGGATGCGAAAAGCCCCATCCCGGCTATTTGACGGTTGGTTTCGGTCTGACAGGCCCTGAAACGGTTTCATGATTAATGTGGGAATATTTGACAGTTTGAAGCAAAAAAACTTGACAGCAATTTGGTTAGTTATTAAAAGATACAGTTTGTAATATCAACTTAGCCTTGAACGTTGAAAGGAGCAGCGAAATTGGCCAACCACAAATCAGCCATTAAACGGGCCCGCCAAAATGAGATCAGGCGCCTGCGCAACAAGGCCGCCCGGACCCGGATCAAGAAACTTACCAAGAGCCTGCGTCAGGCGGGTGCCGAAGACACCGCCGCGGTCTTGAACCAGGCGAAGTCGGTTATCGACAAGGCAGCCAAAAAAGGCGTCATCCACAAAAACACTGCCGCTCGAAAAACTTCCCGCCTTTCCCGGATTGCCAATACGGCCGGCAGCTGATCCGCCGACGCGCCAGCCGGATTCACCTGCGGCCTGCTTGCTGCCGGTGATTTTAATTGCCGGCGTTAAAAATCCTCGACCAACCGATTGTACAGTTTCTCGGCAAGCTTGCCCGCCGCCCGGTCCAGGGCGGCGTTCTTGTTTGACTCGGTAGTCTGTTTGTCGTCCTGCACAACCTTGTAAGTGTCGGTGGCCGTCACCTGGTTGGCTGTCCAGATGTCCGTTCCGCCCGACGAGGTCAACCGTGCAGTAACGGTGATTACCACCCTGGCTTCGCTGGAAACGGTTTCCGCGGTCCGGGATATCGAGTTGATCTGCACGGAGTTGATACTTCCCGCCAGCACTGCATCGGCATCCTTTCGGCTTCCGGCCACGGCGGCAGCGTTGGCCCGGGTGGTAAACTCTCCGGTGACGGCATCAGCCAGCGTATTTTCAACACCGATCTCCGAGGTTCGGTTTTCGAAGATCGTCACGAATATCCGCTGCACACCGGCCGGAAATCGCCCACTGCCGCTGAATCGATACCCGCAAGCCACCAGCAGCAATGCGCTGCCGAAAATCAGGACCGCAAACGCCAGGCGAAAATCCGCTTCCCGGCACCAAGACGGCCGCCTGCGGCCGAGCCCGCCATAGCCGAAGACCGAACTGCTTGAAGGCGAATCGCTGTCCTGCGCTCTACACAACGATGTTAACCAGCTTGTTTTTGACCAGGATAACCTTTTTGATCGGCCTGTCGCTGATGAATTTTTGGATGCGCTCATCGGCAAGGGCTTTTTCCTTTACGGTTTCATCATCGGTGTCGGCGTTGACGCTGAAACGGCTCCTGAGTTTACCGTTCACCTGCACGACGATCAGCAGCTCCTCTTTCTCCAGGGCCGAATCGCTGGCCGTGGGCCAGGGCAGCTCCAGAATGCTGGTGGTGTTGCCCAATGCCAGCCAGAGTTCCTCTGCAAAGTGCGGAACGATGGGGGACAGCAGCAAAGCCATGTTATCCATGGCGCAGCGCATCACCATCAGTGTGTCCTCCATGGCATCGTCGGGCTCAAATCCCGACATATGGTTGAACATTTCCATGACCGCACTGATGGCCGTGTTGAAATGAAATCGCTGCTCGATATCGTCGGTCACTTTCACTATGGTCTGATGGGTTTTGCGGTAGAGCTCCTTGACGGCTCCATCCAGAGACTCGGGAGAGCCGCTGAACGCTTTGACTGACGCAACACGCCGCACCCAGTCGGTATAAAACCGCCACACCCGGTTCAAAAACCGATACCCGCCGTCGACGCCCTGCTCACTCCACTCCAGGTCGCGCTCCGGCGGTGCCGCAAAAAGACAGAACAGCCGTGTGGTATCCGCCCCGTATTTATCCAGCAGAACATTGGGATCGACGACGTTTTTCTTCGACTTGGACATCTTCTCGATGCGACCCACCGTCACCTGGTGGCCGCACTTGATGCACCGGCGGACTTCTCCGTCGTCCTTGATTTCATCGGGTAGCAGAAAACCGTGTTCGGGGCACGACAGGGTCTCCTTGCAGACCATTCCCTGGGTCAGCAGCCGCGTGAACGGTTCCTTGAAGTCGACCAGGCCCATTTCCCTGAGCACCCGCGTATAATAACGAGAATAGAGCAGATGCAATATCGCGTGTTCGACACCACCGATATACTGGTCCACCGGCATCCAGTAGGCGACCGCCGCCGGATCGAACATGCCCCGATCATAACCCGGGCTGCAGTAACGCTCGAAGTACCAGGAAGACTCCACGAAGGTGTCCATCGTGTCGGTTTCCCGGTGGGCCGCACCGCCGCAATCCGGGCATGATGTTTCGACGAACGCCTCCAGCGACGGCAGCGGTGATTTGCCGCCGGGAAGCATTTCGACATCCTCGGGCAGCAGTACCGGGAGGTCGTTTTCCGGCACCGGCACGATACCGCACCGGTTACAGTGAATCATCGGAATGGGCGCTCCCCAGTATCGTTGCCTTGAGATGCCCCAATCCCGCAACCGGAAACTGACGGTCTTTTTGCCCAGATTGCTCTGTTCCAGGTGCCTGGCGATCTCATCGAGTGCGCGCGTGTTCGGCATCCCATCGAACATCCCGGAGTTTACCATGACCCCCTCGCCGGTGAATGCCTCTTGCATGGTCGCCGGATCGAGAGACTGCCCGGGGGGGCTGACGACGACCACGATCTCCAGGCCATATTTTCGGGCGAACTCAAAATCCCGCTGGTCATGGGCGGGAACGGACATCACCGCTCCGGTGCCGTATTCCATCAATGCGAAGTTTGCCGTGTAAATCGGTATCTTCTTGCCGGTGAGCGGGTTGATACAGTCGGCCCCGATGTACACGCCTTCCTTCTCGAAGCTTTCGAGGCTTTTGGCCGATCGGTCCTGAAGCGCCATGCGTTCGACAAACCCGGAGGTCTCCGCCTCCTGGGCGGTTCCCCGCGACAGTTTCATCACCAGGGGATGTTCCGGGGCCAGCACCATAAACGTGGCGCCGCAGACGGTATCCTGGCGAGTGGTGAACACCGGGATCTCGGTGTCGTCTTTATCGACCGGACTTGCTATGGGAAAACGGATCTCGGCACCGATGCTCTTGCCGATCCAGTTTTTCTGCATGGTAATCACTTTTTCCGGCCATCCCGGCAGGCGGTCGCTGTACAGCAGCAAATCTTCGGCATAATCGGTGACCCTGAAAAACCACTGCCACAATTTCTTTTGTCGCACCGGCTGGCCGCAACGCCAGCACATACCGGCCTCGACCTGCTCGTTGGCCAGCACGGTCAAACACGATTCGCACCAGTTCACGAACGACTCCCTGCGATAGGCCATTTCCTTTTCGTACATTTTCAAAAACAGCCATTGCTCCCAACGGTAATATTCCGGCCTGCAGGTTGCCAGTTCCCTGCTCCAGTCGTAACTGAATCCCATCTGTTTGAGCTGTGCGCGCATGGCATCGATATTGTCATAGGTCCATTTCGCCGGGTGGGTGTCGTTGGCTATGGCCGCATTTTCCGCCGGCATGCCGAAAGCATCCCAGCCCATCGGATGCAAAACGTTGAATCCGCGCATTCGCTTGTAGCGGGCCACCACATCACCAATCGTATAATTGCGCACATGGCCCATGTGGATTTTCCCGGAAGGATACGGAAACATCTCCAACAGATAGTATTTTTGTTTACCGGGTTCCTCTTTCACCGCAAACAGATCGTTGTCTTCCCAGTATTTCTGCCATTTGGCTTCAATCTTCCGAGGATCGTATCGTTGTTCCATCTTTTTCGACTTTCCCATCTTTTTCCGCATTGTTGATATCCGCGGGATCCGCATCGCAAATTACGGCCGGTCGGCCGATTCATCGGTGTTGTTCATGCCACAAGTTCACTCAAATAGCAACACCGGCCGGTTTGGCCTCAACGCCTGCGGCCTTGAACGACCATCCCTATTTTCCCCGCTGGCCTTCCCGCCGCCGGACGGCTGTAAAATTAGTGATTGACTTGTGGGCCGCAATTTTTTACTTTTGCAGATTAAACGAATCAAACCCTTAAGGAACCATACCACTGATGACCAGCAAGATTCTGATAAACGCCATCGATCATGAAGAGTGCCGGATCGCCAAGGTAACCGACAGCACCCTGGCCGAATTTCACATCGAAAGCGCTTCCAAAGAGATCACCCAGGGCAACATCTACAAGGGCATCATCACCCGGGTCGAGCCAAGCCTTCAGGCGGTTTTCGTTGATTACGGCGCCGAAAAGCACGGCTTTCTTCAAAAAAATGAAATCCACCGGGATTATTTCCACGACAGCCCCGACGGTAATCTGTCCATCAACACTGTCGTTAAACGCGGACAGGAGGTGCTGGTTCAGATCACCAAGGAGCCGGTGGCCCACAAGGGGGCCATGCTGACCACCTTTATCTCTCTTCCGGGAAGACACCTGGTGCTGATGCCCGGGGTCGAGAACTCCGGCATCTCCCGTAAAATAGAGGAGGAGGAGGAGCGCAATCGCCTGAAAGAAATCATGTCCGGCTTGACATTGCCGGAGGGCTTCGGCGCCATTGTCCGCACTGCCGGGCTGGGGTGCACCAAAACACAGCTCGAAAAAGATCTCAAATACCTCCTGCGGTTGTGGAACAACATCAAAAAGAGCGTTCCCAGAGAGCAGGCCCCGGCGCTGCTGCACAAAGAAAGAAACCTGGTGTTGCGCTCCATTCGCGACTCGCTTACGCCCGACGTGACCGAGATCCTGATCGACGACGCACCGGTTTATCAGGAGGTCAAAAATTTTATCAAAATTATCTCTTCAAAGCACACCAAGATCGTAAAGCTATACAAAGGCGACCGGCCGCTTTTCACCAAATTCCAGCTCGAAAACCAGATCTCGACGATCTTCGACAATCGTGTGGCCCTTAAATCAGGCGGGTCGATCGTTATCGAACAAACCGAAGCCCTGGTGGCGATCGACGTCAACTCCGGCAAAGCCACCCAGAAAAAATCCATCGAAGCGACCGCCCTTCTGACCAACCTGGAGGCGGCCGAGGAAATCGCCCGGCAGCTGCGGTTGAGAGACCTGGGCGGATTGATTGTCATCGATTTCATCGACATGCTGGAGCAGCGGAATCGATCCGAGGTCGAACGGACCATGAAATTGCACGTCAAAACCGACAAGGCCCGCATCAAGGTCGGTCGCATCAGCACGTTCGGGCTGATGCAGATGTCGCGACAGCGGATCCGACCCTCGATCGAATTCAGCAGCTACCTGACCTGCGGCAACTGCCAGGGCAAGGGAATCGTCCCCTCGACCGAGTCTCTTGTGCTCGATTTTCTCCGCAAGCTGAGACTGGAAACCCTGAAAGGCGAAATATCCACGGTCAAGGGAATCGTGCCGCTGGAGGTCGCCGATTATCTGTTGAATCGCAAAAAGAAGGAACTGTTGGACCTGGAAATGCGACGTCATCTCAGCATCACCATCGAAAGAGACCCGTCGATGGTGCCCGGACAAAGCAACATTGTCTGTGAATGATCTCGCAGGCCGGTATGGGAACGGAAGCACCGTTACCCGACCATCCGGAAAGGATATGGCAGATCGCCCCTTCCGGTGAATTTCCGGCAGGGATCAAGAATGGTTTGACCTGGAAGGCAAATTACAGTATATGAGCGCCACTTTGCAGCCAGGAACGGATTCAATCGAACGCAATAAGGAGGTTATATTTTGATCGGTATCGCATACGCAATGGGACAAGGCGGCGGAGCCGGCGGTGGCGCCGGCGGATTTTCCGGATTCATTCCGCTGATTTTGATGTTCGTCATTTTCTATTTCCTGCTTATCCGACCCCAGCAGAAAAAAACCAAGGAACACCGTGAAATGGTCGCAAACCTGAAGAAGGGAGACCGGATCATCACCAGCGGTGGCCTGCACGGACGTATCACCGGGTTGGACGAATCGACCCTTACCGTCGAAATCGCCGACAAGGTGCGGGTGAAAGTCGCCCGCGGCAACGTGGGCGCCAGGGTGCAGGCGGCAGCTGTAAAGGAGCAGGCGGAGCCGGAAAAGAAGTCCTGAGCCGGCGCCGAACCGAAAATCTGAGAATACTCCCAAGGCCCCAGAAAGTGAGACGGGAGCGTGCGGGCATTACTCCCGCCGGCGTGATCCAGCCGGCGGCCGAACGCAACGCGGCACCCGGTCGATCCGCTCCATGGGGCTTTCCAGTGAAGCGGCACGGCAATCGTCTCCGTATAACGGGTTCAAGTGTCTGCCGAAAAGAGAAAGGGATGGATCATTGAAAAAGTTTTCCTGGAGATCAATCCTGACGGTGGTGGTGGTGGCAGCTGCCGGGGTCTACCTTCTGCCGTCCCTGAATCCACAGCTGTGGCCGTACAAAACGATCAACCTCGGGCTCGATCTGCAGGGCGGCATGCACCTGGTGCTGGAAGTCGAGGTCGACAGGGCCGTGGAAAACACGGTGGACCGGCTGGCACAGGACCTGCGTGGAGTGCTCAAAAAAGAGCGGGTCCGGCATCTGGGCATAGAAAAGCCCGATGCACGGAGCCTGACCGTCACACTGCCCGACCCGGAGAACCTGGAGAAATTCGACAGCCTTCTGGAAAAAGAGTTCCGCGGGGTTAAGCTGATTTCCCGGCAGCCGCAGGGCGATGCCACCGCGATCGGCCTGGGACTGCCGGAGGAAGAATCCGAGCATATCAAGGATATGGCGGTTCGCCAGGCCCTGGAAACAATTCGCAACCGTATCGATCAGTTCGGTGTCAGTGAACCGGACATCCGACGCCAGGGCAGCAATCGCATCCTGGTGCAGCTGCCCGGCGTGCAGGACACCGAAAGAGCCAAGTCGCTTATCGGCAAGACCGCCCTGCTGGAATTTAAACTGGTGGATGAAAGCAATGACGTCAATGCCGCCCTGGAAGGTTCGGTGCCCCGGGACAGCGAGATTCTCTATTCCTACGACATCGATCTGGCGACCGGACAAAAAACCAACCGGCTGCCCTACCTGCTGAAAAAAAGAACCCTGCTGACAGGTGCCAATTTGACCGATGCGCGGGTGCAGATCGACAACCAGTTCAACGAGCCTTACGTGAGCATCGATTTCGATCGCAAGGGCGGCCGGATTTTCTCCAAAATTACGGAAGAAAACGTAAAAAAACGCCTGGCCATCGTTCTGGACAATCGCGTCTATTCCGCTCCGGTGATTCAGGAGAAAATCAGCGGTGGCCGGGCCCGCATCACCGGCAATTTTACGACCGAAGAAGCCAATGACCTTGCTATCGCCCTGCGGGCCGGTGCGCTGCCCGCCCCGGTCAAAATTCTGGAAGAACGCACCGTCGGGCCGTCGCTGGGACATGACTCGATCCGCAAGGGCTTGATATCCATGATCATCGGCGGTGCCCTGGTGATTGTTTTCATGATCATCTACTACAGGACTTCCGGCCTCATCGCCGACCTGGCGCTGGCGCTCAACATCCTGCTGATCGCCGCCGGCCTGGCCGGGTTTCAGGCCACGTTGACGCTGCCCGGTATTGCAGGCATCATACTCACCATCGGCATGGCGGTGGATGCCAACGTGCTCATATTCGAACGAATCCGGGAGGAACTCGCACTGGGCAAAACCCCGCGCTCGGCCGTGGAAGCCGGTTATGACAGGGCCACCCTGACGATTCTGGACGCCAACGTCACGACCCTGATCGCGGCCCTGGTGCTGTTTCAGTTCGGCACCGGTCCGGTGAAAGGCTTTGCGGTCACCTTGAGCATGGGGGTCATCTCGAGCCTGTTTACCGCGCTGATCCTAACCCGGCTGATTTTCGACTATCTTCTGATCAATCGCCGTATGAAACGTCTCAGCATATAACGAGGTCCAGAACATGCAGCTCATCAAACCAGACATCAACATCAACTTTATCGGCTCTCGCAAAATTGCCTACCTGCTGTCCGCAGCGATGATCGTCGTCAGTTTAGCCTCGCTGGTAATTCACAACGGTCCGAAGTACGGCATCGATTTTTCGGGCGGAACCCTGATTCAGGTCCGGTTTAATTCTTCGGTCAGAATTGCCGATATCAAAAGCGGACTGACTGCCAATGATATCGAAAGCTCCGCGGTGCAGTCCTTCGGCGAAGAAGGCAGCAATGAGTACCTGATCCGCACCGATCGGATCAGCGAAACTTCGGAAGGGTTTCTGGGTAGTTTGCGGAAGGCACTGCTTGCAGCCACCGGCAGTGAGACCGAAGTCCGCCGCGTGGAAATGGTCGGTCCTCAGGTGGGCAAAGACCTGCGGGAAAAAGCGCTGTTCGCCATGTTTTACGCGCTGCTGTTCATCGCGATCTACATTTCCGGTCGGTTCGAGCTGAAGTGGATGATCAGCGGCATCATGGCGGCCGCACTGGCCGGTGCCCTGTTTCTCTGCCGGCTGTTCATCACCAGCGTACCGCTGCTGATAGCGGCGGCGTTGATCATTACCCTGATTCTTTTCTGGTTTCTCGAGCTCAAATACGCAATGGGCGCCATCGCCGCATTGATTCACGATGTCTTCATCACGGTGGGGATTTTCTCCATCTTCGGCAAGGAGTTCACTTTGCCGATCATCGCCGCTCTGCTGACCATCATTGGATACTCTCTCAACGACACGATCATCGTTTTCGACCGTATCCGGGAGAACCTGCGAAAGCATCACCGGAGCCCGCTGGATTTTATCATCAACCGCAGTGTAAACGAAACCCTGAGCCGGACGCTGCTCACCTCCTGTACGACACTGATGGTGCTGATCACGCTGTTTTCCTTGGGCGGCGGCATCATCCACGATTTTGCTTTTGCGATGATTGTCGGTGTGCTCATCGGCACGTATTCTTCCATCTATGTAGCCAGCCCCATTCTGCTCGCATGGCAGGGATCGAAGAAAAAGCGGTAGACGGAAAACTGTTGCCCTGGTTTGTCCTGAAAAGCGTGTCGGGAATCGGCAACCGTTTGTTCAAGCGCCTCATCGACGACTTCGGCTCCCCGCAAGCCGTTCTGGCTGCGTCCGCAAAGCAGTTACTGCAGGTGCAAGGGATCACCGCTCGCCTGGCAGCCGGAATCAGGGCACAGCGAATCACCGATCCGATCAAGCGCGAGGTCGACCTGGTGCAAGGGGCAGGAGTGCGGATCGTCACGTTGGCAGACCCGGATTACCCGGCATTGCTGCTGCAAATCCCCGATCCGCCGCCGTTTCTTTACCTGAGAGGATCACTGGAAAAAAAGGCCGGCTGCGTTGCCGTCGTCGGCTCGCGCAACGCCACTTCCTACGGCCTGCAGGCCGCCCGGCTTTTGAGCAGCGAACTGGCCGGACGGGGAATAACGGTTGTCAGCGGGATGGCCAGAGGAATCGACACAGCCGCTCACCAGGGAGCACTGGAGGCGAAAGGCCGAACCATAGCGGTGCTGGGCAGTGGATTGGCGAGGGTCTACCCGGCATCCAACCGCAAGTTGTTCGATCGGATCGCATGTGAAGGAGCGGTAATCAGCGAGTTTGCAATGTTGACAGATCCCGAACCACACAACTTTCCCATGCGCAACCGAATCATCAGCGGACTCTCATTAGGAACCCTTGTCGTGGAGGCCGGCCGAAAGAGCGGTTCGTTGATTACCGCCCGGCTTGCGGCCGAACAGAACCGGGAGGTGTTTGCCGTGCCCGGCAGCATCCGGTCTTTTAAGAGCTCCGGCACCCATACCCTGATCAAACAAGGTGCCAAGCTGGTCGAAAACACCGCGGACATATTGGAGGAAATCCGGCACCGATTGCATTTCCCAGCTGCGGATGCACCGGAAACCGAAACCCGACAGGCATCCTCCGGCAACCTGACACCAGATGAGCGACGGTTGCTCGATGCCCTGAGTCCCTACCCGCTGCACATAGACGATCTGACCCGCTGTGTCGGGATGGAATCGGGCAAAGTCGCCAGCACGCTGCTGCAGCTGGAGTTGAAGGGATTGGTGCAACAGTCGGCCGGAAAACGTTTTGCGCTTTGTGGTGGTTGACGACACACGATTGGAGCTTACCTTTCAGTTGCCACCGCCGGTATCTCATAGGGAAAATCACCACTGGACCTGTTGACCGATAGGAGAAGGATCTGCAAGTGACCAAACCGCTGCTCGTCGTCGAATCACCCACAAAAGTAAAAACCCTCCAAAAATATATCGGCAAAGACTACAACATCGCCGCCACGGTCGGACACCTCAAGGACCTGCCGGCACGCGCGATGGGCGTCGATGTCGAAGGCGGGTTTCAGCCGATCTACCAGCCGATACCGGGCAAGCAGAAAGTCATCCAGGGGCTGCGCAAATCCGCCGGTGACGCCCGGGATGTTTACCTGGCGCCGGACCCGGACCGAGAGGGAGAGGCCATTGCCTGGCACACGTCTGAAATCCTGAAAAAGGCGGGTCGAAAATTTTACCGGATATTGTTCCATGAGCTTACCCGCAAAGCGATCGAGGAGGCGATCGCTTCTCCGCAAGACCTCGATCGCAACAAGTACGAAGCCCAGCAGACCCGCCGGATTCTGGACCGCCTGGTTGGGTATCACATCTCACCGCTGTTGTGGCGCAAGGTAAAGGGCGGGTTGAGCGCCGGCCGGGTGCAGTCGGTTGCGCTGCGCATTATCTGCGAGAGAGAACGCGCCATCATGGCCTTCGAACCACAAGAGTACTGGTCCATCACCGCCGAACTCGATGCCGGCCATCCCCCGATTTTTCCCGCCAAGCTCGTAAAGAAAGACGGTAAAAAGATCGAGATCCCCGACGAAAAAACCGCATTTGCCATGCGCGATGAACTGGCCGAAGCGTCCTATCTGGTCGACAAGGTGCAGAAGAAGACCACCAGGCGCAACCCGCTGCCGCCGTTTACCACCAGCAAGCTGCAACAGGAGGCCATTCGCAAGCTGCGCTTTTCCGCCAAAAAGACGATGACCATTGCCCAGCAACTCTACGAAGGAATCGAGCTGGGACCCGGCGAACCGGTCGGGCTGATCACCTACATGCGCACGGATTCGGTGCGCATCTCGCGCGAGGCGGCCCTGGAGGCGATGGAGCTGGTTCGAAAAACATTCGGACCGGACTACAGTCTGGATAAACCGCGTTTCTTCAAAAATAAAAAACGGGCCCAGGACGCCCACGAGGCGATTCGCCCCACAGCTGTCCGCTACACGCCGGAACAAATTGCCGCGCATCTGTCTGCCGATCAACTGGCATTGTACCGGTTGGTATGGCAGCGGTTTGTCGCATCTCAGATGCAACCGGCCCAGATCAACAACGTGTCCATATCGATCCGGGCCGACGCCTACGGGCTCAATGCGAGCGGATCGGCCATCAAGTTTCCCGGGTTCATGGCACTGTATCTGTCGGCAGATGACGAGCTGGCAGGCACCGAGGCGAAAAAAGAAATTCAGCTGCCCGAGCTTTCCGAAGGCATGCACTTGAAACTGCTGCAGCTGGACCCCAAACAGCACTTCACCCAGCCGCCCCCCCGATTCTCGGAGGCTTCGCTGGTCAAGGAACTGGAAGAAAACGGCATCGGACGTCCCAGCACCTATGCAACGATCCTTTCCACCATTCGGCAAAAGGGATACGTGGAGCTGGTCAAACGATATTTCAGACCCGGTGAACTCGGTTTTATCGTCAATGACCTGCTGGTGGAAAACTTTCCTGAAATCTTTGACGTGGAATTTACGGCCCGGATGGAAGACGATCTGGACCGGGTCGAATCGGCGGATATCGATGCTCAGGAAATTCTCAACCGGTTCTACGGTCCGTTCAAATCCAAGTTGGAAATTGCCAACGACCAGATGCTCAGTGTTAAAGGTGTCGGGCTGCCCACCGGCCTATCCTGCCAGCAGTGCGGTAAAGAGCTTCACATCAAGGTCGGGAAAAACGGCCATTTTCTGGCCTGCAGCGGTTATCCGGAGTGCACCTATTCAAGCGACTATACGCGGGACGAAAAAGGCCGTATCCAGCCGGTCACGCTGTCACCCGAAGAGGTGCCGGACCGCAACTGCGACAAGTGCGGGCGCCCGATGGTCGTCAAGCGGGGCCGATACGGCGAATTCCTGGCCTGCAGCGGATACCCGGAATGCAAACAGACCCAGTCCATCAACGCGACCGATCCGGGTCGACTGACCGGTGTGAAGTGCCCCGCGCAAGGTTGTTCGGGCGAACTGATGGAAAAAAGCTCCAGACGCGGCAAGGTGTTCTACGGCTGCAACCGGTTTCCGGATTGTGACTTTGCCACTTGGAACAAACCGCTTGCCATGCCCTGCCCCGATTGTGGGGCGGCGTTTCTGGTGGAAAAAACGACCAAGCGCGAAGGCAAGAGACGCATCTGTCTCACCAAGGAATGCACCTACAGCCAGCCCGTCGACTGAACCGGGCCTTTGAGGGTGATCCTTACAGACCGCCTGAATCTCGAACGATTTTGCTTGACAAGCGGATGAACGGTTGCTACGGTTTTTGAAATTCGAGATTCTCAACCCGACAATCCAAAAAATTATGCACACCAACAGCGTCATTATCAGCCTAGTTAGCCTTATTCTCCTTCTCGTAGGAGATATTATTGTCCCCTGCGAGAACAGGGGTTGATAATGGCCTGACGCAAAAAACAGTAAAACCGAAACCGTTATCAGCCCCCAGAGGCGATAACGGTTTTTTTATGCGCGAACTTCCAACAAAGGATATGAGCCATGGAATTGAGCGGTGCAGAAATTCTGATCAGGGTTCTCAAAGAAGAGGGTGTCGACACCATTTTCGGTTTTCCCGGCGGTGCCGTCATCGACATCTACGACGAACTGGTTCGAAGCGACATCCGTCACATCCTGGTGCGCCACGAACAGGGCGCCGTGCACGCTGCCGACGGGTATGCGCGGGCCGGCAACACGGTTGGGGTTTGCCTGGTGACTTCGGGCCCGGGTGCGACGAACACGGTTACCGGACTCGCTTCGGCATACATGGACTCCATCCCGCTGGTTGTGCTCAGCGGCCAGGTTCCGACCCAATTGATCGGCAACGATGCTTTCCAGGAGGTTGACATTGTCGGCATCACCCGCCCGTGTACCAAACACAACTACCTGGTCAAGGACATCGGCGATCTGACGCGAACACTGAAAGAGGCGTTCTACCTGGCCCGCTCAGGAAGGCCGGGCCCCGTGTTAATCGACCTTCCCAAGGATGTGGTCAAATCCAAGACGGTTTACAGTCCCATAAAGAAAGTCACGTTGAAATCATACAACCCGACCTACAAGCCCAACATCAAGCAATTGAAGAAAATCGTCGAGCTGATCGCCGACGCACAGCGGCCGGTGATCTTCGCCGGTGGCGGGATCATCCTGTCCGGGGCATCCGAGCACCTGACTGCCCTGGCGCGCAACGCGCAGGTTCCAGTCACCACCTCGTTGATGGGTTTGGGCGGATTTCCGGGAACCGACCCTCTGTGGTTGGGGATGATCGGAATGCACGGCACCTACCGGGCCAACATGAGCACGGGTGCCTGTGATTTACTTCTTTCCATCGGTGTGCGCTTCGATGATCGGGTCACCGGCAAAACCGATTCCTTTGCCAGCCAGGCAAAAATCGTTCACATCGACATCGATCCGACATCGATCCGCAAGAACATTCCCGTAACCATTCCGGTCGTGGGAGACTGCCGGTCCACTTTGAAAGAGCTGAACGCCATGCTTACCAAGGCGGATCTTGGCGACCTGAAGAAAAAACGGAAACCATGGCTGGATCAGATCGAAGAATGGAAAAGCACCAAACCACTGGCCTACCGGCAGACAGACCGGATCAAGCCCCAGTATGTCGTAGAAAAACTCTATGAGATCACCAAGGGCCAGGCCATCGTGACCACCGAGGTCGGTCAGAACCAGATGTGGGCCGCTCAGTATTATCACTTCGACCACCCCAACCATTTTATCACCTCCGGCGGCCTCGGCTGCATGGGATTCGGACTGCCGGCGGCCATCGGCGCACAGCTCGCCTGTCCGGACAAGACGGTGGTGGACATCGCCGGGGACGGCAGCATCCAGATGAACATCCAGGAAATGGCCACGGCAATGCAGTACTGCCTGCCGGTGAAGATCGTCATCCTGAACAACGGGTATCTGGGTATGGTGCGGCAGTGGCAGGAGTTGTTTTACGATAAGCGATACGCGTGCACCGACATGGAGCACGCCCCGGACTTCGTTAAGCTTGCGGAGGCCTATGGTGCGGTGGGGCTGCGAGCCACCAAGCCGCAAGATGTAGAGGCCGTGCTGAAAGAAGGTCTGTCGGTGGCAAAACCGGTGATCATGGATTTTGCAGTCGAAAGGGAAGAGAGCGTCTATCCCATGGTTCCGGCAGGTGCGCCAATTACAGAGATGCTGCTGGTGTAAGCCGGGTGGTTTGCATCCCGGATGCCGGCAGTGAATTGCGGAAATGAGGACACTTCAATGCGGGAAGAAAAACACATCTTCACTATGCTGGTGGACAACGAGCCGGGGGTTTTGTCCCGGGTGGTCGGTTTATTCAGCGGTCGGGGTTTCAACATCGACAGCCTGGTGGTGGCGGAGACCGTAGATCCAAAAGTATCGCGCATCACCCTCGTCTCCAAGGCCGATCAGCCGGTAATTGAACAGATTGAAAAACAGCTGAACAAGCTGATCAATGTCATAAAAATCAGGGACCTCACCGGTCCGGAAGCCGTCAAGCGGGAGATGGCCCTGATTTGTGTGAATGCCAAATCCGATCATCGGGCCGAAATCCTGCGGATTGTCGACATTTTCCGTTGCAAGGTTGTGGACGTCGGATTGGAGCATTACATTATCGAAGTTACCGGGACGGGAGAAAAAGTGGCGGCGCTGCTCCAGCTGCTCAAACCGATGGGGATCAAAAAGATCGCCCGCACCGGACCGCTGGCACTTCTCAGAGAACCCTCATAGTGCCCCTGCCAGAGATGAAATGGCATCCAAAGCAAAAACCGGGCACCATTAAATTGAAAGGAAGCGTTAGGACATGGCACAAATCGATTTTGGCGGAGTTGTGGAAGAGGTGATTACGGCTGACGAATTCTCCCTGCAGAAAGCCAGGGAAGTTCTCAGTCAGGAAACCGTGGCGGTATTGGGCTATGGCGTTCAGGGCCCGGGCCAGGCACTGAACATGCGCGACAACGGCATTCGGGTTATCGTCGGCCAACGCCAGGGCGGCAGCTCCTGGCAGCGCGCAGTGGCGGACGGTTTCGTTCCCGGGGAGACCCTTTTTCCGATCGAAGAAGCCGCACGCAAGGGCACGGTCGTACAGTTTCTGCTCTCAGATGCGGGCCAGGTGGCCACCTGGCCGACAATCAAGCAGTGTCTGGGTGAAGGCGACGCCCTCTACTTTTCGCACGGTTTTTCCATTGTTTACAGGGACCAAACCGAAATCGTACCACCGGATAATGTGGACGTCGTCCTGGTGGCGCCCAAGGGTTCCGGTCGCACGGTGCGCACCAATTTTCTCGACGGCAGTGGGATCAATTCCAGTTACGCTGTTCATCAGGATTTTACCGGGCGGGCAAAAGAGCGGGCATTGGCGCTGGGAATTGCCGTGGGCTCCGGCTATCTGTTCCCGACCACGTTCGAAAAAGAGGTCCACAGCGATCTGACCGGAGAGCGCGGAGTGCTGATGGGATGCCTGGCGGGAGTCATGGAAGCACAGTACAATCTGCTTCGCAAAAACGGGCACTCTCCGAGCGAAGCGTTCAACGAAACAGTGGAAGAATTGACCCAGAGCCTGATCCGCCTGGTGGCGGAAAACGGTATGGACTGGATGTTCAGCAACTGCAGCACCACAGCTCAGCGCGGGGCGCTGGACTGGGCCCCCAAGTTCCGTGATGCCGTCGTGCCCGTGTTCGACGAGCTATACGAACGGGTGGTGTCCGGAGCGGAAACCCGGCGGGTGCTGGAGGCAAACAGTGCGGACGATTACCGCGAGAAGCTGGACAAAGAACTGGCGGTGATCCACAACTCGGAAATGTGGCAGGCCGGCACCGCCGTGCGCTCGCTGCGGCCGGAAAGAAGAAAGAAATAACTTCGGAAAACGGGCGCACCGGACGGTGTGCGGCAAACGGCAAACGACAACCCACAACTATCAAGAGGCTGGTGATGGAACCCCCCGTACTTTTATACGACACAACGCTCAGAGACGGCACCCAGGGCGAAAACATCAATTTTTCTGCTGAAGACAAAGTGAAAATTGCCTTGCGGCTGGATGACATCGGCATCCATTACATTGAAGGCGGTTGGCCGGGTTCAAACCCCCGGGACCGGCGGTTTTTTGAACTGGCCCGGGATCTACCGCTGAAGCAGGCCCGGTTGACTGCGTTTGGATCCACCCGAAGGCCCGGCACACGGCCGGAAGAGGACTCCAACGTCACCGCGCTGCTGGAAAGCAGCACACCGGTGGTCACGATCTTTGGCAAGACCTGGGATCTGCATGTCGAGCAGGTCATGGAAAACACACTTTCCGAAAACCTCTCCATGATCCGAGACACCGTGCAGTACCTGAAACGAAACGACCGGGAAGTCATCTACGATGCCGAGCACTTCTTCGACGGTTACCGGGACAACCCGGCATACGCCATAGACACGCTGCGCGCAGCCCTGGAAGCCGGCGCCGATGCAATCGTGCTGTGCGACACCAACGGGGGGAGCCTTCCCTTTGACGTCGAGTCGGCCACAAAGCAGGTGCAGCGCCTGTTGAACGAAAACTCCGCGTCAAGCGGCACAGCCGTCCGACTCGGCATCCACACCCACAATGACTGCGGCCTGGCGGTTGCCAATACGATCACCGCCGTCAACGCCGGCGCCACCATGGTCCAGGGCACCATCAATGGATACGGGGAACGCTGTGGCAATGCCGACCTGGTTTCGATCATTGCGGTGCTGTCTCTGAAGATGAACCGCAGCTGCCTGTCGGATGAAAACCTGACAAAATTGCGGAAGATTTCCCGGTTCGTCAGTGAAACCGCGAACCTGGTGCCGCTCAACTCCCGACCGTTTGTCGGCCGGAGTGCATTCGCCCACAAGGGCGGTATTCACGTCAGCGCAATCATGAAGACTCCGCGGGCCTACGAGCACATCGACCCGCAGCTCGTGGGCAACAAGCGCCGCGTCCTGATTTCCGACCTTTCCGGCAAGAGCAACGTCGAATACAAAGCCGAAGAAATGGGCATCAACCTGGGGGCCAACGGTTGCGACAGCCGTGAAATCGTGTCTCGGATCAAAGACCTGGAAGAGGAAGGCTATCAGTTCGATGTTGCCGACGGGTCTTTCAAAATCCTGGTGGAAAAATTCACCGAGCAGTTCAAACCGCTGTTCGATCTAGAATCGTTTCGGGTCGTTATCGAAAAAGACAAAGACCGGCCCTGCGGCGCCCACGCAACCATAAAGATCGCCGTGGACGAGCGCCGGGAAATAACGGCCGCCGAGGGACAGGGGCCGGTCAGTGCGCTGGACAATGCGCTGCGCAAGGCCCTGGACCAGTTCTTCCCGGAAATCGACAGCATGCGGCTGGTGGATTTCAAGGTGCGCGTCATCGACGGTCGCGAAGGTACGGCGGCCAAGGTGCGCGTTTTTATCGAATCACGGGATCAGGACGAGATCTGGAGCACCATCGGTGTCTCCGAGGATATCATTGAAGCCAGCTGGCAGGCGCTGACCGACAGTTTCCATTACAAGCTGGCCAAAGAGAAAAAAACAACCGAAGAGGGGGTAACCTCATGAAACGGAAGAGTGATAACGCCGCAAGACTCGCTGTCTTGCGGCCGATGCTCTCTGTGTTCGATGACAGGCAGATAACCTTGTTTCGTCGCTTCCAACCAATACAGAAACACGGAGAGAAACCATGAGCAGTCAAGAACGCGTCATTATATTCGACACCACGCTGCGCGACGGAGAGCAGTCTCCGGGCGCCAGTATGAACACGGGAGAAAAATTACGGTTGGCGATCCAGCTGGAAAAGCTGGGAGTCGACGTGCTGGAGGCCGGTTTTCCCGCCGCTTCGGCGGGTGACCTCGAAGCCGTATCAAACATTGCCGGCAAGCTGCAACGCACCGAGGTGGCGGGCCTGGCGCGCACTTCCAAAGAAGACATCGACCAGGCCTGGCAGGCGGTTCAACATGCCGCCAAACCGAGAATTCACACTTTTATCGCCACCTCCGACATCCACCTGAAGTACAAACTGAAAATGTCCCGCGAGGCGGTGATCGACAAGGCCATCGAGGCCGTCAAATACGCCAAAACGCTCACCGACAACATCGAGTTTTCGGCCGAGGACGGCTCCCGCAGTGACCGGGACTATCTGTGCAAGGTGTTCGAGGCCGCCATCGCGGCCGGCGCCACAACGGTCAATCTCCCGGACACGGTGGGCTACGCCGTGCCGGAAGAATTCGGCGACCTGGTGAAATACATCATGGCTCACACGCCGAATATCGGCAAGGCGGTATTCAGCGTCCACTGCCACAACGACCTCGGGCTGGCCACGGCCAACACCCTGACTGCCGTTCAGGCCGGCGCCCGGCAGGCGGAAGTCACCATCAACGGTATCGGGGAACGCGCCGGCAACACGTCGCTGGAGGAGGTGGTGATGGCCATGCACACGCGCCGCAATTTTATACCGACCAGCACCAACATCCGAACCGAATACATCCATCCCACCAGCCGTCTGGTGAGCATGATCACGGGGATAATCGTTCAACCCAACAAGGCCATTGTGGGCGCCAACGCATTCGCTCATGAAGCCGGTATTCACCAGGACGGGGTGCTGAAAAATCCGATGACCTATGAAATTATGAAGCCGGAAACCATCGGCCTGAGCGCCAACAGGCTGGTGCTGGGAAAACACTCCGGCCGCCACGCCCTGCGCGAGCACCTCAAGGAAATGGACTACGATCTTTCCGACGAAGAATTGAACGTCGTCTTCAAGCGGTTCAAAGACCTGGCCGACAGGAAGAAACACGTTGTGGATGAGGACCTGGAGGTAATCATCACGGAGGGGATTTTGCGCACCGCAGAGGTCTTCCAGCTGGAATACCTGCACGTCACCTGCGGTACGACCGTTCTGCCGATGGCCAGCGTGCAGCTTTCCATAAACGGCAGGACCGTCCGCGGTGCGGGCTACGGGAACGGCCCGGTCGACTCGGCGTTTAACACCATTGCCAAGCTCACCGGTACCCAGTCCGAGCTGCTGCGATTTACGGTCGGCGCCCTGACCGGCGGGACCGATGCCCAGGGCGAAGTGACGGTCCGGTTGCGGGAAAACGGCCTGGTGGCGCTGGGAAAAGGCGCCGATCCGGACATCATCACCGCAAGCGCCAAGGCGTACATCAACGGGCTCAACCGTCTCGAGTATTTGAAGACGAACCCGGCAAGAGAAGCCGTAGCCGTATAAGGTTGGGGATTTTCCGCCGTTGACCGGACGCGTCCCTGCCCCGGTCAGCGGCGGGCAAATCCATTTGCCGGCCCACAGCCGGGAACCGGGGGCTTTGGTCGAGCGAGTGGCCTGCGTCAGTCCTTCGGCAGATCGGGGCCCTGCTGGTGGTTACCATCCTCAGATGGCACGATCCGTATGAGTTCCCACACGGTGCCTTTCTTGTCCGGACAGTGGATTTTATACACCGTCGAATCGTCCTCCCAGGAAGGAAATCCAACCGATACCCGCCACAGGTAGAGCTGAAAAACGTGGTGCAAAGCGGTGCAGATGCCGGCCGGCTTGTCGTAGTGATTGGCATAATCGAAGCTGTCGCCGATGCTGTGCCGGCATTGCTCGTTTTTTTCGATCATCCGGGCGCGCACGCCGGACAATCTCCTCCACACCGCCTGGTAGTCTTCAAAGGATCGAATGGTGCCGGGATCGACACCAAGATCGAGAGGTCCATCGGAATCCATAGTCTCTCCTTGCTCGATGCGGCAAAAACAGGGAATCGGCAGCGCCATCCCGGTCAAAACGCACGGTGAAACCGGTGTGCCCAGGCTGGCTGAGCGGCCTTTCACCCTGTTTGAAAAAATCAACAGTTGTCATACATCCGGATGATCTCACCGGTGCCCCTGCCCTCCACGCTTTTTACGTAGCCGTTGATCACTTTTCTCATCGGGATGGGGTTGTGGCCCGGGAAATACGCTTCGTACTTGTCTACGGATTCTTCCACCAGCCCCGAGGAGACGACATTGATCCGGATGCCGTCTTTCAATTCCAGTGCTGCCGCCTTGACGAAGCTGTGAATCCCGCCGTTCACCATGGCGGCACTGGTGGTGAATACCACGGGGTGATCGGCGAGTATGCCCGTGGAAAGAGTAAAGGATCCACCTGGATTTATATGATTCTGTCCGATCTTTACGAGATTCACCTGACCCATCAACTTGCTTTTCAGTCCGATATAAAAATCTTCCTCGGTCATCGCGTCGAAAGCGGCCCATTTCGCTTCTCCGGCAATGCAGACCACCGCATCGACACTGCCGACAGCTTTAAACATGGCCTCGATGGATTTGCTGTCAGTGATATCCACCGTCACATCTCCGGAAGTCCGAACAGCGACCACCACTTCGTGTTTTTTTGAAAAATGCTCGCTGACCCTTTTACCGATTGTGCCCTTTCCACCGACGATCACTATTTTCATGTTCCCTCCGATGCAATTAGCACGCAAGCTGTCTTGGACGCTGCGAAACTATTTCTTCATTTATATCAAGCCTTTTAGCCTTGCGGCCAGCCAGGGTGAAACCAGAGTTGAAAGCAGGACAACCATAAACAGGTCACCTTTCCTGATGTTGAATACCTGCATGATTTCATGCCAGGGCTTCCCCGCCACAAAATGGCCGAAAAACAATTCGAATGCCAGGGTCAGCATAAACCAGATAAGTCCGACCGATATATACGTTTTCCCATCCGAAGAGTCAAAATGGGGCACGGATACCAATGCTGCCAGCAGGATCAACAGTGACAGCAGCACTCCGCTTGCCGGCAGGGCAGCAGAAGGGCCGATTGCGGGCATCAGCCATTTTTCACGAAGCACGGCATTTACGATGGCCACGATGACCAGCAAAAACCAGATACCGATCGCCTTCAAGATCAGGCCTGCCATGATTGTTTCCCTCTAACCGGTTCGCCCAACGGTCGAAAACCCTTCCGGGGGTTTTCATTATGCTTCCCTGCGCAAGGTGGGCACGGTGATCATCTGTTTCGACCTTGTTCACTGCTTTGTTCCAGCGCATTGCGTACAAAGGACTCATCGGTGAGTGCCTGCAGGAACGCGACCAGTTGGCTGCGTTCCTCCGGGGCAAGTTCGAACCCCCTGAGCAGTGGATCTGTCATCGAGTCGGCTTCGAGGTTGCTTATATCGGAATGAAGGTATCGGGCACGCCCGCCGGCGGCATAGTGATCGAGCACAGCCTCGAGGGTAGGAATGCTGCCGTCGTGCATGTAAGGCGCGGTGAGTGCGATGTTTCGAAGCGTGGGGGCTCTAAATTTTCCCATGTCCGCACTGCGCCCGGTATGACGGTGTACACCGGTGTTGGGCGCCGGATACGCACCGCTCCCGTCCTCGTTGTAGAGTCCGGTATTGTGAAACCTTGCTTGCATCTCATCGGATCCCTCGTAGACTACCGGACCGGAAAGATTGAACCCGGCGTGACATCGAAAGCAGCCCAACCGCTGGGAGAAGAAAAGTCGTGCCCCGGCGCGTTGATTCTTGTTTAAGGCATCGATCTGCCCGCCGTATGCCCATCGGTCGTAGGGCGAATTGCCGGCGATTAAGGTCCTTTCGAACGACGCCAAAGCATATGTCACGTTGCGCAACGTCACCGGACTGCTGTCTTCCGGAAAGGATTTAAAAAAAAGCCGGCGGTAGCGCCGACTTTTTTTTAATCTTGCAAGGACCTCCTGCTCACGGCCGGCCACCCCCATTTCCGGCGGATGCCTATTGAGCAGCGGTACGAGCGCCTGGTCTTCAAGAAGTTTGAGGGCAGGATCGTCCCATCCCAGGGTCGCATTATAAGCGACATTGGTCAGTGACATGGCCGAACGGGGATGCACATTTCCCCGGATACCCACCGCACGGCTGCGACCGTCGGTGTAAGCGCGCTCCGGCTGGTGGCAACTGGCGCAGGAGACGGTGCCGTCGCCCGACAAACGGGTATCGTGGAACAACAGACGACCGAGTTCGACCTTCTCCGCAGTTATGGGGTTGTCCGCAGGCACCCGGGGCAGCGGAAAGCCCTCGGGCAGTTGCCAGACGTATTTCGTCGGGTTTTTGCGGTCCGCCCGGATCGGCTCCCGCATATCATGGCCGCACGACACGCTGAAAAGCGCCAGCGCAACCACAGCTGCCGTTGGAGCTCTTACCACGATCTTGCCAGCCCCTCCAGTCCCTCGGGCTCCTCCCCCGAGGCGATTGCCGCCTGAAGCGCATCGGCCAGCCCCCGGTTCAGCCTGGTAAGGGTGCGATGATCCTGCAACGCCTTTTCCTCATTGCCCATCAGCATATGCAACACCCCTCGATACATGTAGGCTTCGGCGAGGTTCGCATCGAGATCGATGGCTCGATTGTAGTGGCTGAGCGCTTTCTGGTACTTCACCGATCCCTGCTTCCTCAGGGCGTATCCAAGGTTATTGTGGGCTTCTGCCATATTCGGATTTTTGTCCAGGGAGGTCTCGAACTTTGCCTGGGCACTTGCGTATTTTCCCTGTTTCATCAACTTCACGCCGGCGTTGTACTCGGCTACTCCGGGACGACTGTCGCCGGCCGGTTGCGGACTGCTGCCCGCAGCAATCGCTGCCGTCGCTGAAAAAACCAGGGCCACGATGGTGGTGGTTGTTCGTGTCAGAATCGGGTTCATAATTTTCTCCATATTAGAAGCAATCAGCAAGAACCAACCGCGCTTTGGCCGACGCTGGCCGATTTCCCGTCGAGCCCATAGCGTTTGCAGGCCTGCGGCAGCGGCCGTATCTGCTTGAAAGCTACAAATTTTCGAAGTTATCAATAATACCCTCTTTCAGGCGAGGGCCGTCATCACATAATAAGTAGCATGGTAGCGGTTTTCAAGATGGGGAAGTCCCGCAGGCAGGATGGAGGCCATGCAAGCGTATAATCGGCCGAAACGTCTCTTTACACACCGGCCGATTGCAATTGCAGAGAGACCAGTTTGCCGTCGGCTGTCACCTGACGCCCGACCTCGACAAACCCGAGCCGCTCGTGGAACCTCAGAGAAGCGGTGTTCGGCGGTTGCAGATCCACCTCGGCCGCCATCCAACATAGCCGGTGCTCGGCCGCCCAGTGTCCCGCCTCGTTGTAAAACCGGCGGCCCAATCCGGCTTTTTGGAATTCCCTGGATACCACGACCCGGTCGATATACAAAAACCGTTTCAAACGATAGGCAAACCAGCGATAGTTTACACTGTCGTGCGCGGCCGCGTCGTCGAAGCCCATGAAAAAACCAACTACCCTGCCGCCGAACTCGGCAACCTTCAGCAGGCTGCACGTGCGGCTTAGGATTGCGAATCGGGCCCCACCCATTGGGCTGAGCACGCTCACCGATCCGGCGTTCAACCCCAGGATGGCCGCTTCATCGGCGGGCTGCCATTGTCGAATTATAATATCACCCACAGGGGCGTCATTCTCTCGGCGCACATCCGGCATCTTTTTTCTATCGATCCAATTCTTCCAGCACTTTGAAAACGAATCGGGCGGGCCAGTCTGCCATGCCGCCGCTCAAAGCCAGGGCGACAGCCGTTGTTTCCATGATCTCTTCGCGACTTGCTCCCAGATCAGCAGCACTGCTGACGTGGTATTCGATTCAACCGTAGCAGCCGTTGGCGATACTGATTCCCAGTGCGATCAGTTCTTTGGTTTTCCGGACCAGGGCGCCGTCTTTGAGTGCATTCGACTCCAGTTCCCCCAACTCGCGAAACGTCTTGATCCCGCTCTGGGACATCTGCCAGTTGTATTTTTTTCTCGTTTTTCTTATCTCTTCTACGCTCGGAAACATATTGCCCTCCTTGTACAACCGCCACCTACGCAGCGCCGGACTCACCGCCGATCCTGCGGGCACCGGGTGCCGCCTGTTGTAAGGCGCTATCGGCTGTGATCTCGATCCGGTTGTTCTCGGGATCCAGGACGACGCTTTCGTAGCAGCCATCACCTGTTTTCCGTGGCGCATCAATTACCGCAAAACCCGCAGCTCTTAGAGCATTGGTGATCTGATCGACGCTGTCTTTAGTGCCAACCGATATCGCCAGGTGAATAAGACCGGTGAACTGCTTGTGCGGATCATTGGCCGTTTCAGGGATTGTGTCCATGTGCATAAGCTCCAGACGCGCTCCGGATGAAAAGCTCAGAAAGTACGATGCAAATCCTTTTTTCTCATTTACGTATTTCCGGTCGGATCTTGCACCAAAATATGTCACGTAGAACTCCCGCAGAGCTTCGATATCCTTACACCATATGGCGACATGTTCGATTTTCACAACAGCCTCCGTGGTGCACGTTTTTCTTTCTTTATCATCAGCGATCACCGGGTTGCTGCCTGCCGACCGGCAGCCTCAGTTTCGCCGGGCAATAGCCGGGCGGTTAAGGAAAAACGATTTGGAATAGGCTGCCGGGATGGTTCGATTCTTTAGGGCCTTTCAACCCTGCTTGCCGCCGCGGGAACGCATTTCCTGCAGTGCTGTCGGGCTGGTTTCCTGAATGTACTTTCTCACCCCCCGGACAATCCCCTCAACCAGCCGGTCCTGATATGTGGGGTTGATGAGGCGGCGGCACTCCCGGGGGTTGCTGATAAAAGAGGTCTCGATAAGGATAGACGGCATCTGGGCGCCGAGCAGAACGTAAAAGGGTGCCTGCTTGACCCCTTTGCCCTTGATGCGGCTGTAGCCTCTCTGTTTCAGCCGCACAATGGCGGCTTCCTGAACGTATGCAGCCAGGCGGGTCGATTCGTGAATCTTGGCATTGTGCATCAGCGAAAAAAGAATGGTCTCCAGGTCGCTGATGTTGTTGGTGGAAGTCTTGTTTTCCATGGCCGCCACCATGCGGGCTTCGTCGTCGGAGGCCAGGTTCAGGATGTAGGTGGAAATCCCGTATGCCCGGGGATCCTTGTTGGCGTTGGTGTGAATGGAGATAAACAGGTCTGCGTTTTTGGTGTTGGCAAAGGCGGTGCGTTCTTCCAGCGTCAGAAAACGGTCGCCGTTGCGGGTGAGGATCACCTCGACGCCGAGCTCCTTACGGAGTTTGGCAGCCAATTTTCTGCCAATCTGCAGCACGACCGTTTTTTCATGCACACCCTTCAGGTACCCCGGTGCGCCGTAATCCTTTCCCCCGTGACCCGGGTCCACCACAATGCGGCGCACCCCGAGCGAAAGCTGCCTGGCCAGATCCTGGACCGATTTCCGCGGGTCGATTTTATCGGCTTTGGGGTCCGTGCGGGCGATTTGCGGAGGAGATTCCTTCGTATCACCGCCCCGGATGTCGAGTACGATTCGGAATGGATCCCTGAGTGAAAACACCTTGTAGGATTGAATCGACTTCATGTCCGCCACAATGCGGACGGATGTGGGCGTATATTGGCCGGCCCGCGCGTGCAGCAGCAGATCGTCATCGATAGGTATGATTCTGGGCAGACCCTCTTCCAGCCGGGCGTTGTCGACATCCACATACAGGCGGCGCGGCTTCTGGTTGGAAGGATCCCTTTTGAGTTCGTTGAAGGCAAACTGGGTCTCGCCGTTCAGGTCGATGACCAGCCGCGTGTAATTCGGATTGGACCAGAAGCGCATGCCGGTCACGGTCAACATTTTCCCGAGCGGCGGCCGGGCGGCTTCCCCTGCTTCGGCACCCGAATCTTCTGTGGAAAGCGCCTCGG
>LJNK01000091.1 GCA_001303025.1 Deltaproteobacteria bacterium SG8_13
CGCTTTAATATCAGGTATTTGTAGTAAAAATTCCAATGTGATACCTACAGGTATTTTGCCAACGCCGGGTATTGCATACCTGACGGCCGCACTGGGCGGATGTGCCGGCATCGTGGTATCTGCCTCCCACAATCCGTACACGGACAACGGCATCAAGGTCTTTGACGCCGATGGCTACAAACTTTCCGTCGAACAGGAAGAGAAGCTCGAAAACCTGATTCAAAGCGATGCGCAGCCTGCCGGCTCATCGGACAGCGCTGAAACCGGAACGATTCGACCGGCGATGAATGGTACGGAGCGATACCTCGGGTTTCTGTCGCAGACCCTGCCGGACGATGTTCGCTTGCAGAGCCTGAAGGTGGTCCTGGACTGCGCCAACGGCGCAACCTTTCTGGGAGCACCGATCCTGTTCAGCGAGCTCGGTGCGACGCTGCAGGCACACTTTGCCTCACCGAACGGACGGAATATCAACGACGGCTGTGGTTCCCAGCACCCTCAGGCACTGGCGGAAGCGGTCAAAACCGCGAGTGCGGATGTCGGACTGGCCTTTGACGGTGACGGCGATCGTCTGGTGGCGGTGGACGAAACCGGCGCGGTGTTGACCGGAGACCAGGTCCTGGCCATCTGCGCCCGCCACATGAAAAATCGCGGCAACTTGAAAAACAATACGGTGGTGAGCACGGTGATGAGCAACATGGGGCTCGCGGTGGCGCTGCAGGAGATGGAAATATCCCATGTGGTCACCGACGTCGGTGACCGCCACGTGACCGAGGAGATGCGCAGCCGCGGGGCAGTGTTGGGAGGCGAGAATTCGGGCCACACGGTCTTTCTGGATCATCAGACCACCGGCGATGGCATGCTCACCGGGCTGAAGCTGCTGGAGGTGATGGTCGCCGAAGAAAAGCCGCTGTCGGAACTAAAAAGAGTGATGACGGTCTTTCCCCAGGTGCTGATCAACGTCGATGTCGGCAGCCGACCCAGGCTGGAGGGTATCCCGGAAGTCCGGGAGATGATTCAGGATGCGGAAAAAAGCTTGAAGGGAAAGGGCAGGGTGCTGGTGCGCTACTCCGGAACCCAGCCCCAGTGCCGGGTGATGGTGGAGGGTCCCACGGAGAAAGATACCCGTCAATACTGCGAGCAGATTGCGGGCGTGATCCGGAAAAATATCGGAATTTGATATATAATCAATAAGTTATAGTGCTATTACAAACCAAAGGCGGGACAATGTCCCGCCTTTTTGTTTTGATGCAGCGGTGGTTCCGGGCAGAATGCACCGTAAAGTTGCTTAGCGTCGGTCACCCATGATGCGCAGCAGCATCAGAAACAGGTTGATAAAGTCCAGATAGAGCTTGAGGGCGCCCATGATGGCGCCTTTGCGGATGACCGCACCGTCCAGGCCGGCCGGCTGGGTCAGGGCCATGTTCTTGATATGCTGCGTGTCGTAGGCCGTCAGGCCGACGAACACGATCACGCCGATGTAGCTGATGATCATGTGCATGGCCGGGCTGCGCAGAAAAATATTGACCACCGAGGCGATGATGATGCCGATCAGCCCCATGAACATGAAGCTGCCCAGGGAGGTCAGATCCTTTTTGGTAGTGTAGCCGTAGATGCTGACGGCGACAAAGGTCGCTGCGCAGACGAAAAAGGTTGAAGCAATGCTGGTTTGCGTATATAGGACAAATACAAAGGATAGCATCGCTCCCATCAGGGCCGAGTAAAGCACGAAAAGGCCGGTAGCCGTTGATGCCTGTATTTTCTGGATCCGGGCGCTGATATAAAACACCATGCCCAGGGTGCCGATAAACAGGCCGATCTGAACGATCGGGTTGCCGTAGATCAGCTGCAGCAGGGTCGGGTTGTTGGCCACATAAAAGGCCACAACGCCGGTGATCGACAGGCCGATGGCCATCCAGTTGTAGACGCTGCGAACGAAACTGTTAACTATCGCTTGGGTTTCGGTCTGCGTTTGTCGAAGTGGAGCAGTTTCCATTAAAACCTCCTGTTGGGTTGATTTTGTGATGCCTTAAATATAACACGTTCGGTTGGTTTTTCAAGCAGGTTTGCAAGCCCGGGTTTACCGGATGCATTTCATGGTTTTCACAGAAACCGATATGAAATCATGAAACCCGATCAGATCTACCAGGCGCTCAAAGAGCTGGCGGAAAAACTTCAGGTGACCGTTGCCGAACAAAATCTGCGGGCGACCGGTGTGAGGGCCCGCAGCGGGCTTTGCAAGATCAAGGGAAAATATGTTTTCGTGATGGACAAGCAAAAGCCGGTTTCCAAAAAAATCGATCTGCTGGCCGAATGCCTCAGCCGGATGCCCCATGAGGACATCTATATATTGCCGGCAGTGCGCGAACGGCTGGATCTGCACCAGAAGACCTAAAAGTTTACATAATATATCTTATCAGACGTAATAGGTAAAGCAGACCTTGAAGCGGGGCGGCCGGGCAGCCGATAATGCCCTGCCGACCGGCTGACCGTTTTACAACCGTCATCAACCATCGCGATACTTCGGTGGAAATGGACATCTCCCAAAAGCAGCCGCACGTCTATTCGGTTTCGGAACTCAACGCCAGAATCAAGTCGATACTCGAAGAGCGGTTTCCCTTTGTCTGGGTCGGTGGAGAGGTGTCGAACTTCGCCGTGCCGGCCTCCGGGCATTTTTACTTTACGTTGAAAGACGAAACGGCCCAGGTGCGCGCGGTGATGTTCAAGGGGCAGAACCGCAACCTGCGGTTTGAACTCAAGGATGGAATGGCGGTCACCGGCATCGGCAGGGTGAGCGTTTACGAACCCCGGGGCACCTATCAGGTGATCTTCGAACACCTGGAACCAAAAGGCACCGGCGCACTGCAGATCGCTTTTGAGCAGCTCAAGAAGCGGCTGGCCGACGAGGGGCTGTTCGACGAACGTCACAAAGACCCCCTGCCCTTTTTGCCCGCAAAAATTCACGTCATCACTTCGCCCACCGGTGCGGTCGTCCACGATATCCTGCAGGTCGTCGAGCGACGGTTTTCCGGAATGTCCCTCAGCGTGATTCCCGTCAAAGTGCAGGGTGACGGTGCGATCGAGGAGATCGTCGCAGCCTTGCAGTTGCTCGACGACTGCGAAGATGCCGAGGTGGCCATCCTGGCGCGCGGTGGCGGATCCCTGGAAGACCTGCAGGCTTTCAACTCCGAGGCGGTTGCCCGATCCATCTTCGCTGCACAGACCCCGATCGTATCGGCGGTCGGACATGAAACCGATTTTACCATCGCCGATTTTGTGGCCGATCTGCGCGCGCCGACGCCATCGGCAGCTGCCGAACTGGTGGTGCCCCGCCGGCAGGATCTTATTGATAAAACCACGCAATACAAAGAGGATTTGATCTATTACCTGAACCATCGCATTGAATTCATGCGCCAGCGGATCTCCGATCTCACCCGGCGGCTGGCGGACCCGAAAAAGAAAGTCGACGATCAGCGGCTGCGGATAGACGATCAGATCTATCGGTTGCAACTGGCCATCGAGAACGATTTTCGCCGACGACGCCAGCGCCTCATCTTATATACTGATAAATTATTATACAATAATCCAAATATATGCCTTCAAAATCTTAAACGAAAACTTGATTTATTGCAGGAGCGGTTCACGCATGCGGTCGACGACCAAGCCCGGTCCCGGAGATTCCGATTGCGGGAAGTTTCAGCCGTTCTTTCCGGCTTGAGTCCCCGTGCCGTTTTGCAGCGCGGTTACAGCATCACCCGAACGATACCAACGGCGGAGATCGTTCGCGCATCCGATGCGGTTGATGTGGGACAGGATGTGGAGGTGCTGCTGGCCCGGGGAGCGTTGACCTGCGGTGTAAAGGAGAAGCGAGAAGATGGCCAAAAAATCCTTTGAACAGGCCATGGAGCAGCTCGAAAAAATCGTTGAAGAGCTCGAGGCCGGTGATCTGCCGCTCGACAAAGCCATGCAGAAATTTGAAGAGGGCATGGAGCTGACCCGATTTTGCACCCGCAAACTCGATGACACCGAGAAAAAGATCAGCCTGTTGCTCCGCGACAAATCGGGCAAGGTGGTCGAAAAGCCGTTACTGTCGGACGATGAGGCCGATGAACCGACCTGAATTCGATCTCAAGGCCTATCTTCTTGAGAGACGGGAGAAGGTCAACAACCAGCTCGACCGGATCTTGTCACAGCCGGCCGCGCCGCCTCGCCTGGCCGATGCCATGCGCTATTCGGTTACAGCCGGCGGCAAGCGGCTGCGGCCGATCTTGTGTATAGCTGCCTGCGATGCGGTTGGGGGGGCGGCGGATGACATTCTGGCAGTCGCCTGTGCGTTGGAAATGATTCACAGCTATTCGCTGATCCACGATGATCTGCCGGCGATGGACGATGATGCGATTCGCCGCGGAAAACCGACCTGCCACGTGGCATTTGACGAGGCAACCGCCATTCTGGCCGGCGATGCGCTGTTGACGCTTGCTTTTCAGACGCTGTCGGGCGCCGGGGCAGCCAAACCGTCAAATGCGGCGATGTGGCTCCGGGTCATCGACGTGATCGCCGAAGCTGCCGGAGGCAGCGGTATGGTGGGCGGTCAGCTGCTCGATATGACCGCCGAGGGACAGCCGGTGGATCTGCCGCAGCTGGAGCGGATGCAGCGGATGAAAACCGGGGCGTTGATTCAGGCTTCGGTGCAAGCCGGTGCGCTGATGGCGAACGCCGATTCGGAGCAGATCGATCATCTGGCCGTATATGCCGCCAATGTCGGGCAGGCCTTTCAGATCGCCGATGACGTCCTCAACGTCGAGGGCGACCCGAGCCGCCTGGGCAAAGCGGTGGGGTCGGATGCGGAACGCAGTAAATCTACCTACCCTTCCCTGCTGGGCCTTGAAGCGTCGAAAATTCTTGCGCGGGAAAAAATCGATCAAGCCTTGAACGCTCTCACCATTTTTGATAACAGGGCAGAGCCGCTGCGCGCCATCGCCCGGTACGTGATCGACCGGAGGCGGTAGCACCTGTTCAGTGGATGGCACTGCGGCGCAGCTGAAGGCGATTTTCGCAACAACGGCAGGGTTGATATTCACTGTTGGATGGTAGATACTTACGGTCAGAGCCGGTCTGCAAGGTCTTGCGACCACAGTCAGGATCGGCTGCAACCCCTGTGATCGGGAGAGAAACGGTGATGTTGCTGAAACAGATCAATTCCCCGGCGGATGTAAAGCAGCTCTCCAGAAAAGAGCTCAAGCAGTTGGCCGAAGAGATGCGAGAGGTGATCGTCGGGGTGATATCCCATTCGGGAGGACACCTGGCATCCAGCCTCGGCGCTGTAGAGCTTTGCATCGCCCTGCACTACGTGTTCGATGCCCCCCGAGACAAAATCATTTGGGACGTCGGTCACCAGGCTTACGCGCACAAACTGATCACGGGCCGCAGGGAACAGTTCAAAACCGTGCGCCAGCACGGAGGGCTGTCCGGATTCACCCGTCGCTGCGAAAGCCCTTACGACGCGTTTTCCACCGGCCACAGCAGCACTTCGATTTCTGCGGGGCTGGGGATGGCCTGCGGCAAAGCGCTGGTCGACGAAGATGCCAAGGTGATCGCCGTTATCGGAGACGGGTCCTTGACCGCCGGGTTGGCCTATGAAGGCCTGAATCAGGCCGGCAGTTTCAACGACAAGCAGCTGATCGTCATTCTCAACGACAATGACATGTCCATCGCCCCCAATGTCGGCGCCCTTTCCTCTCTGCTGAGCCGCACCTTCACCAAAAAACGCCTGCTGGAACTGCGCAAGGATTTCGGTACGTTTCTCAAATCGCTTCCCAAAATCGGTGACGACATCTATCAGCTGGCCAAGCGTTCCGAAGAATCGTTCAAGACCTTTGTCACCCCCGGCATGCTCTTCGAGGCCTTCAATTTTGAGTATTTCGGTCCCATCAATGGCCACAACCTGGAGCATTTAATCGATATATTAAACAATATTAAAGACTTGAAGGAGCCTGTCTTTCTGCACGTCACCACCCGCAAGGGGAAGGGGTACCAGCCGGCGGAACAGAATCCGGTCTATTTTCACGGATGCGGCTCTTTTGACATTAGCACCGGTGAATGCGTCGACCCCAAGATTACCGTGCCGACCTACACCCAGGTTTTCGGCGATACGCTGTTGCAGCTGGCCGAAACGGATCCCAAAATCGTTGCCGTTACCGCTGCCATGCCGGAAGGTACCGGACTGCACGACTTTTCAAAGGCGTATCCGGAGCGATTTTTCGACGTGGGAATCGCCGAGCAGCACGGAGTGACCTTTGCCGCCGGTCTGGCCACCGAAGGCCTCAAGCCGGTCGTGGCCGTTTACTCCACCTTTCTGCAGCGAGCCTACGATCAGATCCTGCACGACGTCTGCCTGGATGCCCATCATGTGGTCTTTGCAATCGACCGCGGCGGTATCGTGGGAGACGACGGTCCGACCCACCACGGACTCTTTGATCTCGCCTACCTGCGAAGCCTGCCCAACATGGTGGTGATGGCCCCGCGAAACGAAAACGAACTGCGCAGGATGCTGGCCACCGCCCTGGCACACGACGGCCCCATCGCGTTTCGCTACCCCCGCGGCACTGCCGAAGGGGTGGACGTCGATGACGACATGCGGACCATGGAAATCGGCAGGGCCACGGTGCTCCGCGAGGGCGACGATGCCCTGCTGCTGGCAATCGGGCGGACCGTAAATGAAGCCCTGGTCGCTGCGCAGACCCTCACCAGCGAAGGGATCGCCTGCACCGTGGTTGACTGCCGCTTTATCAAACCGTTGGATGCCGATCGGATCGGCGAGCTGGTCGGCAAAATCCCCCGCGTGGTGACCGTGGAAGAAGGCGTGCTGCAGGGTGGGTTCGGAAGCGCCGTTCTCGAATGCCTCAACGAGCTCGGAGCCGGCGGATTTGCCCTCAAGCGACTCGGCATACCCGATCAGTTCGTCGAACACGGCCCTCAGAAGCTGCTGCGCGCCAAGTACGGAATCGATTCGGAGTCCATCGCCCAAAGCGTACGGGCGATGGTCGGTTTGTCCGGCCGCAAAGCGAAAAGCGCGTAGCTCCGCACCAAAAACGGTATGTTTAGCGCTTTCGTCTTGCTGCTCGCAGACCGCCACCGGCCATATCCATCCACCTTGCAACTTCCCGTCCCCGTATGGTGAAACTACGACTCGACATCGCGCTGGTGAACAAAGGGCTGGCGGCGAGCCGGCAGCAGGCCCGCGCGCTGATCATGGCCGGCAGGGTCCTGGTCAACCGCGAGCCGATGGAAAAACCCGGCGCCCAGGTCGGGCAAAACGACGAGGTCAGCCTCCGGGGCGATGACCCGGAATACGTCAGCCGCGGGGGCATCAAGCTGCAGGCGGCCCTGGAGGCGTTTGATATCCGGGTGGAAAACTGCGTTTGTATGGACGTGGGGGCATCCACGGGAGGCTTCACCGATTGCCTGCTGCAGCACGGCGCATCGCAGGTATACGCCGTGGACGTCGGATATGGACAGCTGGCCTGGCGTCTGCGGCAGGACAGTCGGGTGGAGGTGATCGAACGCACCAATATCCGCTACATGCCCTTTGAAAAGATCGGCCGCGTGGTGGACCTGATCACCATCGATGTCTCATTTATTTCCCTGAAAATCGTCGTTCCGGCCGTTCGGCAGTTTTTACACCCCGGGGGCCGCATCATCGCCCTGGTCAAGCCCCAGTTCGAAGTCGGAAAAGGAAATGTCGGCAAGGGCGGCGTGGTTCGCGACCCGCAGCTTCACGAGCAGGTTCTCGGGCAGCTCGCCGGTTTTTTTTACGACGCCGGTTTGCAAACGCTCGACACCATCCCCTCCCCTATCACCGGCCCTAAAGGAAACCGGGAATTTCTCACGCTGTTGATCCATCGGAAACAAGCCGTCCTGCGGCCGGGGTAGTCAAAAGCGGCGTGTTCGCTTGTTTGGGGGGCTGCCGTGGCCGCCCCTTCCAAAATAGGGGTTGATTTTTTCCAACCAAGCATGTAGACAAAAATGTTTTATAACGAGCGAAACGGGGAAGGACCAATCGATGAGAAGGGAGCTTAAATGACTGAGAATATGGAAAAATTGAGGAACTTCGCACTGGTCGCCCACAGCGGCGCCGGTAAAACCTCCCTTGCGGAAGTGATGCTGAACAAGGCCGGTGTTACCAATCGCATCGGTCGGGTGGAGGACGGCAATACGGTGATGGACTTCGAGCCGGAAGAGCTCAAACGCCAATCGAGCATTTCCAGCGCCTTTTACCGGTTCACCTGGAATAAACACTCGCTGCACCTCATCGATGCTCCCGGGGATCAGAATTTTTTCAATGACACTAAGTTCAGTCTGCAGGCAACCGACTGTGCCGTCGTTGTGATCGATGCCGTAGACGGCATCAAAGTGCAAACCGAACAGGCCTGGGAGTATGCCGAGCGATTCGGAATTCCCTGCCTCATTTTCATCAACAAGCTCGACCGGGAGCGTTCCGATTTTTCCCGCACGTTTGCAGAGGCCAAGGATATATTCACACCCAAACCGATCATCGTGCAGCTGCCCATCGGATCGGAGGCCGACTTTAAAGGCGTGATCGATCTGATCAGCATGAAGGCCTTTATCTATAACAAGGAAGGAAAAGCCAAGCCAAGCGACATTCCCGCCGATATGGCGGAACTGGCCGAGAGCGAACGCGAAGCGTTCATCGAAAATGTCGCCGAAGCCGACGACGAGCTGATCGAGCGCTACCTGGAGGGTGAAACCCTGACCGACGACGACATCAGAACCGCTCTGAAAAACGGAATCATTACCCGCATCTTTGCACCGGTTCTGGCCGGATCGGCCACCACGGGCGTCGGCGTCGACCTGCTGATGGATTTTATCGTCGACAACGGTCCCACACCGGCGGATCGCTCTGCTTTCAAGGGGAAGGATGCCGGAGGCGAAGCCACCGAGCGCACGGCCGATCCGAATGCACCCTTTGCCGGATTCGTCTTCAAAACCGTCGCCGATCCCTATGCCGGGCGCCTTTCGATCTGCCGGGTGGTTTCCGGCACACTCGGCTCTGACGGGACCTTCTACAATGTCAACAAGGACACCAAGGAACGTTACAGCCAGGTGCTGGCGCTCGCCGGCAAGGATCAAAAACCCGTATCGGAGGCCGGCCCGGGTGACATCATCGCATTTGCCAAGCTCAAGGAAACCACCACCGGCGATACGATTTGCAGCGACAGCGACAAGGTGCAATTCGATTTTGCAGAGCCCATCCCTACCCTGATCTCCTATGCCGTGGTAGCCAAGTCCAAGGGGGATGAAGACAAGATCTTCAGCTCCCTGACCAAACTGCTGGAAGAAGATCCGGGCCTGCAGCTGGACCGCAACGCTGAAACCAAGGAGATACTTCTCTCCGGAGCCGGACAGGTTCATATCGAGACGGCCACTGAAAAACTCAAACGAAAATTCAATGTCGAAGTGCTGCTGAACATTCCCAAAGTTCCTTACCGGGAAACCATCACCAAAAAAGTCCGGGTTCAGGGAAGGCACAAGAAGCAAACCGGCGGTCACGGGCAATTCGGTGATTGCTGGATCAATCTGGAACCGCTTCCCCGGGGACAGGGATTCGAATTCGTCGATGCCATTGTGGGCGGCGTTATTCCGCGGCAGTACATCCCGGCGGTGGAAAAAGGGATCGTCGAGTCCGCCCAGAGAGGCGTGATGGCCGGATTCAACTGCATCGACTTCAAGGTGACGCTGGACGACGGATCCTATCACGCGGTCGACTCTTCGGAAATGGCCTTCAAGATCGCCGGATCCCTGGCTTTCCGCAAGGCCGCCGAGCAGGCCGGACCGGTGCTGCTGGAGCCGATCATGGAGG
>LJNK01000005.1 GCA_001303025.1 Deltaproteobacteria bacterium SG8_13
CTGACCCTTGTGGTCGGGGCCTTTATCAGCGCGTTCATAAACAATGTTCCCGTTGTCGTATTGTTTCTCCCCATTTTGATCAACGTTTCCCTGCGCACGGGTATGAAAGCCTCTTCCGTGTTGATGCCCATGGGATTCAGCACCCTGCTGGGGGGCACTTGCACCACCATCGGAACCTCCACAAATCTGCTGGTGGTCTCCGTGGCAGCAGGGATGGGCTTGAAACGGATGGACATGTTCGATTTCCTGGTGCCGGCAGCCATTGCCGGAAGCATCGGTATTGCGTATCTCTGGCTCGTGGTCCCCCGGATCATACCGGAGCGGGAACCGACCTTGGCAGACACGTCTCCCAGGGTTTTCTCTGCCCATCTTGCCATTTCTGAAGGAAGCCCGGTTGAAGGAAAGTCGCTGGCCGAAGCCAGAAAAAAAGTCGATGGGGCCATGAAAGTCACGAGCGTGGAGCGCGGACTTGACAATTTCATGATACCCTTTCCCTCCTTGGTGCTGAAAGCCGGCGACCATCTGATTATCCAAGACACGCCCGATCGCCTGAAGGAGTTTGAAAGGATACTGGAGGGAACGCTCTATGCGGATGATGCCATGATCGCACCCGTTGACGAGGAGCATCCGTTGGAGGATGAAGATCAGCAGATCGCGGAGATCGTCCTTATAGAAGGCTCCCGCCTTGTTGGAAGAACTCTCAGCGGAATCCGATTCGCGGATCGATACGGGATGATTACGCTGGCCATACACAGGGCGGGCAGGCATCCGGAAAAGTTATACGATGAAATAGGGGATATCCTCCTGAAGGCCGGGGATATCCTCCTGGTTCAGGGACCCCGAGAACAGATCGCCGGTCTCAAAAAAGAAAAAGATTTTCTCGTGCTCGATGCCACGGCGGATCTGCCTTTTGCACGCAAGGCACCGGTGGCCCTGCTTATTATGTTAGGCATCATTGTATCGGCCGCCGTGGGGTTTCTGCCCATCGCCATCAGCGCGCCTCTCGGGGCACTGTTGATGATCTTCACCGGGTGCCTGGGATGGCGTGATGCCACGAGGGCACTGAATGCGCAGGTCATCCTTATCGTGGCCGCAAGTCTCGCCATTGGGGTTGCACTGCTCAACACGGGCGGTGCAGATTACATGGCACAACTTTTTGTTGCCCTGGTAGGGGATACTTCGCCCGCCTTCGTGATCAGCGGGCTGATGCTTCTGATGGGCATCCTCACCAACATCGTTTCCAACAACGCAGCAGCGGTCATCGGCACCCCCATCGCTGTTTCAATTGCCGCCCAGATGGGGCAGCCGGCCGAACCGTTTGTGTTGGCCGTACTTTTCGGGGCCAACATGAGCTATGCCACACCGATGGCCTACAAAACCAACCTGCTTGTCATGAACGCGGGGAATTACACCTTCAACGATTTCCTCCGGATCGGGGTGCCGTTGCTTCTAATCATGTGGGTTACGCTTTCCTGGTTGCTTCCGGCTATCTACGGTATCGGGGCTTAATGGGGGTGCTGTGGCCCAATATGATTTAGTGGCTGTTCTACGCAAAGGCCCAAAACGTCGTGCCCGAAAACATCTAACCAATTGCCGGTGCGGATGCAAAGGGCGGCGCCGCACAGCTCGACTTTATAGTCATCTGCTATATACCACGCCTTACCACACCATATAAAATTGTGTGGTTGCCAAATCTATCCTGAAATATTCTTGCCAACCTATTGGGATCGCGCCTCTTCCGAAAAGAGTTATATTTAAAAGTTATATTTGTTCTTGAAAAGCGATTTCTCCTATTTTCCGATGCTCAATGCCGGATCAAATCGACCCGCAACGGTGGGGCTCTGGCTGTTTTTGGTTTCTCTTCTTATCTGCTCGGACAGAAAAGGTATAAGTTCTCCCAGGGTAGTCCGGCCGTCGGCGTTGTAATCAGCCTTGCCTTTCAACCCTTCGAGAAGGTGGAAGGTAAAAACACCGTGGCCGCCGCCCCATTGGGCGCCTTCCCGAGAAAACTGGTTGTCATCGGAGGCAGACAGGATGCAGATACCGTCACGGTTTTTGGAAAGGGTTTGCAGGGTGGAGCTCATCGGAACCACCGAGACGCCCCGGCCGGCTCGTCTGGCGATGTCAAAGGACTGACCGACGCCCCCGGCATGGCACGCATCGGTGATGACAATTACGTTTTTCGCTTTAATAAATCTGCGCAACGCCGTTTCAATGTCCCACATCGGGAACCCGGAAGAAGCCACGCTGTCGTACTGCGTGTCATAGGGCAGCAGGAACAGGTTCTCCGGATGATCCGGCGACTGGGGGCTTCCGTGCCCTGCAAAATATATGGTGACCGTGTCCTCTTCGATTGCCTGACTGAGCCACTCGAACAGGGCCTTTCGAATGTTTGAGGCCGTGGCATCGGCATCGATCAACAAGGTGACCCTGGCCGGAGCGTACTTGCCGCCTTGCGGTGACACAAGCCAGTTATAAAACGACTGTGCATCTGCTGCGGCGTAGCGCAGCTGCGGGATATTCGTATCGGCATATTTTGAGATTCCGATGGTGACCGCCCATCCGGTGCCGGCAACGGCGAACTTTCCGCTGTGCTCACCCTGCTTTGCCTGCCTGGTTTCAACGGGCACATCTCCGGCCGCATCTTTTTGCTCTGGCGCCGGCTTGCTGTCCACAAACAGGATTTTGGTGCTGCCGGCCGCCGGCTGGTAGCGTATCAGGTCATTGTGTATGGGGTCCCCCTTTTTGGTGCGGAAGTTACCGTCATGCACCATCTTGACGACGATCTTCGCATCCGGTGCATACCAGTAGTACTGTTCCCGGGTTCCCCGCAGATTCGGCGCGGTAAAGCTCCTGTGAATTTTCCAGGCGCGATACTTTCCGGCAGGAGTGTCGATCGTTTCGATTTTTTCGACTTCCCACGAGTTTTTGAACTTCCTGGTAATGTTGTCCGCCCCTTCGCCTTCGATTTCATTCTGCCATTTTTTGCCTACGAAAAGCGGAAAATTCAGCGCCCTTTCCCATGGTGCGCCGGTTCTGGATTTATCGCGGGGTGCAATAAAGTCGGTCCCCAAGATATGATACCCGATATCATAATTGCGGTGCCAGAGAATCTCTCCTTGTTCATTTTTTACTTCCACGACAAACTTTCCGTCCGGTTTTACTTCTATCACCTTGTGTGTCCGCAGGCCCCGGTGGTTCTTCACCACCCACTGCTCTCCGAGGACCATTTGCGGCGCGGTTTCCACCGGCTCGCCCGGCGGGGGCTCCTGCTTTTTAGCCTGGATCGAGGGACAAAAGAACAATAAGGCCAGCAAAACAAAAAATATCGAGATAGTTGTACTTGAGATACGCATAGTCGCCTCCTTGGGCAGATAACGTTTCTCGGTTGTCACTCAGGTGCACCGTCAAGCGGCAATGATGCCCGTAAAGTAAAAATGGAAACCGCATCCGGAAAGAATGCGAAAAGGAAAGCCCGAACCGCCCAACGAAAGCAATGTCCGCCTCAGGTCCGGATGAACGGGAAAGATGCCAAGGCTGGCGGCAGGAATATACATCGGGTTGATGGGAATAATCAAATGAAATTTTATGAAACAACCTGTCGTACCGGCGGGTTATTAAAGGACGGGTTGTTTTGAAGGAAGGCTTGGAACCCGCGCACCAGAGAACCTGTCAACCGGGCGGTCGGAGTTGCGGCAGTTACTCGGGCCGCTGTTTGTTCAAGACCGGGTCGATGCCCACGCGCCGCGCCAGATCGGATGTAAACAGCCCGTCCGGATCGAGCCGTTGCTTGATTTCCAGCAACTCCCGGTAGCGGGGATACACGCGGTAGAACTGCTCGGGGGTCAGGACCTGGTCCTTGGCGAGGTGAACCTTGCCGCCGCGCCGGACCGTTGCATCGATGAGCCGATCCACGGCCTCCCGGCTGGCGGCTTCATGACGTTTTTTGGGGTGAAATTCGAAGTTGAGACTGTAGCCGTCCTCGGAGAAGGAAATCAGACAGTCGTCGGGTTTGTGCGCGCGAAGGATGCTGGTAACCGGCGGGCAGGGCGAGGACCGGCAGATCTCCATCAGCTCAACGATCGCCTCCCGGGCGCCGGTTCGCGGAAAGGTGAGCTGCACGGTGTAGCCGCGCGGGCCGCAGACCAGGTGGGCCGGCGGCACCGTAAAGCTGGCTTCGAAACCAAACCGCAGGAAGAGCTCGGTGTTCGAAAACCGCTTCATGCGATACAATATCTGGCCCATGGCATAGTAGAGCCGGTTGAACACATTGAGAATGGGGCGCTGGATGTGCAGCATCAGCGACAGGATCGGCCCGAACCTTTCGTGCAGTGCCAGGCCGAACCGGCGGTGGTCCTCCAGGCGCTTGTAGCCCGCCTCGAGAATTTTCCGTCGCTGCTGCTCGGTTTCACAGCTCTCGACCCACCGGGCGGCATGGATCACCGAGCGCCCGGCTCTGCTTGCACTGGCATAGGCGTCTACCCACACCACCAGCGCATCGTGAGATTTTTCGATTTCAGCCATCGTCGCAAGCAGCGCGTCGACATCGGTTGCCGGGAAGCGATTGATCTCCACATAAGGGGATAGAACCGGGTGCAGCTGCAGGGTGGCGTCCACGATGACCCCGAGTAGCCCGATGCCGCCCACCACGGCGTTGAACAGTTCGTGGGACCGATCGATCGAGATCGCCTCTCCGCTGGCAAGCAGGAGGGTGAGGCGCACGATCTGGTGGGAAAAGCTGCCGTGGTGCCAGGCGTCCTTGCCGTTGACGTTGGCACAGATCGCACCGGCTACACTGGAATGCGATTCGGTGGGGCTGGCATGCAGTGTCAGCAGCCGGTGGTGGACCATCTGATAGATATCGATGATCCGCGTGCCGGCTTCGACGGTGATCTGGGCGGACTGCTCGTCGAAGCCAAGGATCCGGTTCATGCTGCTCATGTCGAGCAGGGCATGGCCGTCGTTGAGAGCTATATCGCCATAGCCGCGTCCGGCACCGCGCACGCAAATGGTCATGTTATGCTGCCGGCAATAGGACAGCGCCTCGCGGCACTGTTCGATCGTCTTTGGGCGGGCGACCAGAGAGCGGGTTTTAATAGAGCCGACCAGTGAGGTCAGCTCCTGCCACCTCATAAAGCCCGGCAGGGTCTGATTTTCATTTTCCATTTGCATTGCAGGTCTCCGGACAGACACACCGGCATCGATCTGAAGCCGTTGGCTGCCGGGATTCAGATATCGGACACCGGACAGGTTGTCAACAAAGCCTTGTTACCGGCATGCATTTCATACGGGTTTTTCATCTATGATTGTCGAAAACGACTGTCAAAGGGTAGAAAATAGTAACGATGATCGGTTTGGCAACCATGCTTGACGCGCCGGCACGGACGCAACCTTGTTTCCGATCAAAAAGCCGCTGGAGCGATCAGCAAAATCCTGCAAACTGCGCTGCTTTTGTCTTTGCCACCGATCCCGCCTTGACACTTCCCGGCAGTTTTAATTATAGTCTTTCCCCGGCAAACAGAACCCGATCCAATTCATTTCCACGGCCGACAAGCAGAAAGGCAAGTTATGGACAAACCGATCGAAAACTACTGGAAGCTGCGCCTGCAAGATGTCAAAAAAGAACTCGAGGCCAACAACTTTGAAGTCCACATCGCCGCCAGCGCAGACGATGCCAAGGAACTGGTGCTCAATACCCTTATCCCGTCCATTCAACCGGCCAGCATCTCCTGGGGCGGATCGATGACCTTTGCCACCAGCGGGCTGTACCACGCGGTCAAAAACCGCAGCGATGTGACGGTGCTGGACACCTTCGACAAGAAGATTTCAGACGAGGAGATGCTCGAGAGGCGGCGGCAGTCGCTGCTGGTGGACCTGTTTATCACCAGTACCAACGCCGTCACCGAAGCCGGCCAGCTGGTCAACCTGGATATGTTCGGAAACCGCATCGGCGGCATCACCTTCGGCCCCAAGCACGTGATCATCATGGTCGGCCGCAACAAGATCGTGGCAGACCTAAAGGATGCCATCTTCCGGGTCAAAAACTACGTTGCACCGGTCAACGCCATGCGCCTGGACAAGAAAACCCCCTGCGTAAAAACCTCCTATTGCGAAGAGTGCAAAAGCCCTGGTCGGATCTGCAACACCTGGACCATCACCGAAAAATCGTTTCCCAAAGGCCGGGTGCGGGTGGTGCTGATCAACCAGGATCTCGGTTTTTAGCGATTTTATCCTGCGCCGCCGACATCGACCAGCAACCGGTGATCAAAGCAAGGTGGTATTTTTCTTGACACTTGCGGGGAAAATCATTAGAGCTTTTGATATCAACGGATAGCATCCGTGTTGGGGGTGGCCGGGCCGGCCTGAGATCATACCCTTTGAACCTGAACTGGTTAATTCCAGCGTAGGGAAACGACACGCGCAAACAGCCTTTTGGTCCAACCGATTCAGCCGTTTCCCTTTGGAAACGGCTTTTTCTCTTCCGCCTGCCCGACCTGCAAACCTGCATGCAGCGCTGGCCCAGATGCTCTTTTCGGCCTCGGGTCAGACCCTATATTTCGACCATCTACAGCCATTGAGGAGCACTGACATGAACAACTTAGGTGAAGCAGCCGCACGGAACCTGGCAGCGGTCCGGGAGAAAAAACCCCTGATTCACAACATCACCAACTTCGTGGTGATGAACACCACCGCCAATGCATTGCTGGCCATGGGGGCCTCGCCGGTGATGGCCCACGCGCCCAACGAGGTGGAAGAAATGGTTTCTTTTGCCGGTGCACTGGTGCTCAACATCGGCACTCTCACCGACCCGTGGGTGGCATCGATGCTCAAAGCCGGGGCCAAAGCCACCGCCTTGAACAAGCCGGTTATCCTCGATCCGGTCGGCTCCGGTGCTACCGCGCTGCGCACCGATGCCGCCAGGACGATCATCGCACAAACCCGCATCAGTGTGATCCGCGGAAATGCCTCGGAAGTACTTTCCCTGCAGCGCGACGACACCAAGACCAAGGGTGTGGACTCGATCCATACGGTCGATGATGCCGCCGGTGCGGCCACAGCGCTATCCTCGCAGCTCGACACGACCCTGGCAATCACCGGCCCGGTCGACCTGGTCACCGACGGCAAACGGATAATTCGGGTGGCCAACGGCCATCCCCTGATGGGCTATGTCACCGGTACGGGATGCACGGCGACGGTGGCCATCGGTGCGTTTCTGGCGGTGGATCCGGACCCGGTCAGCGCCGCAGCCACTGCTCTGGCCTATTTCGGCCTGGCAGGAGAGATTGCCGGCAAGGTGGCCGATGCACCCGGCAGTTTCTGGGTTCAGCTGCTCGACGCGCTTTACACCATTACCCCGCAGCAGCTGGAGGCGGACAGCAAAATCGAATCCGGATAACCTCTGGAATGCCTCCTGCAGATTCTGCAACCGGAACAGCCATGAAACGGCGAGAATGTGACTTCAGCCTCTACCTGGTGACCGACCGCGGCCTTTCACGCGGACGCTCTACGCTGGAGATCGTCGAGGCCGCCGTTCGCGGGGGGACGAGCTGTGTCCAGCTCAGGGAGAAGGACTGCAGCACCCGCGAGTTCATCGAGCAGGCGCAGTCCGTCCGCGATCTGCTGCAGGCATTGGGCGTGCCGCTGATCATCAACGACCGGCTCGATGTGGCCCTGGCCGTGAAAGCCGACGGGGTGCACCTGGGCCAGACGGACATGCCCCTTGCGCTGGCCAGGGCGATCGTTGCCGACACCATGCTCATCGGCATCTCCGCCGAATCGCTCAAAGACGCCCTCGAGGCGGAAAAAGGCGGCGCCGACTATCTCGGTGTCAGCCCGATCTATGCAACCCCGACGAAAACCGACACGGCCCCGCCGCTGGGGTTGGAAGGGTTGCGCCGCATCCGCGATGCCGTCAACCTGCCCCTGGTCGGCATCGGCGGCCTCAATCACGACAATGCCGGAGATGTCATTCGAAGCGGTGCAGACGGGGTGGCCGTCGTCTCTGCCATCGTGGCTGCAGATGACCCCCAACAAGCCGCCCGCAATCTGCGGTCGGCAATCGAAAGGGCCCGACAACCATGAGTTTGAAAGAAATCGGAGAGTTCGGCTTTATCGAAAGGATCAGCCGGGGTTGTTTGATTCGACCCGATGGCGTGGTCACCGCCATCGGTGACGATGCCGCCGCTCTTCAGGCCGAGGCGAACCGATTGCTGCTGGTGACAACCGATCTGCTGGTGGAACGGGTACATTTTCTCCGGGAGGCGACTTCCGGATTCAATCTCGGCTATAAATCCCTTGCGGTAAACCTGAGCGACATCGCCGCCATGGGCGGCACGGCCCGGGAGGCATTTATCAGCATCGGCATCCCGGACGACTGCCCTCTTGCATTCCTGGACGACCTCTACCGCGGCATGCAGCATCTGGCCGCAGCGTTTCGGGTCAACATCCTGGGCGGGGATACGACCGGCTCCAAACAGGATTTAATCATCAACGTGGTGGTGACCGGTACGGTCGATCCGCAGGAAATGCTGCTGCGCAGCGGTGCCCGGGTGGGTGACATCATTTACTCGACCGGCACGCTCGGTGACAGCCGGGCCGGCTTGCACCTGATTTTGAACAAGATTCGAGCCGATTCACCGCAGCTGCAGGCACTGTTTGACGCCCATGTGCTGCCGAAACCCTGTCTTCGGGAAGGGCGTTTTCTGGCTGCTTCGGGGGGCGTGCATGCGGCCATCGATGTCAGCGACGGGCTCAGCTCGGACCTGGGGCACATCCTGCGGGCCAGCGGCGTCGGGGCGCGGTTGTTCGCGCTGCAGATGCCGGTTTCTTCCCAGCTGCAGGCGTTTTGTGCCCGGTTCGGATTCGACCCGGTCGATTACGCGCTGGCCGGTGGGGAAGACTACACCCTGCTGTTCGCAGCGGACAGAAACGAGGCCGCCCGCATCGGTGAACAATACCGGGCAGCCTTCGGTCAGCCCCTGTACCGGCTGGGAGAGATCACCGACACAGGCAGGATCGAGCTGGCCGGACCGGACAATCAGTTGCAGGATATCACGCCGACGGGATGGGACCACTTCAAAACGAAATGACAACGGCAAACCGCACGTTGTCATTTTACATGGTCTCGGCAACCAACCACTGCCAAGTAGAAACGGGAGGATCCGACCATTGACCGACAAGAGTAACGCTTCGGAACAACTTCGCACCTATTGCCGGGTTCTGACCATCGCCGGGTCAGACAGCGGCGGGGGAGCAGGAATTCAGGCCGATTTAAAAACCTTTTCGGCGCTCGGCTGCTACGGCATGACGGCGATCACCGCCCTGACCGCTCAAAACACCCGCGGGGTCACCAGTATTCACGCCGTCCCCCCTTCTTTTGCCGCCCAGCAGCTGGAGGCGGTTTTCTCCGACATCGGTGCCGATGCGGTGAAAATCGGCATGCTCTATTCGGTCGAGCTGATCGAAACCGTAGCCGAGCAGCTGCTGAAGTACGGCGCCCGGAATATCGTTCTCGATCCGGTGATGGTTGCCCAGAGCGGAGACCGGCTTCTTCGAGACGATGCCGTAGAGGCTTTGAAAAAGCATCTGATGCCGCTGGCCACCGTTGCCACGCCGAACCTGCCGGAAGCAGCCGTTTTGTTGGGCCAAAACGAAATCGACGTGCAGGATCTGCCGGCCAGCGCCCGCGGGCTCGCACGGTTCGGAAGCCGTTCTCTGCTGGTAAAAGGCGGGCACGGAAACGACCGGGACAGTTCGGATCTGCTGTATCTGGCGAAAGAGGATCGAATGGTGGAGCTGAAAGGCGAGCGGATTGACACACGCAACAACCACGGCACCGGGTGCACCCTTTCTTCGGCAATCGCGGCGTTTCTGGCCAAGGGGGCCGATATCGAGTCCGCCGCACGGCAGGCCAAGGACTTTATCACCCGCGCGATTCGGGCCGGTTCCGGCTACCGGATAGGGCGCGGCCACGGGCCGGTGCACCACTTTTTCGACTACTGGCAGTAACCTTGAGTAAACCCGTCTCCAGGATACGCCTTGCGGCCCGGGGCTGCGTTGCGGATCGGCTCAAAATGCTCACATGCTGCCGCGGGTATGCTCCGCTTTTTCGCCGCTCCGCGCCTTGCCCTGAACCGCAAGGCGTATCCTGGAGACAGTCTTTAGCAGCAGGCGGGCTTTCCGCCCTTGATCCAGCTGTTGATAATCGCCGCCGCACAGCCGACTCCCGGGGTCACCCCCACCGCTCCTGTCGGGCAGTTTTGGGCACAGGCCCCGCACTCCATGCATCCATCGTAATCGACGATTTCGACCCGCTTTTCTGCCATGGCCAGAACGCCGTGGGGGCACACAATGGTGCACAGGCCGCAGCCGGTGCAGGCCTCAGTATCGAGGACCAGGGTCGACACACCGGGAAGGTACCGAAAATCTTTCATTGTTTTCTTTCCATCTTTGCCAATAATCTCAAACGGCTGTTTTACGCTTTCATACAAAAGCAGCCGCAACCCACAACACCGGCACCACCAGCGCAGCGCCCGCCTGAAAGGGGATCGCCCGCCGCATCTCTTTCTCCACTCCGGAAGGAGATGTATACGGCGTCGATCCGGTAAAATTCATCGTCAGATAGGAGCTGATCACCGCCGTGCAGATCAAAAGGGCTGCGGCCTCCCAAGTGTTCACGTGCTCACGGAATCCTGCCACGATCGCCAGACCGGCAGCCACACCGACGATAGCGCCCTTTACGGAAAAAGAGCGCACCGGAATCCAGGGCAGCAGAATCGGCGCAGCAACCGCACCGGCAAAAACGCCTCCCGCAAGTGCGGCGACCATCAGCGCGCCTCTGAACCAGGCCGCCTGAAAGGAAAAAACACCGGCCCCGAACCCGGAAAGAAGAAATGCCGCCGCCAGGGACCAGAGCAGATACCGGGGCAGGAAGGAAAGTTCAACCGGAACCAGTGTGATCCGCTCTGCCAAAGTGAAGGTGACCCGTCGCATGGGCTCGTCGGCCCGCATGCCGGCATCTAAAAACCGCCCCAGATCTGCAGCCCGCACCGGCCCCCAGGTTACCTTGAATCCGCACCCTTTTTTCACCATGCGAGAGGCCACACCCGTCGCCGACAGCTGGGGCAGTATCAACCGCCGATGGTCGACGACGCGATCCAGCTGCGAGGATTTCACCTGCCGCACGACTTCCTCGGTTGAAAACGTTCCCTTGCCGGCCGCGCACCATACATTGATGCCGCGGGTGTCCACCACCAGAATCCAGGCGTCGGCAACCCCGGCCCCGCTGCGCAGCGCGTCGAAGGAAAGCTTGTAGTTGGCCGTGACCAGTACCGGCGAGCTGGCGTCCGGACGACCGACACCGTACAGCCCAGGTGCCACCTTGTATTGGTCGCGCCGGATTCCCCATCGCACCCGGATCTTGCCGAGCCAATCCCTGGCATTCAGGACGGTCTTTGCCAGCGGCACGGGCCCTGCCGGCGTATCGATGAAATCTTCGACAAAGTGCCACATGCGATAGCCCGGGCGCTCACGTGAACTGCTGCGGGGTCCTGTGGGTGGACCGCAGCAGACCTTGTCGTCGCGAACCATTGGAAACGGTTCCAGCGGCACCGGCGGTTTGCAGGCGCAGGGAGCCGCAGAAGGCGACAGCTTCTCTCCGCAGCAGCCGGCTGGTTCTTTTTTTTCGTCTTGCTCCATCTTCTCCATCCTCAATCGCAGGCAAATTTCCTGTAATGTCCGCCGAAAAGGCGCTGCGCGCGCTTCGACCCGGCGATCCGTTCAACCTGTCTTTGCCCGGGCTGCTGATAAAAAGAATTTCGGCTTACAAACCGGCAACGAGTTTTTTCAAACGGGCCAGCTTCTTTTTATCAAGGCAGTAGCAGGTGCGCGGCCCCTCGATTTCACCGACGATCAGGCCGGCCTGCTTTAAGATCTTCAGGTGCTGGCTGACCGTGGACTGCGCCAGGGGAAGCGTTTCGACAATTTCACCGCAGATGCACCGGTCTGCCCGCTTTAAAAACTGCAGTATGCGGATGCGAACCGGGTGTCCCAGCGCTTTGCAGGCGAACGCCAGCTCGCTGTCGGCATCCGCCTGTCGGCCCGTATTTGCTTCAGCTGCCTGAGAAACAGATTTCATCGCCATGGGTATCCGTAGTGGGCAAATGATCGTCTATCGACGATAGACGATCAAAGAACGGGTGTCAACGAAAAACCTGCCGATGCAGCCCGGTGCGTCCGGGAGAAAAATGTTGACACCCGGAGGCAATGTTTGTAAAAGTAGGGTTCAACTCGAACGGAACCAAACCATGACGTTGAACGCCAAAACATATCCGGATCTTTATTTGGGATGCTTCTTTTTTGGTTTTAGAAGCGTCCATCCGGATGCGTGAGGCCTCTGGCAGCAGGATCATCACCCCGGGTGGACGGAAAAGCCGCTCGGGGTTTTCATTTTCCAGGCCCTGAGATTGAACTTCTCAGGGTCTTTGTTTTTACCACTTATCGAATCGAAACGGCAGGTGTATCATGAAGAGTCTCAAGCTGGCAGCTCGCGCAAAGGCCCGCAAAACAGTGGTCCAGATAGGCGATGTGGGTATCGGCTCCAATCTGGCCGTTATCGCCGGGCCGTGCAGCGTGGAGAGTGAGGAGCAGACAATTGAACCCGCCCGGGCCGTGAAATCCGCCGGTGCCGACATGCTGCGCGGCGGCGCTTTCAAGCCGAGAACTTCACCCTACTCTTTTCAAGGTCTCGGAATCGGCGGCCTGCGGATCCTGGACAAAGCCAGGCAAGAAACCGGTCTGCCGATCGTCACCGAAGTTATCGACCCGCGCGACGTGTCCTGGGTGGCGGAGTTCGCCGATGTGTTGCAGATCGGCACGCGCAACATGCAAAACTTTTCCCTTCTGAAAGAAGTCGGTCGCGCCGGCCGACCGGTGCTGCTCAAGCGCGGGATGTACTCCACTCTGGAGGAATGGTTGAACTGCGCCGAATATGTCTTGAGCGAGGGCAATCCTAACGTCATTCTCTGCGAAAGAGGCATCCGCACTTTTGAGACATACACCCGCAACACGTTGGACTTGAGCGCCGTACCGGCCATCAGGGAGCTGACCCACCTTCCGATTATCATCGACCCGACGCACAGCACCGGCCGCCCCAGCCTGATCGAACCGATGAGCCTGGCGGCGGTGGCAGCCGGTGCAGACGGCATTATCGTGGAGGTACACTGGCGGCCGGAGGAAGCCCTCTGTGATGCCGATCAGGCACTGACACCGGCCGCTTTCGCCGGCATGATGAAGCGTCTGCGCCCGCTTCGAACGTTTATGGACCAACAACCTGCTTGATTTGGGAAATGCGTGGAGGTGTTAAATGAAGCTGGAAGAAATTCGTCAAAAAATCGACAAAATCGACCGAGAGCTGCTGGTCTTGCTGCAAGAGCGCATGGGGTTGGCCCTGCGTTCGAGAAAGTTCAAAAGGGCCGTCAGCGACCCGACCCGCGAAGAAGAGGTGCTGTCGCGCATCGAACGGCTGAACCTGGACCTGATCGAACGCTCCTTTACCCGTCGGCTGATCCGAACCATCATCGAGGAGAGCAAACGGCTGCAGGAAGAAAACCGACCGCTGGTGGCTTTTCAGGGTGAACACGGTGCCTATGGAGAAGTCGCCTCAAGGCGCCTGATCCCCAACGGTGCCTATATCCCCTGTCTGGAATTCATCGACGTGTTCCGGGGAGTGGAGGAAAATCACTTCGACCTGGGCGTGGTGCCGGTGGAAAATTCCCTGGAAGGGGCCGTTACCCAGGTCAACGACCTGCTCACCACCACCGATTTGAAGGTCATCGGCGAGGCGAAAGTGACCGTCAAACACTGCCTGCTGTCCACGGAAGATACCGACCATCGTGAAATCCGACTGGTGTACTCCCATCCCCAGGCGCTGGCCCAGTGCCGGGGATTTTTGATGCGCAACAAACTCGAAGCCCGACCCTTTTACGATACGGCCGGGGCGGCGAAAATGCTGGCCCGGGAGAATCCCCGGGCAGCGGCGGCCATTGCCAGCGAATTGTGCGCCGAACTCTACGATCTGGAAATCATCAAGGAAGGAATTGAAGACGGACCGGCCAACAACACCCGCTTTCTGCTGCTTTCGAGACAGCCTTACGCAAACGGCGGCGAAAAGACCTCCGTCATATTTGCCACCCCGCACGAGGCCGGTCGGCTGTTCGCCGTCCTCAGGCTTTTTGCCGAGGCAAACATCAACCTGACGCGGATTGCATCGATGCCGCTTCGCAGCGACCCGGAAAACTACTGCTTCTTCCTTGATTTCGAGGGCTCGGAGCAAGACGAAAAAATCGCCGGGGTATTGCAGCAGATGGAAAAATTGACGATTTCGCTCAAGCGGCTGGGCAGCTATCCCGCAGCTTCCGGAATTTATTGACGGACCATCTCAGGCATTCGACTGTTGCCACGAGCGCAAAAACGGCCGGGAAAAGGGCCGGCCGGCACTGTCCGAAGGAGCCTCGGCTGGCGGTTGATCGTTGCAGGAAGGGGTGGAAGACGGACCGGGCAGCTGCAATGATTATTTCGTCAAGGCAATATCCAGCTCGCTGCCTTCATAGCCGAAAAGCTTCAATACCGATCGGGCGACTTTTACCGTGTCGTCTGGATTCAGCGCGGTTTCGACAAAGATGTTGGTGCCGTCTATGTTCAACGGCAAGCGCAGCTCCTCGGGGTTGTCGCGGAAGATGAACTTGCCGTCCACCGAGTGCCACAGCAGTTTTTCCAGATCCTCGCTGAACTCGGAGGCCAGCAACCCGCAGAGCCTGGTGAGAAAACGGTCCCACGAGTCGACCGAATGGCTGTGGCTTTTGAAATTAAAAGACTGTATCTTCCGGCCCTCGTAAGAAGCGGGTGCCTTCGCCACCGGCTCTTTCAGCTCGATGATCTCTTCACAGGCCTCCCCGCGCGCCCATAACCCCAGGTATTTCTTGATCACTTTACCTTCGGCCGGATATCCGCTGAGTTTTTCAAAAGCTTCATTGATCAGCTTGACCAGCACATCCGGAGGACGCTTCATCAGGCCCTGCCAGGCCTCGGACAGGTATCGGTCGACAGCCCGGGTCTGTCTGGCCTCCTGCATGGTTTCGGCCTTTTTCAGCGCATTGCCGCTGGTGACATTGCCTTTCTCCAGCAGGCTGATCAGCCTGCTGGCCGCTTCCTCCGGCTTTTGCCTGTGCAGGTCCACGGCACAGACCTTGCGCTGCTCGGCAACCCCCTCCTGGAAGGAGAGGTAAAACCACCACTGAAATCCGTTGGTGACCAGAACCAGCTTGACGCCTTCGGAGATGGCGCTGGCAAGGATTTCTTTCTGGTCTTTTCTCAGCTCTTCACCGGCCTTGTTCACCCCGATGAAGACGGTGTTGAATTTGTTCTTCCGCAGCGCGTAATCGACCATGTAGGATTTTACGACAAGATCGGGTTTGACCTCATCCACGTTGAAGATGTCCCAGCCCAGCAGGGAAAGCATCTTGATGATGATCGCCTGCTTGGTGGATGCCTCATCCAGTGAAGACAAGCGTTTGTCGCCTTTCAGGCTCTCGATGAATGCAATAATCTGCTTTTCCATTGGTTCCCCGGAAGTCGTGTGAATTTGCGATTGCCCGCTTGTTGTGACGCGAATTTGCAGTTTTGCTGAAATGTGCCCGCTGGTGTCGCTGCGGCCGGCAGCGTTGCTCACTGCAGTATATTGTAACATATCAGAGACATATCTGCATCTGTTAATTACCGACCGCTGGTAAAGAGCAGGTAGGCTCCGGAGGTCACGGCCCAGGCCAGGACCGCGGCAGTGACAATCAAACAGATGACCGCTGCTGATTTGTGGACCAGTCGTTCGCGGTATTTGTCCTGGTACCCCATCGAAAATCCGAGCAGGATGCCGGCCAGGATTCCGCCGCCGTGTCCCCAGTTGTTGATTCCCGGAACCAAGAGTCCAAACACGAAAAGGGCCAGGGCCCAGCCGCCCACCTGCCGATAGATGGCCTGGCCGTATGAGTCCCCTCGACTTTTTCCGTAATAAAGCGCTGCACCGATCAGGCTGCACACTGCAGCCGAAGCACCGATGGTAAAGCGCACACCGGCGATATAGGAGATCCAGAAGCCGACAACTCCCCCCACCGTGTATATGACAAACATCCGGTAGGTGCCGAACTCCCGGGTCACAAAGGGGGCCAGCTGCCGGAGGGCCATCATGTTGAAAAATATGTGCAGCACCCCACCATGCAGGTAGTTGGCCGACAGCAGCGACCACCAGCGGCCAAAGCGATCGATGGGAATCGTGCCGGTGGCGCCCAGCACCAGGAGACTGGAGCTGTCCGGAGCCAGAAAGGTCAACGGGTTCATCGACAGGTTGGCGAAGGTCGGTTTCAGCACCAGCGACACGACAAACAGCGCCACGTTGGCGACAATGATGCCGCGAACGAATCGCTGGGGGTCCCGAAACAGGCGCATCAATGGATTGTTCTTCAGGGAAGATCCCGGGCGCGGTATGGCGCAGTAGGGGCAGCGGGGCTCATCTACGCTGATCAGTTTGCCGCAGTTGGGGCAAAGGATGGATTTTCGCGGTTGGTTCGCCATTAGAAACCCGAATCCGGTCAACAAAGGCAGAAGGTTGCAAACGGTGCGCGCGTGCAGGCCTTTTGCGCACGGACCTAGTGTAATGCCGAATCAACCGGGGTCAAGCAATCGGGGTCGATGACCCACCGGCAGTATTCACGGAGGCAGACAGGCTCGCGGCGGTGGCACCATTCCGGCGCACCGGATGTTGGGGACGTCCGCTTGAACCCGTTGCGGAAATTGGGACGCTGGACGCTTTATCCCTACTCAGCCCCGTGGCATTCGACACAGCCGGAGGGGCCGACCGACGGAAGCTGTTGCTGCACAACCTCATAAGATTCAGCCAGCTTCCGGTTCTGCATCTTGATCTCCTTGTGACACCCGATGCAAGCTTTGTGGAAGGCATACTTAAAATACTTGATGGAAACGTCACTGTAAGAAAGATAGGAACTCGATTTTTCAGGTGCTTTGATTTGATCGTGACATCCGGATGCGGTGCAGCTTTGGATCGGCTCACTGCCCTGCCACTTGTGATGGCATGATCTACAGTCGGTTTGGAAATGCTGTGCATGCGGAAATTCAACCGGTGTTCTTTTGGACTCCACTCCCTCCGGCGGTCTCAGGGTGATGGTTCCCAGGGGAACGCACATCTGCCCGCCTTCATTCTCACCGTAAACTTCCAGCGAAACCACCGTCAACAGAACCGTTAGCGCAACCAACAACCCAATGCCTTGCTTCTGCATCCTGTAACCCCTTTCTCAGCGATAGAATTTCACGGCTGTCCGCATCGCAATCGTGCGCAATGCCTTTTTTCCAAATGAGCAATATGTCATTGTTTTTTATTTCTTGCAACGGTTGAATTGCGGTAAAATCAAAAAAAATTCAACAAAAATCGACGGCGAACATCGTTTCCGGTAAAAACAGCGGCAAAAATCCCTGATCGTTCGGCCTGATTGGGGTTGAGCCATCGGTTTTGCGGTGCGTTGACAGGATACCGGGCATTGCCTATAGTCAAATCGAATCTTCCCCCCAAAGAGGCTGGATTGAACTCAGGTAAAAACAGCGGCACCCCCCGGGAAACCTTGATCAGCCTGCTCATATTGTCGGCTCTCGTCTCCATCGGGGCAGCCATCGTATCCGTGCAGTTTAGATTCAACCCGGCGGTCATCCAGTCGACCGGCATTCCGGTCCCATCGACAGGGGCGGAAGAGGCGGTGTCGACCGCCGCCGCCGGCAACGTGTTCGAACTGCCGCACGGCATCCAGCCGCTCAGCCCTCCGGAGACGTTTTCCCCCGACCGGCTGTCCGATAAAATCAACGGTAAGGCCGAACTGTACCTGTCGGCCGGATGCAAGGGGCTGCGCAGCCAGCGCTTCACCGATTCCCTGGCGGAAGGGCGCTGGATGGAGATCTTCATTTTCGACATGGGCACCCACGAAAATGCCTTTGCGGTCTACAGCTCGCAAAGACGCGGCGATGCGGTGCCGATCGACTGGACGCAAAATGGCTACCAGACCCAAAATGCACTGTACTGGATCCACGGGGGCTATTACGTCGAGCTGATCGCATCGGAAGCATCCCGCAAAGCCCTGGCGGCCATGGAGACGATGGCGCAACGCTTCATGGATGCCACCGAGGTAAAAACCGCCGCGGTCGCCGAGACGGAACTTTTTCCTGCAGCCGGATTGGATCGCGACAGCATCCGCATGATCCCCGCCGATGCATTCGGCTTCGATAAGCTGGATCGGGTTTTCGCAGCCGCTTACAGCGTGGAAGGCATTCCCCTGACGGCATTTTTGTCCAACCGTCCGTCCGAGCGTGCCGCCGCCGAGCTGGCAGCAGCCTACCGGGATTTTCTGGTCCAATTCGGCGGCGTAGACATCACCGCCCGAAGCGGTCTGGAACTTCCGGGTGCAGCGGTGATCGAAATTCTGGGCACCAACGAAGTCATCTTTACCCGCGGCAACTATCTGGCCGGCGTTCACGAGGCCGAAGGCCTGCAGTCGGCCGTATCGGTGGCCCGACTGCTCTACCATCGACTCGGAGAAAGTCACAGTGCAAAATAAGGGTAATATCGACCATACCAGCCGCCGGCAGTTCATGGTCCGATGTGCCAAAGCCGGATTCTCGGTGGCGGCCGCCGGTGCGGCCGGATACTGGTTTTTCGATCCACACCCCCCTGAACCCGACAGCGGAGCAGGATCCGAGGTGATGCTGGCGAACTTTTCCACCGCGGGTGTAAAACCGTCTATGAGCATCGTTTACGGAGACGACCGCAGACGCGCTGTGTCCCGCGCGCTGGAAGCCCTCGGGGGAATCGAAAAATTTATAAAAAGCGGGGACCGGGTTGTGTTGAAAGTCAATGCCGCCTTCGCCTCCCCGCCGTCATTGTGTGCCACCACGCATCCGGAGCTCGTTTCGGAAGTCACCCGGCTCTGCTTCAAAGCCGGCGCGGCGAAGGTGACGGTTACCGACAATCCGATCAACGACCCGGCCAGCTGCTTCGCCCTGACCGGAATCGACCGCGCCGCCCGGTCGGCAGGTGGCCGCATTCTACTGCCGCAAGAATCCTATTTCAGGTCCTACAGTCAACCCGGCGGCCGGCTGATCCGGCAGTGGCCGGTTCTTTTCGAGCCATTCAGGGACGCCAATCGGCTCATTGGCCTGGCACCGGTCAAGGATCATCACCGCAGCGGTGCCTCCATGACCATGAAAAACTGGTACGGCCTGCTCGGTGGCCCGAGAAACCTCTTTCACCAGGATATCCACAACATCATCAAAGAGTTGGCCCTGATGGTCACGCCGACGCTGGTCATCCTGGACGGCATTGCCACGATGGTTTCCAACGGCCCCACCGGCGGCAGCCTTTCGGATGTAAAGCCCACCGGTACCATGATCGTGAGCACCGACCAGGTGGCTGCCGATGCGCGGGGCGCGGCCTTGCTCGGGAAAAAACCGCACGATCTGCCGCACATCATCAAGGCTGCCGGCGCCGGCGCCGGAACGGCCGACTATCGATCACTCAACCCGATTGAAGTAACCCTATGAGAATCGTTACCGCCCGTCGCATCAGCCAGGTCTTTTTTACCGTGGTGTTCCTCTGGTTTTGTGTGGTCACCAGCCTCGGAGATGCCTGGTGGCAACTGCGGGGGTGGCCGGTGAACTGGTTGATCGAGCTCGACCCGCTGGTGGGGCTGGCCACGCTGCTGGCCACCGGCAGCCTCTATGCCGGCTTGCTGTGGGGATTGGTTACCGTTGTGCTCACCGTGGTGCTGGGGCGGTTTTTCTGCGGCTGGGTTTGCCCGTTCGGTGCCATGCATCAATTTTTGGGGTACCTGGGCAAAAAGGGCAAAACCCCCGGCGAAAGGATCGAGCGCAACCGATTCAACCGCTGGCAGCGGTTGAAGTACTGGATTCTCATCTTCCTGCTCGCCCCGGCAGTCGCCGATCTGCTCTCCTTTGCTTTGCGCATCCCGCTGCACAGCCCGCGTCTGTTCTGGCCGGCAATAGGCATCGGCCTGGCGGCGGCAGCCGCACTGGCCGCCGGAAAAGTGATTCGTCGCAGTCCCCGTTGGGTCTTGGGCCTGGCGGCACTGACGGCTGTGTGGACTGCAGCGGGCTATCTCATCGAAACCGACCGCCTGTTTTTCGCTTCGGTGCAGGTCGGGCTGCTCGACCCGATGCCGCTGGTCTACCGATCCGTGAACCTGATCCTGATGCCGCTTGTCGACCGGACAGCGATCGGGCTGTCGGTGGTCCCCCGGCTTTACAGCGGCAGCTGGCTCATCGCCGGCATTTTTTTCGCTGCACTGCTTCTGAACTTTCGTCAGCCCCGGTTTTACTGTCGATACATCTGTCCGCTGGGGGCCCTTTTCGGTGTGCTGGGCCGCTACAGCCTGTGGCGCATCGGCAAGCAAGAAACCGAATGCCGCGACTGCCTCATGTGCGACCGCGACTGCGAAGGTGCCTGCACCCCTTCCGGCACGATCCGGACCCATGAATGCGTGTTGTGCATGAACTGCATGAGCGACTGTCGGCACAACCAGATCGGCTACCGGACCGTGCCATCGGCAGCCGGTGAAATGGACACCCCGGACATCACGCGCAGACAGCTGGTGCTGATCACTTTGACAGGGGTGGCCGGCATCCCGGCCCTGCGACTGGGCGGGTACTTGGAGGGCAACTGGAACCCGCAACTGGTGCGTCCCCCTGCGGCACTGCCCGAAAGGCAGTTTTTGGAGCGTTGCATCAAATGTGGCCAGTGCATGCGGATCTGCCCGACAAACGTGATACAGCCCGCCGGCCTGGAGGCCGGTCTGGAAGGGTTGTGGACGCCGGTGCTCAACTTTCGCATCGGTACCAGCGGCTGCCAGCACAAATGCATTGCCTGCGGGCATGTCTGCCCGACGGCTGCCATTCGGCCGATCGACCTTCAAGAGCGCACCGGGCAGGGACGCTTTGCCTCCGCCGGTCCGCTTCGAATCGGTACGGCCTTCATCGATCGGGGTCGCTGCCTGCCCTGGGCCATGACCACCCCGTGCATTGTGTGCCAGGAAAACTGCCCGGTCAGTCCCAAGGCGATCGTCACCCGGCAGGTGTTCGAGCGCGTCCAGGTGCCGGGGTCGCTGATCGCAGGGACCGCCGATCCGCTTCGAATAGAGCTGGACCAGCCAGCACTGCCTGCCGGTCGCTTTGGCACCGGGGATTTTTATTGCCTGATCGCTGGTCAAAACGATGCCGAAGCCCGCCAGATTGTCGGCAACACGGCCAACGAAGTGACCGTGCAGGCCGACCGTCCCTGGCAGGTGCCGCCTCCGGCCGGCAGCCGGCTGGAAATCCTGATTCGCCTGCAGCAGCCGAGTGTGAAGCCGGAGCTCTGCATTGGCTGCGGCGTGTGCGAGCATGAATGCCCGGTTCGCGGGAAACGGGCGATTCGGGTGACAGCGGAAAACGAGTCGAGAAACCGCCGGCACGCCCTGCTGCTGAAAACCTGAAGCCAGTCGAAGGTGCAGCTTTGCCATGCCGGCTCCAAAACCACTTCACCCACCGATACAAAACTGCACAGGCAGGAGAGCGTACGCATGAAACCCAAACATACATGTTGCAACCGCAGGTCTTTTCTGAAAGCCGCCGGGTTGGCGGGCCTCGGATCGATGCTCGGCCCGATGGCAGAAAGCGAAAGCGCACTCGGGGCAAAAAAGCCGGCAGCGGATAACCTTCCCTTACCCAAGCGCCCGTTCGGACGCACCGGTGAGAGTGTCGCGATGCTGTCGCTCGGGGGTATGTTCGACATTCCCAACAACCAGCTGTTGTTGAAACAGGCCGTCCGCTGGGGGGTGACCTACTGGGACACGGCTCATTCCTACGGGGGCGGCAACAGCGAGAAAGGTATCGGCAAATATTTTTCGCGGTTCCCCGAGGATCGCCGGCGGATCTTTCTGGTAACCAAGTCCGGCGCCTGGACCCTCAAGGGCATGAATCGGCACCTGCACGCTTCGCTGGAGACAATGCAGACCGACACCATCGATCTGTTTTTCGTCCATGGTATCAACGACATCGGAGAAATGAGCGACGATATCAAACGCTGGAGCGAGAAAATGAAGTCGGAAGGTAAAATCCGTTTCATCGGTTTCAGCACCCACAGCAACATGGAAGAGTGCCTGCGCGAGGCCTCCGCTTTGGGTTGGATCGACGGCATTATGATGACATACAATTACCGGCTGATGCACACCGACCGCATGCGAGCTGCCGTGGATGCCTGCGCCAAGGCCGGGATCGGACTGACTGCCATGAAAACCCAGGGCGGCGGTCAGGTGCGCACCCACACCGAAACCGAACTGACGCTTGCCGGCCGATTCGTGCAAAAGGGCTTCACAAACGGGCAGGCCAAACTCAAAGCCGTGTGGGAAAACCCGCAAATTGCCAGCATCTGTTCACAGATGCCGAACCTGTCCCTGCTTTCTGCCAATGTGGCTGCAGCAGCGGACCAAACCCGACTGGGAGAGACGGATCATCGCCTGCTGCAGCAATATGCCGCCGAGACTCGCTCGGACTATTGTGCCGGATGTACCCGCATTTGTGGATCGGCGCTGAGGCAGGCGGTTCCGGTTGGCGACGTGATGCGCTGCCTTATGTACAGCCGCTCTTATGGCGACCACCAGCGCGCCCGATCGGAGTTTCAAGATTTCGGTCCAACAGTGCACCGTCGGCTGGCACGGCTCGACTTCACCGAGGCGGAAAAACGCTGCCCGCAAGGGCTGCCGATCGGAAGATTACTGCGGGAAGCTGTGGATGAGCTGTCCTAGCCCGCATTTTTAATGCTATTTTTCAACCATAGTGAAAGAATCCGCAGCAACCGTCGTCAAACGAACAGGGTGAAGGTTTTTTAACTGTCCGCAGAAGCTTTTGGTTTCAACAACCAGCTGGAAACCGTCACCCGCCGCACAATCCGCATTCGCCCATTTGCTGCAGTACCAAAGATTTGCAGCACTTCAACTGCAGCGCGGCTGTAAGAGGGTCCCGCGCTTCGCCGAACCACCGACAGCGAAGCAAGCGACCTGCAGATAATCGAATGCTGCTCGCAGGAAAAGCAGGGTAACCAAATGAAATGAAAGGGGGCATGCAATGGATGTCAGACTTGTCTACATGACCGCCGACAGTCGGGATGAGGCCCGTTCGATCGGGCGGGCACTGCTGGAATCGAAGCTGGCGGCCTGCGTTAACATCATCGACAACACGAACTCTTTGTATATGTGGGATGGGACCCTGCAGGACGATCAGGAAGTCATCGTGATCGCCAAAACCAATGAGCAGAAACTTCCGGCGCTGATCGATAAAGTCAAGGCACTGCACAGCTATGAATGCCCCTGCGTGCTGAGCATCCCGGTAGACAGCGGCAATCCGGAATTCCTCGCCTGGATTCGCGATGAAACCAGCGGTTGAAACAGCGGCCTGCCGGCTGCATCGACCGTCCCGCCTATCCCGGGATGTCGGCCCGCAGGCTTCCGGAGAAGACAAACGGCAACATGTGCGCCACCATGTCAACAGCAACGGGTCCCGAATCCGCTCGGGCAGTGCTGCCCGAGCGGATCAAGGCATCGATCCGTGAACAGCACTATACCGGCGGGCGGCTGCGCTCTGCTCGGCTGAAGCCCACCGCATCGCAATTGCCCAGGGCTACCGCTCGCAATTGCCGCAACCGGTGATAAAAGACTGCCTGGTAGAAGGACTTCCGGAGCCAATCGATGTCGTCGTGCTCGCCGGATTGCCCGAAATCCCGCAATGAAATATCCCTTCCCTTTTTCGATTTTTGTCGCTATAGGAATTTCCTTTACGCAACTGTTTCGATGCTTATGTTATTGGCGGTTTGCAACCACCGGCAATTCACTGCCCATCGGCAATCGGTGCGATACGGGTATTTCCAGCGTCACTGAGGCCTGGAAACGTGGAAAACAAGGAGGCAGCAGATGTACAACAAGGTCGTGATGGATCATTTCAGAAACCCTCGCAATGTCGGCGTGATCGAAAATGCCGACGGTGTCGGTGAGGTCGGCAATCCCCTGTGCGGCGACATGATGACCATTTACCTGAAAATCGACGATGACCGGATTGCCGACATTAAATTCCAGACATTTGGCTGCGGCAGCGCCATTGCCGTTTCCAGTATGCTTACCGAAATCGCCCAGGGCAGGACCCTGGCGGAGGCAAAAAAAATCACCAACAAGGACGTGGCCAAGGCCCTGGAGGGTCTGCCAAAGAACAAGCTGCATTGTTCCAACCTCGGTGCGGACGCCCTGCAGATGGCCATCAAGGACTACGAGGACAGGCTGGCGGGCATTGAGCGGCCGGAAGCCGTGCGGGAGGAACCCCACGAGCACAGCCACGGGGAGAAATGTTACTGCCCGTATTGTGATATCGAACTGGATGAAGGCGTCAGCTTCTGCGATGCCTGCCAGTCGAGCCTGGAAGAAGAACACTAAATCGCTCAGATCTTGCCCGCTCGCTGCGGGATAGCAGGTGCCAAATCATGGACGTCGTGAATCTGGATCAAATTTCATTCAAGCCGCTGCTTGCAGAAGTCAAAGCGGCAATGATCAATGCCATAAACCAGGATTACTTCAACCCTTCCAGCCAGCACAAGCGGGGGGAACAGGCGGCGGAAGTATTGGATGCCGCGCGCCGATCGGTGGCCGGGCTGATCAATGCCGCCGCGGCCAAGGAGGTGGTGTTTACCTCCGGTGGAACCGAGTCGGTCAACCACGCCATCAAGGGTGTGGCGATGGCCAACGCGGAAAAAGGCAAGCATATCGTTATCTCCAACATCGAGCACAACGCGGTGATCCGCAGCGTCCGCAGGCTCAAGTCGATGGGCTTTCGGGTGACGTCGGTTTCAGTCGACGATAAAGGCCGGGTGAACCCGCGCGATATTGCCGAGGCCATCACCGATGAAACCATCCTGGTATCGATCATGCACAGCAACAACGAAACCGGGACCATCCAGCCGATCGAAGAAATCGGTAAGATCACCCGGGAGAAGAAAATCATTTTTCACACCGACGCCGCCGATTCCGTCGGCGTGGTTCCCATCGACGTGCAGAAACTAGGGGTGGACCTGCTCAGCTTCGCTGCCAACACCTTTTACGGCCCTCCGGGTGTCGGCGGGCTCTACATCCGGCGGGGCACCCGGATCTACCCGCTGCTGGACGGCGGTGTGCAGGAGCACAACAAGCGCGCCGGCACGGAAAATCTGATCGGCATTATCGGCATGGGGGCTGCCGCACAAGTTGCTTCCGCCCGGCTGGACCAGTGGGTGGCCCACTGCCAGGGACTCAAGGACAAGCTGCTTGCCGAGCTGCCCGATGCCATCGACGAATACATCATCAACACCCATCCGGTCCACAGCCTTCCGAACATGGTGTCGATTTCGGTGCAGTACATCGAGGGCGAAAGTGTCATGCTGATGCTCGATGACGATGACATCGCAGTTTCCACTCGATCGGCTTGTGCCACCGGCTCCTTGCGGGCCTCCCACGTGCTGATTTCCATCGGCCTCAGTCATGCCGACGCCCAGGGCACGCTGGTGGTTTCCTTCGGCAAGGACACCACCGAGGATGATATAACCAAATTCCTTACATCGCTGAAAGAGGTCGTAACCACCCTGCGAAACATTTCGCCGCTGTACAACAAAGTGAGCAATTCAACCGCCTGATCTTTTCTGCGGTATCGCAAACCATAACTGCTGCGGCAAAACTCAGAGGATTCTGCGAGCCGGTATGCAGATCATTGACAACATCCACGCATTTTTCTGGCAGTCGACCACCGCCAACAACTGCAACACCTACCTGCTCAGCGGACCCACCCCCATCCTGATCGATCCCGGGCATCTGCGACTGTTCGATTACGTACGCCAGGGGCTGGACGAACTGGGGCTGGCGCTCACCGACATCGGCCTGGTGCTCTGCACGCACGCGCACCCCGATCACATCGAAGCCGTTCAGCTGTTCAAACAGTCAGGCGTACCGGTTGCCGTCCACGAAACCGAATGGGAAATGATCGAGGGAATGAAAAATCAGATCAGCGCCATGGGGATTGACCTGGAGGCGATGGCCCCGGACTTTTTCCTGCGGGAAGGCGAGCTGACCGTCGAGGGGGTGGAACTGGCGGTGTTTCACACGCCGGGTCACTCTCCGGGTTCGACCTGTTTATACCTGCCCGAAGAAAAAGCGCTGTTCACCGGGGATCTGGTGTTCAAAGACGGGTTGGGGCGAACGGACCTTCCGGGCGGCAGCGGCGAGCAGCTGAAAAAAAGCATCCTGCGCATGGCATCGCTCGACACCGATTGGCTTCTTCCCGGTCACGGAAACCACCTCGAGGGAAAAAACGACATCCAGCGCAATTTTGCTGCCCTGGAGCAGTTCTATTTTGCCTACGTGTAGGGCGGCCTACGAACGAAAAGACTCCCTTTCGCAACTGTTGCGCTTCACCCGAATATCATTTTCTCGGCGGCAAGCATCGATATCCGTGGCTTCGGCTTCGTTCGGCAATTTCAGGTAAGTTGAAGGCATCGCAGGATTCCGTCTGTGGACGATTATGCGAACAGCTTATGTGGATTGTTTTATCGCAGCCGTAAATATGCCAGCCCCAATTAAAGCACTTCCCCCGCACCGGTTAAACAATTTACGAATATTTCTCTTCCGCATATGTTCGCTCAGCTGCCCTGCAAAAAACGCATACAGCGCTGCGTTTACAGTGGCTAATATCAAAAAAGTTCCCCCAAGCAATGGTAATTGAAAAGATACCGGTTTGAGCGGGTCGATAAACTGTGGGAGAAATGCAACAAAGAAGGCAATGCTTTTAGGGTTCAGGGCCGTCACGATGAATGAACTTTTTAATAAAGATCGTGCGGACGTGTTTTTAGCGGTATATTTGATCGAATTTTTTGCAGGATCTAATCTCCATAGTTTGATCCCGAGATAAATCAGATAAATCGCTCCAACCCACTTGAATATATTGAAAAGAGCCGCTGAAGCGGACATTACCGCCCCAAGTCCTAAAAGAGAAAGCGTCATTGCCGTAAAATCTCCTAAAAGAACGCCTGCCACCAGCGGTACGACGGACCTGCGCCCGTGAGCGACCGCCTGGCTTATCACCAAAATGATTGTCGGCCCCGGTATAACCAGTATTATTGCTGAGGCCAGGGCAAAGGGAATCCAGACTTCCAGATTCATGATTTTCTCCCGAATTGAAATAATAATGCGGTGCGCCTGAGACAGTGCCGGCAATCAAAAATGGCGGTTTCTCATCAGCATCTATCAACGAGCAGGGGATTTTCCTTCAACCGACAGCTGTGAAAATCACTTCTCAGGTGGGCACTTTTTTCATCTCCCCTAGCTCGGCCTCCAGTCGACGGCTGAAATCTGCCATCATCGACTGTTGCTCTGCAATCCAGCTGCGATCCGCATTCAAGTTGGGAACAACAGCCGATCCGCTGATACGGCGAACCTGCTCAAACTGTGTCTTGATCTGCTCCTTTCGTCGTTCGGCGGCCGCCTCGGCGGTATGCCGGAAATCCTCTTCTACCGACTGCACCGCGGATATATCGCAGCGGTAGCGGGTCTGAAGCAGCGCCAGCCACTGCCCGTTTTCGCTGCCCAGCTCGATGCGGCCCATGATCTCGTCGCGAACCATTGACTCGTCCGGCCCGCTGTCGGCCTGCACCAGCCGGTCGAGTTCCTCTCCCATCTTGCGGACATCGAGTTTGCCGTCCTGATAGCGCTGCAACAGGCCGGCCAATCGATTGCGTGCATCTTTATGCTTCTGCTGGTGCTTTTCCTCCTCACTGAGGGTGAGGTGGCGGGTTTTTTCCAGCACCAGGTCCAGGGTGCTTTTAATCTCGCCCATCTGCCATCTCCTTATTGTGATTCGATGCGAACGCAGTCAACGCGTCAGGTCCCTGTGTTCAGGCAGACGAATTTCAGTATGCTGCCGAATTGCGGCAGGCTGTTTTCGATCTCCAGGTAGCGCCTTTTGTCGAAAATGTCGTCGAGGGTGGGAACGGGCAGGCTGGCGGTTGCCTCTTTGCGCACGGTCTCGATGGTAACCGCCAGAGCGTACATGGTAAGTTTGTCGAACATTTCACGCTCCTGTATCTCCACACTGTCCCGATTCTGATAGCGAAGGATTTCGGAAACACATGCCGTGAGGATCGGGTCGGCCGCAAAACCATCCCAGAGACACTTTTCTCCATCAAAATGCGTGTCGAGAAAACTGTCCGCCATTTTCTGGATGCGCTCCAGCCACGCCGGCGTCAAATTCTGCGGCAGAACGGATTCGGGGCCTTTCGAAAGCACTTCGTTTCCAAATTTCGACAGCAGCATGATCGATTCAAACCCTTCTGGTGGGCCACGGAGATGCCACCGCTTGCAGTAAGAGGCAGAGCATACGCGCTGGGCAAAAAAAGTCAACGCAAATTCCTGCTGCCCGGCAGATCAGATCCGTTGCCCGGGCCGGGCGGCGCTGTCTGAATCCAGCGGTGACCGGTGATTGCCGGATCATCGAACATGCATCGGTCCGCCCGCAGCAATTACCGGTCCTACTCGGAGCTTTTCAGCCGATCGAGTATCAACCCGTGGAAAGCGTCGCCTCCGGTTGACAGAAACAGCCACCCGAGGTGGGAAGTACAGCTGCCGCACACGGCCACTTTCCAGCGGTACCCCTGAAACCAGGTGAATTCGCCTGTGGTCGGGCCGCTGTAACCGCAGCCGAATGCCGCTCGAAAACACCCGATCTCGAAAACGATCCCGTGAGGATTGGCAAAGGTGTGCTTGTGGGCGCCCGCCATCTCCATGCGTTCGGCCGGTCGTGTAATCGGCCGATCGCACTGCCGGCAAAGGATCAGCTCTTCGTCTTCATCCGAAATCTGGTCTTCAGGGGCCTTTTCGGGAAGATCTCCCGGTGATCCGCCGCCCTGGTCTTTTCCGGGGATGCGGTAACAGTACCGGACTGCAGCGCAGGCGGGTGTTGTCATCCAAACTTCCATGCCACCAACCGGTCCTCTCCCGTGGCCATGCTTTACAACCATCCACCCGTCATTATATTCAAAAACCGTTGAATGTAAAGCCGGATCGGCAAATCCGGCCATCTTGAGAGGCAAAGGAAGGCGGCTATGAACAGGAAAATTCTTGCAGCGATCACCGCAGCTGCTGTGACGCTGCTTCTGACTGCCGCAGCTCCCTGCGGCGCGAAGGATCAGCAGATCAACGAACTGATTGCCCGGCTGTATCTGAACCACAACAGTCTGCAGACGATCTACCGCGACCTGCATGAAGCCGCCATAGACAACATCGACGGCTCCGATCGGCAGCTCAGCTACATTCAAAAATCCTACCTGTTTGTCAGTGAAGCCAACCTGGTCTGTCTGTACCAGTGGGAACTGCTCTCCATGGTCGACTATATCCGGCAGGAAAGCCGCTCGGATTACTTCACCCTGCGGGTCAAGGGGCTGCGAAAGGCGATCTTCGAATCCAGGGATCGGATCAACTCTTTGATGCTCTACTACGGCTTTATCGATACCGCACAGACGCGCAAGCTTCTCGACGATGCGATCGGGTTGATCGAAGCCAACATATACACCTACGAACAGCTCGTCGACATGCTCACGCCGATGGCCAATCCGCCGAATCCTTCGCGGCCGTCCATCCGGGGGTAAAGCTACTGCTGCACCTGCAAAACGATGTTGCCGAAGTGCCGGCCGGCCTCCATTTCTTCGTGGGCTGCGCGGACTTCTGCAAGCGGATAGATGCGGTGCACCAGTGGGACGATTTCGCGCCGCTCAAAGTACGGCAGAACGCGCCGGGCAAAGGCAGCGGTGATCTGTTTTTTTTCCTCTACCGAGCGGGACCGCAATACCGAGCCGATGATGCGCTGGCGCTTGACCATCAAGTGGGCCAGGTTCAGCTCCGCCACCGAGCCGCCCAGCAAGCCGATGATGACCAACCGTCCCTCCACCGCCAGGCATTTGAGATTCGATTGCAGATACTGGGCACCGATATGATCGAGGATCACGGCGGCACCCCGCCTGGCGGTAATGCTTCGCACCTTTTCGGCGAAATCCTGCTCCCGGTAGTTGATCACATGGTCGGCGCCGATGGCCCTCACCCGGTCGAGCTTGCCGGGAGAAGCGGTCACGATGACAGTCACATCGGAAACCAGCTGCCGGCAGAGCTGGATGCCGGCCGTGTTGACACCCCCGCCCCCGCCGTGAAGCAAAACCGTTTCGCCGGACTGCAGGCCGCCGATTAAAAAAATGTTCAAAAAGGCGGTGATATAGGTTTCGCTCACACAGGCCGCCTCGGTATAATCGAGCACCTCCGGTATCGGCAGCAGGTGATCGGCGGCGATGGCCGCAAACTGCGCATACCCGCCACCGGCCACCAGGCCCATTACCCGGTCGCCGGGTTTCCATCCGCTCACACCGGGGCCGGTCGCCTCGATCACCCCGGCCGCTTCCAGACCGAGGATTTCCGACTCTCCTGGCGGCGGCGGATAGTTGCCTTCGCGCTGGATCAGATCGGCCCGGTTCACCGACGTGGCCATCACCCGCACCAGCACCTGCCCGTCGGCGGGTTCGGGGGTCGGCACCTCGCCGATCATCATCACCTCCGGTCCGCCGAATTCTTTCAACGTGATTGCTTTCATGATATTCCCCGGATAGTCGGTAGATTACATCACAATCACATGGGATGCGGGGGCAGTCAAGTACAAAATCCGGTTGCAAAATATCAAAAATTAAAGTATTATCAAAATCTTAACCAGATTCTATCCTTTTCTTACCCAAACAGAAAAGCTCGGTTCATCCGTATGCCGGTTTTCGAATACAAAGCGCTCGATCAAAAGGGCAAATCCGTTTCCGGAATCATCGATGCGGACAGCGCTGTGGTCGCCCGTCAGAAGCTGCGGGCAGCCAGAAATTTTCCCGTATCTTTAAGCGAGGTAGAGGGCGTTCCGACCCAGAAATCTTTCCGGGGGATTTCCCTCAAGGGCCTGCTTCCGGGCATCGGCCAGCGGGATGTGGCCATGATGACCCGGCAGCTGGCCACACTGGTGGGGGCGGGTTTTCCGCTGGTAACGGCCCTGGAAGCGCTGGTCCCTCAGATTAAATCGCATGCGTTCAACCGGACCCTGGCCCAGATCAAGGATTCCATCCTGGAGGGCAGCAGCTTTGCCGGGGCGCTGTCGCAGTACCCGGAGACGTTTTCCCCGCTTTACAAGAACATGGTACGCGCCGGTGAGACTTCCGGCACGCTGGAGATCGTGCTCGATCAACTGGCCGAAATCATGGAAAAGCAGCAGGAGCTTCAAAACCGCATCCGTTCGGCCCTGGCGTATCCGGCCCTGATGACAGTGGTGGGCGGTGCGATTCTGGTGCTTTTGCTGGTGTACATCGTGCCGACCATCACCGGGATCTTCGCCGACATGCAACAGGTGCTGCCGACGCCCACCCGGATTCTGATCGCCGTCAGCGACCTGTTTCGGTCCTACTGGTGGATTCTGATGGTGCTGCTGGTCGCCCTGCTGGTGGCTTTCCGGCAGTTTCGAAAATCCGTCAGGGGCAGAACCGCCATCGACCGGCTGCTGCTCAAGCTCCCCGGCTTCGGTTCGCTGCTTCAAAAACTGGCGGTGGCCCGCTTCGCCCGCACGCTCGGTTCCCTGCTCGCCAACGGTGTGACCATGCTGCAGGCGCTCGATATTGCCAAGAACATTGCCGGAAATGTGGTGATCTCCAGTGCGGTGGACGCCGCCGCCAAGGAGGTCGGCCAGGGACAGGGGCTGGCGCCGTCTCTGGCGGTGAGCAAGGTGTTTCCGGATCTGACCATTCAGATGATACAGGTCGGTGAGCAAAGCGCCCAGCTCGAATCGCTGCTCAGCAAGATGGCCGATGTTTTTGAAAATGAGGCCGAATCGACCGTCATGAGCCTGACCTCGCTGCTGGCACCGGCAATGATTCTGGTCATGGGGCTTATCGTCGGCTTTATCGTGCTGTCCATCTGCCTGCCGATATTCGAAATGAGCACGCTGGTGCGGTGAAAAGATGCGACCAACGCATGACCCAACCGATTTTCAGGTGGTACACCGAACTGGAGGAATGATGAAGGCAAAGAAAAACCGATTGATCACCGATACCCGCGGATTTTCCCTTATCGAATTGATGGTGGTGGTCATCATCCTCGGGATTTTGGCCATGTATATCGGCCCGAAATTGATGGGGCGCACCGAACAGGCCAGGGAAACCCAGACCAGGATCCAGATCGAAGCCCTGGAAACCGCCTTGAAGCTCTACAAGCTCGACAACGGGATATATCCGAGCACCGAACAGGGATTGCTGGCCCTGGTCGAGCAACCGGAGTCCGGTATCATTCCGAAAAAATGGCGCAAGGGCGGTTATCTCGAAAAGGGGAAAGTGCCCCAGGATCCATGGGGCAATGAGTTTATTTACGTATCTCCGGGGGTCAACGGCGACTACGACATCATTTCCTACGGTGCCGATGGCGTTCCGGGCGGTGAGGATGAAAACAAGGACATAAACAACTGGGAAATCGAATAGATCACCCAGATAAACGGCTTTCGCTTCAGATGAAAAAGCCTGGGTTACAATTCACTCACCGGCCTGACCAGGGCTTCACGCTGGTGGAGTTGGCGGTGGTCATTTTGCTGATCAGCCTCACGCTGGTATTTGCCGCACCGCGCCTGCCCGAACCACCGCTGATCGATCCGGCCGGCACGCTCGCCCGCTGGATCATCCTAAACGTGCGCGATCTCAGGGAGCGGGCCGTGCGCGAGCAGAATCGATTCACGCTGCACGTGGGCATCGACAACAGCCGCTTCTGGGTCACCCACGCAGCCATGACGGCGGAGCAGCAACAGCAGGCCGAGGAAGCCGGATACCGGCTGCCGGCCGGTGTGCGTATAGCGGATGTGGAATATCCGGATGGCTCCCGGCTGCTGTCGGGGCAGGCGGATATCGCCTTTCACGTCAGAGGCTATTCAGACCGGGTCATGCTGCACATCGCCGATGGGGAAGATCGGATGTCGTTTCAAATCGAGCCGTTTCTGTCCCGGGTGAAGGTCTATGACCGGTATGTGAGCTTCAAGGGATAAACAGAGCCGTGCAAACAGCGTTTCCCATATTCCGTCCGGCCGGCCGACAGCAGACGGCGGCAGGCTTTACCCTGCTGGAGACCATGGTGGCGGTGACGATCATTGCCATCGTGCTGCTGGCCGTCTACCGGCTGCAATCGCAAACCCTGGTAATGAACCTTTCCAGCCAGTTTTACACCAATGCCCCGTTGCTGGCGCAGCAAAAACTGTCCGAACTGGAGCTGAGCGAATCGCTTGACCTGGTGAGTCCTGCCGGCGGATTTGGAGCCCGTTTTCCCGGGTACAGCTGGGAGGCAGCCGTCGGCAGTGTCGAGTCCGAGCTGTTGGGAGAAACCGCCGAGAGGCTCAGACGCATCGATCTGAAAGTGCTGTTTAACCAGGGAGAGCTGGTGTACCAGGTCCGCACGTACCGTTTTCTCCCGCAATGACGGCAGCCGGCAGCCTAGTGGAACGCAGGTGGTCCCGGGGATCTGCCAAGACCTGAATTCAACGGATCGATCAAGAACGCAAATGTTTCGAAAAATGAAAAAGTGTCATGCCGAGTGCAGCGGGTTTCCGCTATCCGTGACCCTTTCGGCCGGTTCCGGCGGCCGGCATCCGGCAAACGGATTTACGCTGCTGGAAATCCTGATCGCCATCTCGATATTTGCAGTGGTGGTGACAACGGTATTCGGATCCTTCAACTTCGTATTCGGCAATGTCGAGGCCATTGAAAACGGAATGACGGAATATGAAACGGCCAGGGACGGATTGCATCGGATGATGGCGGATCTCAGATCTCTGTACGTATCCCAACCGCCCGCATATGACATTCCGGAAAACACGGTACAGCAGGATCCCTTCCGGGTGGTGGGTGAAATTGACGCCGTCGGCAACTCTGAGTTCAGCCGGTTGCGATTCGCATCCCTGAGCCACCTGCCGTTGGGTCGCGAGTGGCGGCAGGGGATTGCCGAAATCATCTACTATGTCGAAGCCCAACCGGACGACAGCGTAACCCTGAAACGTTCGGATCGGCTCGATTTCAACGAGCCGCTGCCGGAGGAGCGCAACGATCCGATCCTGTGCGAAAACGTTCGCGCGCTGAAGTTCACCTACCTGGATGCAGAAGGAGATGAAAGGGAACGCTGGAATTCGGATTCCGAGGAATACGAATACGCGACACCACGTGCGATCCGGATCCAGCTGGCTGTCGGATCCGGCCTGCAGCCGAACGAGTTCGAGGTGCTGATCGCCCTGCCGCTCTATCGCGACAATCCCGAAGACTCTCGCTTTCAGACCATCCCCTCGGATTTCGGGTTCGGCAACACCTATAAATCCGTCCCCAAGTGACGGGCAGGCGGGCAGTGCAGTGAAAGCCAGATCGACCTTCACAACCGGTTGCAAACGGCTATGCGGTTCCGACAGCGGAATGGCCCTTTTAATCACCCTGACGGTGATCACGCTGTTGATCGTCGTATCGATGGAGCTCAACCGCCGGGCCCGCAACACCGTTTTCGCCGCTGCCGCCACGCGGGACCGATTCGCCGTTTCGCAGATGCTGGTTTCCGGCATGCATGCGGCCGTTGCCATGCTGGTGGAAGACCGGCGCCAGACGCAAATCGACTCGCTTCAGGAGGATTGGGCAGATCCGCAAAAGGTGGCGAGCCTGCTGCAGGCCCTGGAATTCGAAGACGGCGAGTTGGCCGTCCGGATCACCGACGAGCGCGGCCGGATACAGGTGAACGCCCTGGTACGGTTCCCGGAGGGGCGCGATTTCGACGTGTACCAGCCAAACCTCTGGCGTCGATTCCTGCGGGGGGTGTTTCTTGCCCGGGAAGAGACGGAAGTGTCCGATCCGGTCAACACTATCGTAAACTCCTTGAAAGACTGGCTGGATGGTGGCGATGACGATGCCGTCACGGGTCTGACCGGCGCGGAATCGGACTATTACCAGGACCTGGAGCCCCCCTACGTCGCCCGCAACGGGCCGCTGCCCCACCTTGCCGAACTGCTGCAGGTAAAGGGGATCACCCCGGAGTTGTTCTACGGATCCGAAGAGGTGCCGGGGATTGCAGAATTTCTGACCGTGTCCGGCATGACCGCCGGAAGCGACAACGGCGCCACCTTTGACGGCCGGATCAACATCAACACGGCCGAACTGCCCGTGCTGCTCTCTTTGCTGGCCGAAGCCGATGCAGCGCTGGTGACCGCCATTGACGACTACCGGCTCGAAAAGAAGGGGGAAGTGTTCGCCAACGATCTTTCCAATGTTCAATGGTACCGAAATGTGCCCGGTGCAGGCGACATCCAAATCGAAGAAGCCCTGATCACCGTTCGCAGCGACTTTTTCCGGATCTCGGCCAGCGCCGCGCTGCAGGAAATGAAGATGGACCTCACCGCCGTGGTCAGAAGAGAATTGGATCCCCAAACAGGGCAGATCCATTGCCGTATCTTGAGTTTAGAGCTGCAATGATGTTATCATAGTAAGGTTGGAACCCATCGCTGGTGGTGCAGGAGTATGAGCAGAAAATATCTAGGCCTCGACATTCAAAACACCGCTTTAGCCGCCGTTCTCATAGAAAGCGGTCTGAAGGGGAACTGGATCCGGGCTCATTCGTACATCCCCTTCCCCGATGGATCGGATGAAGTCCAGGGCCTGGAAGCGGCGCTGGAGGCGCTGGTGTCCAAGGTAGATATCGCCGGCTGCAGCTGCATCGCCTCGTTTCCCGCCGAACACGTGTTTTTCCGAAACATGAGCGTTCCGTTCAAACAGGCCAATAAGATCAAGCAGGTCCTTCCGTTTGAACTCGAACCCACCATGCCGATACCGATTGAACGGCTGGTCATCGATTTTCATCGCATCGAAACCGGCGGGGATGAATCGACCACGCGGTTGATCGCCGCCACAGTGGATTCCGAGCGGATGCAGGGCTTTCTGGATCTCCTCTCCGGATGGGGCATCGATCCCGAGATCGTTACCGCCGGCGGCTTTCCCGCAGCCCTGTGCCTTTCGCGCCTGGGAGACATCCCGGAAAACAGCGTTCTGGTAGACCTCAAAGGCGACAAGGGAACGCTGTTCGTGCTGTCCGCCGGTCAGCTCCACCTGGTCCGCACCATCCCTTCGGGATCGCTGGAAGCCGCCCGGGTGGAAATGCTCTGCCGGAACATCCGCCGAACGCTCATCGCCCATGAAAACAAGGGCGACTCGCCGACCGGCTGGCCTGAAAAAGTATTCCTGTCGGGCCCGGCACTTTCCGATAACGGTGCCGAGGTCGATTTTGCAAAGCATCTGCAGATTCCGGTACAGCGGGCGGATCTGCTGAACGATGTCGATGTTCGTCTCAACAATCGACCCACGGAGGCCTGGCAGCCGAACCGGATGAACAACGCCCTGGCGCTGGCCCTGACCGAAGCGGTCGGAATCAAGGCGTTGAATTTCAGAAAAGGGCCGTTTGCAGTTACCAGACGCTGGGACGAGCACAGAAAACGAATCGTCCGCTCCGCCATCCTGCTGGGTGCATTGGTGGCGCTGGTGTTCACCAATGTCCTCATCGATTATTTTGCACAGCAGAAAAAACTGAGCGCGCTGAATGCCGAAATCCGTGAGATTTTCTACGGCACTTTTCCCGACGTTCGTGCCGATCTGGACACAAACATACTGCCGCAGGAAATGCGCGTGAGAATCGATGAAGCGCGAAGGGCCGGACTGCTGCCGGCCGGCAGTGACGGGAATCCGCTGATGATCGACATGCTCAATGAAATCAGCGCTCGAATACCCGCCGGGATCGATGTGGCCTTCACCCGAATGGCGATCGGTGACGACAACGTGATCATTGCGGGAAACACCGACACATTCAATTCGGTCGACTTGATGAAAAGCCGGCTGGAGGGGGCGGAAATATTCGAGTCGGTAACCATCGTCTCCTCCAACAAGGACAAATCCGGAAACCGCATTCAGTTTCGCATGAAGCTGAAATTCTGACGACCCCGGGGAGGCAAATCGTGCTGAAAAACTTTCCCCTGCAGATCAGCAAACGAGAAAAAATCGCCATCTGGATCGGTGCCGGAGTTGTCGGCCTGTTTCTGCTGCTGCAGCTGATTGTCAATCCCTTCCTGGACAGCCGCCGCCGGCTCTTTCGTCAAATTGAGGTGCAGGCCGGCACGCTCGAGCAGATGCGCGCCCTCCGGCTGGAATATGCATCCATCCAGGAAAAGGCGGATGAGGTCAAAGCCAGCGTTGCCGCGCGAAGAGCGGGTTTTACCCTGTTTTCGTTTCTCGACACCCTGGCCGGCCAGACCGGCCTGAAGGACCGCATCGCTTACATGAAACCATCCACCAGCACGCAACCCGACATCCCGTACACGACCTCTACCGTTGAGACCAAGCTGCAGGCGATTACGCTCAAACAGTTGCTCAACTACATTTACCGTATAGAAACGTCCCGGAATATGGTAAGATTGACGCGTCTTTCCATCACCAAAACCGGAAAACAGGAAGGAACCGTTGATGCGGTCCTGCTGGTGGAAACCTTTGAGCTATAGAATCGCATCGCCCGACAACGGGTGGTGCGAAAAGCGTGCTGCAGGGCAAAGGCGAAACCAACCAAACCGGAAGGTCGGATAGGAAAATGAGACACCCCCTGTTACCAATGAAGGCCTTGATCGCCGGCGCAGTCGCGCTGCTGACCATCCATGTCTCGATGGTCTGTGCGCAGCCGGCAAAAAACCAGAGGCAGGCGGCGAAAGCGGATCGGTTCGTGACCATCGATTTCAACAATGTCGACATCAATGTCTTCATCAAGTTCATCAGCGAGCTGACCGGCAAAAATTTTGTGGTCGACCCGCGGGTCAAAGGCAACGTGACCATCATATCGCCCACGAAGATCTCCATCAACGAGGCGTACCGGGTATTCGAGTCGGTCCTGGAAGTCCATGGTTTCGCCACTGTAAAATCCGGAAGGGTCGTCAAGATACTGCCGACCCCGGAAGCCCGCACCAAGAACATCGAAACCCGCTACAATGTCCTGGCGGCACCGCAGGATCGGCTTGTTACGCAGCTGATCCCGCTGACCTATGCGGACCCCAACGAAATCAAACGCCTGCTGACCCCTCTGGTGAGCAGAAACTCTGTGATCGCCCCCTATGCGCCGACCAACATGCTGATTCTCACCGACATCCAGTCCAACATCCAGCGCCTGATGCGCATCATCAAGGAGATCGACGTGGCCGGGGTCGGCCAGGAGATCACGATCATCCCGCTGGAAAACGCCGACAGCAACAAACTGGTCGGCATCCTGAACACCGTCTTTATGACCAGCCAGGCGGCCGCCCCAAAGGGCGCGCCTGCATCACAAAAAACGATCAAGTTCGTGGCCGACGAACGCACCAACACCATCATCGTTCTGGCAAGCGAGGTGGACACACTGCGGGTTCGCGAACTCGTCCGGCTGCTGGATCGCCAAACGCCCAAGGGCAAGGAAAAGATCCGGGTCTACTACCTGGAGTACGCCACTGCCGAAGACCTGGTCAAGGTCCTGCAGGAAGTGCCCACCAAGACCGCCACCGGAGACAAGGCAGCCAGCACGGCACCGGTAATTTCGGCCGGGGCGAAAATCACCGCCGACAAGGCCACCAACAGTCTGGTCATCACCGCCGACCCGGACGACTACCTGGTGCTCGAAGAGATCATCAGAAAGCTCGACATCCCCCGCCCGATGGTCTACATCGAAGCGCTCTTTATGGAAGTCGATGTCGGCAAGGATCTGCGCATGGGCACCGAGTGGTCTGCCGCCGGAAAGGGTACCATCGATGGAAAAGCGGCCGCTGTCGGCGGTTCGTTCAACCTCGGCGCCCCTCCGGGCGGGACATCCAGCCTTCCGGGCCTGGTCCAGGGAACCCTGCCGGCAGGATTTTCTTTGGGGGTGTTCACCGAGGCAATCGAAATCGGCGGGATCAGCTTCAACAACCTGACGGCCCTGATCAATTTCTTCCAGGAGGACCAGGAAGTGAACATCCTGTCCACCCCGCAGATCCTGACCACCGAAAACGAAGAGGCCAAGATCAACGTGGGCGAGAACCGCCCGTACCAGACCAGCGTCTCCACCTCCAACAACGACACGTACAACACGTTCGAATACCGGGACGTGGGGACCATTTTGACAATCACCCCGCAGATCAGTCAGGAGCGGATGGTGCGGCTGGACATCAGCCTGGAGGTGTCCACCCTGAAGAATCCGGACGAGGCCACCCTGCAGCCCACGACCCTCAAGCGCACGGTCGACACCACGGTGATCGTCCAGGACAAGAGCACGGTGGTCATCGGCGGTCTGATCGACGACACCGTTCTGGTCTCGGAGAAAAAAGTGCCGCTGCTGGGCGACATCCCGGTCCTGGGCTGGCTGTTTAAATACCGCGTGGAAAACCGTGATAAACAGAACCTGCTGGTATTTCTGACTCCTCATGTCATCAACAATCCTGCCGAAGCGACAAAGGTTTACGGCAGCAAGCGGGATCAAATGGAAGAATTGAAGGAAGGCAGTATTAAACTGTTCAATGAACCGGACGCAGGCAGCACGGCCCAACCCGGGGAGGTTCAACGCATCGAATAGAAACGAATCATGCAGCAGCCGCAACTATTCACCATTTTAAACGATCACTACCGGGTCTCCGAGCAGGTCTACGCAGATGCCCTGCAGACGTCGCGCGACAAGGGCGGCAGCATCGGGGAAGTGCTGGTGGACCGCAGGGTGCTTACCGAAACGCAGCTGCTGGAAGCCCTGAGCCGACTCTACGACGTGCCGTTCTGGCCGGAATTGCCGCTGGACAACATCGATTTTGAATTTACACGGCACATTCCGATCCAGTTTCTGAAAAAATACAGCATGGTGCCGCTGGTAATCAAGGCGTTGCAGAAAGAGCCGGAAGAAGACAACTCCCCCGAGACCCGCAGCACGACTGACGACCTGCCCGATTTTCTGCGATACATCGTGGCAATGAACGACCCGTCCTACTACCAGCAACTGGACGACCTGGTCCGCATCCTCGGCATCAACGATTACCAGGTGATCCTTTCCAGTAAAAACGCCATCCTGTCCGCCATTAACATCTCCTATGACTTCAGCCGCGACAGTGCCGAAGAGCTGGTGCAGAACCTGGAGGAGGACGGCGGCACCATCATCGAAGAGATCGAACAATCGGCGGATCTGATGGACGACACCAGTGACGCGCCGATTATCAAACTGGTCAACCACGTCATTTCCCAATCCATTAAAGCCCGGGCGAGCGATATCCATATCGAGCCTTATCAGGACAGCTTCAAGGTCCGCTACCGGGTCGACGGGATTCTTTACGACCTGCTCACACCACCAAAGTGGATCCAGCCGGCGTTGATATCCAGGATCAAGGTCATGGCCAAGCTCAACATCGCCGAAAAGCGGCTGCCCCAGGACGGCCGTTTAGACGTCAAGGTCAGCAACCAGGACATCGACGTGCGGGTTTCGACGATCCCGACCAGCTTCGGTGAGCGGGTGGTCATGCGACTGCTGAACAAAACCACCTCGGTGATCAAGCTTCCCGACCTGGGCATTTCCAGCGACCGGCTGAACCAGCTCGAAGAACTGGTCAAGGCCCCCAACGGCATCATACTGGTCACCGGCCCCACCGGCAGTGGAAAAACCACGACCCTGTATGCGGTTTTGATGACGATCAAGAAGCCGGATATCAACATCATCACGGTGGAAGACCCGATCGAATACCAGATCGAGGGGATCAGCCAGATTCAGGTAAACCCGAAGATCGATCTCACATTCGCAAGGGGACTGCGGTCCATCGTGCGCCAGGATCCCGATGTGATTCTGATTGGCGAAATCCGTGACCTGGAAACCGCCGAAATCGCCGTGCAGTCCGCACTGACCGGCCATCTGGTCTTCTCCACCCTCCACACCAACGATTCGGCCAGCGCCATCACCCGGCTGGTCGATCTGGGCGTCGAACCGTTTCTGATCTCATCGTCGGTCAACGCGGTGGTGGCCCAGCGGCTCGTCCGGGTCCTTTGTCCGGAATGCAGGCAACCCTACCGGCCCGACGATGCAGCGCTCCGGCAGATCGGCATCGATCCGCAGCACCTGCAGCAGGAGGCCTTCTACCAGGCCCGCGGCTGCGATCACTGCTTTCAGACGGGTTATCGCGGGCGGACCGGTATATTTGAAATCATGGAATTCGATGAACAACTGAAAACCCTGATTCTGAAAACCTTCGATGCAAACCTGATCAAGAAGACAGCCAGGCAAAACAACATGATCAGCCTTCGGCAGGACGGCATCAGCAAGCTGACCGAAGGGGTGACAACGATCGAAGAAGTGTTCCGGGTTACCCAGCTGTAAACCGGCACGGATCGGCCGCCGGACTGCGGCCGGGATTGGGCCTGAAACCGGCAACAGCCGCATGAAGCCTCCCGGGCCCGGCACATGGGATGAGGCTGTGTGGAGAGGGGCAGGATTTTCTGGAAAGACTTACCGAGAAAGTGCGCCATCGGTTGCGGCGACAAGCGCCGCTTGAGCTCATTTCAGGTCCCGCACCGGAAGAACCCGGTAGCCGCGGTTATGCGCCATGCGCACCGTGTAGTGGTAGACGTTGTCGAAATTGAATATGCGGGCCACCGGCGCCAACGGGTCGGTTTCGGAGGTCCACACCCAGCCGCAGCTCAACTGAATCTCGGGGACGATCTTCACCCACTGACCGCAATCGGTCTCATACCCCTTTGCCTTTTTGTCCGCTAACACCAGGCTCTGCAATTCCTCCAGGGTCGGCAGCCGCCAGTTGTCGTATTTACTCGTCAGGGTGTCTCCGAAGGTGTAGGTAACCCAGCGCTGGGCCTGTTTCCAGTTGATATTCCCCTGGTTGTCGGTTTGGGCCCACATCAGCCCGTTCTGGTGGTCCGTAACGGTCCCGTCGCCGTTATCGGTGAAGCGTTCTCCCCCCGATGCCGGCACCACGCAGATGCTGCCGATGAGCACGAGGATGAAAATGGGAATGCTGGCCGCAGCGGATATCCTGGTCATCGCTTCCTCCTTTCTGGAGCAAAAAGCTTGCCCGAACAGATGGTGCTGCGAAGTAAAAGCGTAACGGGCTGCCGGGCGCGCAGTCAACCGAATCTGCGCAGCAGCGGCTAGGGAAGATGAATCCGGCTGCGCAACCGGGCAGCATTTTTGGCGTCGCGAAACGAAATGATCGGTACGGGTGACCGCTGAAAAAGTTTTTCTGCCACCGATCCGATGAAAATGTATTCCAGATCTGTGCGGCCTTTGATCCCCATGACCACCAGATCGACTTTTTCCACGACAATGATTTTCAACAGCTCATCCACGGGATTGCCCACCTTAAAAAGGATGGTGAGCCTGTCCGCCGGAAAGGCCGACGCCTTAATCATTTCCGCGAGCATTGCCTGCCGCTCTTCGATCAATCCCTTGACGTAGACTTCGCTGTCGAGCTCGTAGCCCATGTCGGCAATCCGGTTGACAGCGGAAACATCACGCTCGTTTATGACGTTGGCAGCTACCAGGTCGCTGTTGAGCTCAGTCGCCAGCTCGGACGCATACGCGAACTCTTCCGCCGAGTAATTGGAATACGCCAGGGCCACCATGATTTTTTTTATTGCACCCATCGAATTACCTCGCTTGTCGGTGTATTCGCCCCGCCGGTTAACGGTGGCGGCACCGCAGGAAAGAACGGTCACCCGGTTGAAACGACGGCCTTCGCGGCCTTGGGTACTCGCGGCCGCTGCATCAGGTAAAGCCCTCCGTAAACGACCAGACCGATCAGGTAGGTCCAGTACCGCTGCGAGTGGTCAATGCCGATCAGGGAGGCGATTAAATCCGGTCGCATCATGATCAACGTAACACCAAGAAAAAGCGGCAGCTCCCAGATTTTGTTCTTCGCCACAAACCAATTCTGGGTGGCCGAAGCAAAGGCGAAGTTGCCAACGCAGGCCATGAAAAAAATCAACAGCCCCTGGGGCCAGCTGTTCACGTTGTGCAGGATCAGGTCGGTGTTGAAGATGAACATGAAAGGCAGGATGGCCGTGCGAATGTCGTACATGAAGCCCTGGATGCCGGTCGGGATTGGGGGCGATTTGGCTATCGCCGCTGCCGCATAGGCTGCCAGTCCCACCGGCGGGGTGTCATCCGCCAGAATGCCGAAGAAAAAGCAAAACAGGTGAGCCGCCATCAGCGGGACGATGAACCCGTGGGCGCCGCCGATGGTGACGATAGCCGGTGCCGTCAATGAGGCCATGACGATGTACGTCGCCGTGGTGGGCAGCCCCATGCCGATAATCAGGCTGGCGATGGCGGTAATGATCAGCATCAGGAAAATGTTTCCGCCTGAAAGCGTGTCGATGATCTGGGTGATCAGCTGTCCCAGCCCCAGGGCGACCACGCCGACGATGATACCGGCGGCGGCCGTGGCCAGAGCTACCGAAACCATGTTGCGCGCGCCGGAAGCCAGGGCCGAAAAAATGTCGACAATGGCCTGCTTGAAAGCCGCACCGATGGGCTCTTTTTTCAGATAGGCTTTCACCGGGCGTTGAAACAGCATCACCAGAGTCATGACCCAGATGGCATTGAATGCCGCCAGCTCCGGTGAATGCCGGACGACGATCAGCTCGTAGAGCAGAAGAGTCAGCGGCAGCAGGTAATGGGCGCCGCCGATCAGGGTCTTGAAGAAGGGCGGCAGCTCGCTGCGGGGCATTCCCTTCAGGCCCAGCTTGGAGGCCTCCAGGTGGGTGATGAAAAAAAGTGCGGCGTAGGAGGCAAACGCCGGGACGGCGGCCGCCTTGATCACCTCCACGTACGGGACGTTGACGTACTCGGCGATGATGAAGGCCGCCGCTCCCATGATCGGCGGGGCCAGCTGCCCGTCGGTGCTGGCGGCCACTTCCACCGCTGCGGCCTTTTTGGCCGGATAGCCGACCTTTTTCATCAGAGGGATGGTGAACGTGCCGGTGGTGACGATATTGGCGATGCTCGATCCGGACACCAACCCGGTAAGGCCGCTGCCCATGACTGCCGCCTTGGCCGGTCCGCCCTTGAACCCGCCCAGCAGGCTCAGCGCCAGCTGAATGAAGTATCTGCCGGCACCGGCCTTGTCGAGCATGGCGCCGAACAGAACAAACAGAAAAACGATGGTGGCCGACACGTCCAGCGGGATCCCGTAGATGCCCTCGGTGGACATGGTCATCTGCCCGACAAACCGGTTCACGGAGGTGCCCCGAAAAGCAATCAGATCCGGCATGTAGGGGCCGGCGAAGGAGTATATGATGAATACGGTGGCAATGATCGGCAGGGCCGGCCCGATCACCCGCCGGGCGGCCTCCAGAAGCACTGCCACCAGGATCATGCCGATTACGATGTCCCGCAGAATCGGCGATCCGTACCGCGCCGACATGCCGGCATAGTCTATGGCAATGTAAAGGGCGGCAAAAGCGGAGACGACACCCAGAGCCAAATCGAGGATCGGTATCCGGTTAGTGACGGAAAGATAGGACAACCCCGGGCGCACTTTCTTCAGCAGGGGATAGTTGAGAAAAACGATCAGCAGGGCAAAGGCCAGGTGGATGGCCCGTATGAAAGTGGAGTCGAGTATCAGCCAGCTGGCGATGGAGAGCTGAAAGAAACTCCAGATAACGGCGATGGTGGGAATGATGTATTTGGGCCATCCTCGGGGCCGGCGGCCTATACCTTCTTCTTCTTCGGCCATGCGCCTCGCTTTTTCGAGACCTTCGTCCACCCCTCTGGTTTCGATATCACTCATGATGATCCCCCAAGTAACGGTGTGGTTGCCGACCTGGAAAAACCGTCCACTCCCGGGCCGAACTCATACTCGTGGATCGAAACGGCGGTCGAACCAAACGAAACATCTTCCGGCCCGCCCATCACAGCCGACTGTGGTAAAGCGTCTGCGGGCCTGCACGCAAGCATGCCGACCCGCAGCTGCAGTGGGCGAGTGCTTCCGGCGGCAGCTTACATCAAGCCGGCTTCTTTGTAGTATTTCTCCGCACCCGGATGCAGCGGTGCGGAAAGGCCTTCCAGCATATTCTGCTTGGTCAGACCGGCGTAGGCCGGGTGCAGCTTCGTAAATGTATCGAAGTTGTCGAATACTTCCTTGACGATGGCGTAGACCACCTCTTCCGGGACCTTGGCAGAGGTGACGAAGGTGGCTTTCACGCCGAAGGTCTGCACGTCTTCCTTGTTCTCAGCCCCCGGATACTGGGCCACCGGGATAGAGGCCTTGGCATAGTAAGGATACTGCTGCAGCAGCGTGTCGACCTGGGTGATCGGGATAAAGCGCACCTTGCGGGCACCGGCGGTGGCTTCCTTGATGGCTCCGCTGGGATGGCCGACGGTGTAAAAGAATGCGTCAATCCGCCCGTCCTGAAGCAGACCCGGCGCCTCGGCCGCCTTGATCCCCTCGGCAATCATGTCGGAATCGATATTCATGCCGGCCGCCTCGATGGCGTCGATGGAGTTCTGGCGCTGGCCGGAGCCGGGATTGCCGATGTTGACCCGCTTGCCCTTGAGGTCGTTGAAGGACTGGATGCCGGAATCGACCGCCGCTACCAGGGTGATCGACTCAGGGTGGATGCTGAAGCATGCCCGCAGATCGTCCTGGGGATTGCCTTCCCATTCGGCCAATCCCTTGATGGCCTGATACTGGCGGTCTGACTGCACCACGCCGAACTGCAGGTCCCCGGCCATTACGGCATTGACGTTGAACACCGAACCACCGGTGGATTCCACCGTTGCGCGGATCCCGTACACGTCTTTTTTCGCATTGACGATCTTGGCAATGGCGCCGCCGGTGGGATAGTAGACGCCGGTGATGCCTCCGGTTCCGATGGTGACAAAAGTGGTTTTCGGCTTTTCCGGTTGAGCCGGCGCAGCCGCTTGTTGCTGCGGTGCCTGGGCCTGCTCACCTTGGCCGCACGCGGCCAGCATAGCGAAACCGGAAAAAAGAACGATGGAAAGAATCAGAAATTTCTTCATCTAAACCTCCTTTTGGTGTGATTGTTGGAAAAAGTTTGCTCAGATTGGAAAATAACGTCGGCGAGTCGAACAGCCTCCTCAACCCTTATGGAGGGCAGATCAATGAATCCTGTATGGTAAATGAACCGATGTTTAAACCATTACCCTCCCTATCAGAGTTCATGTGGTAATGCAACCGTTTTGTCTTTCATCGGCCTGCCTGCCCGAACTGAGCAGTCGGCGGCATTTCAATTAACCATATAACACTTCGAGCAGATTTCAAGGGGTTTTACCTACCAGCTTCTCATAGGACGTTGCTTCTTCCACACGGCCGCGCTTGCGGCAGCCGGCAGCGTAAATTCGACTTTTGGTCCTCAGCATCCGAACGGCAGCTTCGGTTTGCGATTTGGACAGCCGGCCGCTTTCGATGATTTTCAGCAGCGCTTGAATCCGGTACCGATCCAGGCCCGGTTGCCGGGAGAGCTGATCGCTGTGTCCACCGCGCTTGACGACCAGCGCGGTGGACAGTCGGTATACCGGGTACCGGCAGCTGACCCGCAACCAGAGGTCGTAGTCTTCACATGCCGGCAGACTCTCGTCGAACAGGCCCACCTGGTCGAACAGGCTGCGACGGATCATTACTGCCGACGGGCTGACCAGACACAGCTGCAGCGAGGGTTCAAAGATCATCCCCGACGGTTTGCGGTGCCTTTTTCTGGGGTTGACACGCACGCCGTTGCGAATCCAGATCTCCTCGGTCTGGCAGACCACGGCGTCCGGATGCCGGTCAAAAAATGCCACCTGCAGGCCGAGTTTGGATGGAAGCCACAGGTCGTCGGAGTCGAGAAATGCGAAGAATTCCCCCGACGCCGACCGGATGCCTGCGTTTCGGGCAGCGCTGACCCCCCGGTTTTTCTGCCGGAGCGTGCGAATCTTATCCCCGTAGCGATTCAATACTTCGGCGGTGGCATCGGTGGAGCCGTCATCCACCACGATCAACTCGTAATCCGGGTAATCCTGCGCCAATACCGAGTCGACGGCCTCGCCGACGATCCCTGCCCGGTTGTAGGTCGGGATGATGACGCTGACCAACGGAGGCTTATGGGCAAACGGGGGATTCATAGCATCCTTTGTAGTACCTTCAACTTTTTTTCCAACCGCTTCTGCGACACCGGAATCGCCGTCCCCAGCTCCTGAGCGAACAAAGAGACATTGAATTCCTCCACCATCCAGAAGTATTCTTCCAGTGCAGCCCTTTTTTCACCGGAAGTGTCGGCCGACAGGGAATCCAACATGCGCTGGAGCGCTTCGGTGAATTCATTGAACTGCTGGGCCTTGTGCCGATCTTTCTCACTGTCGACAGCGGCCCTTTCTACCCGTACGGCCCGGGCGGTCAAATAGCGCGGCAACTCGGCCAGTCGCCGACGATCGTAAATGACCATAAAGTTACCCGGAATCAGGCGCTCCATTTGCCGCTTCACGTCAGCGCAGATCCGGGTCAGGACTCTGTTGGCAGCATTGGCAGTCTCCAGCCGCAAAACCCTTTTTTGCGCCGTGTCCCAGGCCCGCATCACCGGCAGCACATCTTCCATCAGCTGTTGCCCCGCCGGGTAGATGCGGCGGCCAACCTGTGCGGCATATTCCGCAAACACCCGCTGGTTGCGGATGTTCCGGCAGAAAAGGCTGTCAGTCACCGCATCGAACATCTGCCGGCCGAACTTCCGGTTGCCGCCGAAGGCCGCTGCGGCTGCAGCCAGCTCGGCAGGCAGCAGCAGGCTTTTTTTCAGAAACCGCAACTCCCGCGCAAAGCGGGCGCGGTAAAGGGCGGCGACACCTCGACGGTGCGCCTGCGCGGCGGCATCCGAATTGCGAAACAGCCGCAGGTCGATACGACCGCTGTCGCTGTCGACCTGCAAACCGGGAAATACGGTCCACGAAGTTGTGCTTCCGCTGGCCACCTCGATAGCTTCGGGCAGGTCGCCAAAATCCCATCCGGTAACATCGCGCCGCTCCCATTTTTCCCGCAGGGCATCCCATTGCTGCAAGTGCAGCTCCTGGGAAATATCCTGCTTCAATATGGATCGATCCCTTCCGGCCCGCAGGATTTCACCGCCCGGCCCGGTTACGGCAAACCGCATGTTCAAGTACTCGGGAAGCGAATCGGCTGCCCATGCATCGGCCGGTATGCTGATGCCGAAGCGACGAAAGATGAACTCGGCCAGCACACTGATCAGAGAACCTCCGCTGCGCGGCATCTCGGCGACAACGATTGCCACAGTTTCAGACACCGGTACGAGTCGCTTGCGATATTTCTTGGGAAGCGCCTTGATGAGCGCCGTCAGTTTTTCCTCCAGCAAACCGGGTACCAGCCACTCGGATGCTTCGGCCGTTACCCTGGGGGCGACGTCGGAGGGCACCCGGACGGTGAGGCCGTCCTGATCGCTTCCCGGATCGAAGTGATAGTCGGCGGGAAATACCCGGTTGCCCAGTGCCACCTGCCGTGGAAACCGCGACAAGATCTCTTCACCCGGCTGGTAGATCATGACATCGCTCCTGCGCATGCGAAGAAAACCGTCGCCGTTGCGCTCCCGGATCCGTTTTTCCAGTCCCGGCATATCGGTCACCACCCCCAGCCGCTTTGCGTAGAAACGCTCCAGCTGATCGTCGCCGACCAGCATATCGCGCCTGCGGATCCTCTCCTCCAGACCGCGCACCTCGTCGATCAGCGCGCGGTTGTGTCTCATAAACGGCAAGGGATTGCGAACATCTCCGTCCACCAGTGCGCGGCGGATGAATATTTCAGTGGCCTGGACAGGATCGATGGGGCCGTAGGCCACTGTGCGCTGCGGAACGATGATCAGACCGAAAAGGCTGATTTGCTCGGATGCCACCACCTGCTCGCGTTTCACCGACCAGTGCGGAGCCGTATAGGTGGAGCGGCAAAAGTCCCGACCGATTTCTTCGATCCATTCGGCCTGAACCGTCGCCACCGAGCGTGCAAACAGGCGCGATGTTCTCACCATCTCTGCGGCTACGATCCACTGCGCCTCCGTGTTGAAAACCCCCGAGCCGGGAAACAGCATCACCTCGCGGCCCCTGGCAGCAGAATAAAGGTTCTTATCCTTTCGGTGAGCGACATTGGATAAAAATCCGCTGAGCACGGCCCTGTGAATCCCTTCGTAGCGAACATTTTCATCGCTCGTCGTCCCGGCTTTGGCCCGCAGCCGGTTTTCCTTCAGAATCTGGTGAACCTGCCGATGGATGTCCTGCCATTCCCGCATGCGTCGATAGGAAAGAAAATGCTGACGGCAGTATTTTCTCATCTGGCTGCCGGTATTGCGGATGGCCTGGCGCTGATGATACTGCTTCCAGATGTTGAGCACGGTAAGGAAATCCGACTTCGGATCCTGAAACGGCGCCTGCATCCGGTCCGCCTCATCGGCGCTGTCCGCCGGGCGCTCCCGCGGGTCCTGAATGCTCAGGGCGGCCGCAATAATGACGACCTCCTCCAGAACGCCCAAATCCCGGGCTTCGATCAGCATGCGCGCCAGCCGGGGATCGATGGGCAGCCGTGCCATCAGCCGGCCTGTTTTTGTCAGCCGGTATGCCGCCGACGAAGGTGGCTGCCGGTCGTTTTCCTTCCCGCGCGGGGTCCTGCGACTTCTTTTTGCCGGCGGCGGCTTTTTCTCGATGGCGCCCAGCTCTTCCAGCAGGCGGTATCCGTCTTTGACGCTTCGTGGGTCCGGGGTGTCGATAAACGGGAAAGCGTTGATATCACCCAGATTCAACGACATCATCCGCAGGATGACTTCCGCCAGGTTGGACCGCAGGATTTCCGGCAGGGTGTGGGTCGGGCGCTGCTCGTAATCTTCTCCGGAAAAAAGACGGATACACACACCACTCCGGACCCGTCCGCAGCGCCCCTTGCGCTGGTCGGCGCTGCTCTTTGACACCGGCACGATCGGCAAGGCGGTGGTGCGCGATCGGGGATTGTACCGGGAGATGCGCGCCAGTCCGGTGTCCACCACGTATTTTATCCCCGGTATGGTCAGAGACGTTTCCGCCACGTTGGTCGCCACCACGATTTTTCTTTTGCCGCCGGAGGCAAAAACCCTGGATTGCTGGGCTGCGGTCAACCTGGCGAAAAGCGGCAGGATGCGGGCCCTGGCTGCATGGTTGTCTGCCAGCAGGTCGCAGCACTCCCGGATGTCCTGCTCGGTGGGCATGAATACCAGCACATCGCCGTCGAATCCGGTGGCGATGATTTTATCGACCGCATCGACAGCGGTTTCCACATGGCCCGGCTCTTCGACCCGTGCGCCGGGCGGAGTGCGAAACAGCGGATCGTCCGGGTAGTAGAGCACATCCACCGGGAAAAGCCGACCCGACACATCGACGATCGGCGCATGATCGAACGCCTGCGAAAACTTTTCCGTGTCGATGGTGGCCGAAGTGATAATCAGTTTCAGCTCGCTGCGCTTTTTGAGCAGGGTTCGGATCAGGCCGAGGCTGAAATCGATGTTCAGGCTTCTTTCGTGGGCCTCGTCCACGATGATCGTGTCGTATTCGCGCAGATAAGGGTCGACCTGGGCCTCGGCCAGCAAAATGCCGTCCGTCATGACTTTTATGAATGCATCCTTGCGGGTGCGGTCCTGAAAGCGGATTTTGTACCCGACCGAGCGGTTCGGTTCCTCGCCCAGCTCTTCGGCAATCCGGCGGGCTATCGATGTGGCCGCGATTCTTCTGGGCTGGGTGCAGCCGATTTTACCGTCGATCCCCCGGCCGGCCGCCAGGCACATCTTCGGCAGCTGGGTGCTTTTGCCGGAACCGGTCTCACCGGATACGATGACGACCTGGTTTTTTCGAATCGCGCCGATGATATCGTCCTTTCGGGCGGTAATCGGCAGGGTGGGATCAAAGGACACCCGGGGGCAACGGGGCCGTCGTCGCCTGCGGCGATCAGCTGACGACTGCAGACGGTCTTTGAGCTGTTTCAGCTGCTTTTCGATGCCGCTTTGGGTTCTTTTGTCTGCACCCGCTTTTTCCAGGCGCCGGAGGGCCCGAGCGGCCTTAAAACGGTCTTCGGCCAGCGCGCGGGGCAGCAGAGAGTTGATTTGTTTCAGCAATTTGTCCATGATTGACATGTAACCGGGGTGGCCTTCGTCACCGGCGATTGTATCGTCGACGCCATTTTTACACAAACCTTCACGTCCCGTTCAGACAGGCGGCAGGATGCGAAACGGGTGTATGTACCGGTATACAATGGATATTTTTATTGATCAATGCCGGATAACCGTTTAAATGGAAGGATGGTAAACCCCAACCGAGGAGGTCTCATGGATAAATTCGTGATCATCGGTGGCGATGCGGCCGGCATGAGCGCTGCCAGCAGGGCAAAGCGCAGCGTTCCGTCGATGGCCGTAACGGTTTTCGAAAAAACCCCGGATGTCTCGTATAGCGCCTGAAACCTGCCGTACAACATTGCCGATCCCCGGCGGGGAATCGAAGATCTGGTAGTAAGAAGGGCGGAGGTATTCCGGGAAAAGCAGGGAATCGATCTGCGAACGGCTCATACCGTCACTCGCATCGACCGGTCGGGCAAAACCGTTTCGGGCACCACGGCGGATGGCAAAGCATTTGAGTCTGCCTATGACAAATTGCTGATCGCCACCGGTGCCGCCCCTGTCAAAGCCGAGGTTCCCGGCATCGATCTTCCCGGCGTGATGGTACTGAAAACCCTGGAAGACGGACGCCGGATCAAGCAGTTTCTGGCGGAGAGCCGGGTGCGGCAGGCAGTGATCGTCGGAATGGGATACGTTGCCCTGGAGATGGCTGAGAGCCTGCGGCAGCTGGGTCTGGATGTGTCGATGGTCAAACCGAAACCGAGATTTTTGCCCTGGCTGGAGGAAACCCTTGCCGACGTGGTCTACCGGGAACTGGAAGAAAACGGCGTGCAGCTTCATACCGGCTGCGCGCTCGAACGGATCGAGGCCGACGCAAACCGCCTGAAGGTGATATGCTCCGGGCTGGAATCGGACTGCGACATGGTGCTGGTTGCGGTTGGTGTAACGCCCAACAGCCGGATCGCCGCCCAGGCCGGCCTTGACCTGGGACCGGCCGGGGCGATTGCGGTCAACCGGCAGACGCAAACCTCCGATGCCGACATCTACGCGGCCGGCGACTGCGCCGACGCCCATCACGTCGTCACGGGACGCAAGACCTGGGTCCCGCTGGCCCTGCGGGCCAACCGGGCGGGCTGGGCAGCCGCGGATGCCGTCTGCGGCCGGCCGGTTGAGCTGCAAGGCGTTGCCGGCACGGCCGTTTTCCGTGTGTTCACTCTGCAGGTGGCCCGCACCGGATTGACTCTCGCCGAAGCCGGGGAAGCCGGATTCGAACCGGTGGAAAACTGGATCGAGAGCCGCTCGAGAGCCCACACCCAGACAGGTGCTGCCGGCATATGGGTAAACCTGATCGGCGACAAAAAGAGCGGGCGGCTGCTGGGGGCCCAGATGGTCGGCAAAGAGGGAGTGGCACACCGGATCAACGCACCGGCAGTGGCCCTGCACGCCAAGATGACGGTGGAGCAGTTCTATCAGACCGATCTGGCCTATGCGCCACCGTTCGGCCCAACCTGGGATCCGTGCCTGGTAGCTGCCAGCCAGCTGCTGAAAAAGCTCTAACGCAGGGAGTCAACATGAAAAGCTATCGCAAGGAACTGTGGTTCGAAGTTCCCGCCCGACGCGCGTTTATCAACATCACCCCCCAGGTGGAAGCCTGCCTGGCCGAAAGCGGCATCCGGGAGGGTTTGTGTCTGGTAAACGCCATGCACATCACCGCCTCGGTCTTTATCAACGACGACGAGTCCGGGCTGCACCACGACTATGAAATCTGGCTGGAAAAGCTCGCCCCCCACGCTCCGGTTTCCCAGTACCGGCACAACGTGGGCGAGGACAATGCCGATGCGCACATGAAACGGCAGGTCATGGGCCGCGAAGCGGTGGTGGCGATCACCGAAGGCCGGCTCGATTTCGGCACCTGGGAACGGATATTTTACGGGGAATTCGACGGACGCCGCCGCAAACGGGTTCTGGTGAAAATTATCGGTGAATAAGGGCATCAACACCGCATGACGCTTGAATCGAACCGGTGCTGCGAAGAAATCTCAGCTTTTGCAGTTAACCAGAACTTCATACAGCCTTGTAAACCGCAGCTTCACAGTGGTGGCGGAGGAACAATTTTCACCCTGTCTTTTCGACAAAGAAATCGGTTCAGAAAATGATTGACAGCGCATGCGATTTTCAATAGTGCTTATGCATGGCATTGACCATTTGTTACCATGGAAGTTCCGCTCTCCGCCGCGCCCCTGCGAAATCCACGAATGAAACTCCGGACGTAATCGCTGCCTGATAGAAATTTCATCGCTTCGCTGACACTTCAATTGACCCTTTTGCTCCATTGAACTTCGATCAACCACCGGATCTGTTTTATCGGGGATAGATGCCTTCACAGATTTTCGATGGGGTTGATGCACAGCTTCGAACAACGACAACAAAAGGGGGAAATCATGTGGAGAAAATATGCATATGTTCAAGTGGTCGTGGCAGCTATTTTTTTCTGTTTTGTGACCACTGTCGTTGCTGCAACGGATTACAAGGAATTAGGCGGAGTTTGGGAAAACCCGCAATATGGGGAAGGGGTCTGGAAATTACGTATTGGCGCTGACGGTTCATATGAATCTTTCGCTAAGGTAAAAGCTTCCACGAGCACTTTTAAAGGAAAATGTAAAGTGGTCGAAAAATGGACAGATTCAGAGGGTTGTCTCTGTTATAAAACGATACTTCTTTCAGACACGGGCGAGAAGTCTTTTTGCCTGATGAAAATTAGTCCTTCTGGCAAAATACTCGAATACGTCGAAGATTCTAAAGAATACCCAAGGTTTTTTAACTCAGAAGTCTACACTTACCGCAAGCTTTACAGAAAGTAGAATAATTTCGATATCAGCGAAAACGGACTGCAGCATACAAATTCCCTGATCCTTGATGCAAGGTTCGTGATTAAATTAAATCCGCCGGTGTTGCGCTGGCACCGGTGACTGGCGAAACATTCGCAGTGAGTATGGTTATAGAAACGGATTTTAAATTATGAAACGTAAGGCCGCTGACAATGATATTTCAAATTCTTCGTTAATCCTAATTCGATTAGTCCGAAAAATTCCTATTATTTACTTTCCATCTGCTGTTATTGTGTTGGTCATCTGTTTCATTTTTAGATGGCGTTCTTTAGATAATATTGGGAACGGATTTATATATGGTCCCTGGGTCTGGTATTGTTCGGCGCTTTGACTTTTGCAGCGAATACAGTGCCGAACCAACTCTCTCAACTCTCACTCCCAAAATACAAGCGCACCTCTCCTAGGCGCCTTCAAGAAGCCGGGAGTGATGATTCTCAAACTAGAGCTGAGGGAAAAAATTTCTTTTTTACGATTTTAATATGTGGAGCATTTTTACTTGTGACCGGGCTTTTTCTGAAAATTGTGTGGTGATGTATACCATCCTCAGGAGCAGACAGGGACAACTTGCGTGGTTTATCGTAAGGGCATGAAGGTTAGCACCATTCTGATCGCCTGCTGCTAAGCGCAACCGATAGTTGTTTGGCTGCACATGGCACCGATTTCTGCGGTGTAAAGCAGCGCCCAAAATGGCAGGGCGCAGAACCGGGCTATAACAGCTCACCGTCATACCCTCGTGAACTTACAGCAGGATAAGACGCTAGGCACAAGTGCCCGTTTGCATCCATTTCGGATTTCTCGATCATTTTATTTCCCCGGATTGACATCGAGCAACCGCCGACATCTATTGCTGCAGCAATGGCCGCTGTTACCCCAGCGGACCTTTTGCCCTGCCGAAGAGGCATCCCGCTTTATTGAAAGTGAAGCCCTTTTTTATCCCGGAGCTGACCTCGGAATTGTAAAATAAATGTAAAAGAATGAAATGCATTATATTTCGATACGATAGTGTATTACGATCGAAATCCGATTGCATTCGGACTGAAGGGGAACAGGACACGGTACAGATGGTAACGAGTCTCAATTGCTATAGCCACGGTGAAGAGATTGCCAATGGCATCACACACGGGATCGGTATTATCCTGGCGATTGCCGCCCTGGGTGTCCTGACCGCATTTGCCGGCATCTACGGCGATGCCTGGCATGTCGTCAGCGTCAGTATTTACGGTACAACCCTGATCCTGCTTTACACGGCGTCGACGCTATACCACAGCATCCAAAATCCCCGGGCAAAAAGCATTTTGCAGCTCCTGGATCACTCTGCCATATACCTGCTCATTGCAGGGACCTACACGCCGTTTACTATCGTAAGTCTTCGCGGTCCATGGGGCTGGTGGCTCTTTGGGGTCGTTTGGGGCTTGGCGATTGCCGGGGCGCTGTTTCAGTTGTCGGTGATGAGACGCTACCGCGCAGTGTCTATGATACTGTATATCGGAATGGGATGGGCGATCATAGTGGCGATCAAGCCGCTGATCGCAGCAGTTGCAACCGGCGGCATCGTCCTTCTCCTTTTGGGCGGACTCGCCTACACGAGCGGCATTGTATTCTATAGTTGGAAAAGATTGAAATTTCACCATGCCGTATGGCACCTTTTTGTACTAACCGGAAGTATCCTTCATTTTTTTGCCGTGTTATTCTACGTCTTGCCGATTCCGGGGTAAGAAAAATCGACCAAAGGTAAAAGCAGCAACCCGCGTGACTGCGCCGCATCCCGTTTGTTTCACTTCGCGCCACCCTCTTGCGACGGGCACAGCAGCCTCTGTGGCATCTGCCCGCCTGCCCGCGCGCGTACCAACCTTGCCGGAAAACCGTTTTGTCCACACGTAAGGTTTATCTGAAAACATGATGGCGCATACGCTAACAGTTGCGGGGCCGACACGTCGATGCAGTTTCCGGATATGAGAAATGCCAATTGGGGCAGGTGCAACCGGTGGAATGAAACCCTCTGCGATTTCGGTTGCCGTAATCAGGATGGCGTTGACGCCCCCTTTCCGGCCGACGATCCGGAACGAAGAGCTGTTGGAAAACACCACACTAGTGTTGCAAATCTCAACACAAAGAATAACTATCTGATTTCATAGATTAATTGTTACAAAACCACCCTGTTTTTCCCGCAGACTGTTGAAATCTCCTACGGCCCCCACTGTTTCCCTTTCAGCAATTCATAGATGGCCAATCGATTATTTCTATTGATTTCGAAATGTTGCATGATCGTACCGGGCGCTGCCCAGTTCTGGCATGCTTGTTGCTCTTATTAGGGTCAAAAAAACGCAAAATTCACAAAACACACCAACCAAGGAGCAAAACAATGGCAGAAAAAAGAGACCGAGTGGGATTTGGATCATCGTATCGGAAGGGCAGCCTGCGGGACATCGGCAGCGAACAGGAGATCGGTGCGGTTCTGGGTGGACAGGTCTGGATGGTAAAGCCGGATAAAAAGGCCGCTTTTCAGAACCCCTGCCTGTGGATGACCGCCGGTGTCGTTAAAAACAAAAACTGCAATAACTTCTTCGATTGCACCACCTGCAAATATGACCAGGGTATGCGCATGCAGGTGGAAAAGGGCCGGCAGATCAGCTGGCAGGATTCCATGCGACTGCGGCCGGACCTGGAAAGGGTTTGCCGTCACACGCTCACCGGAAGGATTGCCAACCGGGCCTGCGGGTACGATTACCAGTGCTCGAAATGTGACTTCGATCAGTACTTCGAGGACTTCTGGACCCCGCGGGCAAAAAGCACCCCCTTTGAAGTCCAAAGCGTCAAGGGATTCGACGTTCCCATGGACTACTACTTTCACAATGGCCATACCTGGGCGCGCATCGAAAGCGGCGGATTCATCCGCATCGGAATGGACGACTTTTCCATGAAACTGCTGGGCAAGGCCGACGCGCTGGACCTGCCCCTGATGGGCAAGGAAGTGGACATGGGAAAGGCCGGATGGGGCATGAGGCGCCGAAACAACGAGGCAGACGTGCTGTCTCCTGTCGGCGGCGTCATTGTCGAAGTCAACCCCACCGTCAGGGAAAAACCGGAGCTTGCCAATCGGCAGCCATACAGCGACGGATGGCTTTTTGTACTTCGCACGCCGGATGTAAAGGCTTCCATGAAGCAGTTGATGGCCAACTCGGATTCCCTGAACTGGATCAGCGATGAGGTGCAAACGCTGGAAGGCATGATCGAAGAGGTTGCCGGACCGCTTGCCGCCGACGGTGGTTACCTGCAGGAAGATATCTACGGCAACCTGCCGGATCTCGGTTGGAACAACTTGACCAAAACATTTCTGAAAACCGGATAGGCTTACCAACAGAGAAAAACGCCATGGAAACCAGAATAGAAACAGCGCAGCGATCAAAGAGCAGCAATCGCTTCCCGTGTATCTGGATGCAGGCCGGTGTCGTTTCTAAAAAGCTCTGCCGCCTTCACTACGAATGCACTGCCTGCCGCTACGACCGGGTGCTGCAACGGGCAGCTGATTCCAACCTGCGGTTGAAAGCGCAGGGAGTGAAACCGACCGGCAAGCGCGCTGCAATCGTCTCGTGGCGCGAGAAGCTGAAAGAGCAGCCGCAATGGAAGCGGCCGTGCCTGCATCACATGAAGCAGCGCATCGATTTCAGGGCTTGCATCAACGATTACAGCTGCTCGGATTGCGACTTCGACCAGTACTTCAACGACCAGTTCACCGTTTTCGCCACGGTCAACCCGGTGGATCTCATTGAGGTGGATGGCTTTAAGGTCCCCCAGGGATATTACCTGCATCGCGGGCATTCCTGGATCAAGATCGAGGAGGAAAACGCGGTGCGGGTCGGATTGGACGAGTTCACCCTGCGTCTGCTGGGTCCTTTTGACACGATCGACGCACCGCTGATCGGCAAAACGCTGCAGCAGGGTCGCCCCGACATCACGTTGCGCCGGGGGGACAAGAGCGCCCGGCTGCTTTCGCCGGTCAGTGGAGTGGTCACGGCATGCAACATCGGGCTGCGTCAGCAGGGCAAGGTGGAAAGCCGTGATGCATACGCTGAAGGGTGGATCGTCAGGGCCCATTCAAACGATCTTCGCCGGGACATGAAGAAGCTGATGATCGGAGACGAATCGACATCGTTTCTCCGATCGGAAGTCAGGCAGCTTACGGCGGTGATCGAAGAGACTGCCGGACCACTTGCCGCCGATGGCGGGCACCTGGGCGATGACCTCTACGGCAAGCTTCCCCAGCTCGGCTGGAACCGGCTGACGAGCATGTTCCTGCGCTGCTAACCCAAAATACAACCGCTAAGAAATGCACGGGTTGGATCGCATCTGGCAGCGAATCCAACCCGTGCACACGCGCAGGCACCACCAAGGCGCTACCCCTGCACACCCCCTTCCATCCGTTTTAGTTCATCCTCCATCATCACCCGGCAGTGCCGGCAGAAACCGGCCGTTTTGCGGTCCACATCGGCAACGCTGCGGCAGTAATGCATGATGCAGGTGTGCTCCGGGCAATGCCTCAGTTTGAAGGTGTGGCCCAATTCGTGGATTGCTTCCTTGATCGCCCTTTCTTTCAGGGAAATCCGCCTTTGGCCTGGGTGCGGATTCTCCCGCAGCCGGTAGGTGGATATGATGCAGGCCTTGCCGCCCAGCTGGGCCTCTCCGTATACGTGGGTCAGGATCGGGATAAACAAATCGACCGTTGCGATTGCGATGACCTTGACGGACTGCGGTGGTGCTGTTTCGGCAAGCTTCTCCAGGATCTTTGTAGAGTGGTACTGTCTGCGCTCGATGTCGTAGGCAAAAGCGATTTCTTCGAGCAGCGGCAGTATCCGGGTGGGAAATCCGAACGATCGGCCGGTCTCCTCACCGACCACGTCGCACAGGGCGGGGTCCACCTCCCCGATGGGAGAGACGACGATATGTCCCGCTGCTTCAATCAATCCGATCTCTGAAGCCGGTGGCGTTTGATCTTGCTGTAAAGGGTCGACCGGTCGATCTGCAATATTTTTGCGCTTCTAGCAACGTTCCAGTCGTTTTCTTCCAGGATCTGCCGTATATGCTCCTTTTCGACGTCCTTCAGGGACTGCCCGACAGGCGGCGGGTTCAGAAGGCAGTAAAACGGCAGATCTTCCGGGTGAACCTTTCTTTCCTTGCCGACCACAACGGCTCTCTCGATGGCGTTCTCCAACTCCCGGACGTTGCCGGGCCAGTCATAGAGCATCATTTCATCCATTGCCTGCCGGCTGACAGCGTCGATCGACTTGTTGGTTTCCTGTGTAAAGCGCTGCAAAAAGTGCTCGGCCAGCAGCGGGATGTCTTCCTTGCGTTCCCGCAGCCGAGGCATGTGAAAGGAGACGACATTCAGCCGGTAATAAAGATCTTCGCGAAACGTCTCCTGTTCGATGGCGGTTTTCAGGTCCCGGTTGGTGGCCGCAATCACACGGAAATCGGCCTCGATGGGCTGGGTGCCCCCGACGCGGTAAAAAACACGGTCCTCCAGCACCCGCAGCAGGTCGATCTGCATCCGCATGCCGATCTCGCCGATTTCGTCCAGAAACAGGGTTCCGCCGTGGGCCAGTTCCAGCCGCCCCCTCTTGGTTTCCTTCGCGTCGGTGAAAGCCCCTTTCTGGTGACCGAACAGTTCGCTCTCCATCAGATGCTCCGGGATGGCACCACAGTTAACAATCACGAAGGGCCCCTCGCAGCGGGGACTGTTGGTGTGAATAGCTTTGGCAGCCAAGCCCTTGCCGGTACCGGTCTCTCCGGTGATCAACACGGTTGCGTCCGAGGGGGCCACATCGCGGATCAGATCGAAGACTTTCTGCATGGGCAACGACTGGCCGATCATGCTTTCGAAGCGGGTGCGTTCCTTGAACTGCTCTTTAAGGTAGAGATTTTCGCGAACCTGCGCCTGATGCTCGACAATCTTTTCAATCAGAACTCCCAGCTGATTGGGGTCGAAGGGTTTGAGCAAGTAGTCGTGGGCCCCGTTCTTCATGGCCTCGATGGCCGTGGCAATAGAGCCGTAAGCCGTGATCATGACGATCGCCACGTCTGGATCGTTCTCATTCACCCTTCTAAGCACTTCCAGCCCGCTGATGCCTTCCATTTTTATGTCCACCAGCAGGATGTCGAAACGCGACTTCCCGAGCTTCTCCAGGGCCTCCTCGCCACTGGCAGCGGTTTCAACAGCGTGCCCGTCTCGTGCCAGCCACCCGGACAGCGATTCGCGCATGATCACTTCATCATCTACGATCAGTATTCTCGTGGCCCCCATCAATGCCTCCCTGGAGTGGTTTTTCGACCGTGGAAAGCGGCAGGGTCAACCGAAAGTTGGTGCCGTGTTCCGGATCGGATTCGACAAAGATATACCCGCCGTGCTCCTTGACGATGCCATAGGCAACCGACAGCCCCAGGCCGACGCCCTTACCGTCGGTCTTGGTGGTGAAAAACGGCTCGAAGAGCTTGGAAAAGTCCTCCTTCGGAATACCCGGACCCGTGTCTTTGAAGTAAATGACGATGCGCCCCTCACTGACCAGGTGCTGGGATTCGATGGTCAGGGTGCCGCCGCCCTGGGTCTCCATCGCCTCGGCCGCATTGGAGACGAAGTTCATGAATACCTGCTGGATCTGATCCTCGGATCCCAGCACCTCCGGCAAATCCGGCGCCAGCCGCCTGATGACCTTCACCTGGTTGACCTTCAGCAGGTTTGCATTCAGTATCAGGGTTTTTTCAATCAACTGGTTGAGATCCAGCGGGCGGACCTCGGCCTTCTTGGGCCGTGAAAACGCCAGCAGGTTGGATACGATCCGGCTGATCCGGCGGGTCTCGGTTTCCATCAGGTCCAGATATTTCTGAAAGAGGGGCAGATCGATTTCCTGCAGCTGATCTTCGTCGATGATACGCCGGATCAGCATCAACAGGTTCAAAATACCGGCAATCGGATTGTTGATTTCGTGCACCACGGAGGCCGAGAGCTTGCCCAGCGACGCCATTTTATCCTGGTGAAGCAGTTTGGCGTGGGTTTCACGAAGCTGCTGGGTTCTTTCCTCCACCATCTGCTCCAACCGCCGGGTGATCTCCTCCTCTTCCTTCATCCTTTGGGTGATGTCCCGGCTGATGTGGATGAATTTGGATATCTTGCCGCTTTTTTCCCAGATCGGGTATACGTTCACTTCAAAGTGGCGCTCTGCCCCGTCTTTCCCCACCCGGGTGCGGACCTGCCGGGAGTTCTGCTGGTTGCGCACCACTTCCTCCAGTGGGCAGATCATATCCACTTCCTCACAGCTTCGGTAGACCTGGTGGCATCTGCTGCCGATGACCTGCTCGCGGGATCGCTTCGAAAGTTTGAGAAAGGCATCGTTGACTTCTACAATCTCCATCTCCGGCGTGAGCACCAGGATCGAGTCCTGGATTCCGTTCAAAACCGTTTCCATGGCCGATTTCTGTTCCCGCAGTTTGCGTTCTTCCGAGCCGATGGCATTCCAGAAGATTTCAAATACCGCGCAGGACATGATGCGAATGCGGGGCGGGCGGGTGGCCAGGATCTCTTCGAAAATTTCCTGATCCGGTGTAAGAATGATGATCAGATGAATGTTGTACCGCCGATCATAGAGCTGGCGGTAATCGGAAAAAGTGAGCAGCCCGTACTCTTTGGCATACAAGATGCCGGGTGCCTTGGGATCCGGGTCGACCACCGCCAGGATGGGGGCATCCACGCCCTCCTGCAGGTAATCGAAGGTGGTTTTTTCGAGGATTTCCCGGCACAATCCCCCTCCCCCCACCAAAGCGATGTTAATTACCGATGGTTGCGGCTTTATCATAAGTGAAGTCGCCCTTTTCTGCGAGGCTTGTGTGGCTGGTCGGCATGGACACGGATCGCCGCTGCCAATTGTTTATCACAGGTTCCGGCCCAATGCAATTTGGCACACCAACGGGCGGCGTTCGTAACCTGCGGATTTGGTTGGTGTTCGGGCTGCCATCTGGGCGAACTGCCACACCAAAAGTGTTCCAGGTGTCCCTATACAAATGCCTTGACAGGAATTTTGCGGATGTGGCATATGATCCTTTGGCCTTTTTTCCGGAAAATCGGTTCATTCCGGTTTTCCGCCGGCGTCGGAAGCGGCTAATTTGATGAGCACAAAAGGCTTTCTGGAAAATGCGCGGTGCCCGCCGGCAACCAGCGCCGAATCCACTACGAGGGGTAAGAGAATGAGCAAAGACAAACCGGTCGGATCTGTAATGGTCGTGGGTGGCGGTATCGCCGGAATGCAGTCTGCAATCGATCTTGCCGAATCAGGTTATTATGTCTACCTGGTTGAAAAATCATCGGCCATCGGCGGGCTGATGTCGCAGCTGGACAAGACGTTTCCCACCAACGACTGCGCGATGTGAATTATCTCACCGAAACTGGTCGAGGTCGGCCGGCATCTGAACATCGAGTTGTTGACAGGAACCGAACTGCTGGATCTGGAAGGCGAGCCCGGACGTTTTACCGTCCGGCTGCAGCAGCAACCGCGATTCATCGATCTTGACAAGTGCACCAGCTGCGGCGAGTGTGCCAAGGTCTGCCCGGTGGAGCTGCCCAACGAATACGACGAAGGGCTTTCCATCCGCAAAGCGGCATATAAAAGCTATGCCCAGGCCATCCCCGGGGCGTATGCCATCCACAAAATCGACAAGGCCCCCTGCCGGCTGGGCTGCCCGGCCGGTCTCAACGTCCAGGGCTATGTCCAGATGGTCAAGGCGGGCAACTATGAACGGGCTCTGGAGATCATCATGGAGGAGCTGCCCCTGCCCGGCATTCTCGGCAGGGTGTGCCCCCACGGATGCGAGGATGCCTGCCGCCGGGGAGAAGTGGAAGATGCGGTGGCCATCCGGGATCTCAAGCGCCTGGCCGCCGACCAGTTCGATCCGCGCAACGTGAAACTCGAGTGCCTGCCGCCCCGCAAGGAAAAGGTGGCCATCATCGGATCCGGCCCGGCCGGACTTTCGGCCGCCTATCACCTGGCCCGAAACGGCATCCTTTCCACCATATACGAAGCGCTGCCCAAACCCGGCGGCATGCTGCGGGTGGGAATTCCCGCCCATCGGCTCCCCAGACATGTCCTCGACCAGGAAATCGAGCTGATCACCAACCTCGGCGTAAAGATCAAGTGCAACACGCCGCTGGGCCCCGAGATGACCATCGACAGCCTTTTGAGCGATGGTTACAAGGCCGTCTACCTGGCCCTGGGCGCCCACAAGGGCATCGAGCTGGCCATTCCGGGCGAAAAAGCGGCCGGCGTGCGCCAGGGGGTCGATTTTTTGAGAGAAGTCAACCTGACCGGAAAGACCGAGGTCGGCAACAAGGTGGCCATCATCGGCGGCGGCAACGTGGCCATCGATGTGTCCCGATCGGCGGTGCGGCTCGGCGCCAAAGAGGTGACGATCATCTATCGGCGCACGCGGGCGGAAATGCCCGCCTGGGAAGAGGAAATCCAGGCCGCCGAATCCGAAGGCACCAACATCGTCTACCTGGCCGCCCCCCAGGAAGTGCTGGTAAAAGACGGCAAGGTGGTCGGCCTGCGCTGCATTAAAATGGAGCTGACCGAACCGGATTCCTCGGGCCGCAAGCGCCCGGTGCCGATACCGGGGAGCGAATACGACATCGAAATCGATCAATTGATTCCGGCCATCGGCCAGCGCCCGGACCTGTCGTCGCTGGAAGACGTGACCGGTTTGAAGTTTTCCCGCTGGGGAACCGTCGAAGTCGATGCCATCACCTGCGCCACGGACATGGATGGCGTTTTTGCCGGTGGCGACCTGCAGTCCGGACCGTGGATCGCCATCGGGGCCGTTGCCGCCGGCCGCGAAGCCGCCGAGTCGATCATCCGCTACATCGACGGAAACGATATGAAGGAGGGCCGCGAACCCCTGCCGTCGTCGGAGCCGGCCTACCGGCCGATTCCAACGGAGGGGCCCAAGAAAGCCCGGCTGAAGATGCCGGAACTGCCGGTGGAAAAGCGCGCCGGCAACTTCGACGAGGTGGAGCTGGGCTACGAGGCCGAGGCCGGTCGCGAGGAGGCCGATCGCTGCCTGAACTGCAGCTACTGCTGCGAGTGCTACCAGTGTGTGTCCGCCTGCCTGGCCGAGGCGGTGATTCACGACCAGAAGCCCGAGCAGCGCGAAATCCAGGTCGGCTCCGTGGTGCTGTGCCCGGGAAGCGATCCGTTCGATCCCACCGAATTCCAGCAGTTCTACCACTACAAGAAAAACCCGAACGTGATGACGAGCCTGGAGTTCGAGAGGATTCTGAGCGCCTCCGGTCCGACCATGGGGCACCTGGTGCGCCCCTCGGATGAAAAGGAGCCGAAAAAAATCGCCTGGCTGCAGTGCGTCGGATCCCGCGACACCAACCGCTGCGGCAACGGCTACTGCTCATCGGTTTGCTGCATGTATGCCATCAAGGATGCGATGATCGCCAAGGAGCATTCCGACAACGGGCTCGATTGCGCCATCTTCAACATGGACATTCGCTCCTTCGGCAAAGACTATGAAAGGTACTACCTGCGGGCCAAGGACAAGGAAGGGGTGCGATTTGTCAAAGCACGCATCCACACCCTTGAAGATGTTCCCGACACCTGCGACCTGAACGTGCACTATGTCGATGAGACCGGCGAGATCAAGGAGGAGACCTTCGACATGGTGGTGCTGTCGGTAGGCCTGCAGGTTTCGAAGTCGACTGCCGAGCTGGCGAAAAAGCTCGATATCGAACTCGACAAATACAATTTCGCCGCCACCGACCCGTTCACGCCGGTTGCCACCTCCCGGCCGGGTGTCTATGCCTGCGGCATCTTTCAGGGCCCCAAGGACATCCCCTCGTCGGTCATCGAGGCCAGCGCCGCTGCCAGTGCGGCCGGGGCCATGGTTGCCGAAGCCCGCGGAACAGAAACCAAGACACTGGAGCGTCCCGAGCAGCTCGATGTGACCGGTGCCGAACCGCGCATCGGCGTCTTTGTCTGTAACTGCGGCATCAACATCGGCGGTATTGTCGACGTGCCGTCGGTCAAGGAATATGCCGACAAGCTGCCGGGTGTGGTGTATGCGCAGGAAAATCTGTTCACCTGCAGCCAGGACAGCCAGCAGGCGATGAAGCAGATCATCAAGGAGCAAAAGCTCAACCGGGTGGTGGTGGCGGCCTGCAGCCCCAAGACCCACGAACCGATATTTCAGGAAACCATGGAGGACAGCGGGCTGAACAAGTACCTGTTCGACATGGCCAACATCCGCAACCAGAACTCCTGGGTGCACTCCAACGACAAGCCGACCGCAACCGCCAAGGCCAAGGACCTGGTGCGCATGGCGGTCTCCCGGGCGGCCACCCTCAAGCAGATGGAGGAAAAGGTTATCCCGGTCAACAAGCAGGCTCTGGTGGTCGGTGGCGGCATTGCCGGCATGAATGCCGCCCTGAACCTCAGCCGCCAGGGCTACCAGTCGGTCCTTGTGGAAAAAGATACCGAACTGGGCGGGATGGCCCGCCGGCTGCATCACACCATCGAGGGCGCAGACATCCAGGCCTACATGAAGGGGCTGGTCGGTGAAGTGCAGAAAGACAAGAACATCGAGGTGCTGACCGGTGCCCGGATCGCCGGATTCAGGGGATTTCAGGGCAATTTCACCACAGAGGTGGAAATGGGAGAAGCCAAAGAGTCGCAGAAAATCGACCACGGCGTGATCATCGTTGCCACCGGGGCAAACGAATACAAGCCCAAGGAGTTTTTCTACGGTGAAGACGAGCGGGTGGTCACCCAGTTGGAGCTCGGAGACCGGCTGGAAGAAAAAGGCGCCGGCGACCTTTCCAACGTGGTGATGATCCAGTGCGTCGGGTCGCGCAACGATGAAAACCCCAACTGCTCGCGCATCTGCTGCCAGAATGCGGTAAAAAACGCCCTGGCCATCAAGCGCGACAACCCGGATGCCCAGGTTTTCATCCTCTACCGGGACATCCGCACTTACGGCTTGCTGGAAGACTACTACACCGAAGCCCGCCAGAAAGGGGTGATCTTCATCCGTTTCGACAGCGATGCTCCCCCGGCGGTGGAAACCTCGAAGGACGGTGTGCTGGTCACCGTAAAGGATCACGTCCTACAGCTCGACGTGCAGATCCAGTCCGACTTGCTGGTGCTGAGCGCCGGCGTGGCCGCGGCCGACACGACGGATCTGAGCGAGACCATGAAGCTCAACCGCGACCCCCAGGGCTTTTTCATCGAAGCGCACGTAAAGCTGCGGCCGGTGGATATGCCCAGCGAGGGGGTTTTCCTGTGCGGCACGGCCCACAGCCCCAAGCTGATTTCAGAGACCATCGCCCAGGCCCAGGCAGCCGCCTCGCGTGCCAGCACCTTTCTGGCCAAGGATTCCATCAAGCTGTCGGCCATCAAGGCGCGGGTGGACATCGACAACTGTGTCAAATGCCTGACCTGCGTGCGCAGCTGTCCATTCGACGTGCCCACCTTCAACATCGAGAAAATGGAAATCGAAATTGACGAGGCCCTGTGCCGCGGCTGCGGGGTTTGCACCTCGGTCTGTCCGCGGCAGACCATCGACCTGGGGAACTTCGAGGATGAGCAGATCACCTGCAAAATTGACGCCCTGCTGGTAGGAGGAGAGTAATGTCCGATTTCGAACCGACGATCATCGCGTTTTGCTGCAATTACTGAGGGTACTCGGCCGCGGACCTGGCAGGTTCCATGCGACTCGAGTATCCGGCGAGCGTTAAAATCATCCATGTCCCCTGCTCCGGCAAGGTGGATGTGCTCCATCTGCTGCGGGCGATCCAGAAAGGGGCCGACGGGGCTTACATCGTCGGCTGTCTGGAAGGTTCGTGTCATTTCAACGAGGGCAACTACCGGGCCAAAGAGCGGGTGCAGTACGTCAGCAGTCTGCTGGAGGAAGTCGGCATCGAAGGAGATCGCGTCCGGATGTACAATCTCACCTCCGGGGAAGGGCCGACGTTTGCGGCCTATGCAAAAGAAATGACGGATCACATACGGGCCCTGGGACCCAATCCGATTAAAAGTAAGGTCAAATCCTAAGCGAAGGAGTGTTTTATGGCGGAAGAAGCAATCAAGCTTGGCGTTAAAAAAAGCCTTTTCATCGACAAAGTCAAGGAGCTGCTGCCCGACGGCGGGAATCTGAATTTGTGCCTGACCTGCGGGGCCTGCTCGGCCGGCTGCCCGGCCACCGGAATCAGCGGCATGGACCCGCGCAAGTTCCTGCGCATGGCTGCTCTGGGCATGGACGAAGAGCTGCTCAAATCCGACTGGTGCTGGTTTTGCACGATGTGCCAGCGCTGCATCTATGTCTGCCCCATGCAGATCAACATCCCCCAGCTGGTATTCTACGCACGCCAGAGCCGGCCGCGCGAAGAGCGGCCCAAAGGAATCCTGGGCTCCTGTGACATGGCCCTGCGAAGCGACACCTGCAGCGCCATGGGCGCCAGCGAAGAGGATTTCCAGTTCGTGGTCGAAGACGTGCTGGAGGAGTACCAGGAAGGTCAGCCCGAGTTTGCCGATATGCAGGCACCGATAAACAAAAAGGGCGCCAAGTACTTTCTGAACCAGAACTCCCGGGAGCCGGTGACCGAGCCGGACGAGATGGTGCCGTTGTGGAAGATACTGCACTCCGTCGGTGCGGATTGGACGTACGGCACCAAGGGCTGGGCCGCGGAAAACTACTGCATGTTCATGGCCGACGACGAGTCCTGGAAGCACATCGTGGAGGTAAAAGCCAAAGCGGTGGATGACCTAGGGTGCAAGTACTGGCTCAACACTGAATGAGGTCACGAGCTGTTCGCAGTCCGGGTCGGACTGCAAAAGTTCAAGATCGATCACAAATTCGAGATTATCAGCATCATTCAGCTCTATGCCAAGTGGATCCGGGAGGGCCGGTTGAAAGTCAACAGCGACTGGAACAAGGACCGCAAGATCAGATTCACGGTCCAGGATCCCTGCCAGCTTGTGCGCAAGAGCTTCGGCGACCCGGTCGCAGACGACCTGCGTTACGTCGTCAAGGCCGTTGTGGGCGAAGAGAACTATTTCGACATGACCCCCAACAAGAGCAACAACTACTGCTGCGGCGGTGGCGGCGGGTTCCTGCAGTCCGGATATCCGGACGAGCGGCGCCAGTACGGCAAGTACAAATTCGACCAGATCATGAAAACCGGTGCCGATTACTGCATCACCCCCTGTCACAACTGCCACGCCCAGGTTCACGACCTCAGCGAGCATTACGAAGGCGGATTTCACACCGTGCACCTGTGGACCCTGATCTGTCTGTCCATGGGGATTCTCGGTCCCAAGGAACGCGAGTACCTGGGCGATGACCTGAAAGACGTACTGATGTTTCACCCGGAGATGGATGACTATTGATGCGTGTGTTGTGTATCGTGTGAACGGCTTACCGGCAGGACTGGAGGAACCATGATTGTAGCGAAACGAAAGCCCTTTGACGAACTCAAGGAGATGATCAAACCCTACAAGAAAGTGCTCAACGTGGGGTGCGGAACCTGTGTATCGGTCTGCCTGGCAGGCGGCGAAAAAGAGGTCGCCGTGCTCAACGCCGAACTGGACATGGCCCGCAAGCTGGACGACAACCCGATCGAGCTGGGGGCGGTCACCTTAGAGCGTCAGTGCGACCAGGAATACCTGGCCGAGCTGGACGATATGATCGGTGATTACGATGCCGTCGTTTCCATGGCCTGCGGCGTCGGCATCCAGTTCCTGGCCGAGCGGTTTCCCGAAAAACCGGTCTTTCCCGGTGTGGACACCACCGGTTTGGCCGTCAACCAGGACGTGGGCTTTTACGAAGAGCGCTGCCGTTCCTGCGGGGCGTGCGTGCTCGGCATGACCGGCGGCATATGCCCGGTCACCATGTGCGCCAAGGGACTGTACAACGGACCCTGCGGCGGTACCAACAAGGGCAAGTGTGAAATCAGCCAGGACCAGCCTTGCGCATGGTTCCAGATTCACGAACGGCTCAGCAAGCAAGGCCGCCTGGACCTGATCATGGGCTACAAGGAACCGGTGGAATGGCTCGACCAGGTGCCGCGCATGACCATTCAGCCGGGTTACAAGAAACCGGAAGAAGAAAAAGCATAGCAAGCGATTCGATTCGTTGATCGATCCGATTGTTTAACCAGCGAATATGGGGTGGGTCTTATGAGTACAGAAGGAAATGGCTATAAGTCAGGCAGCAATCTTGAAAAGGTGCTCGCAGCAGGCGAGTTTGCGTTTACCGGAGAGCTCGGCCCGCCGCGGGGGTGCAACGCAGAAGAGGTCCGCCACAAGGCCTCTTTTCTGAAGGGCAACGTCGACTCGGTCAACATTACCGATAACCAGACCGCAGTGGTGCGCATGGCCAGCTGGGCCGCCTGCCTGCTGTTGATCCAGGAGGGTCTGGAACCGAACTTTCAGATGGTCTGCCGCGACCGCAACCGGCTGGCCATGCAAGCCGACATCCTGGGCGCCTATGCCCACGGCGTGCGCAACATGCTCTGTTTGTCCGGCGACCACCAGATGTTCGGGGATCATCCCCAGGCCAAGGGCGTGTTCGACATCGATTCCATGCAGCTGATCCGCATGGTGAAAACCATGCGCGACGAAGGCAAGTTTCTGGCCGGAGACGAGCTCGACGGGGTACCGAAGATGTTTATCGGCGCGGCCGCCAACCCGTTCGCCGATCCCTTCGAGTGGCGGGTGCACCGGCTGGCAAAAAAAGTGGATGCCGGCGTCGATTTCATCCAGACCCAGTGCATCTACAACATGGAAAAATTCCGCGAATGGATCAGACAGGCCAACGACATGGGCCTGACCGAAAAGGCCTACATCCTGGCCGGCGTCACGCCCATGAAAAGCGTCGGGATGGCCAAGTACATGAAAAACCGGGTGCCGGGCATGGATGTGCCCGATGCGATCATCGAGCGACTGCAGGGAGCCGGCAAGGGCAAGGTGGCCGACGAGGGCATCAAGATCGCCGTCGAGCAGATCGAGGAGTTCAAGGAGATGAAGGGCGTGCACGGGGTGCACCTGATGGCCATCGAGTGGGAGCACAAGGTGCCGGAAATCGCCGAACTCGCCAAGGTGCTGCCCCGGCCGCAGATCAAGTAGCCGTTCTTATTTTTCTAAAAAAATGAAAAACCCGGTTCTCCAGCACAACCGGGTTTTTCATTTCAGCCACAATCCTGCAAACAAACTGGTTAATCCGGTCGTTCAGAGATCTTCGTTTGACGGGACTTCCGGCGGTGCGCTCCACTCCTCGGGGTGTCTTTCAAGAAAATGGATAGGGCATGCTGTCCGATGCTTGCAATAGCCGTTTGGATCCTGGCAGGCCAGGCACTCTGCACACACATCTACTTCGTGCTTCATGCAGGTATAGGGTTTTTCCGCATCTTCGGGGCAGGTGCACCGAGCCACTTCCAGCATCCCTTCTCTTTACCGTTTTATTACCGACAATTTTAGCAACCACACCTTTCGGGATCAACCTTTCAGAGCCACCACAGATGGATTGGTTTCAGGAAATCATGACTCAAACTATTCAGTCTCCCCGCACAGCAGCTCTTTGACCCGCTCGCTGAGAAACATGATCGATTCGATATCGAGGTGCTCGACGATGGTCTCGTCAAACAGCAGCTTGACTTCCGCCCCGTAACCCTCTTTCGGTTCTTCGTCCCAGAAGGTCACCATCACCGGTATACGGGGCAGCGGGTGGAAAAGCATCGCCACATCCGCGCCCGGGGTGGCTTCACGTTGATCCTGGCCACCGATGTCCAATCCAGCCTGGTGAAGTGCCAGGGGATTGCCCTGGAACCGCTCGATCAGAGGGTTCTCCACGTGGGCCTTCATCGATTTGACCTTGGAAACCGTGTTGGGCAGCTCCACCAGCCCCTTCCAGGTGCCGGTCGGCATCCGCCGACCGCCCATGGCCATGTGGTTGTAAATGAAGGTCTGCTCCCACCAGTTGAGCGGATCGCCGCTTTTTTTCGTAATCCCGTCGGGCTGGATATAGATGGTTTCCTGAAAATACGGCAGCTCGAGGGTTTCTTTGCCCTCCACCGTCACCAGTTTCCCGCCGATGCGCTCGGGCAGGTCGGCGATGGCCATGGAAGCAGCCCGCTGCTTGGCCCACAACAGGGCGTCGGCGGCCATGTCCTTTTTGGTCCACTTGCCGGCCTTGTACTGTTCCTCCAGTTCCTTTTCGGCGGCCGCCAGTGTTTCGGGTTCGATGTGCGGGCATTTGCGCAGCGGCAGCTTCTCCGAAACCACCATGCTGGCAAAGGCCAGGCAGGTGGGGAAACCGCAGTCCCCGCAGTTGGTCCTGGGCAGGATTTTTTTGTACAGATCGACAACCGATAGGGCCATTATTCCTCCAACTTCACTTCGATTTGCGGCGGAGAGGTCACGCTGCGCTTCACGGTGCACATCTCGGCGGCCCGAACCAGCGCGGTCCGATACTTTTCCGGAAAACCGTGGGGCAGTTTGACACGCATCCGGATGGTTTCGAACAGATGCGTTTTCTCGTTTTTCTCCGCCTGGACGGTCATCCGCAGTCCGTCGACGGCAATGCTTCGTTTTTCACAAAAGTAAAGGATGTATACGCCGGCGCAGGTGGCCAGCGATGCCAGAAACAGATCGTACGGCTCCGGTGCACTGCCGTCACCGCCTTCATCGCGGGGTTGGTCCGTGTGAACGGTATATTTTTTAAATTCAGCGTCGATTTTCTTCCCGCCGGGAAAGGTGATTTCCATCTCCATTGGCTTTCCTTTCTTTTATCGCCCAGGCATATACACCCTCAACTGTTTTCCTTCAAGGTTCTTTTGGAGAGATAATCCGCGATGAGCCGCAAAAAATCCCCTCGCTTTGCTCCGCACATGCGGAGCGACAACGAGGGGACACCTGTATTTCAAGCCTCGCGGACCTTAGCCGCCGACAGCTCTTTACTGCTGCTCGGGTTTGACAGCACCCAACGCTTCGATCCGTTTGCTGAGACGATCCAGCATGCTCGTCAGGGTTTCGGCTTCTGCCCGCAGTTTCTCGATTTCAGCGGCCGGCTCAATCGCCCTATCGGCTCCGAAGGGGCTTGCCAGTAACCATGCCCGGCAGCAGCCCCTCCTTCTGCCAATGCCGCCGCCGAATCCACGTCCACGTCCCGACCCGACATCTGCCGGCTGATCCGCACCGGCGCCGGTAGGACTGCATCGCCCCCACCCGCCGCCGGTCAACGGACCGCCGCCCATGGGTCCTGTTTGATCCAAGCCTGGCATTTGGACACCTCCTGTAGATAACAAATCAGGATGCTGCGCCAACCGTCCGGCCGGATCTTCCGCGGCCTTTGCCGGCATCCTTGCCGGAGCCCTCTCCGCGTCCGCGACCGGATCCTGTCCCGGTGGCTGGCTGCGTGTTTTCACCTGCCGGGCGGCGTCTGCATCGTCCCTGCCCCCGGCCCGTGTTCGGCCCCTTTCCCCGGGGGCCGGTTCCATCACCTCGTGGCATGCGGGTCACCTCCTTTCGTTTTCACCGGCACGGGATGTGTGAGCGATTCAATCCCCTCGCCGTCTGCACTGCCGGCCAAAGCCCTTTCCGCGGCTTCGCCTGCGTCTGCCCGGACCCCTCATTTCGAACACCCCGCCTCCGATGGAAAGGGCCTTGCCGGTGACAAGGGCCTCTCCCACGATACTGCGGGCCCGGTTCAGGATCCGACCGAATGTGTGGCGGGAGACCTCCATCAGGCCGGCTGCAGTCTGCTGGTCGAGACCCTCGAAATCACTGAGCCGAATCGCCTCCAGTTCCTCGACGGACAGGCGGACTTCCCCGGCCAATGGAACGCCCTGGGGAACGAACGAGGCAATGACTGGATAGCCGGAAACGCATCTCGGTATTTTGGGTCTCGGCATACGGTTCTCCCTGTTATGCTCTTTTGAGCATAATATAATATCAGCTTTAAAAAGTGTCAACACAAATTATGATCATTTGATCTAAATTGTCTCAACCGAAAAAGTTCGCGCGAAGGGTCATTTTCTCCTTGACGGAAACCAAAACCATCTCTATTATGAGCATATACTCATAATAAATCAAGTACACATTCTGCCTAAAACAAGGAGAAAGCACCATGAAAATTGCAGTGAGTTCCTCGGGCAATGACCTCACATCCCAGGTGGATCCGCGTTTCGGCAGGGCGGCGTTTTTTCTCATCGTCGATGCCGAGACCATGGACTGCAGGGCGGTGGAAAACCGCCAACATCTCAACCTGCCCCAGGGTGCAGGGATCCAGGCAGCCCAAACCGTTGCCGCCGAAAATGTCGATGTGGTGATCACGGGCAATTGCGGCCCCAAGGCATTTCGGGTGCTGCAGGCCGCCGGCATACAGGTCGTTACCGGCGCCCAGGGTCGTATTGAAGATGTGATCAGCCGTTACAACAGCGGTGAATTCGAAACAGCCGATGGGGCCAATGTAAAAGGCCACTGGATGTAACGAAGCTCCTCATTCGCAGAGGAATCGGATAGAGAAGGAAATTCAAACTAGAGGAGGTCTGTAATGAAATTTGCCATACCGATTGTAGATGGAAAATTGACTGCCCATTTTGGTCACTGCAAGGAATTTGCACTGGTGGATGTGGAAGAAAACCGGATTACGAAAAAAGAAACCCTCGCGCCACCGCCACATGAACCGGGTGTGCTGCCCCGCTGGCTGCACCAGTTGGGCGCTGATGTGATCATCGCCGGCGGCATGGGTCAGCGGGCCATCAGCCTGTTTGCCGAAAAAAATATCGAGGTGATCGTCGGTGCACCGGTGGCAGAGCCCGAGGCACTGGTTCAGGGTTATCTGGATAAAACGCTGATGACGGGCGCAAATGTCTGCGACCACTAAAACTCATCACAAAAATGTGTCTAAGAATCCAGAGCTGCGTTGTGGATTGGCTCAAAATGCTCACATACTGGCGTGTATGTTCCGCTTTTTCGCCATTGCACGCCTTGCTCTGAATCCTGATCCACTATTTTGGGGATAAGTTTCCGTTCGGATATCTCCCTGCTTTGGGGGTGGATCACAAAAAAAGGAAATGTGCCATGATCATCAGCGTGGCCAGCGGCAAAGGCGGGACCGGAAAAACCATGGTGGCCACCAACCTGGCGCTGGCTCTCGACCGCAAGGTGCAGCTGCTCGACTGCGATGTGGAAGAACCCAACGCCCATCTGTTCGTGCAGGCGGCTTTCGATCACCGGGAGACCGTCACCACCCCGGTCCCGAAAATCGACCAACGGCGCTGCACACAGTGCGGTGAATGTGAGCAGATCTGTCAGTTCAAGGCCATCGCCGTCCTTCCGGACACCGATGCACTGACGTTTCCGGAGCTTTGCCACAGCTGCGGCGGCTGCTGGACGGTCTGCCCGGAAAACGCCATCAGCCTGGATCAGCGGGAGCTCGGGGTGATCGAAACCGGACATCGCAACGGGATCTTTTTTGCCCATGGTCGGCTTCGAATCGGAGAGGCCATGGCGCCGCCGTTGATCCGGGCGGTGCGCGCCACTGCCCTGCCCGATCGGCCAACTATCATCGATGCGCCTCCCGGCACCTCGTGCCCGGTGATTGCCGCCATGAAAGACACGGACGTTGTGCTGCTGGTCACCGAACCGACCCCGTTTGGCCTGCACGACCTGCAGCTGGCGGTGGGTGCCGTCCGCATCCTGGACATCCCCTGCGCCCTGGTGATCAACCGCCAGGGAGCGGGCGACGATCGAGTCCTGCAGTATGCTCTTCAAGAGAAAATTCCCGTTTTAATGGAAATCCCTTTTGACCGGCGCTTTGCAGAGATCTATTCCCGGGGGGAGATGCTCATCGAGGCGATGCCGGTGTGGGCGCCTCGGTTTCGTGCGCTTTACCGGCAAATCGAAACGCTGGTTGTCTATCGAAAGGCGGCGGCGCGATGAAAGAGCTGGTGGTAATCAGCGGCAAGGGGGGAACCGGTAAAACCAGTCTGCTGGCGGCATTCGCATCAATGGCTTCGAGAATGGCCCTCTGCGACGCCGATGTGGATGCCGCCGACCTGCACCTGATAGTGGCCCCTGCGGTCAGAGAACGCCACAGTTTTACATCCGGCCATCGGGCAGTCATCGATCCCGACCGCTGCACCGCCTGCGGGATCTGCGTCGAACTGTGTCAGTGGCGGGCGATCCGTGCCGATTTTACGATCGATCCGATTGCCTGTGAGGGTTGCGGGGTCTGCCACTACCTGTGCCCGGAAGGCGCGGTGGACTTTCCGGAAAACAGGTGCGGTGAATGGTATCTGTCCGATACCCGCTTTGGCCCCATGGTGCATGCCCGGCTGGGAATTGCCGAAGAAAATTCCGGCAAGCTGGTCTCCCTGGTGCGCCGCGAAGCCAGACATCTGGGCGAAACAGGCGGCCTTGAGTTGATCCTCACCGACGGGCCGCCGGGAATCGGCTGCCCGGTTATTGCCGCCATCGGCGGTGCCGACGCCGTACTGATCGTCACCGAGCCCACCTTATCGGGTATCCACGACCTGCAGCGGGTAGCCGGCCTGGCAGATCATTTCAAGGTCCCGGCCATGATCAGCGTGAACAAACATGACCTCAATCCGGAAATGACCACCCGGATCGAGACCTATGCCGAAACCAGCGGATTGGTGCTCGCTGGCAATGTTCCCTTCGACCCCCAGTTTACCAAGGCCATGGTCCAGGGCATGACGATTTTCGAACAAGGTGGAAGCAGCCCGGCAACGGAAGCAGTGCGAGAACTCTGGCAGCGCGTGTGCGCAAAACTGGGGTTGACGGCTCCTTCGGTTTGTGAATAGGTGGGCCGAACAGGTGCGGATGGTCACCTGTAACCTGTTCCAGTACCCGACATAGGCAAAGATGACAGAAAAAACGTCTGATTTCTGGCAGGACCACTCCGAACGGTATCTGGAGATGGCTTTTCGCGCCGACCGGCGGGGGAGCATCGCCCATCCCGACGGGTATGGCAAGCACACCGGTGAGTGCGGCGATACGGTCGAGATTTTTCTGTCGGTTAGGGACAACCGCATCGAATCGGTGATGTTTCAGATGAATGGATGCCTGAACACCAGCGCCTGCGCCAATGCGGTAGCACAGCTGGCGGAGGGCTGTGTAGTTGCCGAAGCGTGGGAAATCCGGCCGGAAACGGTTATCGAGACCCTCCAGACCCTGCCGTCGGATCACTACCACTGCGCCGAACTGGTGGTGGGAGCCTTTTACCGGGCCCTTGCCGACCACAACGAGCTTCAGCGACGGCCCTGGAAGAAGAACTACCGGACCCGGTAGGCCACGGCCGGCAAGACGGATGGTTTTCTCCGGAACAGAGCGCCTCAGTCCAGCAAAATAGGACGCTTTTCGCGGGCGATGTGGGTAAAGGCCACGGAGACCGCGTCGGGGGGAACTTCGAAGGTCTGCTCCAGGCTCGTGCGCGCCGCGCCGCGCCCTGCACCGGGCGAATAGAGGGTTTTGCTGCCGATGGTTTTGCCTTCGGCATCCAGAAAGTTGATCCAGATCGTCATCGAATCGAGGCCCCTGCGCGGAACGAGCTTACCGTTGAACTGAAGCGTTCCGCCGCCGGATGCACCCGCCGGTTTGTAGACCAGCTCGTACTCCATGGAGTAATCGGTGGTCTTGACCTCCGACGCGTAGGGAGCGTCGGCCGCAAGGGGGATCCGCTGTTCGGGTTTGACGGCAGCGCCGCTGCAAGCGAAAACCAGCGCGGCAGCAGCGGCGATCAGCAGGATCGCCGCGAGCCCGCTGCGGCAGGCAGGGGGTTGGGACGCCAATCGATTCCACATCGTTTTTCTCTCCCGTAATTCACAGCGCCGAAGGCGCCGGCGCGGAAGGGTTTTATCTCATCAGGCCGCCCGGGAAAGCCTGACCGCACAAACCTTATACTCCGGGATCTTGGAAACCGGGTCGAGCTGGGCGTTGGTCAGGCGGTTGGCGGCCGCCTTGGCAAAGTGAAAGGGGATGAAAACGGTTCCCGACACCGCTTTGTCCGACACCTGTATCCGTGCCCTGATCTTGCCTCGCCGGGAAGCGATCTCCACCGCTTCGCCGTCGTTGAGCTCATAGAGGGCGGCGTCCCTTGGCGAAATCTCCACGAAGCACTCCGGCACCCGCTCGTTGAGCCCCTCGGTCTTCATGGTCATCGTACCGGTATGGTAGTGATACAGCACGCGTCCGGTGGTCAGGTACAGCGGGTACTCGTCGTCGGTCTGCTCGGCCGGCGGGGTGTAGTCGATGGCGTGAAACAGCCCCTTGCCGCGGGTGAACTGCTCCCGGTGCAAAATCGGCGTGCCGGGATGCTCCGGTGTCGGGCACGGCCAGTGCAGCCCGTCTTTTTCGATGCGCCCATAGCTGATACCGGAATAAGACGGTGTCACCCGGGCGAGCTCATCGAATATCTCCTCGCTGCTCTCGTAGCGCATCTCAAAGCCCATGCGGGTGGCCACCTCGCACAAAATTTCCCAGTCGTCCTTGGCCTGGCCGGGCGGGTCCACGGCCTTGCGGATCCGCTGGACCCGGCGCTCGGTGTTGGAAAAGGTTCCGTCTTTTTCGGCAAAACTTTTCGCCGGCAGCACCACGTCGGCCAGCTCGGCGGTCTCGGTGAGAAAGATGTCCTGGACCACCAGAAAGTCGAGGTGCTTCAGGCTCTCTTCGGCGTGGTTCAGGTCGGGATCGGACACCAGGGGGTTTTCGCCGATGATATACAGGGCCTTGAGTTCGCCCTCGTGAGCCTTGGGCACCATCTGGGTGACCGTGAGCCCCGGCTTTGTGGGAAGGTCTTTCACGCCCCAGGCCTCCTCCATTTTCTTGGCGATGGCCAGATCGCTGACCGCCTGGTACCCGGAGTAGACGTTCGGCAGGCCGCCCATGTCGCAGGCGCCCTGGACGTTGTTCTGACCGCGAAGGGGGTTGACCCCGCCCCCGGGTTTTCCCATGTGCCCGCACAGCATGGCCAGATTGGCCAGTGACTTTACGTTGTCGGTGCCGTGGGTGTGTTGGGTGATCCCCATGCAGTAAAGTATGCTGGCCGCCTTGGCGCCGGCATACAGGCGCGCAGCGGCGGCCAGATCGGCAGCCGGTACGCCGGTTATCTGCTCGACGAACTCGGGGGTGAACTTTTCGACCATTTTCTTCATTTCCTCGAACCCCTCTGTGCGGGATTCGACGAAATCGCGGTCGTAGAGGTCTTCGCTGATAATCACGTGCATCATGCCGTTTAGCCAGGCGACGTCGGTGCCCAGGTTCTGGCGGAGCCACAGGTGGGCGAACTGGGCCAGCTTGATGCGCCGCGGATCCACCAGGATCAGCTTGGCGCCTTTGAAGGCGACCGCCCGCTTGACGTGCCGCGAGAGCACGGGATGGTTTTCGGTGGTGTTGGACCCGGTTACCAGGATGACCTCGGCGTCTTCGATGTCGCCTATGGTGGTTGTCATGGCACCGCTTCCGAAAGCTGCGGCCAGACCGGCCACGGTGGAGGAATGTCAGAGCCGCGCGCAGTGGTCTATGTTGTTGGTTTTCAGCACCGCCCGGGCAAACTTGTTGGCAATGTAGTTCTCCTCGTTGGTGATCCGGGCCGATGTCAGCACCCCGATGCTGTCCGGTCCATGGGACTGCTTGATGCCCCCAAGTCGCTCGGCCACCAGGTCGAGGGCCTCGTCCCACCCGGCCTCCCGAAACTGCCCGTTTTCCCTTATCAGCGGAACCGTCAGCCGCTGGGGGGCGTGAATGAAATCGAATCCGAAACGGCCCTTGACGCAAAGCGAGCCGAAATTGGGCGTCCGCGCCTCCACTCCGCTGACCTTCACCACCCGGTTTTCCTGCACGTGCAGGTGCATCTGGCAGCCGACCCCGCAGTAGCTGCAGGTGGTGCGCACTTTGCGCTCTGTCCACGGCCGGACCTTGTAGCGGGCGTCTTTTTCCACCAGCGCGCCCACGGGACAGGCCTGCACGCACTCGCCGCAAAACACGCAGTCCGAGTCTTTCAGCGGCCGGTCTCCGGCCGCGATGATCTTGGCCTTCGCACCCCGATAGCCCACGTGGATGGCGTTGTTGACCTGGATTTCGTTGCAGGCCTGCACGCAGCGCCCGCATTGAATGCAGCGCGAGAAATCCCTTACGATGAACGGGTTGACGGTCTCCATGGGATAGGCGATTTCGGTGGACGCAAACCGCTCGCCGGAAACCTGGTAGCGGTAGGCCAGGTCCTGCAGGCGGCAGTCCCCCCAGACCGGGCACAGCTCGCTGCTGCCGTCGTCGTTGTGCACGGCAAGCTGAAAGCTGGTCCAGTCCTGGCCGTCGCTGCCGCGGACCGCACAGTTGTGGTTTCCCGAAGAGAGCAGCAGCTGCAGGATCAGCCGCCGGGCGCGCACCACGGCCGGCGATTCGGTCTGCACGATCATGTCAGCGGCAGCCGGTGTGACACAGGCGGGCAGCAGGTTGCGCGCACCCCGGACGTCCACCACGCAGATCCGGCAGGCGCCGGTCGGCATGGTGTCTTTCAGGTGGCAGAGGGTCGGAATGTCGATAGCGTGGCTTCGGGCCACATCCAGAATCGTTTCTCCGGGTGTAAACGGAAATTCGTTTCCATTGATAATCATCAGGTGCTGTGCGGCCATAGTCCTCTCGCTTCTCCTTTGCTCAACAGTTATCCTTGGCGCTGTCACAGGTGCTACCGCAAATTTTAGCGCCTGTAACTGTTATAGTAAGAATCGAGTTTTGTCAACGCGAGAGGTTGACGGCAGGCACATGCCGGGCGCGGGGAAGGCAGCTGTTTGCCCAGATGCGAGCGATGACCGCACGATCAAAAGCGAAGCAGATGGGGGAAGCCATTCCACCTTATTCCGGAAGTTTTGGCTGCGCAACGACTGGAAGGGTAATGCTGTGGATAAACGAAATCCCGGTTCATGGCGGTCCCGCCGACGGCGGGACCGTGGGCCGGCGAAGCACAGGGCAGGCGGTTTTCAGGACAGGTCGAATTCGAGCCTACGCTGCCCGATGTTGTCGGTCACCCGGTTTACAAACTCCTCGTGGGTGACGCCGTACTTCACCACGCCGTCCAGGGTCCGTACGGCCAGTGTGCCGGCGTCTTTTTCCTTCTGCCCGACGGTCAGCGTCAACGGGATTTGGGAGATCTGCGCTTCACGGATCTTTTTGTTTAGGCTTTCGGTGCGGCTGTCGACTTCCACCCGCAGCCCGCGTGCGGCCAGTTCGGCCTGGACCTGGTTGGCATACGGCACCAGTTCGTCGTTGATCGGCAGCAGGCAGACCTGCACCGGTGCCATCCAGAGCGGGAACCGGCCGGCAAAATGCTCGATCAGTATTCCGAAAAACCGCTCGATGGACCCGAACACCGTCCGGTGAATCATGGTTGGCCGGTGCTTCTCGTTGTCCTGGCCGATATAAAACAGGTCGAAGCGCTCCGGCAGCGACATGTCGAGCTGAATCGTTCCGCACTGCCAGGTCCGTCCGAGGGCGTCCTTGATGTGCAGGTCGATCTTCGGTCCGTAGAAGGCCCCGTCGCCCTCGTTGACCCGGTAATCCCTGCCGTATTCTTTCAGGGCCGCCTCCAGTCCGGCCGTGGCCGTCTGCCACTGCTGGTCGGTTCCGATTGATTTTTCAGGGCGGGTGGACAGCTCCAGGTGAAACCCGAGCCCGAACGTGGCGTACATGCGCTCTTCTAGCCGCAGCAGCGCCAGAATTTCCTCCTGGATCTGCTCGGAAGTCATGAATATGTGAGCATCGTCTTGATGGAACGCCCGCACGCGAAACAAACCGTTCAACACGCCGCTCAACTCGTGGCGATGAACCAGGCCGACTTCGGCCTGGCGCAGCGGCAAGTCCCGGTAAGAGTGCCGCCGGGATTTAAACAGCAGCATCCCGCCAGGGCAGTTCATTGGCTTGATGGCATAGTCGGTCTCGTCGATGGCGGTGAAATACATGTTTTCCCGGTAGTTGTCCCAGTGCCCGCTGCGTTCCCACAGCGTCCGATTCAGGGTGATCGGAGTTTTGGTTTCCACGTACCCGGCCGCCCGGTGCTCGTCGCGCCAGTAGTCGAGCAGCTCGTTCCACACCACCATCCCCTTGGCATGAAAAAAAGGCATCCCCGGTGCCTCGTCGTGGAAACTGAACAGCTCGAGCGCCGCCCCCAGCTTGCGGTGGTTGCGTTTGCGCGCTTCCTCCAGGAAGTTCAGGTAGGCCTTGAGATCCTTTTTGTCGAAAAAGGCGGTACCGTATATCCGCTGCAGCTGGGCGTTGCTCTGGTCGGCGCGCCAGTATGCGCCGGACACCTTCATCAGTTTGAACGCCTTGATGAAGCCGGTGTGCGGCAGGTGGGGACCGCGGCACAAATCGGTGAAATCGCCGTGCTTGTAAAAGGAGATCGTCCCGTCGTCCAGCTCGCCGATCATCTCCAGCTTATAGGGCTCGTTGCGGTAAAATTCGAGAGCCTTGTCCTTGGAGACCTCTTCACGCTTGAAGAGGAGCTTGGCCTTGACGGCTTTTTTCATCTCCGCTTCGATGTTGGCGAAATCCTCCTCCGATACCGGTCCCATGTCGATATCGTAATAAAAGCCGTCCTCAACAGCCGGCCCGATGGTCAGGTGCGCATCCGGATACAGGTGCAGGACCGCCTGGGCCATGACGTGGGCCGCGCTGTGGCGCAGCACATCGAGCGCCTCCGGGTCTTTGGTGGTGATCAGTCGCACTGCGCTGTCTTCGTCGAAGCGGGTGCTCATGTCGACGATTTGGCCGTTTCTTTTAACGGCCACGCAATTGCGCGCAAAACCCTCCGAAATGCTCCGGGCGATTTCGAACCCGGTGGGCGGCTCTTCAAAGGTCTTTATGTTCCCGTCGGGAAATGTTATGCGTACCATCTTATTCTTCCATTTGCTCGATTGATAAATACAAATTATAATAACTAAGGAATCCTGATTCCCGGGTCAAGAGAAAACTTTTCTGATCGCTTCCTGAACGGATAGACTTCATGACAAACGGGTTGAAAATCATCGCTTCGGCTTCGGAAATTGCGCGCCTTGTCCGCTCGGTTGGAAAAACGGGACGCCTGGCCGTCGATCTGGAAGCTGATTCCATGTACCACTTTCAGGAGCGGGTCTGCCTGCTGCAGATGGCCACTGACCGGCATCAGGCGGTAATCGATCCGCTGAGCATCGAAGACCTGTCTGCCCTCAAACCGATGTTCAACAATCCCCGTCTTCAAAAGGTTTTTCACGGAGCGGACTATGATGTGCGCTCTTTGTACCGCGACTTTCAGATCGAGATCCGCAACCTTTTCGACACGCAGTTGGCCAGCCGATTCGTCGGCCTGAAAGAGACCGGCCTGGAGGCGGTGCTTCAGGCCCGCTTCGGGGTGAATCTCGATAAAAAGTACCAGCGCAAGGACTGGTCCCAGCGGCCGCTCCCTCCGGAGATGATCGCCTATGCCGCCAATGACGTACGATACCTCATCGAGCTGGCGGAAATGCTGGAAGAGGAGCTTCGCGCCAAAGCTCGTCTGGCATGGGTACAGGAAGAGTGTGAGCATTTGAGTCGGGTTGGGCCGGTTCATAACGGAAAAGAGCCTCTGTTTCTGAACTTCAAGGGCGCAGGCCGCCTCTCCCCCCGGAGCCTGGCAGTGCTGGAGGCGCTGCTGCAGCTCAGGGTGGCACTGGCCCGCAAAAAAGACCGACCACTGTTCAAGGTTTTCAGCAACAAGTCGCTGCTGACCCTGGCGACCGCCGGGC
>LJNK01000092.1 GCA_001303025.1 Deltaproteobacteria bacterium SG8_13
GTCGATTACACCTATTTGCCCTGGTGTACCTACACCGACCCGCCGTTGGGCAGCATCGGTATGAACGAGGCCATGGCCAAGGCGGCCGGAATCGAAACCACGGTCTGGATGGAAGAATTCAAGGACAACGACCGAAGCCTGGCCGACGGCGAGAAGACCGGCAGGATCAAGATGATTCTTGACGGCAGCGAAAAACCGATCGGGGTCCAGATCCTGGGACCGCACGCCGGAGATCTGCTGGCCGAATGGGTGGCGGTGCTAAACGGCAAAGTGAAGCTGTCGACCCTGGCTGCTGCAGTGCATCCGTATCCAACCATCGGGGAGATTAACAAAAAGGTAGCCGGCACCTATTTTGCCCCCAAGATTTTCTCCGACAAGGTGAAGAAAACCTTGAGGTTCTTTTTTCACCTGAAAGGCCGTGCGTGCGAGCCGAGAGAATGTACGGCCTGAATAGACCCTATCGGCCTGCCGCGGGTGCTGCCAGCCAGCGGTAAGGAGCAGATAAATGGAGAGCGCTGAAAATCAGCCGACAGGTGGCCGCGGCAAAGCGGTCGTGAAGGCTGTTATCCTCATTGTGTTTATCGTTGGTGCCGTATTGCTGGTGCGCTTTACACCGGTAAAAGGGTACCTGACAGCCGAAGCCCTGGGTCGGTTCCTGGATGCCGCCGGGCTCTGGGCACCGCTGGTGTTTATCTGTATTTACACGCTCGGCATTTGCCTGTTCGTGCCCGGAACGCTGTTGACCGGGCTCGGCGCGGCGATTTTCGGCCCATACTGGGGCTTTGTATACGTATGGTTCGGGGCCATGCTGGGTGCCAGCGCAGCCTTTGTTATCGGGCGCACCCTGGGGCGCGAATTTGCGGCCGCACTGATCGGCGAACGCCTGAGAAAATATGACGAGGCCATAGAACGCAACGGATTCGCCACGGTTCTCTATTTGCGCCTGGTGTACTTCCCCTTTACCCCCATGAACTTTGGAATGGGCCTCACGCGGGTTCGCTTCTGGGATTATGTTGCCGGCACCGGCCTGGGGATCATTGTGGGAACCTTCATATTTACCTTTTTCATTGGTACATTGAAGCAGGTGTGGGTTTCCGGAGAGTGGGGCCAGCTGATCTCCTTCAAGGTGTTTCTCTCCGTGGCACTGTTTGTTTTCTCCTTTTTTATCCCGAAAATCCTGAAGAAGTTCAGAGGAGAGTAATCGGTTCAACATCGGATCCGGACAATGAAAACCCGCAGAACATTCATTCGATTCTCCATCCGTCTAATTTCATCGCTCGGAATTTTCCTCAGCCCGCTCCTTGTGCTGGCTCAATCGACGGTGGCACAGGTGCGCCGGATGATCCTTCCGAAAGGCACCGATCTGAAAAGTCTGATCAACCGGAATCCTCGGTCGCTGGACACCCGCAACCTGGAGCCGATACCCACGGAGCGTTTCGGGGTGATGGGGCTGCAGGACCATAGTGTGGAAATCGACCGCTGGCGCCTGGAAATCGACGGCCAGGTGGAAAAACCGCTGCAGATCGCATACGGCGACCTGGTGAAGCTGCCAAAGATCCGGCGCAACGTTCTGTTGATCTGCCCCGGGGTGTTCTCCAACTTCGGCAGCTGGGAGGGGGTTTCGATAAAAACGCTGCTGCGCCTGGCCAACGCCGATAAGGGTGCAACCCACGTCACGGTTCGCGGCCCGCGGGGAGATTACGAGAAGGTCCAGCGGTTTCTGATTTCAGAGATCGAAAACGACCTCGTATTTCTCGCCTACGCTGTCAACGGGAAAGCGCTTGCGCCCAAACACGGGTTTCCCCTGCGCGCGGTGGCGGAGGGCTATTACGGATTTGACTGGATCAAGTATGTATACCGGCTGGAGGTGGATCGGATACAGACCGGGAGTTGAATGAATTGACAACGAAAGTGACAATCGCTACTGTTGCTGCCGCCACGGTTGTTCTGGTTGCCTGTAAAATCGCGCCGCGACCTGCGGACAAGGGTGGCCCCGGGTGGAGCGACATGACTTCGGGCCCGGTCGATCCGAAATCGAAAAAAGGCACTCGGCAGGCCGCATAGCCCATGCAGATCGCGATGCCGAACCGCCCCGGCTCGGGGGTGCCGGATTGCCGCAGGAGCCCTGGATGGGGTGCCGATGTTGCCTTACAACGTGCTCTTTGTTTTACGGAAGAGCCCCAAGCTGATTGACGAAGGAGCAGCTGGAGATGGATAGCTATTATAGACCGAAGGATTTGCCGAAGTTCGAAGAAATCGGTAAAGACGCACCGGAGCTGGCCCGGAAATTTTTCGACTATTATAACAGCGTATTTGCCGAAGGGGAGTTAACGGGAAGAGAAAAAGCGTTGATCGCTCTTGCGGTGGCCCACACGGTCCAGTGTCCATATTGCATTGATGCCTTCACTCAGGCCTGCCTGGAAAAGGGATCGAACCTGGCAGAGATGACAGAGGTTATTCATGTGACCACCGCTATCCGTGGAGGCGCCTCGCTGGTCCACGGCGTGCAGATGCGAAACATCGCCGGAAAGCTGTCCATGTGACCACGGGCAGGGCACTGCCCCGATCAAAGGAGCACCAATGGGTTTGGAACCGTTCAGCGGCACACTTGCCAAACACCGGCTAAAGCTGGTGCGAAACCAAACAGTCACGTTGCAGGTGAACACGGGTTTGCTGTGCAACCAGCGCTGCCGACACTGCCATCTGGATGCCGGCCCAAAGCGAAAGGAAAACATGAGCGCCGAGACGGTCAACGATGTGGCCGACTTCGCCGGACGCTGCAACTTTGAGGCCATCGACATAACCGGCGGTGCACCGGAGTTAAACCCGCATCTTGGCAGCCTGATTGAAAAACTCTCCCCCCTTGCTCCCCGGATCATGCTGCGCTCCAACCTCTCCGCACTTTACCGGCAAAACGACCGGTTGCTGGATCTGTTAAAAGCAAACCGGGTGGTGGTCGTCGCCTCGTTTCCATCGCTGAATCTGGGCCAGGCCGACTCCCAGCGCGGTCAGGGGATTTTTGAGATCAGCATTCGAATGCTTCAGAAGTTGAATTCGATCGGTTACGGACGAAACGGCGGGGATTTGCAACTGAACCTGGTATCCAACCCCACGGGAGCGTTTCTTCCTCCCAACCAGCAGGAAACGGAGAAGCGCTACCACCGGGTCCTTCAACAGCGGTGGGGGATTGTGTTCAACCATCTGTACAATTTCGCAAATGCCCCTCTGGGACGATTTCGTCAATGGCTGATCAAGTCCGGCAATTTTGACAACTACATGGATCGTCTGGCATCGAATTTCAATCCGTGTGCCGTAGACGGGTTGATGTGTCGATCCCTGGTCTCCGTTTCCTGGGACGGGTATCTTTTCGATTGCGATTTCAACCTTGCCCGGGGACTTTTCATGGAGGGACAAAAAATCCACGTATCTGACATACAAGGCCCACCGGCAAAAGGGAGTCCGATTTCCATCGCCAATCACTGTTATACCTGCACAGCAGGCTCCGGCTTCACATGAAGCGGGGCCATTGACTCCTGAGTTCAGGGGGTTGCCGACTGCTCATTACATTTCATGCAAGAATCACGCATGAAAAGCCTTGTCCTATGCCCGAATTACCTGCGGAGCGGTTGATCGTTTTTACCCGCTATCCCGAACCCGGTAAGACCAAGACCCGCCTGATTCCAGCCCTGGGACCCGAAGGCGCGGCCGAATTGCAGCGCCGTATGACCGAACGGGTTCTTGAAACGGCGGGCGGCCTTCTGTCGGCCCGGCAGATAATCCTTGAAGTTCGCTATGAAGGCGGCAGCCGGGAGCAGATGGAGAGCTGGCTGAGCGGCGATGTGCTGCTGGCAGCCCAGCAAAAGGGTCCGCTTGGCCGGCGCATGCTCGTCGCCTTTGAGGATGCCTTCACCGCCGGTTGCCGCAGGGCCGTTATCATCGGCACCGACATCCCGGGTATCACTGCCGCTATCCTGTCCGCCGCTCTCGATCGACTTCGAAACAACGATCTGGTGCTGGGACCGACTGCCGACGGCGGTTATTACCTGATCGGTCTGTGCAAGAGCACGTTTGACCGCGCCCGTTCCCTGCTGTCGGACGAGATCCCCTGGGGAACGCAGCAGGTGTTGCAGGCCACCCTGAAGATCGCCGATGAATGCAGCCTCTCCCGCAGGCTGCTGGAGCCTTTGAAGGATATCGATCGTCCCGAAGACCTGCCGGTCTGGGGCAATGTTTACCGCGGCAGTCCCGAAGGTCCCCTGGCAGATCGAATTTCAATTATCATTCCCGCCTTGAACGAGGTTGCCACCATAAAAGACACCATCTTGTCGCTGCAGGGCGCCCGTAATATAGAGGTGATCGTGGTGGACGGTGGCAGCCACGACGGTACAGCGCAGTCCGCGCGACAGCTGGGAGTCAGCGTGCTGCAATCGAATCCGGGCCGGGCCGTCCAAATGAATGCCGGCGCTGCTCACGCCACCGGCGACATCCTGCTTTTTCTGCACGCCGACACGAAACTGTCGCCGGGATTTGAAAACTACGTGCGCAGCGCGGCCGGCAAACCGGGGGTAAGCGCAGGCGCATTCACGTTACAGATCGATTCATCGCTTTCATCCCTTCGGATCATGGAGCGGGTTGCCAACCTGCGTTCGCGTTACGCACGGATGCCTTACGGGGACCAGGGGATATTCGTGTCTGCGGCGCTATTTGATGAACTTGGCGGGTTTGCAGACATGCCGATCATGGAAGATTTCGAGTTCATCCGACGGCTGCAGAAAAAGGGGCGCATCGAAATCATACCCGCCGTCGCTCGAACATCCGCCCGCCGGTGGCTTTCCGTGGGCATCTGGCGGACCTGGTGGATCAATCAGATAATGGTGGCCGGATTTTATCTGGGCGTGTCACCGCAGCGCCTGGCGGCGTTCTATCGCCGGGCAAAAGGGCGCGGTTGAACAAGTTTTTACCGGTTGCCGCCGGCATCACAGGTCGTTGTGCTCAGTGGATTTTAGCACAATGCCGAACTCTACAACTTTTTCCCCGCCCGGCTGTCTTTCGCATTTCATATAATCCCAGCAGTTGCTCCTCTTTTCCATTTGAGTTCTCTGCTCTGCTGTTGGATTCACACACCCGCACCTGCGACTGTAACGATCAATCGGAGTGGGGAAATTCTTCTCCCCTTCTCGATCGATTCGATAAGCGTCTGGCGGTCGCAGGGTGCGATGGGCTTGGATTGGGATAATGGGAAACTGCCATCAGCGACAAAAACAAAACCTCCACACGGCCGGGTGTATCCGGTGGAGGCTTTGCATGCAGCATTTAAAATAAGCTCCCTTCATCATTACTCCTTTGCGGACGAAGGTTGTAACGGGAAAGCAAGCTTACACGATCAACTATTACCACATAGTGGTAGTTTGTCGATTGCTGAACGGGGAGCTATCCATGAAACCTGGGGTGCTTGCGGGGCAGGCATTTGACGGGGGCCGGCTGGATCAACGGTCCTGGTTGGGAGCGATGACAGCTTTAACAACCCTGCGGTGCTCGACGTCGGACAGGGCGGCTTCGGCCTCCTTTAGCGGATACACTTTCGATATCATCCGCTTTAGCGGATATCGGTCCATATGGCGGGCCATCAGCTGCACGGCCTTGTACAAGTGGCTGAAGTCGGTTCCCCAGACGCCGCGGATGTCGATGTGTTTCTTGTTGATGTGCCGGTGGGGGTTGAGGGTCATATCGCCGGCGTCCGTATACTGGCCGGCGATGGCGTAGGTGCCGTTGTCCCGGGTCATCTGCAGGCCTTCGACCACGGCACCGGGATTGCCGGAGGCCTCTATGGTCACGTCGGCCCCCCGGCCTCCGGTCAGATCCATAACGGCGCTGATGCGCTCCGCCGGTGATGCTGCATCTACGGTAAAATCGACCCCGAGGGTGCGGGCTGCGGTGATTCTGGAAGGGGCCGGGTCCACCACCACAACCGCTCCGGCACCGCCTAGCAACGAAAACAAGGCCGCACTGAGCCCCACCGGCCCGCCGCCCTGGACAACCACGAAGTCGTTGAGGCGAACCGCGGCCCTTTCCACCGCGTGCAGCCCGGTCGGGGCTCCGCAGCCGCCGGCAATAAAGTCCTCGGCGGTCAACCCTTCTGGAAGGGCAACGATTTTTACACCCGGTTTGAGATAGATTCGCTGACTCCATCCACCGAGCAGTCCCTCGCGGGCCGAATAGGTTATGCCGTAAACTTTGCGGTGAGGACAGCGCGTCGAGGCTTTTGCCACCAGACAGTGCCAGCAGGCATTGCAGGTTTCGTGAACGTCCAGAAAGGTAACCGTGTCGCCGCTTCGAAACCGGCGGCCATGGATATCTGTGACCGCTCCGGCAATCTCTTCGATTTTCCCGACGCTGACGTGACCGGGAATGATCGGGTACGGAACCTGGTCGAGGCGGCCATGCATCAGGTGAACATCGGTTCCGCACACCTCGCTGTAGATGGTTTTCAACAGCACGGCTCCGGGCTGCAGGTCGGGTGCGGGAAATTCGTCGATTCGCAACTCAATCCCACCGCCGGCCCGGGCCATAACCGCTGCCTGAATGGTGTTCATTGCCTCCCCTTCGGAAGCTGTCCCGATCCGGTTATGCTCCCCCTTCCGGGGTTACGGCGAAACCCTTCGGTGTCAACCCGGTCGAAGAAGGCGTTCCGGCGATCTTTGCCAGGTAGGTTGCCCCCAGGTCTTTGATGTGCTCGCTGACATTGTCGAAGTAATTGTAATGGGCCTGCTCTTCTTCAATGATGGCCTCGAAAAGCTTCATGCTGACACTGTCGCCGCTTTCACGACAAACCAGGACAAACTGGTTGTAAGTGTCGATGGTATTGTCTTCCAGATTTGCATCGAACGAAAATACCGCATCCACTTTCTGCCCTTTGATGATGCCTCCGTCCGGTTCGGCGATCGGCTCACCACCCAGTTCCTTGACCCTTTCCGCAAATGCCTCTGCATGGCGCATTTCATCGATGGCGATGAGCTTGACTTTTCCGGCAAGTTCACCGTAGTCCTTGTCGTCCAGATTGTAATGCTGGTTCATGTACTGGATGATGGCCCGCAGCTCCATCGCCCGGGCCTTGTTCAGCACGTCGATGACCTTCTTCCTACGTTCCAGCTTGTCCTCTTTGGCCATGGTGTCCTCCCTCGTTGATTGGATGTTACCATCCCGACTGTTGCAACAATCGGCTGTGTTGGAAAAACGCGCGCTGTGTTACCGCCCGGCCGCTGCGGGCCACAGGTAATAGAAACCGGCCTGCAGATCGCTCAGCGACGCGGGCAGGTCCAGTTCGACCAGCGACACTGCGCGGCCTCCCTGCCAGCTGGTTCGGGTATTGTAGACGGTATCGTTCGGGTATTCCGAGCGCCGGTATACGACGACTTTCGATTCCGGCGAAATCCCGGCAATCTCTTTGGCCTTTGCAACGGCCTCGTTAAGGTAACCGACCTGGTCAATGAGTCTGCGCTCCAGCGCTTCATCGGCCAGATAGACCCTGGCAGTCGCTACCTCCGCCATGGCATTTTTATCCAGCTTCCTGTGCTGTTGAACCAGGTTCAGGAAACGGTTTGCCAAACGGTCGGTCAACTCCTGGAACATGACCTTTTCATCCGGGGTGGTACTGCGGAAAGGGGAGCCCATGTCTTTGTTTTTACCCGATTTGCTGACATCCACCCCAACGCCGATCTTTTCCATCAGACCGGTGACTTTTGGCTGCAGAAATACCACCCCCACCGATCCGGTAATCGTTGTCGGATGGGCGATGATATGATCGGCAGCCAGTGCCATGTAGTATCCTCCGGAGGCTGCCACGTTCATCAAGGCGGCAACGACCTTTTTATCGGTTCGATTCTTGAACTCGGCAATTTCATGGTAGATCAGGTCGCTGGCCGTCACCGATCCTCCCGGAGAATCGATTTTCAGCAGTACCGCGCGCACCTGATCATCCGCTTCGGCTTTGCGCAGCTGGGCGACAAATTCCTGGAGCATGCTTGGTTTTTCCTGCAGAAGTCCGAGCTTCGGATCGTCGTCGATTTTTCCCCTGACCGGAATAACCACAACCTTCCCTTTTTCGGTTCCTTCCAGCGTATATTCGCGCAAGGGGACCGAATCCCCGCTGACCAGGGTGATGCGAGGAGTGGCACAGCCGCCGATGAAAAGCAGCAGCAGGACCGTCAGAAGGATTCTTGATCGGATGGGTTTCATAAACAACTCCTTGAGTGGATCTGGGATTTACGGATGTTACGCCTCCATGTAGCCTTTCACGATGGACTTGAGTTTGGCTCGGTCGTCAACGATCCAGCGCCCGGGCAGCAGACCACTGGATCGCAGACCGGAGGCGGTGAACTCCGAAGTTGCCGCGATGCAACCCATTCCGGCCGCCAGGGCGGCCTGCACACCGGCAGGAGAATTCTCGATGACGAGGCCGGCTTCAGGCAAGATTCCCAGCTCATGGGCCATTAACCGGTAAATCTCCGGATCGGGTTTGCTGCGGTTGATATCATCGCTGGTGGCGACGAAATCGAATTCATTTGTAATGTCCAGCACCTGCAACACCCGATAGGCCTGGCTGCAATTGCCGGCGGTGGTCAGGCCGGTTTTCAGGTGCGCTTCCCTTGCCCATACCAGCAGGTCCAGGCTGTAAGGGCATCGGTGTTTGACGATCAGCAGGGGGTCATCCAGCATGGTTGCGTACAGTCTCATTCGGATCTGAACGAAAGCCTGCCAGGCAGTATTCACGTTGTAGGCGTCCATTCGGTTCCGGGCGGCGTTTTCCAGATGGAAACGCTCCAGCAGGAACTGGGCGACTTCCTGGCGGGAGGAGCCGGCCACTTCCCGGTAGGCATCGACGACTTCCTGGTCGCCGATGTTGCCCTGACTCAGCTCGGCTGCCGCCACGGCATAAGATTGGGCCTTGAGGTGTTCGGATTGGACCAGCGTTCCGTCCAGATCAAAAATGACCGCCTGGATCATCTCATTGCCTCCCGGGCACATCCGATTTTGGACCGTTTCGCAGGCGGCAACTATGCCGCGGCAGTTTGCGCTGCCGGATCAGCATGACACGGCATTGTTTAGCGCCTGATCCAGATCGGCGATGATGTCCTCGATATCTTCAATCCCCACGCTGAGCCGAACGAAATCTGCCGTGACCCCGGCTGCACGCTGCTCATCTTCGCTGAGTTGTTCATGGGTAGTGGTCGCCGGATGGATCACCAGGCTCTTGGAATCGCCGATATTGGCCAGGTGGCTGAAAATCCGCAAGCTTTCAATGAATCGAACGGCTGAATCCCTGCCGCCGCTGATACCGAATCCAACCAGCGCGCCCTGTCCGTTCGGCAGGTATTTATCTTTCAAGTGATAGGTCGGGGAGGACTCCAGGCCGGGATGCCGGACCCAGTTGACGCATTTGTGATCCTGGAGAAATCGAGCCACCTGGATGCTGTTTTCCGAGTGACGTGCCATCCGCAAGTGAAGGGTCTCCAGGCCTTGCAGGAACAACCAGGCGTTGAACGGACTCATGGCTGCCCCCATATCGCGCAGCCCCAGAACACGCGCGCGCAGGATAAACGCCAGATTGCCGAATGTCTCTACGAACCGCAGTCCGTGATACGCCGGCTCCGGTTCAACAAAGCGGGGGAACCGGCCGGACCCTTGCCAGTCGAAGTTGCCCGAATCGACGATCAGTCCCCCGATGGACGTGCCATGGCCG
>LJNK01000093.1 GCA_001303025.1 Deltaproteobacteria bacterium SG8_13
TCAGGCCACCGCCCAGGTACCCCAGGGAATACCCGAGGCTGGAGATGAAATCGATGTTTGTTTCAGAGGCAACTGCGGGAAGCAGGGAGTCGTAGAAAACGATCGAACCCGAGAAACCGATGGCGGCCGCCACATAGACGCTCAGAGCCAGCAGCCACTGCCCCTGTCCGACCACATACAGCAGGGCCGTCATCAGCACTCCGAGATAGGCGAACGTCATCAAAAACTTCTTGCGTGCCGCCCCCCGGTCGGCAATGGCTCCCATCACCGGTGCCATTGCGGCGATCAGCAGGCTGGCCAGTGAGTTGCCGAATCCGAGCCGGGCCGTGCTCAGGCTGGTATCGGCCCCGAGGCTCCAGTATTGTTTAAAGAAAATCGGGAAAAACCCGGCCATCACCGAGGTGGCAAACGCTGAGTTTGCCCAGTCGTACAGCGCCCAGCCCCAGACCGCCTTGCGAGAGGAAGGAACCGGGTTTTCGGTCAGTGCATTGTTTTCAGGATCGAACATGCGACATCGATTCTCGAAAGCGGCCTTGCCATTCGATCTTCAGAAGCCCGCGCCGCGGGATCAGGCTTCAGAGCGGCCGTGTCGGTGTAAATGCCGACGCCGGGCGGTTGGCGCGCAGTAACCGTCTGAGCCCCATCGGGAGGCACCGCTTACAGCGGTCTGCCAACCGGAATCAGATACAGCGGGGTTTCGTCAGGGGCCAGTTGCAGCAGGCGGTGAACCTGCCGATCGTGGAAGGCGCCGATGGCCACAGAGGCCAGGTTCAGGGCGACCGCCTGCAGGCAGATGTTTTGCGCCACGTGTCCCGCTTCCATGTGTGCATACCGGACTGCTCTTTCGCCGTATTTGACCGCCACCCGCCGGTAAACCGCGCAGAGTGCAAAGGTGACGGATGCCTTCGCAACGCTTTGCTGCTGCAGCGCCGCCTGGCACAGATCCCTGCGAACATCTCCAACGGTCACCGCTGAGATTTCATGCTGCAACACCCGGCAGCGGTAGACACCGGCCGACAGCCGGCTGACACGGCCGGCAACCAGATAGATTTCAAGCGGGTAAAGCGCTCCGGCGGACGGCGCTGTCCGCAAGCCGCGGGCATCTGTAATTCCCTGGGCCGCCCACAGAAGCTGTGAAATGTCCTCCAGCTCCAGGGGCTTGTCCTTCCAGTGCCGCACCGATCGTCTCAGCAGCAGGGTTCTTTCAAGCGAAACCTGTCCGTCGTGCCGGGGGGCAGGAAGCGCAACGGTATTTTCTGTCACTGTCAGTTCACCCGGTACAGCCGCTCATGCAGGCGGCGGGCCTGCAGGCAAAACGCCTCGAGCTTGGCGTTGATGATCTGCGGAAATGGCGAGCCGTCGCTTTCGATCGCCAAAAACGGCAGTTCGTCGATACCGGTGAGGATGATGCGCAACTGCTCGCTGTCGGGCCCGATGGCGATCTTGTCCTGTCGGTTCATGGTTTCACTCAAGATGGCTTCTGAAAGACGGTTGGGCATGCATCCGAATGGACCGATGGCAATCACCCCACAAGCCTTGCTGACCACTTCGGTCAGCGAACTGCCGATGGTCAGAATGGCCTCTCCGCCCAGGTTGGGTGACAGGTAGTGTGAGCCGCTGCGGATGATTGCATTCATGTCGATCTGTTCGGCATGCACCAGTCCCGATTTCGAAAGGGCCGACTTGATGCGCTGCTCGTAGCGAATTTTGAAGTGGTTTTTGATCATGAACCGCAACCGGTCTGCAAGCGACGGATGGCAGTCGGCTCTTCCGGTTTCCACCAGAAAATCGGCATACAGCATCCATTCGGCGATTGGAGAGCAAATGACCGCAAATCCCCGTTGTGCCAGCCACTCGGTCAGGTATTGCCGGGACAATGGATCCCTACGGACGAAAATTTCCCCTGCCAGGAAAATGGTCGGCACCGCTTCCGGCGGCTGCCTGAGCGGTACGTTTTTGAATCGCAGTGCCGTGCGCACGAGCTGGCGCTCCAACCTCTCGAATTCTCCCTGCATCAATTCCTTCCGGATCAGGTCCAGCTCTTCCTTGAATATCGCTACAGCGGTGCCCGGGTCCGAGGCATTGGTCAGCAGCATGGAGCGGATGTCTTCCAGCACATCGGAAACGAGGACGCCCCACCAGCCCCGGCGCTGAAAGTCACCGTCCAACCCGGCATAGGCGTTTTCCGAGGACAGCGACAGCAGGGCAACGTCGGGAATCTCCATGCGGCGGACCAGGTCTTCCATATAAACCGCATACTGGCCGAAGCGACAGGGGCCGCTGCCTCCGGCCATGAAATATACCAGTACCTCGTTCGCCTTTTTTTCGTATCGGATGTAATTGAGCAGGGTACCGGTGGTCAGAATCAGCGGCAGGCATTCCTTGCAGCTGGTGTTGGCCCGCCCGGTTTTCAGCTCGGCTTCGCCGGCCGGAGGGTGCGCTCTGGCATGAAAACCCCTGCCCTGAAAAACCGCGGCAACGAGTTCGGTTGCGATGGGGCCCATGGAAGGAAACAGCAAGGTTACCCGCGGGTCGGTCATCGCCAGCTTTTCGCCACTGGAGGTGATCACTTTGGGGGTTTGGTTTTCTATCAGCGTTCGGGCGGGGGTGAATGCGGGTTTGGTGGCTGCAGGCCGCCGGGCGGCTTTCAGCTTGCGATAGGCTGCCGCAATGTCCAGGAAAGCCTCTATGCGGGTTTCCAGGCCGGCATCGGCCGTGTGGCTGTCGAGTTCCAGCGTCAGCGACGGTTTCGACCCCATAATGTCCCGGAAGTAGCCCAGGATAAAGGAATCCGGTCCGCAGGAGAAGTTGGTAATAAATGCCCCGAACAGTTGATCGTGACGGGCAACAAAGCGGCTTTGTTTTAAAATCAGTTGCCCCTGCCCCCAGTACATGTGCCGCTTGGCCTTTTCGGCGGTTAAAGGCAGAAAGTCCACCGGCAGGATGGGAATGCCGCGGGAGGCAAACTTGTGCGGGATTCCCATGTGGGCCTCGTCTGCAAAGGCATTGTAGGAGCGACCAAACAGAACGACTCCGATCTGTTCGGGGGTTTGGGCCAGCTGCGCGAGTACCTGCTCGCCGATGCGGCGCATCTCCAGTGCGCACTTTTCCTGCGCCTGTCGGGCTTTATGAAACGCACGGCGGGCCTCCCGGCCTCCGATTCCCATATTGCGGGCCGCGGCAACCAGTGTTTTCTCCGCACCGGCCAATCCGGCCTGCATGTCGATGGGCGGATCGAGCACGCGGGTGCCGGCAGCCTGAAGGCGGCGAAGCGTTTTTCGAAAGGTCGCCTGCAGGTAGAACGTCTCCCCTTGCGCCAGCGGACAAACCAGGGAATTGGTTCCTTCGGTCAGGGATGGAATGGACTTGAAGTGCGGCAGGAAGATAAATTCCGGCCGCGGGTCCATGCGGAGCAATTCGTGAAAGAACCCATGGGAGAGTTCAGCCGGGTAACAAAACGCGGCGTTGCGCTGATCGATTCCCTCCCGGCTGCAGCTGCGGGGCATGACCGGTTCAAACCCGAGCTCGGCAAAGAAGGTCGAATAGAGGGGAAAATACGTGTGCAGCAGAAAACTTCTGTTGAAGCCGACCGCGCCGCGGCGTCGCATTCGGCCGGTGTCGACCGCGTTTGCGCCGAAATCGGTAAATATCAGGCGCTGTCGGGTGCGAACATGGTCCAGACTGCCGATGTCGTATCGGACCTTGTTGCGCAGGTTGTAATAGCGGTTGCATGCGCCGCCGAATGGAAATTTCCGGCCCTCCAGATTGAGGACTGCAATGGGGCAGCGTCGATCACACTTTTCCTTTCCGCCCTTGCAGGTAAACGTTTTGCCGTATGCGACTTCGCGTTGGGTCAGGGCTTTCAGGTCGAAGGATTGAGCGGTCATCAGTCCTTTTGCGATCCGGTCTTTGACTGCCAGCGCCACACCGAAAGCGCCCATCAGGCCAGGCTCCGGAGGAACGATGATCGGCTTTCCCACCAGCGAGGCCATTGCCAGCGGAACCGCACGGTTGTAGCATACGCCTCCTTGCATGAAGACCTTGGTTCCCACCGGCCGGTTTCCTTTCACCCGGTTGGTGTAGTTCATGCAGATGGAATAAACCAGACCGGCCACGATGTCCTCGTGCCGCACGCCTTCGTGTATGGCATTTTTGATGTCGGATGAGATAAAGGCGGCACACTGATCATTGAAGTTCGGCGGTCGATCTGCCTGCAGGGCGATGTCGGCAATTTGCTCCATGCGCACACCGAGCGTTTCATAGGCGGATTCTTCGAGGAAAGACCCCGTGCCGGCCGAGCAGGCTTCGTTCATGGCATAATCGGAAGGAACGCCGCCGGTCAGATAGGTGTATTTGGCATCCTGGCCACCGATTTCAAATATCGTGTCGACGGACGGGTCGAAAAATACGGCCGCCGTCGCATGGGCGATGATTTCGTTGATGACCCCGTCGGTCAGCGCGTGCAGGCCGGCAATTTGCCTTCCGGATCCGCACACGCCGAGGCCTTCGATGGAAATCTGTTGCGCAGGGACACTTTGTTGGACCTCCTGCAATATTGCCTCATAGCAGCGCCGGGAAGCCCCCACCGGGTCCCCGTTGGTTCTCAGGTAGACCGACGCCAGCACGGCATCGTCTCGCGAGCGCATCAAAACGGCCTTGGTAGTGGTCGATCCGACATCCAGACCGAGAATGCAGGCGTCACCGGCGTGGGGCCGGACTTTTTGCAGTGTTTTGAACGTTACGGCGCTTTCGAAATCGTGCAAAGGCGGCAACCTTTCGAAGGAGGACGCATCGGATTTAAACAACCGCGAGGTATCCGGCAGCGGACGGGTCGGATGGTCCAAGGCCCATAGGGCCGCCCCGAGCGCCTCGAAGTAAGGGGCCTGCTTCGGAACGATGAGCCCGGCAACCTGTTGGGACAGGTATTCGATCATCATCCGGTTGCGGGTGGTGCCGCCGACGATCATGATATCGCGTCGCTGAACCTTTTTCAGCAGCTCCAGCACTTTTTCCGCCATCATCCGGCAAAGACCCGCAGTGACTTTGGATTTGGGAATACCTTTGTTGGTTGCGTGGGTGCAGTCGGACTTGCAGAAAACCGAACAGCGTCCCGACACCGCATGAGGATCTTCGGTCATTGACCAGGAAGCGGCCTCCTCCAGCGAAACGTCCATGCGCCGCAGCTGCTGGAGAAAAAACTCCCCGGTGCCGGAAGCGCATTTGTTTCCGGTGATCACGTTGGAAATTTGACCGCTGCGGTTCAGCACGTAGACCATGAAGGTCTCGCCGCCTGCCGAAACGACGGCGGGGCAGTCGATGCCCTCAGGTTTGCAGTATCGGTATGCGTGTTCGGTCGCTTCCGGCTCGGAGATAGAGGTCATCTCCACGAAATCCCGAAACTTGCGGCCCGTTGCCGCAATCCGGTCGACGGCACTCAGGTCGAATGCCGTCAGAATCGACAGGATCGCCTTTTGGGGATTTCCACCGTGGGCGACAAGCGCATGATCAACGATGCGTGCCGGCGCATCCGGGCGCCGCTGCCCTGCAGAGAAACTGCCGACCGCTTCCACCTGAACCACCGATACGGTGGATGCGCCCAGGCAGATACCCAGCGTCAGCAGTTTTTGGTTTTTTTCCGTCACCTTCGCTATCCTCCTGTGAAAAACGATAGGGTCGCCGCGCCGGTTGCCGGGAAAAGCTGCGTTGAACGAGCCGTTAGTTCGATTCGCTCGGCTCCTCCAGCGATTGTGCGGCCAGGTGCCGTTTGGTGACCGCCTTGAGCACAGCCTGCACCAGAGTGGCCAAAGGTATGGCGAAAAACAGTCCCCAGATTCCCCACAGTCCGCCGAAGATCAGTACTGCCACGATGATGGCTACCGGATGCAGATCGACAACCTCCGAGAGCAACAGGGGAGCCAGCAGGTTGCCATCCAGCAGTTGAATGACCGTGTAGGCCAGCAGGGTATATAGAAACTGACTACCCGGTCCCCACTGAAAGTAGGCAATCAGGGCAACCGGGAAAAACATCACGGTCACGCCGATATAGGGAATCAGCACGGAAAGGCCGGTGAACAGCGATATCAACATGGAAAACTGAAGCCCGAGCATTTTGAACGTAATGAAACTGGCGGTCCAGATAATCAGAATTTCCCAGATTTTCCCCCGGATGTAGTTGCCGATTTGCAGGTTTACCTCGCGCCAGACCTCCACGGACAGCCCGCGATCGTCGGGCAGCAGGTTGCTCAGCCAGCCGAGGATTTTGAACTTGTCCTTCAGCAGGAAAAATACCATCAGCGGCACCAGAATCAGGTAAACCAGCAGTGAAATGAAGCCCTTCAGGGAGGCCATGGAAAGCGAGAGCAGCCGGCGGACCAAATGGGTGAATTCCGTGCCGGCGACATCGAGGACCTGTTTGATTTGCTGCTCCGAGATAAATCCCGGGTACCGCTCGGGCAGGCGCAACATTTCGCTTTGCCCGGCTTTGACCATCGAAGGCAGCTGCTGCAGCAGCTGGCCGACCTGACTGGACAGCAGCGGCAAAAGCCAAACGATCAGCAGCAACAGGACCGCCAGAAACATCACAAACACAACAATGACAAGTATCGGCCTGGGGATGCGCAGGACCTGAAGGTGGGTAACCATCCCGTCGAGCAGGTAGGCGATGACAACGCTGGCGAAGACCGGAATCAGCATCCGCCCCAGAAAAAAGATTGCAACAAACCCGACTACCAGCAGCAGGCTGAGAATGAGAATTTGAGGATCGGAAAAATGCCGGTCCAGCCACTCGCGAATCAGTCGAAACATGGGGTGATTCCGATCGATACTGGTTTGACCCGCTTTTTTTTCGAGTCGCACTGTTTGGCTGCCCTGTGCAGCAGAAAAACGTTTCTGATGCGTGTGGGTCAGTTCGACCGCAGCCCGATCCATCAGGCACCGGACGGCCGCGGCTCTTGGCTGGATATTCTGTACCATTTTTTTTTGAATCGTAAAATGAATTTCCACCTTCCGCCCAATTTCATGGGACATTGCCGTCCGCCAGTTCCCCATTCACCTTGATGTACGATCGGCGTTGTTGTATGGCTTTCGTATGAACAGGCCGCTGCATCGCAAAGTCGGCATCGCCGCCGTCATCATGATGGGCTCGGTGTTTCTCAGCCGGTTTGTCGGCCTGTTCAGAGACATGGCGATTGCATATGTCGGCGGCCTCAGCGGAGAGGTCGATGCCTATCATGTCGCATTCCTGATTCCCGAAATTCTCAATCATATCGTGGCCAGCGGTTTTCTGGCGGTAACTTTCATTCCCATTTTCACCGGGTACCTGGCCAGCCATCAGGAAGACGAAGGCTGGCGCATCTTTTCCATCGTTTTGACCTGCTTTGGATCTCTGCTGGTGGTGTTGATCGCCCTCGGGTGGATCTGGGCGCCCGAGCTGATCGAAACCGTTGCCCGCGGCCGTCGGGATCCGCAGTTCCAGACACTCGCCGTCCAGATGACCCGCATCATCATGCCCGCGCAGTTTTTCTTTTTCGCCGGCGGCCTGTTCATGGCCGTGCAGTTTGCCAAAGAACAATTTGTCATTCCGGCCCTAGCGCCGCTGATCTACAACCTCGGCATCATTGCGGGCGGAATCGCGCTGGGACCGTGGGTAGGGATGCAGGGGTTTTCCTGGGGGGTGTTGATCGGTGCGTTTGCCGGCAATTTCGCCTTGCAGTACTGGGGAGCCAGACGTGCCGGGATGCGATTTCGGATCCTTTACGAATTCCGGAATCCGGACCTGAAAAAATATATTTTGTTGACCCTGCCGCTGATGTTCGGGCTGACCATGATGTTTTCGATGGAGATATTCATGCGCTATTTCGGGTCCTTTCTTCCGCCCGGCAGCATCGCCGGTCTGCTCTACGGGCGCACGATTCTGTTCATTCCCGTGGGGTTGTTCGGACAGGCGGCGGGCATGGCCGCCTTTCCATTTATGGCCCGGTTGATTGCGGAGAAAAAGATCGGTGAAATGAACCAGCTTCTCAACCGGGTTCTGCGGTACCTCGCTCTGGTCATTCCTTTTGCCGTTCTGCTGATGGTGCTTCGCCATGAAATCGTTCGCCTGCTATTCCAGCGGGGGCATTTCGATGCGGGGGCCACGGATCTGACTGCCCAGATCCTGGTTTTCCTGCTTCCCGGAGCATTCGCCCTGTCATCCTACACGGTGGTGGTCAGGGGGTATCACGCCACGCAGAACACGCTGTTTCCGGCGCTTTTCGGTTCGGCGGCGGTATTGCTGAGCCTGCCGCTTTACTGGTACGGCATGCAATGGATGGGGGCATCCGGGATCGCTTTGGCCGTATCGGTTTCAGCGGCTTTTCAGGTGGGCCTGCTGTATGCATTGTGGAATGCCAAAAGCGACAACGTGGAAGGACGAGAAGTCTACCGGTTTTACCTGAAAATCATCGTGATCAGCGCAGCGCTGGGCGCCTTGCTGGAGTGGTTCAAACAAACGGGCCTGTCGGCGATCGACAGCGCCACGGTGGCGGGTTCGCTCGCCGTTTGTGCGGTCATCGGCCTGGCGTTTTTTGCGCTGCTGCTTCTGGTCGGCTACGGCTTGAGGATCGGCGAAATTGCGGAGCTTTTCGATCGGCTTTTCCGGCATCGCTTCACGGGAGCCCATCGCCGGTGAGCGGCTGCGGCGCCGGGCAAAATTCGATCATTTGTGTTCGTGATGCCGATCGGTTCTCCTGGCCGGCAGAAGAGGCTGCGAAGGTTTCGACTCGGCGTTCAACCTTTGGTTGAGAACGTTCAACAGGTTGGCGTCGACTTCATCCACGGCAACCGGACGCACCAGGGACGCGTCCCATTTGCCTTCCACCCGGAATGGAATCGATATCAGCCGCCCTCCGAAGACTTGGTTTACCACCGGCAGGGCCTGGATGAGCGCGTCGAACGTTTTGAAAGGCGCCACGAGGACATTCAGGTCCAGCGTTTGCAGCGTCAGATCGTAATGGCCGTCGAATGCGATCGTCATGGATGAACCGTCGATGACGGCTTCCCGCAAAACGAATTTCCCGTCTTCAAACACACCGGTTATCTTGATCGTTTCGTACCCGAACCCCTTTTGAACCACATCGGGCAGCTTGCCGCGGAAAATTTCGGTCACGTTCAGCAAGGCCAGGATCTTTGCCAGGATGCCGTGGCGATAGATGCGGCCCGATTGTGAAGTAAACCGCATGTGCCCGTCCAGTGACCGATAAAAGCCGTCGCTGAGGGTGTCGGCCGTCACATTGCCGGCTATTTCATAGTTGCCGGTCACCACTCCGGGCTCCTTCATCAAACAGGAGAACAGGGCATCCAGTGGAGAATTGGCGGTTTCCGGCTCTGCAGTAAATGTCAGTGTCCAGGGTGAGATTTTCAGCAGTCCCGGCACCGATATGCCACAAAGGTCGGCCCGGGTGATTTTTACCACCATATTGCCGGGATTCAAAATAACGCCCGCCTCCACCGGCGTGAATGTAAGGCTGCCCAGCTGAAATCGATCGGCGGTGACGCGAAGCACCCCCTCCATCCAGCGGGGCCAAAAGTCGCGCTTGGGTTCAACGGCGGCATCGGCCTGTTCGGTGCCGGAAAGCTGTGAAATCTGCAGGCCGGTGATGTCATCAATG
>LJNK01000040.1 GCA_001303025.1 Deltaproteobacteria bacterium SG8_13
ATCCATATTACGGGCGGCAGCGAAGAAGATCGGCCACTCACCCTGCGGCTCAATGCGATCGGCAACTCTGTCGATGAACCGCCGGAGTGAGAAAATTGTGCTGGCCTTCGTGCTGCAGAATTGCAGCGGGCGGTCCTAGTTGAAATCGAGGCCTTACCTGGGCAGCAGATCCCGCCGCCGGTTCCAGGACGCCCAATCATCTTCTTCCTTGACCGGTTCAAAGGCGGTCGGCTTGTCGGGCGTGCCGTCCGGTCCGATGTGCAGTTTCTGCAGCTTGCCAACAATGATTTCTTCCCATTGCCGCTCGGACACCTCTTTGGGCCAGGCGATTTCTTCCTTTGGTCCGTCTTGCTCGAATACTGCCGGCCCCACGGCCACCACCCCTTCATAGACCCAGATGTCTGTCCCGCGGGCCTCTGCAGTTCGCAGGTCGTAGAGCGTGCCGCGCACACCGGCAACTGCCGTAGAGGTGGCCGTGCGGAAACTGCCGCTCCCCATTTGAATGGAACGCGTCACGCGGGCCCACAATTTTCCCAGCAAAAGCCGGGCGGAGAAGCGCCGGGGCTTGTTTGCCGGAAAAAGCGATGTGTCGATGTGAAATTCGGTGTCGGGTGCAAGGCGCAGGATGGATCCGTCCGGCAGCGTTAGCTCAACATATCCGTTCTTGCCGGTCCGGACAGTCTGGTTCTCCCCAACTGCGGTCGTTTTCTTCAACGGCTGCCAGGCAACGCCGCTCGATGGGCGATAATCGGCCGTACCTTCCAGATAGGTGACCGTAGCTGCCTGATCCGCGAACACCGGCAAGCCAGGGCAGGTCAACATCGCAGCAACCGTAAGGGCCAATCCAGCAGTGGCTTTCTTTTTGATCACGGAATCTCCCTGTTTCAGCTTGCAACTGGCTTTGTTCGGCGCCATTGCCATTTGCACTTCGCCGGTGAACGATTTTCGCTCCCCGCTTCACATATCCCGGAAGCAAGGTTCTGAAGTCGATGAATTCTTTACAATGAGGTGCCTTTTATCACCAGGGCGACATTGCCCGTGGCCGCCGCTTGCCGCCTGCCACGGCTGCAGGATTTGGTCCAGCAGGTGCTTGCCCGACGTTCGGCAATCCGTGGCCAGGTCTTTTATAATGTCAGCGCCCGGATCGACACGTGCAACGGTGGCACGAGCGGTGTCGGCGCCGCTGTAATTTGAGAGGATCTGTTTGCGATAGAATCCGAAACCGGTGAAACAGCTGGCGCTGCTGCTGCGGCCCTCACTGCAGCTTTGGCTGCTCCGTGACGATAACCACTCGGCATTGGCTCAGCGCCACCGGCATTTGTCGAATCTCAGCCAGTTTGCCCGCATCGACTGCCGAAAGCACCAACCGCTGCGGCAGCCGGCTGTCCGGGCCGGCCCTTACGATAACCGGCCGTGGGCCGATTCGCGGATCGGCTCGGGCGGCATCCATTGAGCCCTGAAATCCGGCGATGCCGTGCTTGTGAGCCCAGCCTTTGGCCGCGTTTTGGCTGTTGTAGACGATGGTGCCGTCCGGTGTCACCAATTCCGGAGCCAGGACCGGATAATAGTTTGACCCGGTGGTATCGACAATCAGGCCCGTTGCTGCCGCTGCGGCAAGGGTCTGAACAGGGGTGCCCGGCGTACCCTCCGGCTTTATGGCCTCTGTGACAATACCTTCGAATGGCGCGGCCAACACCACTTCTGCTCTGCCGTCGCGGTAGTATCGGGCACCGCAGCGCACGGCATTGCGGACGATTCCCTGAATCCGGTTTGATTTGACCGGTGTGTCTCTCAACCGACTGCGACCGTCCACCGGGATGTCCAGCAGCAACTCGAGCAGCCTTCGCTGGGCATCCACCTCGGCCGCTCGTTCCATCATGCGGATCCGAACCGCCTCGTCCTGCTGGCCGGTGAAATTCATTCGACCGAATCCTCTGGCCAGCACCATTTTCCGCTCCCAGTCGATCAGCTGATCTTTTACTTCCGGGAACCGTTCGCTGCAGCTCCATGTTTGGGGGGCTGCGGTGATGATGACGACCTTCCCATCTCCCAGAAAATACGGCGAGTCTTTCAGCGCCTCGGATGCGCTATCGGCAAGGATCAGATCACTGGGAGATTGCGGCCCGAGAGCGATGGCACTGATTTTCAGCGGTCGGGTGCCCACCATCTCCCGGGTGATCTGCTTTTCGCTGTTAACATAGCGCACCGTCGACCCGGATCGGATCACTTCCACGCGGACCTTCTCCTGACTGAAAAGGACCTGACCGTGGGGCGTTATAAAGCGCGGGGACAGCGCCGGTGAAAAGGTCAGGTTTGCGGCATCGACAATCAGCCCGCTATAGGCCGAACCGGCTGTCGCCACATTGAATCCCGCCTCCGGAAGTAGGGCCTGTGCCAGATCACCGGAGAGCGGGACTTTCACCACCATGTCCACGCCCCCGTCGGCATAGTACTTCGCCTTGCAGATCTGCGGCTGGCTTACATATGCCTGTATGCGGGTCGTCACCTGGGGACTGTCGGAAGCCATTCGGTCGCCAGTGATGTTCACTCCGTCAAGCACTTCGGCTGCCTTGCGGTAGGCGTCCAGGGTGGCAGCCCGCTGGGTTTCCCGCTTTATGGTCGCAACCGACTTGTACGGATCGGAAAGATTCGGTGCCGCCGTTCCCTGCACGAATATGGCATTTTCGGTCCACACGATTCCGCCGTGCGTGATCCGATCGGCTATGGCACCGCAGCTGCTGTCCGCGTAAGAATCGGACAGCGGGATGAACAGCAGGGAACATGAAATCTGCAGTGTGACAGCAACAGACCGGAACCCACGTAGAGAGATCACTGGCTATCTCCTGTCAGCTTTCGGATTGCACGTTGAAATGACGAAAAATGTCCTCTATATTCCGGACGGCCTCCCGATTCAGTTGCGATCCTTTGACTCCTTTGGCCTTTTCGGTAAAAATGGCATCGATAAAATATTCTACGGCAGCCAGATCGTCACCGCGTTGGAGGTGTCTTTGCCCCCGGTCGAAGTAGGTTTTTTCCAACGCCTGCAGCGGCCGCAGCGCCTCTTTTCCGAGCTCTTCCACGACTTCATTGGTCAGCGCTTGCAGCAGTTCTGTGTCCGTCGGAATCTCCAGCGGGTCATATTCGATATCGGCAACCTGGACGCCGGCACTGGTGTCGTCCGTTGCAATTTTGCTTCGCGGGATCGTATCGACCAGGATGTCTTCACCGGTATTCAGATCCACGATTCGAAATGAGACCGTCACAAAAGCCACTTTCTTGTGGGTCGACACACTGTACTCCTTTTCCATGTCGACCATTTTGTGGATAAAGGGCACCGGTGCCTGGTTGAGTTCCTCTTTGGTCGGATTTGGATTGCGGGCCTTCCAGTTCAAGTAGTCAATGTTTTCTTCGGTTTTCTTGACCTGATAGGTGACGGTCTTGGTATCCGAGTAGCTGGTGGAATCCACGTTGTATCGGAGAACATTTCCCATGACCGCCACATCGATACCATGCACACGGCCCATCTCTTTGGCTGTGTTGGAGGACAAGCGCCCTGCCTGGCCCGGCTTCACTTCATTTAGTATTGACTGCAGGTTTTCTCTTGCCAGGATCTTGATATCCTTGCCGGTGTTTTTGAACAGGTAGGTGCTCAAATTGTTCGTAAAAATCGTTCCGGCGTCAGGCGCGCCACTGGGGGGGCCGAAGTCAAAAACGGCGATCGATTTCCGAAGTCTGAGCATGATTTCGTCTTCCATGGCCTGACTGCGGGAAAACAGGTCCGGATGGTCCGGATCGACATTCTTGATTTTCTGAAACCAGAACCATGCAGACCCGTATCGGTCCTTTGCGGCCAGTCGCTCTGCCACGGCAGCAGTCGCCGTACCCAGCTCGTTGCCCAGCGACTGAAGATGGGATTCAAGCTCCGGATGCTGTTGCGTGTCGGCGTTTTCAATTGCCAGCTCGTAGCTAGTAAAGGCGTTGAACAGCCAACCGGCGAACATGTGGCTTCTCGCTTCTCGCATGTTGTGAAATGTGGCCTTGTATCGCAGGCTGCTGATGGCCTTTTTGACCTCGTCATCGGCCGGGTCGTATGACAGCGCTCTTCGATAGGCCTGTTCGGCCTGTATCCATTTCCCGTCTGACAGCGCCTTGTTGCCTTCCTGGAAAAAGTATTGCTTTGTGTCGCGCTGTCGCACCAGGGCGAGGTAGGTTCTGGCTTCCTGCAGCAGCGGATCGATTTCGAGCACCTGCTGAAAATAGACCGCCGCCTGCTTGTAGTCTTGCCGGTCGAACAGGTTTTTCCCTTCCTGCAGCAACGCCGGAGCGCCCTTGGCGGCAACGAGCTTTAGAAGCCGCTCGGTATCCTCGTATCCGGCAACCAGTTGCTCGATCTGCTGCAGTTTGGAGTGGGCTTCAACCCACTGCTGGTTTTCGATATTTTTACCGGCCTGCACGTACAATTTTTTTGCCAAAGCCCGGAGCTCCACTTCTTCATTTTTCAGCCGCTCCGAGTATTCGGCAACCGCCGGGTGATCCGGGTCGATTTGCCGGGCCTCCGAAATTTTAGAACCGGCGTCGCGCAGGATCTCCATGTTCGGCGGTGTCTTCGATTTCAGGATTTCGTCTGCCTGGGCTACCAGATCACCGATCAGGGCATTCTTCGTGTCTGCCAGCGCCAACCGGTATGCTTCATTTTTCGGCTCTGCAGCAATTGCCTCTTCCATGTATGCGATCGCCTCGCGGTATCTTCCTTTGGCTTTCATCTGCACGCCAAGTTCATAGTGTTTTTTGCCGGAAGCGCAACCGATCAATCCCGCTGCGATAGCCATTGCGAGAAGAGAACAAATTGTTTTCCCGTGACCCATTGTCTGTCTTCTCCGGTTTTGTAGACCGGCTACCCGCTGGTTTCGCAAACATGCGGGGCAGGTGTCATGCAGACGAAGATCTCCGCCGCGAGCGACATTTCGGTCCGAGTGGATGATGATTTCCGAGTTGGCGCAGGAAGGGCGGCGCTGAGCAGCAACGGCGGGGCACCGGGGCAGTTTGGCCTTCCGAGAAACATCGGCCGCCGCACTTCAGTCCATAGCGTGCAGCACTTCAAAACCTTTTGCTTCCAGCGCTTGTTTGATCGCATCCGTTTTGCAGGATGTCAGTCGAAAATAGCAAATTCTTTTACTGGCCTGTTGGGCGGTAATGCCGACATTGATGATATCGGCTCCACAGTCGTTGATGACCTGCAGCGCCTCTTTGAAAGCACCCTGTTCATTGGCCATCAACACGTCGACCCGCGAACTGCCGGTGAGTATTCCCATCATGTCGATGAATGCCCGCAGGATGTCGGTTTCCGTAATAATCCCGACCAGTCGCCGGTTTTTCACGACCGGCATTCCACTGATTTTGTGCTTGTAGATCAGCTGTGCGGCGATCTCGATGTCGTCATCGGGATGGACCTGAATCGGATCTTTGATCATGAGGTCGCTGAGAGAGACATCGCCGACCATGGAAGGGATCAACCCCTGCTTCAGATCGGCAAGGGTGACGAATCCGCGCAGCAATTTCTTCGGGGAGACCACAGGCAGATGTCGGATTGAGTTCAGCTTCATCAACTCCAGGGCATCAGTGATCGATGCTTTTTCAGGGATTGTGATCGGGTCCGGAATCATCAGGTCGCTGATTTTCATGGATTTCCTCCGGCCGCAGTTGGCCATGCGGGAAGCTGTCAGATGAAATGCGAATCGTTAGGATGTGAAACCGAACGTGTGAAACACTTATCCTTATAAAAAGCGATTGAAAATGTCAAACAAGGACCTGTTGTTGGAGAAGGAGGGAGCGCGCAGTGCCGGGCCACCCCGTTAACTTCGGGAAAGCGAGACGGGTTGGTAACTGCAAAGCGGCTCTTCTGCCAGAATATCTCCCGTGGCCTCGAAGGCACGGGCCCGGCACCCGCCGCAGACTTTTTTGTATTCACACCCGCCGCATTTGCCTTTGAGCCTGTCATAGGACCGCAGGGCGGTAAACGTTTCCGACTGGTTCCAGATGTCGACGAACGACGTCTTGGTGACGTCGCCGCAGTTGACATGCAGAAATCCGCAGGGTTGAACGATCCCGCGGTGGGAAATGAAGCAGAACCCGATGCCGCCAAGACACCCCCGCGTGACCGCATCGAGGCCGTGGGTTTCGAAGGTCACCTTCTTGCCGTCTTCTTTGGCGCGTTGACGGAGAATCCGGTAGTAATGCGGGGCACAGGTGGCCTTTAGTTGAAGAGGCGTTTTATCCCGCTGCTCATAGAACCAGTTGAGCGTTTCCTCGTACTCTTCGGCCGTGATCTCCTGGTCGACGATGTATTTGCCCCGACCGGTGGGAACCAGCAGGAAGATGTGGTGCGCCACCGCCCCGAGCGAAACGGCCAGCTCCTGAATTTTAGGGATTTCCGGCAAGTTGACGCGGGTGATCGTGGTGTTGATCTGAAATTCGATGCCGGCCTTTTTCGCCATCTCGATTCCCTTGAGGGCACCGTCAAAAGCCCCCTCGACGCCCCGGAAGCGATCGTGCTTATCGCGGGTCGCACCGTCGAGGCTGACGCTGATGCGGCGAATTCCGGCATCGGCCATCTTGCGGGCGATCGATTCGGTGATCAACGTGCCGTTGGGTGCCATCACCATGCGCAAACCCAAATCGTTACCATAGCGGGCAATTTCGAAGATATCCGGGCGAAGCAGCGGTTCGCCGCCGGTCAGTATGACGATGGGACTGCCGATTTCGGCAATCTGATCCAGCAGGCCAAAGGCACTAGGCGTATCCAGTTCGCCGCTGTAAGGCCCGCGGGTGGCGGCAGCGCGGCAGTGTACGCAGTTTAAGTTGCAGTTGCGGGTTGTTTCCCAGGCTACCAGCCGTAGTTGGGCACCTTTCTTCTCTCCATGCGGAGGGGTTTTGGCAGTATGGTTCGGATGTTTGTTTTTCATTTCGGTAGGTAAATCCTTATATGGAGATCGCAACAGCGACCTGTTTATGTGTTTGATAAGAGCGGCAACAGCTTTGAAACACTTACACTGCCCGGTTGACCGCCCATAGGCAGATCGTCACCGGCGGCCGTGTAAAAAGCATCTAAATCAAGGCGTGCTGGTTTCGGATGTCCAGGGGCATAAAAAAACAGATCGCAGCGATTTCGCAACAAAGCGTACCGCAGTTGCAACCATCACGGCGTTTACGATGAAGCCTCCAGCACTTTAGCGGCTTCGATGGCGAAATAGGTCAATATCAATTCGGCACCGGCACGCTTGATCGCCAGCAACGTCTCCATCATCACCTTGCTGCCGTCCAACCAGCCCATCTGCGCCGCCGCCTTGATCATTGCATATTCACCGCTCACATTGTAGGCCGCAACAGGCAGGTCGATCTCTTCCCGCACGCTGCGGATGATATCCAGATAAGCAAGGGCCGGTTTGACCATGATGATGTCGGCCCCCTCTTCCACATCCAGTGTGACTTCCCGGATTGCTTCGATCGAATTGGCCGGATCCATTTGATAGCTGCGCCGATCACCGAATTGGGGGGCCGAGCCGGCTGCTTCGCGAAACGGTCCATAGTATGCCGAGCAGTATTTGGCCGCATAGGACATAATCGGTATGTGGCTGAATCCGCTTTCGTCCAGTGTTTCGCGGATTTCCGCCACCCGGCCGTCCATCATGTCGGAAGGGGCAACCATGTCGGCGCCGGCCTCGGCATGGGAAAGGGCGGCTCGGGCCAGCAGTTCCAAGGTGGCATCGTTGTCTACCTGCTGGTCGGCGATCACACCGCAGTGGCCATGGCTGGTGTACTCGCACAGGCATACGTCGGTGATGACCGCCAGCTCCGGCAGTGCATCCTTCACCGATCGAACGGCCAGTTGCACGATGCCGTCCTTCTTATAAGCGCCGGATCCCTCGGGATCCTTTTTGTCGGGGATGCCGAATAGGATGATTGCCGGGATTCCGAGCTCAAAGGCTTCCCCGGCCACGCCGATCAGCCTGTCGATGGACAGCTGGAACTGGCCCGGCATCGAAGGGATCGGGTTTTGTATACCGTTACCGCCTGTGACAAAAAGCGGCAAGATCATGTCATCTGCCCGCAAATGCGTTTCGCGTATCATGCGTCGCAGGGTTTCGTTTTGCCGCAGTCGCCTGGGGCGATAGTCCGGAAACAGCATGTCGACTCCTCATGTTGCCGATTGGTTGTACGAAACGAGAACGCTCAACGGATCATTGATTTGAGCGGATGGTTTTCAATCTTTCTCGCGATCGCTTTTACAGGGGGCTGCAGTGTGGGCCGGAATCGGCCGCAAGTGCAATCTCTTCGTCCGTCAGGTAGCAGGCCGGATCCGGCGCCCATACATCGCCGGTTACCGCTTCGGCTCGCACGCGGAAGTTGCCGCCGCAAATATCCAACCAGCGGCAGTCGGCACAGCGGCCGGTGACGAAGTTTTTCTTTTCTTTGAGTTTGCCCATCAGGGGTTCGGACGTGTCGCTCCAGATTTCGGAAAAGGGCCGGTCCTTGACGTTTCCGAAACTGTAGTGACGCCAAAACTGGTCGGCGTGAACCTCTCCGTCCCAGCTGACACAACCGATACCCCTGCCTGAATTATTGCCTTCGTTCATTTTGAGAAGTTCGAGTACTTCTTTCGCCCTTTCGGGGTCCTCTTTTTTCAGTCGCATATACAGGTACGGCCCGTCGGCGTGGTTGTCGACCGTGAGCACCTCTTTGGCCTTGCCCTTTTCATGCAGCCGGCGGGTGCGATCGATGATCAAATCGACCGCCCTGCGGGTTTCCTCATGGGAAAGGTCGTCTTCTACCAGCTTGGATCCACGTCCCGAATAAACCAGGTGGTAGAAACACACCCGCGGGATGTCTTTATCTTCCAGCAGGTCGAATATGTGCGGGATCTCCTCAACGTTGAACTTGTTGATGGTGAACCGCAGCCCGACTTTGATACCGGCTTGCTGGCAGTTCTCAATCCCCTTCAGCGCCGACTTGAAGGCACCGCGAATCCCGCGGAACTTGTCGTTAATTTCCTCCATACCGTCCAGGCTGATACCGACATAGGACAGGCCGATATCTTTCAGGATTTTGGCTTTTTCAGCGCTGATCAGGGTACCGTTGGTAGAGATCACCGCACGCATACCCTTTTTCACCGCATAATCGGCAAGTTCGGGAAGGTCTTTTCGAACGAGCGGTTCTCCACCGGAAAAAAGGATTACCGGCACCCCGAAATTGGCGAGATCGTCGATCAGATCCTTGCCCTGCACGGTGGTCAATTCGTCGGCGAACATCCGGTCCTCGGCGTGAGCGTAGCAGTGCACGCATTTCAGGTTGCAGCGACGGGTAACGTTCCATACGACGACCGGGCGTTTGTCGGCTGAAAACTGGAGCAGGTGCGACGGCAGCTGCGCAGAGTGGCGACCGTAGCGCAGTGCGTCTGAAGGTTCGACAGTTCCACAATAAAGCTTTGATATTCCAATCATTTCGTTTTATTTGCATCCTCCGGTGTTGCCTTGGTTCGGATGGCCTGAGAAAAGCGGCGCCCCGGTTACCCGCGGCGGCGGTCATATCCCAGCTCCTGAAAAACTATAGTCAGCGGGTTTTCTGTTGCTCGGCAAGCAGATGGTGTATGTAGGTTTCCGGGTGCAGCAGCGCTTCGCGGGTAATGAAGAATCGGCTGACTCCGGTTTTCTCCCGCACCAATTTCAGACCATGCTCGAAATCTTCGTTCAGCTGTTTGTAGAAATCATCCAGATGGATTTCGGAACAAACCACTCGTCCAATAATAAAATCGATAGCATCTTCTTCCAAAACGACGTTGATGTCGTGGTTTTTGAAAAAATAGAGCTCAATCTTTTTGACATCGTCATAGTAGGATTTGATCTGACGAATCGCTTCTCCGACCTCCATAATATGCCTGGAGCAGTAAACGGCAACGATCTCAATACGCGACGGAGTCATCGTCAGGCTGTATTTTTCCGCCAGCTTGGCACTGTTGGCGGAAAGATATGTTTTGATATAGTCGCACTCCTGCTGCCGGATACGCTCAAACGATCGGTGGAGCTGATCGCTTTGAGGTGCGGCAATCATCTGTTCCAGTGTGCTCTTCGGTTGCTCGATGACATCGGCGGTGACCGCAAATTTTCGAACGGGGGTCGAAGGAAGCTTTTTTTCAAAGGGCAGCAGCGCTCTTTCCACCGCACTTACCAGGCCGCGGGCGCCGGTTCCTTCCTCGTATGCATTGGATGCCAACAGGTGCAAACACTGTTGGTCAAAAGCGATGTCGATTCCGTAGGCGGCGAAATCGAGCTTTTTGCCCAGGATGATTGGATTGTTGGGATTGCGCAAGATCTCGAACAGATCAGATTGGGTGAGATTTTCAAACACTGCCCGCACGGGCAGACGCCCGACGAACTCCGACTCAAATCCGTATTTGATCAGATCTTCGGACCGGACCTGCTGCAGGATATCGATATCGCTGAGCTGGTTTTTTACGGGTGCACTGAAGCCGATCGCCTGGGCGGAGACACGCTTTCGGATGATCTCGGGCAGATCGGAGAAGGCACCGCTCATAATAAACAGGATGTTTTTGGTGTTTATCGTCTGCTTGCTGCGTTTGCCGGTTTTGCGGAAGCGTTCGATTTCCTGGATCATCGAAATCGGATCGTGGGGCACTTTCAGGTCGACCTCGGTTTCTTCCATCGGCTTGAGCAGGCCGCGCTGCACTCCGGTGCGGGAAACATCGGCTCCGATCAGGTTGCGACTGCCGGCGATCTTGTCGATCTCATCGATGTAGATGATACCGTACTGGGCAAGCTCGATATCGTCATCGGCCTCGCGCACCAGATCGCGTACCAGGTCTTCGACGTCACCGCCCACGTACCCCGTTTCGCTGAATTTGGTGGCATCGCCTTTGACAAACGGCACACCGATTTTGCTGGCGATCAGTTTGATGGTATAGGTTTTACCCACACCGGTGGGTCCGAGCATCAGCACGTTGTTCTTGATGCTTCCCACCATTTCGCCGACCTCGTCTTTGCTGGACTGCGCGCGGCGGATACGATTGAAATGGGTGCAGATCTTGGTGGCCAAAATCGCCTTGGGTTGATCCTGTTTGACGATAAACTGGTCAAGATAGGCGATCAGATCTTCCGGCAGGAGGTCGAAATTGATCTTTTTCTTTTTCTCCGGCTTTTTTTCGGCCGAGTCCAGGGCGAGCTCCTGCGACAGGACCACCGGCGAGACGATCTTTACGTTATCTTTGAATTTCTTTGCCAGAAACTCGCTGATTTCCTTTTCAATCTCTTTGGGATCGGGTATTTTCTCGTTTTGATCCATCTTAGCAATGAGTATAATCACAACGCATGTAAAAAGCAACTTTACAACCGGATGCGCATGCAGCACAGGCCGGCCTTTACGGCCTGTTGCACTCTGACGAATCCATTGTTATGCTTGAGCCTCTTCGTCCGGTGCCAACGCCGGGGCCTACCCCCCCGGTTGCCGGTCTTTTCAGACGAAGGCGAATCTGGTCGGAGGCCAGGACGTGCATAAACGGAAACAATTCAGCAGGAAGCGAAAATGATACAGACGATTTCCCGGTCATTGCGGATGGCTCTTGCGGCGGCGGTGGCTGCACTTTTTGTGGTCACAGCGGTTGACGCTCAGGGGCAAGCATCGAAGGTCGACCCCGGAGGGGCCTTGCAACGAACGGCCGGGGTCAGCTTTGAAGAGCTGAAGACCCGCCGTTCTGTCGTCGAAAACCTCAAAGACGTCGACGAGGCTACCAAAAAGACCGCTCTGGGATACTACGACCAGGCCCTGAGTTTTCACGAACTCACCGAGCAGTACCGGCAGGATAAAGACGTTGCCGCAAGCCGTATTAAAGCCTCGGAAGCCCGAACCAAAGAAGCCCGTGCGCTGCTGAAAAAACCGCTGCCCCCAGTGGCTGTCGAACCCGATGCAGCCGGGTTGAGCACGGCAAGACTGGAGCGGCGAGCCCGAGAGGAAGAGGCCAAACTCAAGGCAACCACAGATTCACTGGCTCGTTGGAATAGCGAGTTGGAGAATCAGAAAAACCTGCTGAAGCAATTGCCGGATAGGATTTCCAAAACCAACCAGCGGCTCACGGAGGTGCAAGACGAACTCCGGCTGCCGGCACCGACCCAGCAGCAGGCCTTCGTCTCTGAAGCGCGCCAGCTGGCGTTGAGCAGCGAGCTGGTCAAGGCAAAGGTCGAGCTGTCTCTTTACGAACAACTGCTGGCCGGACATGAATCAATCATGGCCCTGCTGACGGTCGAGCGAGACCTGGCCGGCCGGCAGGCGAAACACCAGGAAACGGTCACCGCCGGTTGGCGGGCCGCGCTTCAGAGTCGCCGGGAGAGCGAAGCGGCCAAGGCCCGCATCGATGCGCAGGAGGCGCAGGCGAAGTCACCGGCCCTGGAGCCGGTTTTGAAAAAGGAGCTCGACCTAAACGTCGCACTCGGTGAGGAGCTGGAGATGTTGACCAAAGAGGAGTTGGTCCTGGTCAAGGAACTCAGCTATTTGCAGGGCCGGCTCCAGGATCTGGAAGACGAGCAGCAGCTGGCCCGGGAAAGGGTCGAGCTGATTTCATTAGGCGGGGAGACCGGTTATTTTCTGCGCGAGTTGAAACAATCGCTTCCGGATGTGAAGGAATTCAAGGAGAAATCCTACCGCCGCAAACTCAAGAGCAGCCAGTATCGGGAAAGGCAGCTAGAGCTGGACCGCGCGCGGCGGAAATTAGCGGATCTGGATGAACCGGTCGACCGGATTGTTACCGAGAAGCTCCAGTTGGTCCTGGAAGACGAGCAGGTACTGGGTGCGGTGAAGGGTGATCTGCGCACGGCCCTGGCAGCCCGCCGGGACCTGGTCGACAAACTCCAGGCCGGTTATAGCCGGGCCCTCAAATACCTGAGCAACATCGAGGTGAGCGACAAGGAGTTGACGGAAAAGGCGCACCAGCTGGAGGGCTTTCTGGACCGGCACCTGCTGTGGATCCGCAGCTCCAAACCGGTTGGATGGGAGGATCTTGGCAAACTAAAGGTGGCCGTTTCCTGGTTCGCCGACCCGGATTTGTGGTGGCAGTTCCGCCAGGACCTGAAGCTGTCGATGCGGCTGCGCATCAAGACCTGGGTGGTCGGCCTGCTGCTGGCGGTGTTGCTGCTGGCAGGCAAACGCTATACCCGAAAAGATTTATACCGGACAGCCGATCGGGTCAACCGGCAGGATCGCGACTCATTCGGTCTCACGTTGCGCGCTTTTTTCGCAACCGTCTGGATTGCGGCAGCCTGGCCGTTTATTTTCGGTTTGTTCGCATATCAACTCGCACGTCTGCCGATGCCGAACATCCTTACCCAGGCCGTTACTTCCGGGCTGTTTTCGGTTGCGACCATTTTGCTGCTGGTCGGTTTCTTTTATCACGTATTTGCCAAGGAAGGTCTCGGTCAGGCCCATTTGCAATGGCCGGACGCGGCTGTGCAGTCGTTTCGCAGCAATCTTCGCTGGTACATCCCCTGTATGGCTACTTTCGGATTTTTTATTGCCAGTATGAAAGTCGCCAAGAAATTCGAGTACAGTGACGCACTGGCGATTACCGCGCTCATTGTGCTGAGCCTGTCGGCATTCATTTTCCTGGCCAGTATCCTCAGGCCCGGAGGTGCGATCATGGCATCCCGGGCAGCCAACCGGCCTCATAGCTGGACGGTTCGACTGCGGTACGTCTGGTTTCCGATCGTGCTTTCTCTACCGCTGTTTCAGACTGTGCTTGCTGCCGGCGGCTATTTTTATTCGGCCCTGGAGATGCGGAACCTGATCGGCACGACCGTTCTGCTGGTGGTGGCCCTGATGTTGCTCCGAGCAATGGGGATGAAGTGGCTGGCCATCTTACATCGCAACCTCATTCTGAAAAGCGCGGTCCAGGAGGAAGCCACCGCAACCGAGGCACAGGCGCCCGACCACGGGGACCTCACCGTTGATGATCCGGACCGCGATCTGCAGCCGCCGCCGATTACGGATGATTCCGTCGAGAAGATCGGTATTCAAAGCAGAAACATCCTCAACTCCCTGATTTTTATTGCCGGCGCGGTTGCCCTCTGGATAATCTGGGAGCCGATTTTCCCGGCGCTGGGCATCCTGGAGAGTGTTCAACTCTGGAGCTACTCGGCGACCGTGGATGGCGTCATGCAGCGAATCCCGGTCGATCTCGCCGATCTGTTGCTGGCTGCGCTGCTGGTGGTCGCGACATTTCTCGCATCCCGCAATTTGCCGGGTTTTATGGAGATCACCGTTCTCAACGCCATTCCGATGGATTTCGGGGCGCGTCAGGCACTGGTGATCCTGTCTCGCTATGTCATCATTGCCGTCGGTGTGATGACCATGTTCAGCGTGGTTGGTGTGAAATGGTCTACGATTCAGTGGCTGGTGGCCGCCCTGAGCGTAGGCCTGGGTTTCGGTCTGCAGGAGGTGGTTGCCAACTTCATCAGCGGCATCATCGTGTTGTTCGAGCGACCGTTTCGGGTCGGAGATGTTGTCACCATCGGCGATACTTCCGGTACCGTTTCCCGCGTGCAGATACGGGCAACCACTATCATCGATTTTGACCGCAAGGAGCTGATCGTCCCCAACAAGGAATTCATCACCGGCAAGCTGATCAACTGGTCGCTATCCGACAAGGTCATTCGAATCCGGGTGCCGGTCGGCATCGCCTACGGCTCGGATACGGATCTGGCGGAGCGCCTGATGCTCAAATCGGCCCGCGCCAACCCTATGGTGCTGCGCGATCCGGAGCCGAATGTCATATTCACCGGTTTCGGAGACAACGCCCTGAGCTTCGAGCTGCGGGTCTTTGTCAACGGCATCGATCACTGGTACCCGATGCTGCACAGGCTGAATCGGGCCATCGACCGGGAATTTCGTAAAGCCGGAATTACCATCGCATTCCCGCAGCGCGACGTCCATCTGGACGCGACGGGACCGCTGGAGGTCAAAGTGGTGCCGGCGGATTCCGTTTCGGCGAATTTATCAGGGCAGACGCCGAGCGCAGAAAAATAGAGCGGTGCCCGGCTTTCGATCAGCTTGGGTGAAGACCGATCAATCCACGGCGATCCGGCCGATCGGTCGCTTCCGGTGAATTTCCGCGAAGGGACCGGTCGTGCCGGATGGGCAAGCGCCCATACCCTGCCGCTGCGCGGAGAGGCAGTTACAATGAACCTCAGTCCGCCCAAAATCTTCGAAGGCAAGTTTGTCCCCCCTGACCGGCCTCTTATTATGTCCGTCAAGCTGCGATCCAATGGAAAAACACGGCTGTAGCGTGGCGGTGATGAATCGCACCGCAAAAGAGCCGCCGACGAGGGGGTCATGCGATCGAGGAAGAAGGTTGCCGCCATTCGCATGGAATTGTATAATAATGCGGATAAGTTGGTTTCGCCGGGGATCTGTACCTGTCTGATCGGACAAAACCGACGCTCGTCCGAGACAGGATCAGAATCCATTGCCACACAGGCAATGGCCAGGGTGGCTGCTGGAACCCAACCTGCACAGTTATGCTCATCTCGCTTGACCGAGGCGTTAATATCCGTGCGCGCTGTTTTTCTGGGTTTCGGAAGCGTTGCCTCTGGTAGATTGCGCTATCATCTCAAGGGCTGGTTTCCCGTCAGACGCTCATAAATTTGTGCAACTTAACCGCCGATCTATTGCGGGAAGAGAGGATGCTGAAACTATTTTCTACTAAAATAAAGAGACGAGGGGGAACCGCATGACGTCCAAACGGTTGCTTATCCTTGTTCTGCTCATCGGGCTGGGGATATATTTCGGCTACGGTGAAGGTGACAGCCGTAACGGATTGATGGCGTCGGTGACACGATTCTTGGGTGGCCCGGCTGCGGATAAAGAACGCCTGGAATCGCTTTATCAGGAACTGGAAGCCAAAAAATCAATTCTGGCACAGATGGATGCCGACATCAAAAGGATGCTCGCCAATCCGCCCAAATCAAGCTGCGATGGGGGAACAGTGCAAGTATTCATCAGGGATGATCCACGACCGGAGTTGAGAAAAGAAATTGAGATGCTTCGCGTGGAGATCGGTGAACTTGAAGCCGAGCTGCATGAGTAATCGACGGGTCGGTTAAAGTGCCGGCAATGGGTTTTTTGGCTGTATCGGGTGCTCTTTGACTCGGTTAAACGGATGTCAGCCGTGAAGGTGGCCTCAGCTACAGGTTTGTCAATGATTTGAAACCAAAACTGATCGAAGAAAGATGCAGTAAAACAAGGCCGTCTCTTTTTAACCGTGTGGATCCGGCAGGGCAGGGAGATGGTTGATGTAAATGAGAGTGAAAAACGGAATGGTTTTTCCCATCCGGAAAAAGAAAAGGAGCCTGGTCTGTATTCCATGCTCTTTTTTATTGGTTGAACAATGGTGCCGAAGGCGGGATTTGAACCCGCACGGGCGTAGCCCACTACCCCCTCAAGATAGCGTGTCTACCAGATTCCACCACTTCGGCACGGTGTTTCGGTCGTCGGGGAATATGATGAAGAGGCCGTTATTCCGATTTGGCCGGTGCCGGCAGGCTCTCCGTAGTCGCCTCCTGGGTTTGGCTTTGTGATGGAAGCGCATCGCCGGTCTGCGGCTGAGCCTGCTCTTCGATCGGCGGTTTCGAGTCGATCATAATCGATCCCTGGGTCTTGCGGGTTGAATAGTAGGCGAGTGCCAGGGAGGTGACCATGAAAATGATGGCGGCCACCGTCGTCAGCTTGCTCAAGAATGTGGAAGCACCCGTGCTTCCGAAAAGCGTCTGACTGGCTCCACCACCGAAAGCTGCCCCCATATCGGCACCTTTGCCGGTTTGGAGCAGCACGATCATGATCAAGGCGACGCACACGACCAAATGGATGATAATCAATACCTGTGACATGGTTTATTTCTTCTGATGGTTCCTTTTAGAATGTAACGATTCGCGCGAATGTCTCTGCGTCCAGGCTGGCTCCGCCGACAAGGGCGCCGTCGATGTCTTCCATCGACATCAGTTCGGCAATATTGGCCGGTTTCACGCTTCCGCCATACAGAATCCGCACGGATTGAGCGAAATCAGCGTCGAAAAGCTCCACCAGTACCTGCCGCAGAAACCGATGAACCTCCTGCGCCTGGTCACTGGTGGCTGTCTTGCCCGTGCCGATGGCCCATATGGGCTCGTAGGCGATGACCAGTTTTTTTAGATCTTTGGCAAACAGACCTTTTAACCCTCTTTTCACCTGTTTGTCAAGTACAGAAAAAGTCTCATCGGCTTCCCGCTGGGCTTCGGACTCACCGATACACAGGATCGGCACCAACCCGGCTTTTACCGCAGCGGCAATTTTCCGATTCACCGTTTCATCGGTTTCCGCAAAGTGCTGCCGTCGTTCCGAGTGGCCGATGATCACATAGCGACAACCGGCTTCGGTGAGCATCCCGGGTGCAATTTCACCGGTGTATGCCCCGTCATTTTCCCAGAACAGATCCTGCGCTCCAACGGCAACCCGGCTGTTCGCAGCGATGCCTGCCACAGAGGCAATGGCGGTAAACGGCGGTGCGATCATAATGTCGACGCTGTCGGCCGCAGCGGTGCGATCGATCAGTTCGCTGGCCGTCTTTTGCGCCTCGGCGATGGTTTTATACATTTTCCAGTTTCCGGCGATCAAGGGCCTTCTTGTACTCATGGGTGACACCTCTTCATTTGGCGTATCATTCGCAAATTTCTGCCAGCGACCGCCCGGGTAGGTGGTTATTCCAAATCGGCACCGAGCAGGTCATATTTGCCGGCTGTTTTCAGCAAAACAGGGGTTGTCAGCAAGATCAGGATGTTTCCGATCGGACCGTTGAAAACCAACAAAACGGCTGCAAGCCCCCAGAAACCGCCGCCGGCGACAAAGCGCCATGCGCTTGGAAAAACGATGAAAAACGCAAGATCGGCAATGGCGGCAATCATCAATCCCCAGGCAGCCCATCTGCGAAGGTTCCACACCCCGATGCCCAGCAGCAGGAAGGGGATCATGGCAACCAGAAATTTGGCGGCCAAATACCCTGCCAGCGGGCCGGGCACCACCGGATCGGTGGAGAGCCACAAAAGCGCTTTGATAACGGCGAGCCATCCCGCAGCCCAAATCTGCCATGGGAATTCGGGCTCCATCCTCCAATTCGGCAAAAAGTGGAACCGAGGCAGGTCGAGGCCGCTGTTGGCATCCGCGGACTGCGGGTTGTCCGTGCTCATATCAAAAAAACCCTGCGTAGTGTGCGCATCGGTGGCGTTGTTGGCAAGGCCGTTGCGGCGTCACATCTGTGCCCCCACCATGGCTGCCAGATCCACCATGCGGTGCGAATATCCCGTTTCGTTGTCATACCAGGCAAGCACCTTTACCATGTCCCCGGTAACATAGGTGGTCGGTGCGTCAACGATGGACGAAAAGGTCGAGCCGTTGTAGTCCGTCGATACCAGCGGCAGGTCGCTGTAAGCGAGAATCCCCGCCAACGATTCCTCGGAAGCCTGCTTGAGTGCAGAGTTGATATCGGATACAGTAACCCCTTCTTTTTCAACCCGTGCAACAAAATCGACGATGGACACGTTGGGCGTCGGAACCCGAATCGCCAATCCGTTCAGGCGGCCTTCCAATTCAGGCAGAACCAGTGAAACCGCTCTGGCGGCACCGGTTGTGGTCGGGATCATGGAAAGCGCCGCTGCCCTGGCTCTGCGCAAATCGCGATGGGGGAAGTCAAGCAGTCGTTGATCACCGGTGTAGGCGTGAATGGTGGTCATCAAGCCGGAGCGCACACCGAAATTTTCCAGCAGAACCTTGGCTACCGGTGCCAGGCAATTGGTTGTGCAGGAGGCGTTTGAAATGATGTGATGCTGCCCCGGATCGTACCGGTTGGAATTCACGCCCAGCACGAGGGTGATATCCGGGTCTTTGGCCGGTGCCGAAATGATCACCTTGCGCGCACCTGCCGTCAGATGTTTGGCCGCGCTGTCACGGTCCCGAAACAGGCCGGTGCATTCGGCAACAATCTGCACACCGAAATCATTCCACCGCAGCTGTTCCGGATCTTTAATGGATGTGATCGAAACCCACTTGCCGCCGATTTCTATCGCGTCTTCTTTTGCTGCGACTTCCTGGCCCAGAGTCCCGTGCACCGAATCGTATTTGAGCAAGTGGGCCATCGTTGCCGAATCTGTAAGGTCGTTGATTGCCACCACTTCCACATCAGGATGCCGCAGGGCTGCCCTGAACACCATACGGCCGATCCTGCCGAAACCGTTAATTCCAACTTTGACGCTCATTTTGCCTCCTTGTATTGTTCGAGAAACCGCCCCTTGTTGAGGCGGCGACTTCCCGAGCAGAATAGTTACATAACTAAGACTCCAACAGTTTTGCCATCACCAGGGCATCTTCACCGGTGTCGGCGTAGTAGCGGCTCCTGGTTCCGATCTTACTGAAACCGAGTTTGACGTAGAGCCCGATTGCCGCCCGGTTGGTTGCCCTGACCTCCAGTACCATCCTTTCGAACCCCCGGCTGCGAGCCTTTTCGAAACATTGCCGCAGCGCCCAGGCGGCCACACCGCAGCGGCGCCATCGCGGAGCGACCGCTATCTTCAAAAGGTGCATTTCGCTGGACATAGCACGGACGAATAAATAGCCGATAATGCGCCGGCTGCCGGGAGAAAGAACCGCATAGTGGACTGCGTCTCTGCAGGCGAACTCGTCTTCGAACGCTCGACGATTCCAGGGACGCTGAAAAGAGGCCTGTTCTATTTCCAGTACTTCATCGAGTTGTTCCGCTTTCAGCGTGGCAAACCACCACACCGTCAATGTCAGCTCCGTTTGTTACCCTTCAGAATACCGCTGGCCAGCGATATGCTCTTTTTTCCGGATGTCTCCAGCATTTTCGCCAACTCGCTCAGGTCGGTCTTCTTGCGGGAGTTCAAGGCTTTTATGAGAATCGGCAGATTTACGCCGGAAAGCACTTCGACCCGACCCTCTTCCAGAAAGGAGTAACTCAGGTTGCTGGGGGTGCCGCCGAACATATCGGTCAGGATGAGCACCCCCTCCTTTTGTTCCACCTTTTTGATTTCCTGAGAGATTTTTTCCCGCAGCAATTCAGCGCTTTCGTTCAAATCGATGGAAACCGCAACCGTTTTCTGCGGTTTGCTTCCGATGATCGAATACGCGGCGTCGATCAGCGCCTCGCCCAGTTGCCGGTGGGTTACAATAACGATTCCAATCATGATTCCCCGAAATTTGCCAGCCTGTGCAGAGCGAAATGGTATAGCCCTGCCGTTGTTTACTTGTTTGTTCGCTATCTACCTGGCGTCAAGGCGGCCGGTTGTTGCATCGTGCACCGCAGCTTTTGCCGCAAGCGGCATGTTCGCACCGCAATGACGCAAGTTCCCATACCAGCAAACAACGTTTTTTTTCAAGACGAAATTTTTTAACTGCCTTGCCGTGTTTGAAAGAAACGGGAAACGAATCTACCGCTGGATATCCCGATGGGTGATTTCGACCTGCTTTCCGGTGTGCTGGATGTGCTCAAACAATGCCCGCGCCACAGCCACGGAGCGATGACGACCGCCGGTACAACCGACCGCAATGGTGAGATAGGCTTTGCCCTCTTTTTCATACAGCGGTATCAGAAAGTCGAGCAGGTTCATATATTGGTTCAAAAATAAGCGCGCCGGATCGTTTTGCAACACATAATTTCGGACCTGCCGGGATTCGCCGTCCATTTCCTTGAGCTCGGGCACAAAATACGGGTTTGACAGGAACCGGACGTCCACCATCAGGTCGGCGTCCAGGGGAATCCCGTAACGAAATCCAAAGGACTGAATATGAATGCGCAGCGGTGCGAACTTCGTCATCTTTTTGGCAATGGAGAAAACGGTGGATTTCAGATCGTGGACGTTAAAACGCGTCGTGTCGATCACCAGATCAGCCACTTTCCGCACTTCCGCCAGCAGCTGCTTTTCCACTCGAATGCCTTCCAGCAGGCTTTTCCCTTGGGCGACCGGATGGTGTCGGCGGGTCTGACTATAGCGCTGAATTAAAACGTCCTCTTCGGCTTCCAGGTAGAGTAGCTGCAGGTGATGGCCCTTTCTGCGGGCGGCCGCGAACACACCGGCATAGCCTGTCAGAAAGGTTTTTTCCCGCAGGTCCATGACAAACACCAGACCGGCGATCTCGGATTCGCTTTCGAGCGGAAGTTCAAGGAAATCCGGCAGCAGCACCACCGGCATGTTGTCGACGCAATAAAACCCGCAATCCTCGAAGGCCGCCAGAGTGGTGCTTTTACCGGATCCGGAAAGCCCGGTTATGATGATGATCTGATGCGTTTTCACCTGAGTTTTGCTTGATATGGGGTGAGAAGCCAGCCGATCGGTTAGAAATCCTCGTCTTCTTCGCCGATAACCGAATAGATCGCATCGCTGTCTTGCGCCTGCATCAGTTTTTCCCGAAATGCATCGTGCATCAGGATTTTCGAAATGCGAGCCAGAAGTTTCAAGTGCAGTTCGGGCGAATTTTCCGGTGTCGCCAGCAGAAAGAAGATGTGGGTGGGGCGTGCGTCCATGGATTCAAAGTCGATGCCATTGCGGCTCAGGCCGAATCCAATGACGGACGACTTCAGGAGTTTCATTTTTCCGTGGGGGATTCCGATCCCGTTGCCGATGCCGGTGGTACAGAGTTCCTCCCGCTCCATCAGTACTTTCACCAGTTCATGCGATTTGACACCGGCAATTTCTGCAACCGGTCCGGCCAGCTCTTGCAGAACGCTCTCCTTGTCCTGTGCTTTCAGGTCGGCCAGAACCGCTTCTTTGGGCAAGAACTCTAGTAGTTTCATATTCGCTTCCGCTGTTAATGATCCGGTCGTACCGACGGGATATCCTGTCCTGGCCGCCCGGAATTATCTCCATCCCCCATCAGCTGCTGGGTTGGATGAGACCGTAGTGTCCGTCCTTGCGCCGGTATAGGACATTTACTTTATCGGTCCGGGCATTGGTGAAGACCAGGAAGCTGTCAGTGAGCAGATCCATCTGCATGACCGCCTCGTCGACATCCATCGGCTTGTAGTCAATGTTTCGGATCATGACCTGCGGAGCCCGGTCGTCTCCCGGCCCCTCCATTTCAGTTCCGGGAATTTCCTTTATGCTTTGCTTGGAGCCGATTCTGCGTTCGCGGATTTTCTGTTTGTTTTTCTTGATTTGCTTTTCAAGCTTGTCCAGGGCCATGTCGATGGCAGAGTACATGTCGTTGATCTCTTCTCTGCCGTTTATGTTCAACCGGTCACCGGTGATACTGATCTCGGCGATGTGGCGGAATTTTTCTACAGACAGAACCACGCTGGCTTCCGCCGGGTTGTCGAGCAGCCGGTCGAAGCGATCGAGTTTTTCGGTTACATAGGCTTTCAATGGTTCGGATGGATCCAGATTCTTAAATGTCACCGATGTTTGCATACGCAACACTCCTTAAATTTGTTTGCGCTTGTTCGATGGCAGCACGTTCAACATTTCCCGATACTTGGCCACGGTTCTCCGGGCGATGTTGATTTGATGCTCCTTTAGCAGTTTTGAGATTTTGTCGTCACTGAACGGTTTGCGCGGATCTTCATTGGCGATGATCTGTTTGATTAGTTCCTGCACGCTCACCGATGCGATCGCTCCGCCTTGGAACCGCTGAATCGAGCTGTTGAAGAAATACTTCAGCTCGAAGATCCCTTGGGGGGTGTACGCGTATTTGTTGGTGGTAACGCGGCTGATCGTCGATTCGTGCATGCTGATATCCTGGGCAACATCTCGCAAAACCATCGGTTTCAGATGAGCGATCCCTTTTTCGAAAAATTCCCGCTGGTAGTCGAGGATGCTTTCCATCACCCGGTATATGGTTTTCTGACGCTGGTGGATGCTTTTGATCAGCCAGGTGGCCGAACGGATCTTTTCCTGAATGTAATTCTCGGCATCACCGCCGAGTTTGCCGTCGGATCCGATCGTTTTCCGATAAAAAGAATTCACCCGGAGCTTGGGCATGCCGTCGTCATTGAGGTGGATAACGAATTCGTCGTCGATTTTATATACAAAGATGTCCGGGGTGATATATTGGGGGGTGTCGTCTGAAAACTCGCGGCCGGGTCGAGGCTCCAGCCCTTTGATGATATTGACCGCGGCGATTAGGTCATCCATGCTGATTTTCAGCGCGCGGCATATGGCCTTGTAGTTCTTTCTCTCCAGATCGCCCAGGTGGTTGGTGATTATCTCGGTGACCAGCGTGTCGTCGATTTCCCAATGTTTGGCCTGGATCAGCAGGCATTCTGTCAGATTGCGGGCGCACACCCCGATCGGATCGAAGGACTGCATCAGCTTCAGGACTCTTTCCACTTCTTCCAGTGGATGGTCGCCGGAGCCGGCAATCTCCTCCAAAGGTACATCCAGATAGCCGTCGCGGTTCAAGTTGCCGACGATCTGGCTGCCGATCTGCTCTTCGGCTTCGGTCGGTGAGATCATCAACAGCTGCCACAGCAGGTGATCATCTAAAGATTCCTTGCGGGCAATGAAAGAGTCGTACTGGGGCGTCTCCCTGCTTTCGGTTTCGAAGTGCACCCGCCCCGGAGTGTTGTATTCATCCAGGTAGTTGCGCCAATCGATGTCGTCCCGGATTTTTTCTTCAATCCTGACTTCCCGTTCGGCGGAGTCACCGTCCGCGTTCTGGTTGACCGATTCGAGCAGCTGGTCTTCCGAGGCGGTCTCCTGAGTCTCCTCAAGCGCAGGGTTTTCCTCCAGTTCCTGACGGATGGTGTCCAGCAGCTCCAGTCGAGACAGCTGCAGCAGCCGGATCGCCATCTGCAGCTGTGGCGTCATAATCAGCTGCTGGGTGAGCTTGAGTTGTTGTCGTAGTTCGAGCGCCATCGTTACATTCTAAAGTCGTTTCCCAGATAAATCTGCCGGGCCAGTTCGCTGGCGGTAATCTCTTCGGGGGTGCCGGAGACGATCACCTTGCCTTCGTTCAAAATATATGCGCTGTCGCAGGATTCAAGGGTTTCCCGGACATTGTGGTCGGAAATCAGAACCCCGATACCTCGCTTCCTAAGATGCCCGATTATGTTCTTAATGTCAATCACCGCCAGCGGGTCCACACCGGCAAAAGGTTCGTCAAGGAGCATGAAGGATGGGCTGGTTGCCAGGGACCGGGAAATTTCGAGGCGCCGTTTTTCACCGCCCGACAAGACGGCCGCCTTTTGATCGGATAGCTGCTGTATGCCGAGTTCATGCAGCAGCTCTTCGGCGCGTTCCTCCTGCTCGGCTTTCGGCATAGAAAGGGTTTCCAGAATGGCCAGGATATTTTGTTTTACCGTCATTTTGCGAAAAATAGACGTCTCCTGTGACAGGTAGCCAATTCCTTTCCGAGCGCGCAGATACATCGGGTATTCGGTAATTTCTTCCCCGTCCAGGAAAACCTGGCCGGCGTCCGGTTGCAGCATTCCGACCGTCATGTAAAAGGTGGTGGTTTTTCCGGCGCCGTTGGGTCCGAGCAAACCGACCACGCTGCGACTGTCTACCTCAAGGGTTACGGAATCGACAACCTTCCTGCCGCCATAAGTCTTCACCAGGTTTTTCAGGCTCAGTACCGGCATCGCGTGCTTATCTCGTCAGTCGCATTGGGGATCTGCAGGGTACGGCATGCGAATAAATGTGCCAGCCTGTCGGCACCCGAACACCCGGGTGCACACGAAAGGCCCATTTTCATGCAACGATCGATTCATAAAAATCCTATCAATACCAGATTTGCATGGGTTATCCAACCAGTGAGTTCCAGCAACGTCATTTCTTCACCGAAGGTTCGAGCACTGCCTTGACGCGGTTTTCGCCGCTACTGGATACGGTCAACCGCTCTCCTTCCAGGTGCAGCACAATCTGCGATCCGGTGATGGAATTGCCCCCGCTGATCACCTGGGTGCCGGTACCGAGAAGTTCGATCGTTTGAGCCAGGCGGCTGTAAATTGCCTTGGGCGTTTTAGCAGACAGCTGTTCAGAGTGGATTCGTACGTTGCCTTCCGCTATGACCCTTTCGATCGCCGATCTGCCGGGCAGCCCGGCTGCGCCGGCAGACGTGTTCGCACCATAAACCACCGTCAGACGATCGGCCTCGATGGTGCTGCTGTCGCGAACGACCTTGACGTTGCCGGTAAAGGTGGCCGTTCTGGCAGTCCGGTCCGAGACCAACCGATCGGCCGTAACGGTGACCTTCCGGTCAGACCGCAGAGAGTCGTCGCCCGTCTTGCCGCGCTGCGCTGCCGGCAGAACCGCGGCCGCACTTGACACCACGATTGCCAACGTCAATGCTTTGAACAGCTTACGGCGAAAAGTCCTCAATGAATGCTCCGCTGATGTTGCCTTCAAAAATTGCCCGGTTCGTGTTCAGGTCCAGTTGCATCCGTTCGGCGGTCAATCGGTAAGAATCGCCTTTAATTTGGACCGGTGAAGGACTGTCCAGAATTCGCTGCTCGTGCCGGTACCGCAATTTCTCGGTGTTCAACAAGGCATCGTCGCTTTTCAGTTCGACATTTCCCGTGATCTCGACATCTTTGGATTCGGTCAGCCATACGCCGCTGTCGGCTGTCAGGGTCAGATCCTGCCGGTCCTCGAGGTAAAAAGTCATCGACAGTTTGGTGAGAATCACCCGTTTTTCCGCATTCAGGTAGCGCGCCGACGCCGCCTCCAGGCTCCATTCCTTTCGCCCGTCGCGGGTAGCCGTTTGGTGGATGTCGGCGATGGTAAGGTCGGCATCGGCAGGAATCGCAGAAACCAGATCCTGGACCTGGTCGGGATGGCGGCGATAATAGAGGAATACCGCGACAATGGTGGCGCAGCAGATGAATATCACCGCAATGATAAATATCTTTATTTTATGGGTCCGTTTTGCCAAGGTGGTCAGGATAGCGAAGTGGCCAAGTGTATTCCGATCTTCAATGATGGGGCCCGGTGGGTTGTGAGCGCCGGTAGGTTGGGTCGGGCACCGCCAGCTGCATGCGCTCAGATCGATAACCTGCAGCAACGGTAATGATAGCCCGCACCTGCTGAAAAGTCAAGAAACGAAAATCCGGATGTTGCACGCTCACTGGGTGGAAATCGATGACGGAAAATCGATAACCATCGGTTTCCCATATGCGGTGTGCGGCCGCACTGCCCCTATCGTCTCAATGCGCTGTTATTTCTCTTAATTTCACATCCGCCCTTATTTTCACGCAATGTTCAGGGAAAAAGTTTGCCTTGATTATGCTTTTCTTTGTTGTTATTACCATTTTCCGTCACAGCCGGAGGGAAAACCGACCGGCACCGTCGCCTGTGATGAGGCGGCCGGCCCGCCGGTGGGTATTTCCGGCAGCTTCCCGCCGAGGATGCGCAGATGAAAAAGTACAAAGTCAATAAAACCTATCAGCAGATCAACGAAAAAATCAAATCCGGTGACGTGGTGGTGATGACCGCCGAGGAGATCATCGACCTGGTTCGCAAGGAGGGCGCGGAGGAGGCAGCCCGTCTGGTCGATGTGGTCACCACCGGCACCTTTGCACCGATGTGCTCATCCGGTGCCATCATCAACTTCGGACACTCGGTACCGACCATCAAGGCCTCGCGGGTGTGGCTGAACAACGTTCCGGCCTACGGCGGCCTGGCAGCCGTCGACTGTTACATCGGGGCCACGGAACCGTGTGAGGACGATCCCCTCAACAAGGTCTATCCGGGCGAATTCAACTATGGCGGCGGTCACGTGATTCAGGATTTGGTGGCCGGCAATACCGTCCACCTCAAGGTGAGTGCCTACGGCACCGACTGCTATCCGGCCCAGGAAATGGAAAAGGAGATCACGCTGCGCAAGCTGCCCCAGGCGACACTTTGCAATCCGCGCAACGCTTACCAGAACTATAACTGTGCGATCAATCTTTCCAACAAAACGATATACACCTACATGGGCGCGCTTAAGCCCAATGCCGGCAATGCCAATTATTGTTCCGCCGGGCAGCTGAGCCCGCTGTTCAACGACCCGTACTACATGACCATCGGGTTGGGAACTCGCATCTTTTTGGGGGGGGGCGAGGGGTATGTCGTCTGGCACGGCACCCAGCACAAACCCTCTGTCCGGCGATCGCGCCGCGGGGTCCCGCTCACGCCGGCCGGCACGTTGTGGGTGATGGGGGATCTCAAAAAAATGAATCCCAAATGGTTAATGGGGCTGAGCATTCAGGGCTATGGCTGCTCACTGGCAGTCGGGCTGGGGGTGCCCATCCCGCTGCTGAACGAAAAGATCGCCCGGTTTACGGCGATTTCCGACGAGGAACTTTCCACCCAGATTGTCGACTATGCGCATGACTATCCCAACGGCGTCGCCAAAAATTACGGCCGGGTGAGTTATGCCGAACTAAAGAGCGGTTCGATCCGGCTCAACGGCAAAGACGTACCGACGGTGCCGCTTTCAAGTGTCGTACGGGCACGGGAAATAGCGGGGATACTGAAGCGGAAAATATCACAGGGCAAGTTTTTACTCGGAGAACCACAGTTTACGCTGCCGAGCTGATCGACCCTGCTGCCGACATCAACTTGCGCCGCGCGCTGCGTGCCGCCGGGTTGCATGTTAAAAACGGTGCGCATGGAACGTCGGAATTCAGGAAACAGTGAGGCTTACCCGGTTCGTGAAGGATTCACGATCGAACCGGCTTTGATCGAATACCGGGCCGCATGGCACGAATCGGCCCCCGCACATCATGATGACGGATCAAATCCGGACATTCGTTGCGTGTGAACTTCCCCGTGAGATCCGGTCCGAGATCGGGCAAATCCAAGAGAACCTGAAGCAACGGCGGCTGCGGCTTACATGGGTTCGGCCGGATAAGCTTCATTTGACGCTCAAGTTTTTAGGTGATGTGTCGATCGATCGGGTCGAAACGATTGCGGACGCCGTCGGAAAAGCCGTTCGGGAATTCTCGCCGATATCGCTCTCGGCAAAGGGGATCGGGGTGTTCCCCGGTATCCGGCGCGCCCGGGTCTTGTGGGTGGGAATCGGCGGCGAGTTTCTGCAACTCGGTCAGCTGCAGGCAGCGGTTTCCGGTGGACTTGCCGGAGTCGGGTTTCCGGCGGAAAAACGACCCTATAGAGGGCATTTGACCATCGGGCGGATCAAGGCGGCTGTCGATCCCCGGCAGCTTGCCGATGCACTGACGGAGTTCTCGGACTTCGAAACCGCTTCGTTCCAGGTCGATGAAGTGGTTCTTTTCCGCAGCCAGCTGAAACCCGACGGTCCGATTTACACTCGGCTTGATGCCGTTAAGCTCTACCCGCATTGAATTTCCGAATCCTGCCGTCAGGACGGAAATGTTCAACGCTTTGAATTTCGAGAGGAGGAGAGATGATGGGTATTTCATCGGACAGGCAAAAAGCGGTTGAGACCGCAATGACCCAGATCGAACGTCAGTTCGGCAAGGGCGCTATCATGAAACTTGGCGACAACCCGGTGGCCAGCGTTGCGGTCATCCCGACCGGCTCGCTGGCCCTGGATGTGGCTCTCGGCGTGGGGGGGGTGCCAAGGGGGCGCGTTATAGAAATTTTCGGGCCGGAGGCTTCCGGAAAAACCACCCTGGCGCTTCACGTGGTGGCCGAAGCCCAGCGCCTGGGGGGGATTGCCGCTTTTGTCGATGCCGAGCACGCCCTGGATATCGCCTATGCCAGAAAACTCGGCGTCAACTGTGACGAATTGCTGGTATCCCAGCCTGACACGGGGGAACAGGCCCTGGAGATCTCCGACATGCTCGTGCGCAGCGGCGCTATCGATGTGCTGGTCATCGACTCGGTAGCCGCGCTGGTGCCGCGTGCGGAAATCGAAGGGGAGATGGGGGACTCGCACATGGGATTGCAGGCTCGCCTGATGTCCCAGGCCCTGCGCAAGCTCACCGGCACCATCGGCAAAACGCGAACTGCCGTGGTTTTCATCAATCAAATCCGGATGAAGATCGGTGTCGTTTTCGGCAATCCGGAAACCACAACCGGCGGCAACGCGCTGAAATTCTATTCATCGGTGCGCCTGGACATCCGGCGCATTGGTGCCATTAAAGACGGCCAGGAAGTGACCGGTAACCGCACGCGGGTGCGGGTGGTGAAGAACAAGATGGCGCCGCCGTTCAAGGACGCGGAGTTTGACATCACCTACGGTGAGGGGATATCCAGAACCGGCGATCTGATCGACACGGGCGTGGAGGTCGGGGTGATCGATAAAAGCGGCTCGTGGTATTCGTACGAAGGCGAGCGCATCGGCCAGGGGCGCGAAAACGTGAAGCGGTTTCTGAGGGAAAATACCGACATCTACGACAAGGCGTTGGGCAAAGTCAGAGAAGCGCTCGGGTTGGCGGCAAAACCCGAAGAAGAGAAACTGGCGGAAGAAGCATCCTGATAGGCCAACGGGGAGCAAGACATGACAGGCAACGAAGTTCGTAAAAAATTTCTGGATTATTTTCATCAGCATGGACACACCGTGGTGCGCAGCTCATCGCTGGTTCCCCACGACGATCCCACATTGCTGTTTACCAATGCCGGCATGGTGCAATTCAAACGGGCGTTTCTGGGCCAGGAAAACCGGGGGTACAACCGTGCCACCACATCTCAGAAGTGCGTGCGCGCGGGCGGCAAACACAACGACCTGGAAAACGTGGGGTACACTGCCAGGCATCACACGTTTTTTGAGATGCTGGGCAACTTTTCTTTCGGTGATTATTTCAAGGAAAAGGCCATTGAATTCGGCTGGGACCTGCTGACCGTCGGTTACGGCCTGCCCGAAGACAAGCTCTGGGTTTCCATCTATTTAGACGATGATGAGGCCCAGCAGATCTGGCACAACAATATCGGGGTGCCGGAGGATAAGATTCTGCGGTTCGGAGAAGAGGATAATTTCTGGGCAATGGGGGATACGGGGCCCTGCGGTCCTTGCAGCGAAATTCATTTGGACCGCGGGCAGGCCCATGGTTGCGGAAAGCCCGACTGTGCCGTTGGCTGCGAGTGCGACCGCTGGCTGGAGATCTGGAATTTGGTGTTTATGCAGTTTGACAGGGATGCCTCCGGTAAGATGACGCCGCTGCCAAAGCCGAGCATCGATACCGGCCTGGGACTCGAGCGCCTGACATCCGTGATGCAGCAGGTTGCCACCAATTTCGACACCGATTTGATCTTTCCCATCATCCAACAAACCGAACAGCTGGCGGAAAAACCTTTCGGCGATTCCTTTGAGGCCGACGTAGCCATGAAAGTCATTGCCGATCACAGCCGGGCGGCGGCGTTTTTGATCGGCGATGGGGTCTTTCCGTCCAACGAGGGGCGGGGATACGTGCTGCGCAGAATCATGCGCCGGGCCATCCGTTACGGTCGTAACATCGGGTTGACGCGACCCTTTCTGCATCAGACCGCCCGGGTGGTATTTGACATCATGCAGCCGGCCTATCCCGAATTGAAGGAGGCCGAAGCCTTCATCACCAGCGTCATCAAAAACGAGGAGGTGCGTTTTATCGAAACCCTCGACACCGGCTTGAAATTGCTAAACGACACGCTGTCGGAGCTGAAGGCCGGGGGGAAGAAAGAAATACCCGGCGAGGTGATATTTAAACTTTACGATACCTACGGATTTCCGGTGGACATCGTTCAGGACGTGGTCCGGGACAATGATTACACCCTCGACATGACAGGCTTTGAAACCGCCATGGAAGGTCAGCGCAGGCAGTCACGTTCAAAAGCGACCTACACCGGAATCAGCGATGCGTTTACCAAGCTCACCGCCAGCGGATTTAGCCCCGAGTTTGTCGGACACAGCCGCCTCGAAGCTAAATCGAAGATTCTGCTGCTGGTAACCGACGGTCAGGAGGTAGACAGCGCCGCTGCCGGCAGCGATGTCGAAGTGGTGACGGAACTCACTCCGTTCTACGGCGAAGCCGGCGGACAGGTCGGTGACAGGGGCACGATTCCTTGAAGGATGCGACCGGGCTGATCATCCACAGAGGCAAGGTGAGCGCAGGGACAATGCAAACCGGTGCATCGGTGGAGCTGCGTGTCGATCCCCGGAATCGACGCAGCGTCGAGCGCAACCACACGGCTACCCATATCCTGCACAGTGTTTTGCGCGGAGTTCTCGGCGAGCATGTCAAGCAGGCCGGATCACTGGTGGCGGCCGACCGGCTCCGTTTCGACTTCAGCCATTTTTCGCAGGTGGACCGCGAAACCCTGGATCGGATCGAAGAGTTGGTCAACGACAGGATCCGTGAAAACATCGCCACGCACACCGAGGAGATGGAAGCCGAGGATGCATTTCAGACCGGCGCCATGGCCCTGTTTGAAGAAAAATACGGTGATCGGGTCCGGGTGATCTCCCTGGCAGACTTCAGCAAAGAACTCTGCGGCGGCACGCATGTGGCCAAAACCGGCGATATCGGGTTGTTTAAAATTGTCGCCGAAGCGTCTATCGCCTCCGGGGTCCGCCGGATCGAGGCCCTGACCGGAAAGCAGGCGGTGCGACACACCCAGCAAACCGGGCAGCTGCTGCACGACACCGCCCATTTGATCAAAGAGAAGCCTGAGGCGGTACCGGGTAAAGTGGAGAAGTTGCTTGCAGAGTCGAAACGGCTGGAAAAACAGGTCGAGCGGCTGAAGGCCCAAATTGCCACCCTGTCGGCGGCCGATGCGGAAACCGAAATGAAACAGGTCAACGGTGTCAACGTGCTTGCCCGGCAGGTGAGCGTCGACAACCCCGCAGCCCTGCGGGATATGGCGGACCAGTTCAGGGATAAAATCAAATCCGGCATCGTCGTTTTGGGAAGCCAGGCAGGTTCCAAGGCATTGCTGATCGCCCTGGTCAGCAAGGACCTGCTGGAGCGCTATCATGCCGGCAGCATTGTCAAGCAGCTGGCGGGCATGGTCGGCGGAAGCGGCGGCGGGCGACCCGACATGGCCCAGGCCGGCGGCAGTCGGCCGGAAAACCTGGGCCAGGCACTGGAGAAGGTCTACGAGGTTATTGAAAAACAAGCCGGTTGAAACATTTGTGCGGACCGGCAATGAATCGCAGCTTTTCACAGTGGGTTCCGGCGATCTCCGGCTTGGCCGCAGCACCTGCCCTTACAATTACTGCATCCCCCCTTTTGCCCCCTGACACCGGGCAGGGCAGGGGGGATTCTTTTTTGCGGGGGCCGGCGGTTATTTGGGCCATCACCGCACCAGCTGAAGGTCTATGCTTGACAGTTGGCGGGGATCTCCTTTATAATTATTTGGATTTAATAGTAATTCTGATTTTTACGGCCTCATTCCGGAGTCGACCCGATGGATTTTGTCGAAACGATCAAACAATTCTACACCACCCATCTTCCCGGTGCGCAGCTGGAAAAAAACTTCATCAAGGCCCCGTGTCCTTTCTGCCAGACCACGGACGGCAAAAAGGCCGGCACGCTTGTGGTTTACCTGATCCCTGAAAACCCGTTTGTCGGCTATTTTCGATGTCTGAGCCATTGCCACCCGGGAGGATTTCCGCTGTATTTCAGTCAGTTGATGGGCGTTGACGCCGAAAAAGTTCCGGGCCATGATCCGGATCGAGAACCCTTTGTGCGTGACATTGTCTACCCCATCAAGCATCTGAAAGCCGATATTCTGAAGTTTACCGGATTGATGAGCAAGAGCGAGTACGCCTATTTTCAGGAGATCGGCATCTCGAGGGCCGTGGTCGAAGAGATGAAGATCGGCTACAACGGCCGCTACCTCATTTATCCCTATTTTCTGGAGAACGGGAAAAGCTACGCCGCACGCTGTATACTGCCGGGGCGCAAGATCGATAATTTCTGGTATGGAGATGAGAAGTTCGCAAAAGAGGATTTCCGGATTTACAACACCCCGGAGATCGATCGCTGCGAAGGGGGCGCCTTGTTCCTGGTTGAGGGGGAAGACAACCTGCTGACTTTAAAGGAGCTCGGCTATCCCGGCATATCGGTTCCATCGGCCGCCGACCTGGAGCATGTCAGCGTCGAGCGCCTGGCTTACGTCAACCATGTGCTGATCGTGACTGCCAACACGCCTGAAGCGTATCTTTCCGCGCGCGAGACAGCCACGCGCCTTGGTTTCAAGGTGCGGATCCTCAAGTGGCCCGCGTACGTCAAACAGGGGCACGAGCTGGCCGATCTGGCTCGCGAGAAAGGCAAGGAGTTCAGAACCCTCATAGCGGGCATGATCCAATCCTCGCGGTCCTTTTCTCCTTTTTCGTCTCCGGATAAGGAGCACCGCAAGTTCTTTCAGCAGGTAGAGGAAAGCATGGGACAGGCGACCTCGGGGCGCCGAACCGGATTTCCGAAACTCGACAACGCCCTGAGCGGTGTGCGGGGAATCAACATCATGGGCGGCCCTCCCAAGGCGGGCAAGTCTTGTTTTAACATGCAGGTGTCCTCGGAGATGGCGCGCAACAAGATTCCGGTGATCTACTATGACTTTGAAAACGGCCGGCAGAAAATATACGCACGGACTCTTTCTCGCCTGGGACGATTGTCCGACGAGCAGATCCGCGGCAGTAGCAAGGATGAAGATGTCGTCCGGCGCCTGAAACAGGTGTACGCCGAATTCAAGGATATGCTAAAGTACTTCCGGGTGGTTACGGACCGTAAATTAAATCCTGACATCATGCGGCGCCAGATCGATTTTCTGCAGCACGAAACCCGCACGGACCATACGGTCGTGGTGGTGGACAGTCTTCACAAGCTGCCCTTCAAAGACCTTTCCGACCGGCGAACAGGCATCGATTCTTGGCTGCGGCACATGGAAGCGATTCGTGACGAGCAAAACGTCAGCTTCTTCGTTGTCTCTGAACTCTCCAGGGGCTTGGGCGGCAGCTACGACAAGAAGCCCGACCTGGGCTCCTTCAAGGAGTCGGGAGATATCGAGTACAGCGCCGACAATGCCATGATCCTTCTGCCGGACTGGGATCCGGTCGATCCAATCTCCACAAAGGAAAGAAAAAGCTCTTTGTGGCTGGTGGCCAGTCGGGAAAACAATCCGGGGAAAATTGCGGTCTATCAGCTGGAGTACCCCTACTGGGGATTCAAAGAGCTCTAATTAAAGGCCTTCGGGCCGGAGGAAAGAGAAACTGAGCAAGAACTACTCGTCACGCTTTTGCCGGACACCGTCATGGTTTTTATTCGTTGTGTGCCTGGCGGTCGGCAGCCTGTTGGTCGGATGCGCCCGGCAGCGGGCCCGCGACACGACCGCCGCAGATCCCGTCGTGCCGGCGGCGAGGCAACCGGCCGCCGCAGCACCCAAAGCAGGCAGCGCGGCCGAAAAAGCGGCCAATGATGCCATGCAGCGAGGGGATGTCGAAAGCGCCATCGGCATTTACAGCCGCATTCTGCGGAGCGACCCCTCCAACGGTCGGGTGACGTATTATCTCGGCTATGCGTACGGACAGATCGGCGAGCACGAGCAGGAAATCGAATATTACAAGCAAGCCATCGATCTGGGCTATCGAACCGACCAAGTGTACTACAACCTGGGAGAGGTGTACCTGGAGACCGAACGGCTGGAGGAGGCCTTTTCCGCCTTTACCGCAGGGTTGACTGCCAATCCTGACAGCGCCGACAACCATTTCGGGCTGGGACGCGCTTTTCAATTTCGGGATCAATTCTTCGAGGCCGAACGCGAACTGCTGCGTGCGGTGGCGCTGCAGCCCCGGGATCCCGTTTTCCGCGAGAACCTGGCGATGCTTTACGAGCAGACCGGCCAGCCGGAAAAGGCCGTCGAGCAGCTGGAAATCATCCTCGATATCGACCCCGAATACCCCGGTGTCCGCGAGTATCTCGACCACCTGGGCAGCAGACGGCAACCGCGGGAAAAAGGCCCGTCCGGGGTGGGGGGAGATTAAAGGATGCGAAACGCAGGTTGCGCCCCCGCCATCTGAAAGCGGCGGCTGCCTGCCAAAAGGGATCTTGCCCAAGTGGAAAAATCCGACCTGTCCTCAACAGACGCTTTGAAAGGGATCTGCAACCGGCTGGTGGTAAAGCATCCGGATGCCGTAGGCATGGCTGTGATCGAACTCGATTGCGGTTGCGTCGATATCTGCGGCGTATCCATCCGCGGCGAGCCGGTCGGTTCGATAAAAACCATCGCGCTGGGCGCCGACGCCCGGCAGCAGCAAAGCCCGATCTGCAGCCGGTGCCTGGCGTCAAAGGAGCGGGTTTCCGAGCGGGTCGTCAACCGGAGAATCATCTGGCCGGGCAGTGAGGAAGAGCGCCCGGACGTAAACCTGAGGCGCTTTATCGGCAGAGTCGTTTTCGGTGAAAACTGGACGGAATAACCCCGACTGCGGCAGTAACGTTGGTATCAGGTCAGAGCATCAATTCTTCGCCGGTCTTTCAACAAATTTTTTCCGGGAAATCTGCAACAGCCTGTCTAACAGATCCGTCGCATAAAGGAGAGCCATGAACCGGTTCAAGATTCATCCCATCGTGATGGGCACCAAGATCTTCGACAAGACCATGATGACCTATCAGCACGGCTACGGGCAGCAGTACACCATTCCGATTTACTGCTGGTACCTGGAAGGCGGCAGTGCCCGTATCCTGGTGGATACCGGCGAGATGAGGCCGATTCAGTCGGAAAGCCGGGAGGCCGCTGTCGGCGGGAAGATCTACACCTTCGAAGAGGGCCTTGGCCGCTGGGGCCTCAAACCGGAAGATATCGACATCGTCATTCACACCCACCTGCACAACGATCACTGCGAAAACGATTACAAGTGCACCAACGCCGCTATCTATGTCCACGAAAAGGAGCTGAAAAACATTCACAATCCGCATCCGCTCGATTTCCGCTACCTGGAGGACTTCATTCTGGATGTGGAGGAAAGCGGTCAACTGCGGCCCGTCAGCGGAGATCGTGAAATCGTTCCCGGCATCCAGGTGGTGCACACACCCGCTCACACCAGCGGCGGGCTTTCGGTTGCGGTTGACACCGCCGAAGGAACTGCGGTGATCACCGGTTTTTGCGTGATCGAAGAGAATTTCTCTCCACCGCCGGAAATCCGGGGCATGGAAATGGATGTGATTCCTCCGGGTACCCACGTCAACGCTTACGAGGCGTACGATATTTTAGTGAAGGTAAAAGAAATGGCCGATGTGCTTATCCCGTTGCACGAACCGCGATTTGCGGGTGTAGACACCATCGGTTGACACCAGGTCAGCGATCTGTGGCGCAACTCAGGCGCCGGTGAGCACGTCGATCATCGTAAACGTCTTTCCGCTGGCGCCCTGCGCCAATTTTTTATGCAGAAAGACTACGGCATCCAGGGTGCCGCCGGCGTAAATTTCGCGGCCGTTGACGTTGTGGGTGAACTCGAATCGCACCGTCTGGTCGGCGGAAAGCAGGCTGTAGGTGTGCCATCCGTGTCCCCGCAGATACCCTGCGGGAATGCCCCATCGGTTTTGCTGGTTTTCCGGATCCCTTTCCTTAACGATGTCCTCCTCTTTAAACGGAGTTCCCAGCGCGTTGAAGTACTTCACCATCGCCTTGGCGGTCCCGCTTGTATCGGCTTTTCCCTGCTGATGGCTCTCTTTTACGGCCAGTGTGTACCCCTCAAACAGTTTGGGAAATGTGTTGGCCGCGTATTCCATCATGGCCTGAAAACCGACGATCTGCTTGGCCATGTTCGGGGCGATCACCGCAGCGATGGAAGAGGCCGTGACGCTGGCTTCGAGTTTTTTACGGTCACCACCGGTTGTGCCCATTACGAACGGCAAGGCGTTGCTGCAGTAAAAAACGGCATTATCATTTACTGCCGAAGGGTGGGTGAAGTCGATGCTGATGAAATCGCCTGCCGATGAGCGGATTTCCCCTATCGCTTCGTCCCGGTCATCCGGGTGCAGCAATTGGATGGTCTGGCCTTCCTGCCTGAATTCCGGGTCGGTGATCTCCGGCCCTGTCAACGAATAGGGCAGCAGCGTGAAACGACTGTCACGTAAAGCATGCCGCAACACCACCTGGGACATGTTGCCCGGCAGTCCGTTGATCATGACTCGTATCGGTTCCATGGCCGGTCTCTCCTTTCCTTTCGTTTGATACAACACGCGGGTTTTGAGAATTGTGTATCACATAAATCGAAAGCATTAAAGGGATTCGACGATACGCCGGAGTTTCGGAAGCTCTTTGTTGCGGGGGGAAGACAGCGCCTGTTTGAGACTCCGGACAGCGGCCGGGATGTATGGCTCAAACCAGGCTTTGCCCTTTTTTCGGCTCAGATTGCCGAAAGCGCCCAGAATCTGAAGGTTTCGTGTCAGGCAGCAGTAGTCGTATCCGCTGCGAAACCGCTGCGGATCGATATTGGACTGAAGGCAAATAGAGTCGACGGCGAATTCCAGCAGCGAGCTGCGTACCTCGGGCGGCAGATCGACGTACGGGTCGATCAGCAGTGAAGCCAGGTCGTACTGCAACGGTCCCAGGCGTCCCCCCTGGAAATCGATGAAGTAGGTTTTGCCGGCATGCACCATGATATTGCGGGATTGAAAATCACGGTGCATGAAACCGGTTACGGCGCCGGCCAGCGCGCGGTCGGCCAGCAGAGAAAATTCTCCGGCCAGATCAGCGGTTCGGACCGGCTGTCCGCAATATGTTTGCAGAAAAGCTTCTACGAAATAGCGGCACTCTTTTTCCAGGATCAGCTCACGGCTGTAAGTTGGCGTCTGACAGGTCCAGGCCGGATTGAAACCACCGGCGGCATCGATCGACATCGCAACCAGCTGCCGGATTACCGCGCGGTAATGGTTCAACACCTCTTCGGTCGATTCGGCCTGCCGTACGACCTGCTGCAGGCAGGTGTCGCCGAGATCTTCCAGAAAAACCAGCCCGGAGAAAGTATCGAACAGGACGATTTCCGGTACCGCAACTCCGGCTTGTTTCAAGTGGCGGCCGATGGCGACAAAAGCGTCGGCTTCAGTCGTGCCGGACTGATTGCGGACGCCGTGATCGGCCATGACCAGTGACTGCCTGCCGCAGCTGAGACGAAACCATCTTCGATCCGATCCGTCTCCGGCCAGCGGCACGGTTTCGATTTTCCGCTGCCCCCCGCCGGGCCGGATTCTGTCAAAGGCCTGGCGCGCCATTAGCTGAGCGGACACCCGGCGATACGCATCCGGTGTGCCGATATCCTGCCAGTAGCGGTTCTGGACGGTCAGGGAGACGATTTGGCCGCCTGCGGCAAGGATGGATCGGTAGGCGTCGATAATGCTGTAGAAACCGGTTGGAGGGATGTGGTCAAGCACGGTGGGATCCAGCACCTGGATGCCTGTAAAGGTCAGCATCCGGTGGCCCCGGGCAAGCGGGTCGTTCGGCCTTTCCGAAAAACCGACCACAAAACCTTTTTCGTCGACGGCCACCGTGTTGAAGTCCGGGTGAGGGCAGAGCACCAGCGATACCGGATGGGGGTGGCTGTTATGGAATCGGTAGACCTTCCGCAAGTCGATGTCGCTGACGATATCGGCGTTGATGACCATAAACGGTTTTTCGTCCCAGAAATCGGCGACATTGCGAACGGCACCGCCGGTTCCCAGGATCTGCGGTTCGTGGCGGATGTGGACCGGAATGCGATAATGCTGCTGATCGACGTGGTTTTCAATTCGATTCGGCAGGTGGTGCGTGTTGACGACAATCGCCCGGCAGCCGGCCATCTGCAACTGCTCAATCGCCAAATCCAATACCGGACGGCCGCCGATAGTGAACAGGGCCTTGGGGGTGTGAAGCGTGAAGGGATGCAACCGGGTGCCGAAACCGGCGGCCAGGATCAAGGCTTTCATGAATCTTTTCCCCGCAGTTCATTGGGCCGCAAAAATGTTCGGCTGGAAGGGGTTACTGGAGCTTGGACAGATAGCGATCAATTGCTTCCGCATAATAGCTAATGTGATCCGCGTCATTTGCGTTCCGAATCCCCCGGCTGCTGCAAAAATCGATGGCATTCTGATAGACCACCGGAGAAAGCGCCTCTTTCCGCTCGATTTCATTGCGCTTGTACAATCGCCGTCCCACGGCTTCGATCTTTTTCAGCCGCGCTTTATTGTTCTTTGAATTGCGGGTTTGACGCCTGTAGTAATACAGAACGACTTTATACGACTCGAGGTAGTTGATCAGAAAGCCCGAAAAATGCTTCAGCTTGCGGAAGCCGGCAGACGTCACGTTGTAAGTGTCCGGCAGGGCCTGGTGCGGCATCAGGATCGCGTCGTCGATGAAGGTTTTGATCGACTTTCTGACAAACATCTCCGTGCTGATTTCCATGTCGTAAGCGAATTCGAACTTGAACAGGCGTTTGAGAAAACGGAAGCCCTGGCGCAGATCGGAGGCCGAAAACTGAAAGGCATCGCGGTTGATGATTTCCGCTGCTGTGTAGGCTGCAGGGATGAAAAAAGAGATACAGTTGTTTTTGTAATATTCGAGGCTGGTTCTTTCATTCACATTTACACGGTACCTCGATTCGGATTTGGGGCTTTTTTTCTGCCCCGGAAACGGCTCGAGAAACTTGCGCTGGACATAGGCCTCGAGCGCACTGTCGATGGCGTGATCCTGGTCGATGAGCAGTGTGTCGGCCAGCTTGGCTCCCTGGGCGTTCAAATACTTCAGATAAGATTCGACAATGCTTTTCAAATGGGAGAACGTAAGCCGGTTGCTGTTCGAATTCAATATGGCAGCCGCACACAGCCCATAGGCGGTGACCACCGCTGACCGATCGATGGCGTTGATCACCCGAAATCCGAGGTCCCGGCAGAAGCTGTTCTTTTCCTTCTGCGTCATGTCCTCGATCCGCAGGCCCGCATCTTCCAGCATCCGGTTCAACGACAGCGGCGAATGAAACTGTATGTAGATTTTGCCGAATCGCTTTTTCAGGAACTTGCGCGCGCGAATGACTTGAAACAGGCTCTCCGGTTCCTTTTTACCGCCCTCGAGTTCGTGGACATACGAGCTTTCCTCCAGCACACGGTCATAGCCGATGTAGATCGGTACAAAGGTCATGTCCTCGCAGGCCCCGTTTTTATGGGCGTCGAGCAGCATCGACAGGAAACCGAGCTTGGGCAGCACCAGCTTGCCGGTGCGGCTGCGGGTGCCTTCGATAAAAAACTCGATGTTGAATCCTTCCTCCAGCAGTTTGTGCAGGTATTCGGTGAACACCTTCGCATACAAGACGGCACCGCGAAAGGTCCGGCGGATGAAAAATGCCCCTCCCCTTCGAAAAATGGGGCCCAGCGGCCAGAAAGAGAGATTTTTACCGGCGGCGATGTGCGGGCAGGGGAGATTGTTCTGGTAAAGGATATACGACAGGATCAGGTAATCGATGTGGCTCTTGTGGCAGGGGATGAGAATCAGCGGAGCCTTTTGCGAGGCCGATTTGACGTATTTGATGCCCTCGGTGTCGATGACCGCCCCGTCGAACATGGTGTTGATAATGTAGTCGACAGCCACCGAGGCGGTCTTGACCAGCCCCGGGCTGTACTGGGCCGCGATTTCCTGCAGGTACCCATCGGCTTCCTTGCGAATCTCCTGGAGGTGCACCTGACGGTTTTCGGCGTGTTTTTCCATGAACTTCCGGAAACGGTCGTTGGTGAGGATGCTTTCCTTCAGCTCTTCCAGGGATTTGAGAGTGGGTCCGGTGATGCTCTGCCGGTGACGGTTGAACTGCATCAGCAGGTTGCGACGCAGTTGAAGGGTCTGAATTTCCGTCGATTTGTCCTGCATGCCACCGGAGTCGATATACTGCCGCAAATTGACAGGTTCGGACACTTCCACGAATATTTTGCCCGGGTTTTTGAACAGCGTGAACAGGCGTCGGATTTTTCCGGGTTTGTTTTCGTGGCCGAAAAAAATGTCTTTTAACGTCGGTTGGCTGCGGATCGGATCCTTGCTGAAAAACATGAGCAGGGGAACCAGGTAAATCGTCCGGTCGATCGACCGTTGAATTTCGATCAGATGTCGAAGCGGATCGATTTTCGATTTGACAAAACGTCGATGAAAACCGCCCTTTTCCACCAGGGACAGAAATCCGGACCGACCGTTTTGCAGTTCCCGTTGGATGTAGCCGCTTCGGAACGGATTCTGGAGGGAAAGGTTCTGAAAAAAGTAGACCAGGTGGGCCACAAGAATTTTCATCACCCTTTTCACGGGCTGCCAGAGATAAATGTTGTATTCGAATCCGATTTCCGGTGCCGGCAGGCCGTTGCTGGCATAATACGTATGGTAATAAAGATATTCGAAATTGCTCTTGTGCTTGGTTACATAGATGATGGCCGCATCGTTCGGGATTTGCCCGATCACATCGGCCTGGTCCTTACCGGTTGCGATACCGCTGTAAAATGCCCGAAGAATGGCCTCGGACGACCTGCCCAGATTTTCGGGCAAAAAGCAGCTGTAGTGATGGGGCGTGCCCTCCAAGAAATGATTGACTGCCCCATGAAATCTGCTGAGAAGGCCGGAACGCTCGGGTTGTTGCAAACTAACCGTCCTTTATTTTGCGGGTACCTGATCGCGTAGCGATGCGGAGACTTGCTCGCCCAGGCATCTCATCGGTTTTCTTGGCACATGCAGGCATTGCGCCCCGAGACCAGCGTGCATCCGATTTCGGAAGATTTCCCTCGCGCATATTGCCGGTAGGATCTTCTCCGGCCGCCGCCAATGAAAAGTGCACGGTACGCCCGGAGCCGAATCAGCGATGGATGGAAATCGATCCGACATCAATTTGCGAGTCTGTGCTAACGGTTGATATGCCGGTGTGTGGAATGGGTGCTGGATCGTTTGTCCGTCTGACCCGGTAGAAATCTCCGATGAACCTGAATTCGCGTTGTATCCGGATAAGTCGTTACAATTTCAATACATTATGAATAACAGAACCGCCTTCGGTTTGCAATACCAAATATCGCACGGTTTCCGGCCCACCCTTGCCGCCGGTGCCGAACAGACCTAACATAAGTCCTGTCAGCGCCGGTTTCAAATCTGCTTGTTTTCATCGGTGGGTTGTGTTATTTGTTTTTTTGTTTAGCAATGTTTGTTTGGTAACTTTTTGAAATAATAATGCATTCTGTGCTTTTTCCGGAAAGCGAATGGCTGCACGCCGCAGGGAAACCGCATCGGCACGAGGCGTTGCGGGCTTGCGATGGGCTTGCGGCTTTGCATCAAAAAACTGACGAAAATCGTACCAATGGAGGAGGATCACATGAAGACGTTAATCGGGGGTGGAATAGCCGCGGCATTGGGACTGGTCGGTTTGGGTATTTGGTGGGCGGAGTTTCTGATGGTGCTGGCCGGAATCATTCCGGTCATGCTTCTGCTCGGCGGCGCGCTGGCCATCTACCTTGGCTTCGACGAACTGAAAGACTCGTGGAAGAAGGAACCCGATGAGACCGTTGTGGTGGAAAAAGAGGAGGAGGTCGAACGATATAAACAGGAAATCGACGATCTCAAAAAGGAAATCCAGGATCTGAAATCGGATTAGCCCGAAACTTCTTCGATAGACCGATAGCTATCCCGTGTCATGCCTGCCCCCGGCCGCTGCCCTTGATGGCCGACCGGGCCAGGTCGTCCGCGCGTTCGTTTTGTCGGTGGCCGGCATGGCCTCGCACCTTGATCAGTTTCACATCGCAAAACTCCTGCATCAATTGCCGTATGGCGGCGATCACCTCCAGATTCTTCTTCGGTTTCCAGCCAAGTGCCAGTACGCCGTGAGCATAGCTGCTGTCGGTGTAGATGCGAACCGGAAGGTTCCGGACCTTCAATTCCAGCAACCCTGCGCGAATCGCTTCCAATTCTGCGATGTTGTTGGTCGACTGCCCGATGTATTTTGATATCTCCTTTGTGTGATCCCCGTATTCCAGAACCGCTCCGATGCCCGAGGGCCCGGGATTGCCGGAAGAAGCGCCGTCTGTGTATATCCGTATCATCGGGCCGGTTGCCGTCTCCGGCTCTTTGCCGCCGGTGCAACAGGTTCGGTCGCCGCGATCCGACGGCCCCCCGCGGTTTTGACCGGGGACCCGCCCGGCTTTTAAAGGCCGCAGGTTCGACGGGTTGACCCGATATTCATAGTCCTGCTCGAGCTGGTATTTCATCAGCGCCTTTCCGTCTTGCATTTTCGGCCGGCCGTCTTTGTCGACTGCCACCCACACCTTGTTGTCTTTGAACTGCATCCGCAGCCAGTTGGGTTTCTTCTGGGGCACGGCTGTTTTACCCGGTTTCTCCGGTCTCCGATTCATTGATACAGATGATATTCGCTGCTGATCTTCACAAAGTCGTTCAAGGCCTGCCGCCAGGAGGCGGTGATATCCGCCAGGGGCTCGAGAGACGCCAGCCGCCGGCGCACGGTTTTGTCCCCGATGATCAGGTCGATGGGCAGTTTTTGAACCTCATATTCATAGGGGGGCGGCTTCCATTCAAATTGCCCCTGGTGATGTCGAATGACCGATTGGATCAGCCCCAGAGAGGTGGCGTACGGTCGGAATCGAAAAGGATCGGTTACGTGCAACTGGAAGCCGCGACAGGTCTGCCCGCTCCACTTGTTGGCGGTCGGTTCGAAGATCGTCGGACGCAAAAACACCCCGGTTGACGCCGAGCGATCGAGCGTGCCGCTCACCCGCTGCGGATCGACGAAAGGAGCACCGAAGAGCTCGAACGGCTGCGTCGTGCCGCGCCCCTCGGAAACGTTGGTCCCTTCCCACAGGACCTGGCCCGGGTAAACCATGGCAGATGCAGGTGTTGGCAGGTTCGGCGAAGGCGGAATCCAGGGCAGCCCTGTGTCGTGGAAAAACATTCGGCGCCGCCAGTTTTTCATCTCCACGATCTCCAGTTCACAGCCGATGCCGAAATGCCGGTTGAACAGCAGGGCCAGCTCGCCGATTGTCAGGCCGTGGCGCATGGGGATCGGATACCGCCCGACAAAGGAGACGCAATCCTCTGCGAGGCAGTTGCCTTCCACGGTGATGCCGTTGACCGGATTCGGCCGATCGAGCACCACGACTTTTTTGCCCAGCTGCCGAGCCGCTTCCATGCAGTACGAAAGCGTGTAGATAAACGTGTACACCCGGGTACCGACGTCCTGCAGATCGACAATGAGCACATCGATGAGGTCGAACATGTCACGGCGCGGTTGGCGGGTTTTACCGTAGAGGCTGAATACGGGAATGCCCAGCTCGGACTCGACACTGTCTGCGGACTCCACCATGTTGTCCTGTTTTTCCGAATAGAATCCATGCTGGGGCGAAAACAGCGCTGTCAGTTTGCCTGGATACAGCCGGTCGACGATGTGGCGGGCATGCCGGAACGAGCGGTCCACGGATGCCGTGTTGCACAGCAGGCCGAGACGAAAGCCGGCCGGCCAGGCCGGCGGGTTTTTCAGCAATGTTTCAAGACCGGTTTGAACGCGCGCCATGATAGGATTCGAGCCGAAAAGGGGATTATCTCTAAACGGCCGGGATCATACCACTATTCATCTTGACAAACAATCGAATAAAAAATAAACGATAAGTTTGGCTTGCTTTTTCACAGCGAGGGCGGATTCTGACGCCGCCCTCAGGTTCGCACCGGAAGGCTGACAGCCGGCAGACGTTTGCTGAAAATCGCCAAAAGGCGTAGTTGCGGATGAATTACTAGTGGAAATCGAACTGGAGGGCATCGTCGTCGTTGTGGGCAACTACGGCAGCGGCAAAACCGAAGTTGCCATCAACCTGGCCGTCGAGCGGAAAAAAGCCGGTTTCGATGTACGGGTGGCCGATCTCGATCTGGTCAATCCGTATTTTCGCACCCGGGAGGCCCGGAGCCTGCTTGCCGGCCTCGATATCGACCTGGTGTTGCCACCGGAAGACATGCTGCACGCGGATCTGCCCTTGCTGAGCCCGCTGGTAGCGGGTATGATTCGAAAGCCCAGTCAGGTAACGATCATCGATGTGGGCGGCAATGACGCCGGGGCCACGGTGCTTTCTGCGCTGGCGGAGGCATTTGGTGGCAAACAGTATCACATGCTGCAGGTGATCAATCCGCTCAGGCCCAACACCGATACGATAGCCGGGTGCCTGAACATCCGCGGGCAAATCGAGGCTGCCGCCAGGATGTCCATCAACGGGCTGATCGGAAATGCGAACCTGATCGATGAGACCACACCGGCGGATATTTACCGGGGAGTGGAATTCGTCCAGCGGCTGTCGAAAGAAAGTGCTCTCGCGCTTCGTTTTGTCACCGTTGCCGACGAGCTGCTGCCGGAAATCGACATGGAAAGAATGGCCTGCCCGGTTTTGACGATCTATCGGCAGCTCGTTCCGCCCTGGAAAAAGGCGCGGGTTCCGCAGCATCAATTCAACGGAGGAAAGTAACCAAATGGCATTTATGCATGTAATCGACTCGGACAGGTGTAAAGGTTGCGGATTGTGCGTGACCATCTGCCCCAAGAAAGTGCTGGAGATCTCTGAACAAGTGAACACGAAGGGCTATTTCCCCGCGTTTCAGGCCCGCCCGGAGGACTGCATTAAATGTGCGCTGTGCTGCACTATGTGCCCGGATGTGGCCGTCACCATTACAGCCAGTGAGGATGCGGGTGATCCGCAGCAGGCGGCATCGACGGAGGAAAACGATGGGTAAGGTCTTGATGAAGGGAAACGAAGCGATTGGGGAGGCGGCCATACGAGCCGGCTGTTTGAACTATTTCGCCTATCCCATTACCCCGCAATCGGAAGTGGCAGAGTATCTGTCTCGAAGATTGCCGGAGGTCGGAGGGCTGTTCCTGCAGGGAGAGAGCGAAGTGGCGGTTTCCTACATGATTCTCGGCGCCGCTGCTGCCGGTGAGCGGGTTTTCACGACCTCTTCGAGCCCCGGCATCAGCCTGATGAGTGAGGGGATCAGCTATATCGCCGGCATGCAGCTGCCGGCGGTTTTCGTCAACATCATGCGCGGCGGGCCGGGGCTGGGAGGCATCCTGCCGTCCCAGGCAGATTATCTGCAGGCGACCAAGGGGATCGGTCACGGTGATTTCCGCTTGCTGGTAATGGCGCCGGCCAGCGTGCAGGAAGCTGCAGAGATGACGATGAAAGCCTTTCCGCTGGCCGAAAAATACCGAAACCCGGTGATGATTCTCGGTGACGGCCTGATAGGGCAGATGATGGAGCCGGTGGAATTCCACGACAACCTGAAAACCAAGCCCGTCGATAAAAATGGTTGGGCGACCAACGGAATGGACACCCGCGGCAGCAGCCAACGGAATCTGATCCGATCCCTGTATCTGGACCCGGAGGTGCTCAACCGGCACAACCTGGAGTTAAAGGCCAAATACGACCGAATGCAGCAGGAGGAGATACGCTTCGAAGCGGTTAACATCGATTCGGATTACAAGGTGCTGATCGTCAGCTACGGCACGATGAGCCGTGTGTGCCGGACAGCCGTGGATCAGTTGAAAGCCGAGGGGCTGGAGGTGGGGATGATACGCCCCCAGACCGTGTTTCCCTTCCCCGAAGAAGCCGTTGGAAACGCCGCTGCCGGCAAGAGCTGTCGGGCGGTTGCCAGCATCGAGATGAGCATGGGACAGATGCTGGAGGACGTGCAGCGGTCGGTCAAGGGACGCCAACCGGTGCACTGGTTCGGAAAGTGCGGTGGTGAGGTGCCGACCCCTGAAGAAGTGATCGAATTTGTGCGGTCCCTGGCCCGGTAAAGGTTCCATCGGCGGCAGTGATGTATTCGGTAGTTTCGGTAAACCGCAAAATAACCTGAGGAGTTGATCCAATGGGCAAAACGTTTGCAAAACCGGAGGCGCTTTCCGATCAGCACACCCATTACTGTCCGGGTTGCACCCATGGCGTCATTCACCGGCTGGTGGCGGAAGTCATCGATGAACTCGGTATTCGCGGCCGCACTGTAGGGGTTGCGCCGGTTGGATGCGCCGTGCTGATGTACAATTACTTCACGTTCGATTTTATGGAGTCCGCCCACGGCCGCGCACCGGCGCAGGCGACCGGAATAAAGCGGGTAAGACCCGATCTGATCGTTTTTACCTACCAGGGAGACGGGGATCTGGCCAGCATCGGGATGAGTGAAATTGTTCACGCGGCCAACCGGGGAGAGAAGATCACCACCATCTTCGTCAACAATGCGGTTTACGGCATGACCGGTGGCCAAATGGCCCCCACCACCATGCCCAACCAGCGGACGACCACCTCTCCTTTCGGCCGGAATGTGGAAGAGGTCGGGATGCCGATAAAAGTGTCCGAGCTGCTGGCTTCGCTGCAGACCGACGCTTACATCGCCCGGCAAACGGTCATCTACCCCAAGCACATCAACCGGGCCAAGAAGGCTATTAAAAAAGCATTTCAGTATCAGCTCGACGGTCGGTGTTTCAGTTTTGTGGAAATCGTGAGCACCTGTCCCACCAACTGGGGTCTCACCCCGGTGGAGGCGGTGAAGTGGGCGGAAGAGAAGATGCTGCCTTACTACCCGTTAGGGGAGATTAAAACACCTGATAAATCCTAGTTGAAGTGATCAACCGGAAATGTAAGACCGAAACACAGCGTTGCACGCCGGCAGAGATGGACAGCCGGAAGTGCTTCTGGGCGAATCGTTATCCGCAGAAAGTCGGGAGGCAGTCATGCAAAGTGAAGTGATGTTCGCCGGATTTGGCGGCCAGGGAATCCTGCTCAGCGCCAAAATTCTCGCACACGCCGCCATGGAAGATGGCCTGGAGGTCGCATGGGTGCCGTCTTACGGCCCGGAGATGAGGGGCGGAACAGCTTATTGTACGGTGGTCATCAGCGATCGACTGATCGGATCACCTATTATCCGCAACCCGATGCACCTGGTGGCGATGAACCGGCCGTCGCTGGAAAAATTTGCCCCGCTGGTGAAGCCAAATGGAGTGATCCTGGTCAACAGCACGCTGATTTCGATTGAATCCGGGCGTGACGATGTGGATGAATTGCGCGTTCCGGTCAACGATATTGCTGTGCGACTGGGCAATGTTCGTTCTGCCAACATTGTCGCCCTGGCGGCATTCGTCGCCCGTGCCGGGGTCGTCAAGATGGAGACACTTCGCCATTGCGTGAAAGAAGAGTTTGCCACGAAGGAAAAACTGATCCCCCTGAACATGGCGGCGGTGGAGGAGGGGGAAAAAGCCGCTGCCAAGTAGCGCCGCACCCGGCTGCCTGTCGCTGATGAAACTCGAAATACCGGAATATATCCTCGGAATCGATCCGTACAAGCCCGGCAAGCCGATGGAGGAATTGGAGCGAGAGTACGGCATTCGTGACTCCATCAAGCTGGCTTCCAACGAAAACCCGCTGGGACCCTCACCGAAAGCCCTTGAAGCCGCACGTGCCTGCCTGGATGCCGTGCACCGCTACCCCGACGGTAGAGGCTGGGCCCTGGTTTCGAAAATTGCCGCAAAGTTCGACCTGCAGCCGGACAACATCGTCCTGGGAAACGGTTCGGACGAAATCATCGGTATGCTGACAAGGGTGCTGCTGCAGGCCGGTGATGAAGTCATTTTGCCACAGCCGACCTTTTCGATGTACGACATCATGGTTCGCAGCGTCGGCGCCAACCCGGTCCCGGTGCCGCTGGACCATTCGCTGGCCATCGATCTGCCCGCTATGCGCAGCCGTTTGACTCCGCGAACGCGGATGGTCTTCCTGTGCAATCCAAACAACCCGACCGGTACGGTTATCACCAGAAAGCAATTCGAAGCGTTCCTGCACGATCTTCCTGCCGGCATCGTTGTGGTGATAGACGAGGCGTACATCGAATTCGTTACGGATCCGGATTGTGTCCGGGGCACCGACTACCTGCGGGAGGAACCGGCCGTGGTGCTGTTGCGGACTTTTTCCAAGGCATATGGACTGGCCGGATTGCGGATCGGCTACGCGGTCATGCCGGCAAAACTCTCCGGGTATATCCATCGCGTGCGGCAACCGTTCAATACGGCCCTGCCCGCTCAGGTCGCCGCAGCGGCTGCGCTTGCCGATGACGCTTTTCTGCAGCGGACCCTGCAGACGGTGCACGCCGGCCTTGCATATCTGCAACGCTCTCTGGATCGATTGGGAGTCCGGCATTATCCGACCCAGTCCAATTTTTTTCTGGTCGATGTGCAGCGCAGCGGCGACGAGGTGTTTGAGCAAATGCTGAGAAAAGGCGTCATCGTCCGCTCGATGAGTTCTTACGGTTTTGCCGATATGATCCGGATCAATGTCGGCTTGCCCCTTGAAAACGAGCGTTTCATACAGGCCCTGTCCGAAGTTCTGGGTATCGGGTCAATGCCCCCCGACGGGCAATGAACGGGATGGCAAACAGTGGCCATATCCAAACTGGTTATTACCATTGACGGACCGGCAGGAGCCGGGAAAACGACCGTAAGCCGAACGCTGGCCGAGCGCCTCGGCTATCGGTATGTCGACACCGGGGCGCTGTACCGGGCGGTGGCCTATGCCGCCAAACACCAGGGGGTGCGAGCGGATGATGATGCCGCTTTGGAGGCGCTTTGCTGCGGTCTCGATCTGAAGTTCGTTTCGACGAAATCCGGGCAGCGGCTGCTGAGCGGGGAAGTGGATATTACCGATCTCATCCGGACACCGGAAATCACCATGCTCGCTTCGGCCGTTTCCGCCCGCCCCGCGGTTCGCGCTTATCTTCTCAATGTACAAAGAGACATGGGCCGGCAAAAAGGGGTCGTGTTCGAAGGCCGGGACATGGGCACGGTGGTATTCCCGGATGCGGAAATGAAATTTTTTCTGGATGCGAACATTGAGGTCCGGGCGCATCGGCGCTACCTCCAGCAGCAGGCCGTGGCTTCCCAGAAGCCGGAAGAAGTGGAAAACCAGATGCGCCGTCGAGATCAAAACGACTCCACACGTGACCTGGCGCCGTTAAGACCCGCCGCTGATGCAGTTGTCATCGACTCCACCGATCTTTCCGCCGAAGAGGTAATCGAGTGCATGCTGACGCACATTTATGCGGGCGACGTTCCGGGCGGCTGAGCGCAGACTCCTTTTTCAACCTCATTTGCCGCTGCAAACAGCGGCAAATTTAAATTATGATTGTATTTTTAAATTTACTCTGATACAGATCTTTGATTGTGCAATTTGCGATCGGTAATCGCAAAAAATCGGCTAAGGGGGTATGTGCGTTGATGGAAGAAATGGGGAGCAATAACGAAACTGGACAACCAAAACCGTCCGATGAAGGGCATTCGCCGGAGCCGGATGCCAGTGAAGCGAAACCTGCAGAAGCTGCAGAGGAAGAAGGGCAGGAAACCGCCAAGTCTGCATCGGCCGAAACCAGTGAAACCCGTGGCAGTGGCGAGAGCATGGAAAAACTGCTCGACCTTTACGAGGAGAGCTTCAAGCGCTTTGCCGAGGGGGAGGTCGTAACCGGCCGCATCATCTCCGTGGACAAGGATCACGTGCTGGTCGATATCGGCTACAAGTCCGAAGGCCAGATCCGCATTCATGAATTCACCGATGACAAAGGCAACGTCAATGTCAATGTCGGTGACAAGGTAGAGGTGATGGTGGAGTGGTGGGATGACGAAGACGAACGGGTGGTTCTTTCCAAAGAAAAAGCTGCCAACGTGAAAGTCTGGGAGGCGATTAAAGTATCCTACGACGAGGACAAGACCGTAGAAGGAACGATCACCAATCGCGTCAAGGGAGGCTTTTCGGTCGACATCGGCGTCCAGGCCTTTTTGCCGGGGTCGCAGGCCGACATCCGTCCGATTCGCAACCTCGACGACTTGGTGGGAAATACCTACGAGTTTAAAATTCTGAAGTATAACCGCAAACGCAGCAACATCGTTTTGTCCCGGCGGGCAATTCTGGAGCACGAGCGTGAAGAAAAACGCGCCGCCACCCTGTCTGAAATAGAAGAGGGCAAGGTGATGGACGGAATCGTGAAAAACATCACCGAGTACGGCGTGTTTGTCGACCTGGGCGGTGTGGACGGCCTGCTTCACATCACCGACATCTCCTGGGGACGGGTAAAGCACCCGTCGGAGCTTTTTGCCATCGGTGATCCCATCACGGTCAAGGTGTTGAATTTCGACATCGAACGAGAACGCGTTTCGTTGGGGATGAAACAGTTGAGTCCCGATCCCTGGACCCTGGCCAGCGGAAAGTACCCGATCGGATCCCGGGTCAACGGTCGGGTCGTCAGCCTGACCGATTATGGCGCTTTTGTGGAACTGGAGGAGGGAATCGAGGGATTGATTCATGTTTCGGAAATGTCGTGGACCCGGAAAGTTCGGCATCCCTCCAAGGTGGTTTCGGTGGGCGAGGAGATCGAGGCCGTTGTGCTCGACATCAAACCGGAAAGCCGCAGAATTTCACTGGGCATGAAACAGGTCGTTCCGAATCCGTGGGATGTCATCAGCGAAAAGTATCCGGTGGGCACGACAATTGAGGGCAAGATCAAAAACATTACCGACTTCGGCCTTTTTATCGGCATCGATGAAGGCATCGACGGCCTGGTGCACATTTCGGACATTTCCTGGACCAAGCGGATCAAGCACCCTTCCGAGCTCTATAAAAAAGGGGATTTGGTCCAGGCCATCGTCTTGGACATCGACAAGAAAAACGAGCGCTTCTCTCTGGGGGTCAAGCAACTCCAGTCTGATCCGTGGGAGACGGTTGCCGAGCGATATGAAGTCGGCACGGAGATCACGGGTACCATCACCAACCTGACCGATTTCGGCGTTTTCGTGGAGTTGGAGGAAGGAATCGAAGGACTGGTGCACGTGTCGGAGATCAGCAAGGAAAAAATCAAAACGCCGGTTGGCCTTTTCAACACCGGAGATGTGATTACCGCCAAGGTGATGAACATCAACACCGAAGAAAGACGCATCGGCCTGTCCATCAAGCGACTGGAGATCGAGGATGAGCAGCAGCTGCTCAGCGACTACGTCACCAACATGCGACCGGCGACATCGACCTTCGGTGAAATCCTGCGGGAAAACCTTCAGGAAAAACTCAAAGAGGAATAATTCTGCGTCGTATCCGAATCCAACTGCGGGCCGGAGCGTAAATGCTGCCGGCCCGTTTGTTTTGTTGCGAGACCCCTGCAAGCCCGCAGCTTTTCACTCGAATATACTGACGTCTCCTTTCCCTTTGCGGATTATCTCGGGCACATCGTTGATCAGCGAGATTACGCTGGACGGATTCCCGGACGTCGGTCCCCCATCGATGACCACATCGACCCGGTTGTTATAAAAGTCGTGGATCAATGATGCATCATGCAGGATGGTGTCGTCGGGAAGAGTGGCGCTGGTGGTGATGATCGGGTTGCCGAGCTCTTGTACCAGGGCAAGGCATATCGGATTGTCCGGCACGCGGATGCCGGCGGTTTTGCGTTTGGTCAGCATGATCTTCGGAACCAGTTTGGAGCCTTCCAGAATAAAGGTGTACGGTCCCGGCAGCAGGCGTCGCATCGTTTTGTAAGCGTAATTGGAAACCTTGGCATAGTGGCTGATGTGTTTCAAGTCGGAGCAGATGAAGCTGAACGGTTTGCTTTTGTGCCGCTTTTTAAGCAGATATACCTTCTCGATCGCCTTTTTGTTCATGATGTCGCAGCCGACCCCGTAAACCGTATCCGTCGGGTAGGCGACAATGCCTCCTCGGCGCAAAACCTCTACGACGCTGCGCACCAGCCTCACCTGAGGGGTAATCGGATTGATGGATATCAGCATGCCGCTCCGTTTGGCTTTCGTCCCGCGGTTTCATCTGACATGGCAGCGCTGTCCGAAGGATCTATAATGAAATATGCGGATCTTTTCAGTGAACTCAGACTTCTAATCCTCCGTGTAGACAATGTCAAGGCACGGAAATAATGATTGCGAAACCAGACGGCTTTTGATATTGGACTGCTCTACTGCGTACAGGTTGAAACCCCGGAGGCTAACAATGGCACAAAGAGTACCGGACGAAGCCTATTCGTTCGATGATATTCTTCTGATTCCCAATTATTCCGACGTGTTGCCAAAAGATGTCAACACCGCCACCCGCCTTTCCAGAAATCTGGATCTCAATATTCCCATCGTCAGTGCGGCCATGGACACCGTTACCGAAGCCGAGGCGGCCATCAGCATGGCACGCGAGGGTGGCCTGGGCTTTATCCACCGCAACATGAGCATCGAAAGCCAGGCCATGGAGGTCGATAAGGTCAAGAAGTCGGAAAGCGGTATGATTGTCGATCCGGTCACCATCAGCCCGGAAAACAAAGTCCACGAAGTCCAGGAGCTGATGCAGAAATACCGCATTTCCGGGGTCCCGGTCACCAAGGGAGATCAGCTCGTTGGGATCGTAACCAACCGGGATCTGCGGTTCGAAACCGAGCTCGACAAGCCGGTTTCGGAGGTGATGACAAAGGAGAACCTCATTACGGTTTCCGAAGGCATCACCCTGGAAGAGTCCAAAAAGCTGCTCCACCAGCATCGCATCGAAAAGTTGCTGGTTGTCGATGCCGGCGGCCGCCTGAAAGGGATGATCACCATAAAGGACATCGAAAAGATCAAAAAATATCCGATGGCCTGCAAGGACTCGATGGGACGCCTGCGGGTCGGCGCGGCCATCGGGGTCGGCCCGGACAAGATGGAGCGGGCAGAGGCGCTGCTCAAATCCGGAGCGGACGTCATCCTGATCGATACCTCCCACGGGCACTCCAAAAATGTGATCGAGGCGGTGAACGAGCTGAAAGGCACTTTCAGGGATCTGGAGTTGATCGCCGGCAACGTGGGCACCGAGAAGGGTGCAATGGATTTGATCGAGGCGGGGGTCGACGGTGTAAAAATCGGTATCGGTCCGGGCTCCATCTGCACCACGCGGATCGTGGCCGGCATCGGAATCCCCCAGATAACGGCTATCATGAGCTGCCGCGCCGCGGCCGATAAAACCGGAATCCCGCTCATTGCCGATGGCGGTATCCGGTTTTCCGGCGACATCACCAAGGCGCTTGGCGCCGGAGCCCACTGCGTGATGATCGGCGGTTTGTTCGCCGGAACCGAGGAAAGCCCGGGGGAACAGATTTTCTACCAGGGCCGCAGCTACAAGGTCTATCGAGGAATGGGATCCCTGGAAGCCATGCGCAAGGGCAGCAAGGACCGATACTACCAGACGGAACAGGAAGAAGACGACAAGCTGGTTCCCGAGGGGATTGTCGGACGCGTTCCCTACCGCGGCAGCCTGAACGCCAATGTCCACCAGTTGGTCGGCGGATTGAAAGCCGGTATGGGGTATTGCGGTTGCCGAACCATTGCCCAGTTGCGGGAAGATGCGCGCTTTTTAAAGATCAGTGCGGCCGGCATGCGCGAAAGTCATGTCCATGATGTGATTATCACCAAGGAAGCGCCCAATTACCGCTTAGACTGAACACGTTAAAGGTTTCCCCCCGGTTTTTTTCGTGATATTGATATGGCCGACGCTTTGCGTTGGGTGGTTCTGACGCACAGAGGCGTAAGCCGTCGTTTTCAGCTCGCAACCCGCAGCGCGCAGCGCTTGCATCGAACCACTTCCCAGGCAGATCCCACAATCGAAACTGAGCCGATATAATCCATGACCACTGAAGCACCCGATTTCGTTCACTTGCACGTCCATTCCCAGTACAGCCTGCTCGACGGTGCGGTGCGCATCGACGATTTGCTCCGGCGCACCGCCGAGTTTGGCATGCAGGCGGTGGCGCTTACCGATCACGGGACCATGTTCGGTGCGCTCGAATTTTATGATAAGGCCGTTAAGGCGGGCATCAAACCGATTGTCGGCTGCGAATGCTATATTGCACCCCGGCGCTATACCGATAAAACCCCCCAGGACCACCGCGGCCTGTCGCATCTGATTTTGTTGGCCACCAGTCCGGAGGGATACCGCAATCTGTGCAAGTTGATGTCGCTGGCCCAGCTGGAGGGTTTTTATTACAAGCCGCGAATCGACAAGCAGCTTCTTCGAGACAGCCATCAGGGCCTGATCGGCATGACCGCCTGCCTGCACGGTGAAATACCGATGCTGATCCAGGCCAACCAGATGAAAAAGGCCGACGAAATTGCCTTGCAGTATCAAGAGCTTTTCGGGGAGGGCAACTTTTTCCTTGAAGTACAAAACAACGGAATCGATATCCAGGAGACGGTAAACGAAGCCCTGAAAGACATGAGCCAGCGCCTGTCGATTCCGCTTGTGGCAAGCAATGACTGTCACTACCTGAACAAAAAAGACGTTCGGGCCCACGATGTCCTGCTGTGCATCCAGACCGGAAAGACCGTTCACGACACACAGCGGATGAAGTTCAGGACCGACCAGCTCTATTTTAAATCCCGGCAGGAGATGCACGATTATTTCAAAAGCTATCCCGGTGCCCTGGAGAACACGGTGGAAATTGCCGAGCGCTGCGAACTGGCGCTCGACTTCGACACCTATCATTTCCCTCGTTTCGAATCTTCATCGGGGCGGAGTGAAAGCGAACGGTTTGAGATCGAAGTGCAGGCGGGGTTTGAAAAGGTATTCGCCTCTATCCGGTCGCGAACACCCGAAGCGGACGAAAGGACCTACCGGGACCGACTCGACTACGAAGTGGGCGTGATCAAGGAAATGGGCTTTTGCGGGTATTTTCTGATCGTATCGGATTTTATCCGCTATGCCCGTCAAAACGCCATCCCGGTGGGACCCGGCCGGGGCTCGGCGGCCGGCAGCCTTGTGGCGTATTCGCTCGGGATTACCAACCTGGATCCGCTGGCGTATGGATTGATATTCGAGCGCTTTCTCAACCCTGCCCGCAAGAGCATGCCGGACATCGACGTCGATTTCTGCATCAACGGGCGTGAAGAGGTGCTGAAATATGTCACCGACAAATACGGTGGCGGGGACTACGTCGCCCAGATTATCACC
>LJNK01000006.1 GCA_001303025.1 Deltaproteobacteria bacterium SG8_13
CCTTTGATCCAGCCTGACGCCGATCCCAACAAGATCTGCGATGGCCGAACCGTCATTGCGCGTCGGGTCGAAACGGTTACCACCCATTTCGCAAACGCAGCTTTTTCAACCGCCGCCGGCGCCCCGATGAACGCAGACGGTTATCACTTCTGGTGTGAAACCCCATCCGCAATTTTCGTGACGGCCCCAATGCCTCGTAAAACAATCGAAAAAAGGGGGAATGGTACTTGTGCCGCTGCGCGCAGAGAACGGTCGGTTATTTCGAAAGACGCGACCAGAAAGCTTCCACAGCGACAGAGGAACAGATTACCACAATCGCCACGATCTGCCAGCCGGTTAATTGCTGGCGGCCAGCCCCCCGATCCACAAAAACTGGGTAATGGTCGTGTTCCACAGAGCAATGGTGAGCAGTGCAGCGCTTTGCTGCGGCGGGCGATCAAACAGCGTAAACGGGTTGACCCAGATTTTCCAGACGACACCAACCAGAAACCACAACCCGACGGCTCCCATAAACATCGTCACGGCGGTAATCCGCAACGCACCGTACTTGCCGATGATCGGCCGCACCATCACCGTATAGGCGGCGATCACCGCTGCGCAGGCCAGAATCATCAGGATGCCGATCAGGTTCTGTCCGGCCCCGGCCAGCTTCGCCAGATATCCGTCGGTGATCAGCAGGGCCACGCCCACTGTGGCGCTGCTGCCGGTGATGATCTTGGCAGCGGTGAAGGGCTGTTTGTTGAGCCACAGGTTCACCAGCCCCACCAGAATCGGGATCGTAGTGACCACCGTGGCCACCTGCGGCACAGTGGCAAAATCGAGAGACCAGTGAAACAGCAGGTAACCGGTGGTAACGCCCAGCAGCGACAACCAGACCAGCCGCAGCCCGTATTCGCGAAACGGTGCCAGCAGGTTGCGCGAGGCCGGGAAAATCAGCGCCAGGATAACCAGCCCGAATCCGCCCAGCAAAAAGCGCCAGACCGAAAGCTCCGGACCCTTGACGCCGGAGAGGACCGAGACAAACTCGCTGGAGGCGTGACCGCAGACGCCGACGAATACGGCCAGGTAAGCGACCGGTGCATACTTGTGCCAGATGCCCATTTATTCGACCTCCTTTGCAAACGCCAGCAGCGCTTCGGTCAGCGCCTGGGGCCGTTCAGCCGGGACCAAGTGCCCTGCTTCCAGCAGGTCCACCCGGCGGGCTGCCGGCAGTCGGGCGAAAAGTTCGTCCACCACCCCTCTTTCCAGAAACACATGGTCCTGAAGCCCGGTGATAACCAGGGTCGGAGGGGTGATCTTCTCGTACGGCAGGTTCCAGTCGGCGGAGCGGCCGGCCTCGGCCAGCAGCTTGTAATGACCGCTGGCCGGATCGAGGGGGGTGTAAGTGGTGTCGGGCGTTACAAAGTTTCCTCGTTGGGCGGCCAGCCAGTCCTGGTTCATCAGCAGGGGCAGAAACAAATCGCGAAACAGCTCCAGACCGCCCACCTCAACCGCCCGCACCAGCGCATCGCCGATCCAGCGCAGGCGGGGGCCATCTTCGCGCAAAGTGTTGATCAGCACCAGCCCCACGGCTTCGGCTCCTTTGAGCCAGGTCTGCGCGGCAAACAATCCGCCGATCGACAGGCCCACCAGAACCGGCCGGGACGGCTTGAGTTGTTGAAGCAACCGAAAAGAGTCTTCGACCACCAGTGACGCATCCAGTTTTAGACCAGCGGTAAAAGGGCTGTTGACCTGGCCGCGCATGTTATACGAAAGGGTTCCGTGCCCGGCTTTGCGCAGAGAGGGGGCGATCTGTGCTTCCCAGCTGGCAGTGTCACCGGTCAGGGCGTTGAAGAAGACAAAGGTGACCTCCGTTTCTGTGCGAGGGGGGGAGTACTGATAGTATATCCCGTCATTGGGGCCGATGTCGAGTGTGGGCATGGTCTGCCTCCTTTGTTCGGATATTCGTCGCCCTAACGCCCGGAGAGTAAAAACGCACCTACGCAGCATCCAGGGTGAGGATCCCGCGCCGATCACGCATACAGCATGAAAATGCAGCAGTTGCCGCGCTAATCATCGATGCCGGAAGCTTCCCGAACGCTGCGGGCGATCACGGAAATATCCTCGTCTCCATGGCCCCTGGTGATCAGGCCGGTTTCCACCTGTTCCACATAGGCGGCCACCGGCAGGGTCACGCCGAGCTCGCGGGCGACGTTCAGGGCGATGTTCAAGTCCTTGCGGTGCAGCTGAACTTTGAATCCCAGAGGGTACTGGTTGTTGATCATGTTGCCGGAGCGGTTCAACATGGCCCAGGACGTGGCGGCGCCACCGCCCACGGCCTGAACCACTTTTTCCATATCCAGTCCGGCCTTGAGCCCCAGTGCGATGCCTTCGGCTACGCTCCAGTACGTGCCGGCCACCACGATCTGATTGATCGCTTTGGTCATCTGCCCGGCACCGACCGGGCCGAGGTAGGTGATCGACCCCATGGCCTGCAGAACCGGTTCGGCCCTTTTCAACGCATCCTCGTCGCCGCCCACCATGATCGACAGCGTGCCTTTCTGCGCACCTTCCGATCCGCCGGACACCGGCGCGTCGAGCATTTGAACCCCCTTTTCTCCAAGCTTTTCAGCCATGCGGCGGGTTGCGGTCGGGCTGATGGTGGACATATCTATGACGATGCTCCCCTTTTCGGCACCTTCATAAACTCCGGCCTCTCCGAGGATGATGGCTTCGACATCCGGGGTGTCGCTCACACAGGTGATGATGATCTCGGAACCAGCAGCGGCCTCCTTTGGTGAAGCCGCCCGCTTGGCGCCGGCTTCGGCCACAGGCACTTCTCGTTCACGGGTCCGGTTGTGCACCGTCACATCGTGACCGGCTTTCAGGATGTTCAGCGCCATAGGCGCGCCCATCGTACCCATACCGATAAATGCAACTTTCATTTTTACCTCCCATTAGTAGGTTGGATTCATTGATAAAAGAGTTCCTGCCCGATCAAAAATTTTCTTTTCCATTTCATACCCATAGATCTTTATGGTAGGCTTCCGGTAATAGACCAACCGATTGCGCTCGCTAAAAAGATCGACTCACTGCCTTTTGTTCAACTTGACCATTAGCTCCTGATTTGAAGGGTTGTAGATCAGCCCCCTGTCCAGAACTTTTTGAGCTGCCTCCGTCTGGCCTTTTTTTGAGAGGATGTGAGATTCGAGTAGATATGCATCCGGATATGCCGGATAGTTTTTTTGAAGTGTCAGGGTAATTGCCACGGCTTCATCCGAACGCTTCTTTTCGTTTAGGTATCGGGCCAATTTTATTCCGGCCGCGTAGTAATGTTGGGAGTTGAAGTCGGAAAAAGTTTTTCGTAAAAACCTTTCCATAGCATTGAAATCGCCTTTCTCTCTGGCAGCTTCGGCCATCTTATAGAACACGTCCCCTTTTTCTGAAAGTCCGGCCAATTCTTTTTCAAGGCGGTCTACGGGTAAACCTGTCAATATTTGCTTGAGTGACTGCCGGTCGTCTTGCTTGATGGTTGATTTCAGCATGAAGTAAAGGTTTTTTTGGGAACGATCATACACGTCGTGGGGGATGCGGTGCTCGAGCCAGACGTTGTCGTCCGAATTGACTCCCTGCACATCCTTCAAGTAGTCATCGAGCTGTCCTTCAGCACCTAGAAAAAAGGCAAACAGGTTGAAAGGCGATTCAAAATCCAACGCTTTGAAGTCTTTGTAAACGGCCGGACTGAAAAAACGTCTTTCCAGTTCACGCCATTCGATCTGCAGAGGCTCGGCGGAGGCCAGGACGACGGATTCGCCGAAAAATGAGAAAAGTGCGATATGAGGAAACACTTCGTGAATGGTGTTTAATACAGTATTATACGCTTCGACAGAAATGGACACCAGAGGAATCCATTGGCATAGAATCCCCCCGGCGTTCAATCTTTCTTTTATAATCCTGTAAAAATCTTCAGTATACAGGTTGCCGGAACCGGCGACAAAAGGATGAATTGGATCCGACGTGATGACATCATAGCGATTACCGCCATAGGTGATGTGACTGCGGCCGTCCACCATGTACAAATGGGTTCGGGGATCGTCAAGGGGGTGGTCGTTGATCATTTCAAAATAGGCGCTGGCGTCTATGACACCCGGCTCTAGTTCAAATATATTCACCCTTTTTACATCGGGATAAAGCAGTACATTTCCGGACGTTATTCCAGCACCGTATCCGATAACGCCAATGGTTTCCGCATTGTGCGCGAACAGCATCGGCAAATGGCCCAGGAATTCCAAATGCAGCCGACCGTGAATTTCGGTAGAAGATACCCAGCCGCCGCTCAGGTGCAAGGTTAGGTTGCCGTCATCAAACTTGTTTGCAACGATAGCCACACTGTTATTGATTCCTTCTCTAAAATAAATTAAGTCGCCAAGTTTTGGATTTTGGCGATCTGTTTTATCCTGAAAACTCTCCTTGTTCAGCATTTCTGAATACAGACCGATGTTGAATATTTGCTGGTCGATTTGTGGGCTCACCACAACCAATCCAAGTGCCACGCCAAATGCAGACAGGCTGTAGGCGATTTTCTTCCTGTTAGTGCTGCCTGTGGTGTAGCAGAAAATGGCGATCGCCAGTATTATATTGATGAAACCGGTAATTATCAGGCTCATTTTGATTCCAAAAACAGGTAACAGCCAGAATCCAGCAAGCAAGCTGCCGATGACACCGCCGATCGTATTGTAAAAATATAAACGCCCAACCGATGATTCCACCAGGCGGTGCTTCTGCATGATTTCTCGATTGTAGGCCCTTGTAACAGCGGGGAAAAAAACACCCATTGGTATCGTGGCCGGCAGAATCAGCAATGCGGAAACAAAGCCTTGGATATAAAGGTTCCGAACAGTAAAGAATTCTCGGGAAAATAGAACAAATAAATTGCCGTACCAGACAGGCAAGTGGTTGATGAACAAAAGGCTTGATAGCGGCCCTATTCCGATCAGAAACAATATAACAGACATCGTAATCCGATAATCAGCGTTTCGTTTGATCAAACGCGCTCCGATGATGCTGCCCACACCGATGCCCAGCAAATAGATGGCCAGCATTATGGAAAATGCGTGAACTGAGGGGCCGATGACCCGGGCTAACAGGCGGAACCAGATAATTTCGTAAGCCAGGGCTGCAATTCCGGAAAGAAAAAAGACGAACACCGGCCAGGGGGAAAAATACGATCCATGCGCTTTTACGACGGCTATCGGATGCGGCGAGGCCCCTTCTTTTTTTGGTACGGTTTTTGGCTGATTGCGTTCCGATTTATCCAACACGGATGATGCATACCACAGGATCATAAAGCCGAGGATTAAGTCCGCTGCTCCGGTAAACAGGCAGGTTTTTAATATCCCTATTTTCGGTACCAGGAAAAAACCGGCTGCGATGGTTCCAAAAACAGCACCGACGGTATTGACTCCGTATAGCTGACCGGCAAGCCTAGCATAGTCGCTTTTGGTCTTTCCAAACGATGCGCCGACCACTATCGGTAGCGTCATGCCCATCAATGTGACGGGGACCAGCATCAGGGCGAAAACGCAAATAAAGCGGGCCAGTACGAACAAATGGTTGTTGAACTGCAGTTCGACGAACAGAGCCGAAAACAGCGGGCTGGTGGACCGCAATACCGCAATCGATGACAGGCCACAGATACCGATGGCGATCTGCAGGTAACCGTAAGTTTTAATCGAAACCCGCGGCCAACGGTAGTATTTTGAAACCAAAATGGCTCCGATACCCAGCCCAAACATGAATGCCGTAATCACGGTGGTGGCGGCATAAATGTCCACCCCTAGCAAATAAGACAACTGTTTCGACCAAGCCACCTCCAGGGAAAGACTGGTCGCCCCTGATATAAAAAAAGCAAGCAGCAGTAGAATCTGAAACAACCGATGGGTTTTTTCTAAAAACTGCCGATCCTGCTTTTTTGCCTGTGCTGAATGAACTTTTGTCTTCGTCCGTCTTTTTCGCTTCTTGGCCATGCGTTTTATTCGTTCAGTCGATTTGAAATCTTGTGCGCAATTGTCAATCCCTACCCCAGAGCCGCAGGCTAACCAAAGCCGCGGAAGAAATCAACTGCCAAAGGCCGAGGCGCTTTCGGTTTTTTACCTTTTGGCAGGGGAGGAGACCGCAGCTGCCGGAGGTGGGAACGCGAAAGGACAGGCGACAGGCATTTCTGCGCTGCCGGTTTGACTGGAAAAATGCAGACGGAAGGCACAAAATCGAAAAACCGCGACCTTTTATGGGCTGCCCTTGTTGATCTTTTCGATTTCCTTTTCTCGCAGGTCTTTGCGGATGATCTTGCCGGTGGCTGTCAAGGGAAGTTCACCGACAAATTCGATTTCGCGAGGGTATTCATGGGCGGCCAGTCGCTGTTTGATAAAGTTCCGGATTTCGGCTTCCAACGCCGGATCGGGGTCGACCCCCGGGCTGAGCACGATAAAGGCCTTGATAATTTCGGTCCGGACTTCATCCGGGACGCCGATCACCGCTGCCATGCCCACTGCCGGATGCTTGATCAGGCAGTCCTCGATCTCGCCGGGTCCGATGCGGTAGCCGGAGCTGGTGATCAGGTCGTCGTCGCGGCCGACAAACCACAGGTAGCCCTCTTCGTCCTTGCGGCCTATGTCGCCGGTCACCCACCAATCGCCGATAAATTTCTTTTCCGTCGCTTCGGGATTCCTCCAGTACTCAAGCAGCATCACCGGGTCCGGTCGCCGGATGGCGATGATGCCGGTCTCACCGGTCGGCAGGACGGTCCCCTGGTCGTCGATGATCTCCACGCTGTGACCGGGTACGGCCTTTCCCATCGATCCGGGCACAATCTTCATTACCTCAACGCAATTGCTCACCACCAGGTTGACTTCGGTCTGGCCGTAGAATTCGTTGATGGTCAGCCCAAGATTCTCCCGGCCCCATTCGAGCAGTTCCTCCCCCAGTGTTTCGCCGCCGCTGCCGACACTGCGGAGGTCGAAGTCGTAGCGGTCGGCGGGGTTTTTGACCTGTCGCATCAACTTCAAGGCCGTTGGCGGCAGAAAGGTGTTGCGCACGCCGTGTTTGGCCATCAGGTGAAAGGCGAATTCCGGATCGAACTTTTTCTGCCGGCAGGCCAGAACCGGTATCCCGTGAAACCAGCTGGGCAGCAGCACATCGGTCAGCCCGCCGAGCCACGCCCAATCGGCCGGGGTCCAGAACAGATCGTCCTCTTTCGGAAAAAAGTTGTGGGGAAACTCAACCCCCGGCATGTGACCGATCAGGGTGCGGTGGGCGTGAAGGGCCCCCTTGGGAGGACCGGTGGTCCCGGAAGTGTAGGCCAGCAGGGCCGGGTCCTCGCTCCGGGTCTTCACCGGCTGGTAGTCGGTCGATTCCCCATCGAGGGCGTCCCGGAAGTCGATTCCCTCCGATGTATGCCGTCCTCGGGTGACGAATATCGACTGCAGGTGCGGCAACGAATCTTTGATCTGCAGCACCTTTTCCAGATTGTCGCCATCGGTTATGACGCACCGCGCTTCGCTGTTTTGCAGCCTGTACTGAAGGGCATCGGGACCGAAGAGGGTGAAAAGCGGGAGTCCGATACCGCCGGTTTTGTAGGCCGCCAGATGGGCAATACCGGTTTCCGGACACTGAGGCAACAAGATGGCCAACCGGTCGCCTCTTTTGAAACCGCGGCAGAGCAAGGCATTGGCGAATTGGTTCGACAGCCGGCGCAGGTTCCAGAAGGTGTATTTTTCCACACGGCCGTCCTCTGCCTCGTAGATCAGCGCCAGCCGGTAGCGCTGGCCGGCATGCCGATCGCAGGCGGCCACCCCCATGTTGAAAAACGCTGGAATATTCCAGCTGAACGAGGCGCACAGGTTTTCATAGGACTCGCCGGGTGTGAGCATGGCAGGTTCCCCCTTCGCTCCGGGTTATGAAATGAACTTCCGGCTTGCCGGCATTCCGATCGCCAGGGACCTGTCGACACCAGGAGTCGGCGACAAGCCGACACCGGCATCGATTTTACCCGAACATCTTCCCCGGATTCATCAGCCCTTTCGGATCGATGAGATCTTTGATCTGGCGCATCAGCACCAAACTTTCACCGTGTTCCAAAGGCATGAATTTGCGCTTGCCGATTCCGACACCGTGCTCGCCGGTGCACGTGCCGCCCAGTTCGACCGCCCGGGTGACGATGGCATGGTTGACTTCCTCCAGCCGACCCCACTCTGCGGGGGTGTCCGGATCTCCCACCAGGACCACGTGAAGGTTGCCGTCTCCGGCATGTCCGAACACATAGCCGACGACGCCCTGGTCATCCACCAGGCGCTGGGAGAAAACGACCATCTCCGGATAACGGGAGATGGGAACCGCCGCATCGACGATCAGCGTCTGTTTGCCGGGGTGCGCGCGGTGAATGGTTTCCCAGGCTTCGTGCCGGGCGCGCCAAAGCTCGGTGCGCTCGCCTTCCTCGATGCCGAAAGCAAAACCGGTTGCCCCGCAATCTTCGCAAAGTTCCCTGGCCAGATCCGCGGTTTCCTGTAAAGAGGCCTTGCTGATGCCGTGAAATTCACAAAACAGCGATGGATCTTCCGGCAGGCGGAGCGCTTTTTCCCGGTTCATCAGGTTGATCAAAGGCGGTGTCAACAGCTCCAGGGCAGCCGGCTCCAGCCCGGAACCCATCATCGCCGCTACTGCCTCGGAAGCATTTTCGAGTGTTTCAAAGGAGATGGTCGTCGCCAGGTGGTGGACCGGAATACCCTTGAGACGCAGTGTCGCTTCGGTCACTATGCCCAGAGTGCCTTCCGATCCCACAAACAGGCGGGTCAGGTCGTAGCCGGACGCGACTTCGGTGCCGTGCATCCGGTGTGAATGACCTGGCCTTGCGGAAGCACGATGGTCAGCTTCATAACGTAGTCTTTTGTGGCGCCGTACCTGACGGTCTGTATGCCGGATGCGTTGTTGGCAATCATTCCGCCGATGGTTGCATCGGCCCCGGGGTCCGGTGGAAAGAACAGGCCGTGGGCCCCGGTCCTGCGATTCAACTCTTTTCGAAGAACCCCGGGCTGCACATCGGCCTGCAGGTCTTGCGGGCGAATGGCAAGGATCTGATTCATCCGCGTCATGTCCACAACCAGGCCGCCGCAGGTCGGCACCGGGTTGCCTTCGGTGCTTGTTCCGGCTCCCCAGGGGGTGATGGGGATGGCTTGGGCATAACACCACTTCAGAATCTGGCTGACTTCACTGGTGGCGACCGGCCAGATGACTCCCGCCGGAAGCACGCCCCGGTGGGCGGAGATATCGTGCAGGTGCAGCTCCCGATTCGATTGACCTGTTGAAAACCGATCGACAGAGACCAGACGGGACAGGGCATCGATTTGCTGTGGGGTGAATTCTTTCATGTGCAAACAGTCTGGGGCCAGGAAATCACAAACAGCCGTCGGGTAAAACCGCAAAACGGTCTATCTCGCCGGCGGCAAAACCCGACAGATTTTGGTTCACTCGGCGTTTTTCGCCAGCGCTTCAGCGATGTGCAGTACCTCCAGCCGGTCTCCCCGCTTTTTGGCGCCGCCCCGAAGCTGCATGATGCAGCCGGGGCATTCGGTCACCAGCACGTCGGCACCGGTCTGCCGGGCGTCTTCGAGCTTGCGGGACAAAATCTGTGCGGAAATTTTCGGGAATTTGCTCGAATACGTCCCACCGAAGCCACAGCAGGTTTCCTCCTCTTCGGCCGGCACAAATTCCAGGCCGGCTTTGGTGATCAGGTCGTGGGGCGCCTGGCGGACGCCCAGACCGCGGCAAAGGTGGCACGGGGCGTGGTAGGTGCACTTTTGGCCGCTGGGCGGCAGCTGGTGGGAATCGGACGCTAAAACCCCGTCGAAAAAGACGCTGAAGGGCTGCACTTTTTCGGCAAACCGCCGGGCTTTGGGCGCCATGGATGGATCATTTTCGAAAATCTTCCGGTAACCGTTTTTCAAGTGGTTGGCGCAGGAGGCGCAAAGCGTGACGATGGCATCCACCTGATCGGGCGCCATGGCCAGGATATTTTGCCGGGCCACGTCAACGGCAGCCTGTTTTTCTCCCATCATCTCCACCGGTAGCCCGCAGCAGGACTGGTCCCTGGGAAATTCAACGGCGACGTCGCGTTCGGTCAGCAAATCAACCGCGGCCTCCAGTTGCTCCGGATAGACGAAGTCCTGCAGGCATCCGGAAAACAGCGCCACACGGCAGGCGGGATTGTTGACCTTCGGCTGCAGGGAGGGCCATCGGTCCCGGAAAGGGCGGTCGACGATGGCCGGCAGGGCGCGGAAGTCATGCTGCTTGAGAAATACAAACGGAAGGTGACGCAGGTAGCGGGTTTCATCGGTCATCGGTTTCTGAGCAACACGCGCTGAACGCAGCAGGGTGTGAAACAGCTTCCGGCTGCGCAGCACCTTGCCCAGCAAGAGGCTGGTCAGCGGGTGTCCTTCTTCGTCCTGCACGCGGGCGTGGACTTCTTTGATCAGTCGCGGCAAGTCGATGCCGGCAGCGCATACGGCTTTGCAGGCACCGCAGTTGATGCAATTCTGCACCAGGTTGCGCGCTTTTTCCCGGCCGTGAAAAAAGTAGGTGACGATCAGCCCGATGGCTCCGATGTAAATGTGGCCGTACTGGTGCCCGCCTACCATCCGATAGACCGGGCACACGTTGGCACAGGCACCGCAGCGCACGCAGCGCAGCACCTGCGAAAATACCGGATCTTCGGCCAGCGCCCGGCGTCCGTTGTCGAGAAAAACGATGTGCATCACCTTGGTGTCGTCCGGTGCGGATGCGCAGGCGTTGGGACCCGTGATCCAGGTGACGTACGAGGTGATCTGCTGTCCGGTGGCATTGCGCGGCAAGGCCCGGTTGATCAGCAGGGCTTCGTGGATCGAGGGCAAAAGCTTGTCGATTCCCACCAGGGCAACGTGCACCCTCGGCAGTGTGGTGACCAGACGGGCGTTGCCTTCGTTGGTGGCCAAGCCGATGGTGCCGGTGTCGGCCAGGGCGAAGTTGGCGCCGGAGATGCCCATGTCGGCTTCGACGTATTTTTGACGCAGTTCCCGGCGAGCCACCTTTACCAGCCGTTCGATCTCCGAATCCTGCTTTTGTCCCGTCACATCGCTGAACAGGTCGGCCACCTGGTAGCGTGACAGATGAATTGCCGGCATGACCATGTGGGAGGGGCCTTCGCCGCGAAGCTGGATGATCCATTCACCGAGGTCGGTTTCGGTCACCTCGAATCCTTCGGCCTCCAGGTGATGGTTCAGCAGGGTTTCTTCGGCGGTCATCGACTTTGATTTGACGATTTTGCGCGCTTCGTTTTCACGGGCAATCGCAGCGATCAGCTCGTTGGCTTCCCGGGCGGTGCTGACCAGGTGAACCCTGGTTCCGTTTTTCTCGGCGCTGCGTTTAAACTCTTCGTACAGTTCGTCCATGCGGGCGGCGGCGGCGTCCTTGGCAGCGGCGATTTCCGCCACCAGGCTGTCGACATCCATACCGGCAAACGCGTTGGCGCGGCCGGTCCGGTAGGCGACGGCAAACTTGTCCATGGCGCTTCGCAGAAACTCGTTTTCCAATGCGCCGTCGACGTTGGACTTGTATTCCTTCAGGGTTTTGACTTCCTGCATGATCAATTCTCCATCAGCAGTATGTGAAGTTCCAGCGGGCCGTGCACGCCCAACGCCAGCACCCGCTCGATGTCGGCGGTACGGCTGGCGCCGGTGATAAAGGCGGTGTAGTTGGGAGTGGTTCGCAGGCTGTTTTGCAGTTCATCTTCCAGGTCGAAGGCGCTGTGGCGGAGGCGTGACTTCGACAGCACCCCGATGTGGATCTCGCTGATCATGGTGGCCAGGCGCAGGTCTTCATTGCTCGAATCGAGCACCAGGGTACCGGTTTCGGCAATCCCGTAATCGACAAACGTCAGGCCGATGTCGACCCCGGCCAGATGCTCGCGCAGCCCCCCGGTCACCAGGCGGATACCTTTGTGGTCACACAGTTCCTGCAAATCTTCGGCAAGCCCGTTCACCAGCCCGGGAGCTGCGATGACTTTTTGCTGCTTGTGATCGCACAGGTCCTCGGCTTTCGGAGACAGGGGTGCATCACATCCGGCAACCAGCAGTTGGCAGGCCTGCTTGCGATCGCACAGGGCGACCGTGTATTCGAGCGCCTGCATGGGGTTTTCGACTTCACTGACAGTTGCCGAGACCAGTTCGGCTTTTGTCCGAAAAAGGGCGACCACTTCCTCTAGTGGCGGCATGTTTTATCTCCTCGAAAGGCTGCATCAAGGGGGGACGAATGCGGGCAACGCAGCGTTCGGCTCAATGATATCCATTACAGTTGACCTTTTTGCACTGTCAAGGGAAAAAGGGTCTCGGCCTTGATATAACAATGCCGATTTGATAGACGATCAGCATTGACTCTTATGAAGGAGAAGCCATGATCAGTAAAGCCCTCGTCAAGGAATTCCAGAAAGCTGCCGGAAAGGAAAACGTCATGAACGACGAAGCCGACCGGCTCACCTATTCCTATGATGCCGCCGTACTGGAACCGGTGATGCCGTCGCTGGCCGTGCGGCCTGTCGACGGGGAGGGCCTCAGCCGGGTGGTGCGGCTGTGCAACGAAAACCGACTGCCGCTCACTGTGCGGGGAGCGGGCACCAACTTGAGCGGCGGTGCGGTGCCGTCCACCGGGGGCGTGGTGGTGCTGACCAATGCCCTCAACCGGATTGTGGAGCTCAACACCGAAGACATGTTTGCTGTCGTTCAGCCCGGAGTGATCACCGCCAAACTGGCCGCTGCCGTGGAAGCCCAGGGCCTTTTCTATCCTCCGGACCCCGGCAGCCAGTCGGTTTCCACACTTGGCGGGAATGTGGCGGAAAACGCCGGCGGGCTGCGTGGCTTAAAATACGGCGTTACCCGGGATTACGTCATGGGGATCCAGTTTTTCGACGTCAACGGTGAACCGATCAAAACCGGCTCGCGAACGGTCAAATGTGCCACCGGCTACAACCTGACCGGACTGATGGTCGGCTCCGAGGGAACCCTCGGCGTGTTCAACGAGATTACGCTCAAGTTGATTCCCAAGCCGGCATATCAGAAAGCCATGGTGGCCGTTTTCGATCAGATGGACGGTGCCTCCCGAAGCGTATCGGCCATTATTGCCGCCCACATCGTGCCGGCTACACTGGAATTTATGGACAATTTCACGATCCGGGCCGTGGAAAGCTTCAGCCAGGTGGGTCTGCCCCTCGACGCCGCCGCGCTGCTGCTTATCGAAGTCGACGGCCATCCGGCCCAGGTGGAAGAGGATGCCGCAAAGGTGGAGCAGTTGTGCCACCAACATGGCGCCACTTCGATTCGGGTGGCCCGTGACGCGGCCGAAAGAGACAAGGTCTGGCAGGCGCGCCGAAGTGCGCTTTCGGCGCTGGCCAAGCTCAAACCGACCCTTGTCCTGGAAGACGCCACGGTGCCGCGCAGCCGGATACCGGAGATGGTACGGGCCATGCAGGAGATCAGCCGTGAATTTGAAATCGACATTGGCACTTTCGGGCATGCCGGCGACGGCAATCTGCACCCGACGATCCTGACCGACAAACGCAACCGGCAGGAATGGCAGCGGGTCGAGGCCGCCATTGCCGCCATATTTGACAAGGCGCTGGCCATGGGGGGGACCCTTTCCGGCGAACACGGCACCGGGATCGCCAAATCGTGCTATCTGGAAAAAGAAACCAGTCCGGCCACCATCCTCTATTCCAAACGGGTGAAGGAGGCCCTGGACCCGAACAATATTCTCAATCCGGGGAAGATCATCGGCTGAAATCGCTTGCCCGAGCGGGCACCCTATTATCGGAGACGCGAATGTCCAACCTTCAGGAACTCATCCGCCTGATGAAAGAGCTCGAAGACCGACTGGTAGTCTGCATGCGCTGCGGCATGTGCCAGGCAGTCTGTCCGGTATACACCCAGACCGGTCGGGAAGCTGACGTGGCCAGGGGGAAACTGGCCCTGCTGGACGGCCTGATGAAAGAGATGCTCGATGATCCCCGTTCGGTTGAAGAGCGGCTGAACAGGTGCCTGCTGTGCGGGTCCTGTGCCGCCAACTGCCCCAGCGGGGTCAGTGTGTTGGAGATCTTCCTCAAGGCCCGCGCCATCATCACCGGCTATACCGGCCTTTCTCCAGCCAAACAGATCGTGCTGCGCGGGATGCTCTCTCACCCGGAAACCTTCGACCGGTTGGCGCAATGGGGGGCGCGGTTTCAAAAATTGTTCGTCCGGCCGGTAAACGAGGTGGTCGGGACCTCCTGTGCCCGGGTTGTCTCGCCGTTGCTTTCAAAAAGGCACTTCAAACCCCTGGCCGATGAGCCGTTTCATTCACGAACACCGTCTGCCGTGACGAGGCCGGGCGCGAGCGGGATCACAGCCGCGTTTTTCGTCGGGTGTCTGATCGACAAGATCTTTCCAAAAATTGCCCAGGCTGCGCTGGAGGTGCTCGATTATCACGGTGTCGGTGTATTCCTGCCGGAAGGCCAGGGATGCTGCGGTATCCCGGCCCTGTCTTCCGGAGATCTGGAAACCTTCGACCGCTTGCTGCGTCACAACGTCGAACTGTTCGCCGGTGGCCAGGCCGATTACCTGGTAACGGCCTGTGCGACCTGCACCGCCACCATAAAGGAAATATGGCCCGTAATGGCCTCCTCTGCAGAGCCGGCAATCCGGGAACAGGTGGAGGCACTGGCTTCCAGAACAGTGGATATCCACCAACTGCTGGTAAAGAAGGTCGGCTTGAAGGAACCGGAAGCAATTAAAACCGCTCCTCAAACCATCGTAACCTATCACGATCCCTGCCACCTGAAAAAATCGCTGGGAGTGATGTCCGAACCCCGGGAAGTGATCGGAAAGGCCACCGGCTACCGACTTGTCGAGATGCTGGAAGCCGATGCCTGCTGCGGGATGGGCGGCAGTTTCAATCTTCAACATTACGATATTTCTTCGCGTATCGGCCGATTGAAGCAGGAGAACATCCGCGCCACCGGCTGTTCGGTTGCGGCTACCGGCTGCCCGGCGTGCATGCTGCAGATCTCCGAGGCGCTTTCCAAAGCCGGTGACAGAATCGCCGTAAAGCATCCGGTGGAAATCTATGCCGACGCGATCAAGAGACAATAAAATCCGGAACCACCCTACGCGTTTTGCCGCAGGTCCTGCGGGCGGGCATGGCCTTTTTTACAGTTACTCTCCCTGAAGCTTTCCGCACGAAACGATATCGGAAACTACCAAGCTGGCCAAAGCAACGCTGCCGGTCCGGCGCGCGGTTCATGATCGATTGACATGCAAACCGGAACGATTTATGAATAATCTTTTACGCAACGAACTTGTTGAAGGAGTGTACCATGTCCAAACATCCAGATCTGAAGAAGTGGAGTGAACTGGCCTCAAAGCAGATGAAGGGCAAGCCGGTTGAAAGTCTCAACTGGCAAACCCCCGAGGGCATCGAAGTCAAACCGCTTTACACGGCCGGGGATATCGAGAAGCTGTCGCACGTCAATACCCTGCCGGGCTTCTCGCCGTACGTCCGGGGACCCATGGCAACAATGTACGCCGGGCGTCCCTGGACCATTCGCCAGTACGCCGGCTTCTCCACGGCCAAGGATTCGAACGCCTTTTACCGCCGGAACCTGGCGGCTGGCCAGAAGGGCCTGTCGGTGGCTTTCGATCTTCCCACCCACCGGGGATATGACTCGGACAACCCGCGGGTGGTGGGGGATGTCGGCAAGGCCGGGGTCGCCATCGACTCCGTGGAAGACATGAAAATCCTGTTCGACCAGATCCCGCTGGATCAGATGAGCGTGTCGATGACGATGAACGGTGCGGTACTGCCGGTCATGGCCGGTTACATCGTGGCTGCCGAGGAGCAGGGCGTAAAGCAGGAGCAGCTAACCGGTACCATCCAGAACGACATTTTAAAGGAGTACCTGACACGCAACACTTACATTTACCCGCCGGAGCCGTCCATGCGGATCGTGTCGGACATCATCGCTTACTGCTCCGAGCACATGCCCCGGTTCAACACGGTCAGCATCAGCGGATACCACATGATGGAAGCCGGCGCCGATTCGGTTCTCCAGTGCGCCTTTACACTGGCCGACGGGCTCGAATACGTCCGCGCTGCGCTCAACGCCGGTCTGGACATCGACGCTTTTGCTCCGCGACTGTCGTTTTTCTTCGGCGTCGGCATGAACTTTTTCATGGAGATCGCCATGCTGCGGGCGGCGCGCTTTCTGTGGCACGAGCTCATCAGCTCTTTCAACCCGCAGAATCCGCGTTCGGCCATGCTGCGCACCCACGTGCAGACCTCCGGCTGGAGCCTGACCGAGCAGGACCCTTACAACAATGTCATCCGCACCACATTGGAAGCGTTGGCGGCCGCCCTCGGCGGTACCCAGTCCCTGCACACCAACTCGTTCGACGAAGCGGTCGGCCTGCCGACCGATCTGTCGGCACGCATCGCGCGCAACACGCAGATCATCATCCAGGAAGAGTCTCAGGTCTGTCACGTGGTCGATCCGCTGGGGGGATCGTATTACGTGGAAGCGCTGACCGGCGAAGTCATCAAGGCGGCACGCGAGATCATCGAGGAAGTCGAAAAAATGGGCGGCATGGCCAAGGCGATCGAATCGGGGATGCCCAAGCTGCGCATTGAAGAATCGGCTGCACGGCGCCAGGCACGCATCGATCAGGGCCTCGATGTCATTGTCGGTGTCAACAAATACCAGATCGAAGACGAACCGCTCAGCGACGTCCGCGAAGTGCCGAGCAGCGTCCGCGACGAGCAGGTTACCCGGCTGAAGGACATCCGGGCCAAACGAGACGGCGACGCTGTGCACAAGGCGCTGGAGGCAGTCGCCCATGCGGCTCAGACCGGCGGGAATTTGCTGGCGGCCTGTATTCCAGCCATCCGGGCTCGGGCTACGGTCGGGGAAGTTTCCGATGCCATGGAGAAAGCATTCGGGCGATTTGTGGCCACCACCCAGTGCATCTCCGGTGTTTTTGCCGCCGAGTACGGAAACAGCGAAATCTTTGCCGCCATCAAAAAGCGCACCAGCGACTTCCAGCAGCGGGAAGGACGCAGGCCGCGGATATTGGTGACAAAAATGGGCCAGGACGGACATGATAGAGGCATCAAGGTGATCGCCACCGCCTTTGCCGATATGGGGTTCGACGTGGACATCAGCCCGATGTTTCAAACACCGGAGGAGGCCGCCAAAATGGCTATCGAAAACGATGTACACGTGGTCGGCGTATCGAGTCTGGCTGCCGGGCATAAAACGCTGGTGCCGGAACTGATAGACTGTCTGAAGAAAGGGGGCGGCAGCGAAATCCAGGTGGTGGTCGGCGGTGTCATTCCGCCCAACGATTATGCGTTTTTGCATGACGCCGGTGCCGCCGGCGTGTTCGGTCCGGGAACCGTCATAACCGAATCGGCAAACAAGGTGCTCAACATACTGGAACAACGGTGATGAGCGGCGATGACCCTCGACCCTCAGCATTACGTGGATGGTATCCTGGCCCGGGACAAACGCCTGCTGGCCAAGACCATCACACTGGTGGAAAGCTCGCTGGCAGGGCATCAGGAAATCGCCCGTCAGGTGATCGACCGGATTCTGCCCTATACCGGCAAGGCCGTCCGGTTGGGGATTACCGGTGTCCCGGGTGCCGGCAAGAGCACGTTTATTGAAACGCTGGGAACGCTGCTCGTATCCCGCGGACATCAGGTAGCGGTTCTGGCGGTCGATCCCAGCAGCCAACGCAGCGGCGGCAGCGTACTGGCGGACAAGACCCGCATGGAAAAGCTTTCCGCCAACCAGAACGCCTTTATCCGGCCTTCGCCGTCCGGGGGCACGCTGGGCGGTGTGGCGCGCAAGACGCGGGAAACCATGCTGATCTGCGAAGCGGCCGGATTTGACGTCATCATCGTGGAGACCGTAGGGGTCGGCCAGTCGGAGACCACGGTTGCTTCCATGGTCGATTTTTTCCTGGTATTGATGATTGCCGGCGCCGGGGATGAGTTGCAGGGGATCAAGAAAGGCCTGTTGGAAGTGGCCGATGGCATTGCCGTCAACAAGGCAGACGGGGACAATATCGAACGGGCGCAGCTTGCACAGCGGCAATATGCCTTTGCCATGCACCTGCTCACGCCTTCGTCGCCGACCTGGACCCCACCGGTGATGACTTGCAGTTCTCTGGAATCGAGCCCTGCCGGAATCGAAGAACTCTGGGATGCCGTTCTGGCGCACCGGCGCAAACTGACCGACACCGGGGAACTGGAAGAGAAGCGCAAACAGCAGGCACTGGACTGGATGTGGTTTTTGATCGAAGAGGCGCTCAAAGAACGGTTTTTCGAGCACGCGGCTATCAAAAATGCCTTGCCGACGATCTCACGAGAAGTCAAAGCCGGGACTCTTGCCCCCACAGTTGCCGTCAGCAAGCTCCTTTTTTTGCTTGACAACCGCACTACAGTATAGAATGTTACCAAATTACTTTTTTGACGACCCGGCCGTTTCGTTACGGTGCACGCGGGTGATACACGTGACAAGAAAGGAAACCAGTCATGGGTGCAGTGGGTGATAAAATCAAGGACCTGAAAGAGCGCGAACAGAGAGTCCTGCAGATGGGGGGCGAAAAAGCGGTCGCCAAACAGAAAGAAAAAGGGAAGCTGACGGCTCGCCAGCGTCTGGATCAGCTCTTCGATCCGGGGACTTTCCGGGAAATCGATCGATTCGTTCAGCATCGATGCACGAACTTTGGAATGGAAAAGGTCGATATCCCATCCGACGGGGTAATCACCGGACACGGACTCGTCGAGGGGCGACCGGTGTTCGCTTTTTCCCAGGATTTTACCTCCCGGGCTGGCAGCCTGGGGGAGATGCATTCCCGAAAAATATGCAAGGTGATGGATCTTGCCCTGAAAGCCGGGGTGCCGTTTGTCGGCCTGAACGATTCGGGTGGCGCCCGGATCCAGGAGGGCGTGGATGCGCTTTCCGGATACGGACAAATTTTTTACCGGAATTCCGTTGCTTCCGGCGTGATCCCTCAAATTTCGGCCATCATGGGCCCCACAGCCGGTGGTGCCGTTTACTCTCCGGCGATGACCGATTTTGTTTTCATGGTCAAAAACACCAGCTACATGTTCATCACGGGACCGGAGGTCATCAAAGCGGTAACCGGAGAAGAGATTTCCTTCGAAGATCTGGGCGGGGCCATGACGCACAATGAAAAAAGCGGGGTCGCCCAGTTTGCCTGTGAAAACGACAAGGAGGCCGTTGGACAGATCCGCCGCCTGCTCTCGTTTCTGCCGGCCAATAACATGGAAGATCCGCCGGTGGTGACGACCGGCGATAGCCCCAACCGGGCAGACAAGGGGCTGGACAAGATCATACCGGACAACCCGAACCAGTCTTACGACATGAAAGACGTGATTCGCAGCATCGTAGACAATGGCGACTTTCTGGAGCCCCACGAGCATTTTGCCCAGAACATGATCGTCTGCTTTGCCCGTCTCAACGGCAGACCCGTAGGCATCATCGCCAACCAGCCCAGCGTTCTGGCAGGCTGCCTGGATATCGATGCCTCCGATAAGGCTACCCGATTCATCCGTTTCTGCGATGCGTTCAATATTCCGTTGCTGACCATCGCCGATGTGCCGGGTTATCTTCCCGGCAGCCAGCAGGAGTGGGGCGGCATCATCCGCCATGGGGCAAAGCTGCTGTGGTGTTATTCGGAGGCGACCGTGCCCAAGCTACTGTTGATCACCCGCAAGGATTACGGAGGATCGTACCTGGCCATGTGCAGCCGGGACCTTGGGGCGGATATGGCCTTTGCCTGGCCGACAGCGGAAATCGCGGTCATGGGAGCTGCCGGTGCCGCCAACATTATTCACCGCAAAGAGATCAAAGAAGCTGCAGATTCGGACGCCAAGCGTAAGGAAAAAATCAAGGAATACGAGGAGCTTTTTTCAAACCCCTACCGGGCGGCAAACCGCGGATATATCGATGCCGTTATCGTCCCGAGCGAGACCCGGATGCGGCTGATCGAAGCGTTGGAAATCATGTGCAGCAAGCGAGAAATCCGGCCGCCGAAGAAGCACGGCAATATACCGATGTAGCGTTGGGTTTTCCGTTTTGCAGCGGCGGCAAAAAGGATTCGCATCGATCAATGCGAAACGGAAAACAGTAAACGGCAAGTGACAAACCGATTCACGGAGAATCCATGCAACTCGAGAAAAAGAAAGCCGCTGCCGTTGCGGCGGTGATGACCTATTTGAAAACCGAAGAGGAGATAGCCCTTGCAGGCGCTGCGGCGACGCAGGCGGCCGCAAAGCCATCGGCAGCGGTATCCGTTGGCATGTGGGGGCTCAGCGGCCGGCAGGCGATGATGCAGATGCGCAGCATGATGCAGATGAAGAGTTTTCACGGCGCCCGGTTCCGTTGACGGAGGATGGTCAACAATCTCAAATAAACGCCGGTTCCATAACGATACAAGAGGAGACCCGTAAGATGAGCGATCACAATCAACTCAAGATGGCGAAATTACACTACGAGCCTGACCGGCCCAAAGCGGAGAACCCGGTCAAAGTGGAAGACCTGACCCTTCGCGACGGTCACCAATCTTTGTTTGCCACCCGCGGGCGGACCGAGGACATGATACCGGTTGCGGAAATGATGGATGAGGTCGGTTTCTGGGCCGTGGAAACCTGGGGCGGTGCCACCTTCGACACCATGCATCGCTTCCTGAACGAAGATCCCTGGGAACGCATTCGCACACTGAAGCGATATTTCAAGAAAACGCCTTTTTCCATGCTGCTGCGCGCCCAGAATCTGGTGGGCTACCGCAACTATGCCGACGATGTGGCCAAGGCATTTGTAGAGCGTGCCTGCGAAAACGGGATGGACATTTTTCGAACCTTTGACGCGCTCAACGACTACCGCAATTTCGAAACTGTCGTGCCGGTGATCAAGCAGTTCGGCATGCATTTTCAGGGATGTATCTGTTATTCCCTCACCGAGCCGCGGATGGGCGGGGACGTTTACAACCTGGATTATTACGTGAACAAGGCCAAGGACCTGGATGCGATGGGTGCGGACAGCATCTGTATCAAAGACATGGCCGGGCTGATTGCCCCATACGATGTCTATGAGATCGTCAAGGCGATGAAAGCCACCGTCAAACCGCCGATCCACCTGCACAGCCACTTCACCTCCGGCATGTCATCTATGTCACACCTGAAAGCTATCGAGGCCGGGGTGGACATCATCGACACCTGCATGACCCCGTATGCCTTCCGCACCTCGCATGCCGCCATCGAGCCGCTGGTCATGGCGCTTCTGGGCACCAACCGGGATACCGGTTTCGACATCAAGCTGCTGGCCAAAATCAACGATGTGCTGGAAAAAGAGGTGCTGCCCAAGTACAAGCACCTGCTGGACGATACCAAGGTGTCGATCATCGACATCAACGTGCTGCTGCACCAGACACCGGGCGGTATGCTCTCGAACCTGGTCAACCAGCTGCGGCAGATGGATGCTCTGGACCGCATCGACGACGTTTATCGCGAACTGCCGAGGGTCCGCAAGGAACTGGGACAGATTCCGCTGGTCACACCCACCAGCCAGATCGTCGGTATCCAGACCGTCAACAATGTGCTGTTCGACACCAAAGACGAACGCTACAAGATGATCACCGACCAGGTCAAAGACCTCTGTTACGGGCTGTACGGCAAAACCGCCGTGCCCATTGATCCGGAAGTTCAAAAGAAAGCCCTGAAAGGCTACGCGCGCGGGGAAGAGCCGATCACCTGCCGCCCGGCCCAGGTTCTCGAAGCCGAGCTGGACAAGGCCAAGGAAGAGACCGAGGGGTTGGCGGTAGATCTCGACGATGTGTTGATCTATGCGCTGTATCCGGTGACCGGAAAGAAATTCTTGAAATGGAAATACGGCAAGGAAGAGCCTCCGAAGGAGGTCATGCCCAGAAGCCTGGAGGATGCCCGCAAAGAAGAGGCGCTGGTCAAAAAAGCACGGGCCGGTCAGGTGATCGAAAAGGATCAAGTGGACAAAGTCCCGGCGAAAAGCGAAAACGTGCGCACGTTCAACGTGTTCGTGGGCAGCGATTACTTCGAGGTCGGCGTGGACGAAGTCGGCGGGTCACCGGTTCTCAGCTACCTCCAGCAAATGCCCGCGCCTGCTCCCGGTGCGGCAATGCCGGTGATGCCGGCCGCGCCTGCGTCTGCACCGGCAGCGGCAGCTCCTGCACCGGCGCCCGAACCGGCCAAGGCAGCACCGCCCGCTCCTGCACCGGCGGCTGCAGCCGTTGAAGGAACGCCGCTTACCGCCCCCATGCCGGGCATGATTGTCAACTATCTGAAAAAGGAAGGCGATTCGGTAAACGAGGGCGAGACCGTTGTTATCCTGGAGGCGATGAAAATGGAAAATGCCCTGCCAGCGCCGGCCAGCGGCACGGTCAAGGCCATCAATTTTGCCAGTGGGGATTCGGTGCAGAAAAACGACGTCCTTGCGGTCATCGGCTGAATATTTGCTTCAGGAGCGGCCCTTTTGCGCCATTTCGGCGTCAAACCTGGAAATTGCCGGTGCGGCACACGAAGGAGTGTGGTTCCGCGCAATTTCTCGTTTGCCCTGGCCTGACGGAAAAATTATCGCTTTGAAGCAAAAAATTCCGGCGGAGCCGTTTCATGGGCTGCGGTGTAGCCCAGCGAAAAACTATCCGGCCCGTGGCCGGGGATCTGCCAGTTGATCCGCGATGTGGGAAAAAGGACAACTTCCCGACATAGATCCAGAACACAGATCGGCTGCCAAGAGCGGATGATAGACAAAAAATAGGCAAGCAGTATGTTGGTTTTCGCACCAAGAGCACGGTGCACGGGGTGGCAACAGGCCCGATGCTCTGTGCTCTTGTTTTTTTTAAAGTCCCATACCTGTTGAATGACGAAAGGCTATGGGGCCCGGCTGGCAGAAATCATTTCGGGGGGGATCATGAAGATTCACGAATATCAGGCCAAGGAGTTGTTCGGAAAGTACAATGTGCCGGTACCGGCAGGTGGCGTTGCGTTTTCACCCGAGGAAGCCAGAACCATCGCAGACCAACTGGGCGCATTTCCGGTTGTGGTGAAAGCGCAGATTCATGCCGGTGGCCGGGGGAAGGGCGGGGGTGTCAAACTGGCCCATTCACTGGAGGAAGTCGGCACCATCGCCGGCAGCATCCTCGGCATGACGCTGATTACACATCAGACCGGCCCCGAAGGGCGGCTGGTGCAGAAGGTTCTGGTGGAGCAGGGTCTGAACATCCATAAAGAACTTTATCTGAGCATTTTACCGGATCGATCCACGGCCAAGATCGTCATCATGGCCAGTGAAGCCGGCGGGATGGATATCGAGGAGGTGGCGGAGAAAACCCCGGAGAAGATCATCCGGGTTTATATCGACCCGCTCACCGGCATCCATCCCTTTCACTGCCGGGAGGTGGCATTCAGGTTGAATCTGCCGGCGGCCGCAATGAAGGTGTTGACGGCAATGCTCAACAATCTCTATCGGATGTTGTTGGAAACCGACGCTTCACTGGTGGAAATCAATCCGCTGGTGCTCACCGCCGAAGAGACCGTCATTGCCCTGGATGCCAAGGTGAATTTTGATGACAACGCTCTCTTTCGTCATAAGCAGCTTCTCGAATACCGCGATCTGGACGAAGAGGATCCATTAGAGATCGAAGCCTCGAAATACAATCTGAACTACATCAACCTGGACGGCAATGTCGGCAACATGGTCAACGGAGCCGGTCTGGCCATGGCAACCATGGACATCATCAAACTGGCCGGGGCAGAACCGGCAAACTTCCTGGACGTCGGCGGCGGTGCCAGCGCGGAAATGGTGGAAAACGGTTTTCGAATCATTCTCAGCGATAAAAACGTCAAGGGGATCTTGATCAATATTTTCGGTGGTATTCTGCGCTGCGACGTGCTCGCCCAGGGAGTGGTGGAAGCGGCGAAAAAGACCAATATCAGTGTGCCGGTTGTGGTGCGGATGGAAGGCACCAACGTTGAGGAAGGCCGCCGGATCCTGGCAGAATCGGGCCTTCAGTTGATTACGGCGGTGGATTTGAAGGATGCGGCCGGGAAGGTTGCCGAGATCGTCAAAAACTGAGCACGGCTGCCCGACCGGCTCAAGAGGCAAGCCGGCGCACACCAGGTGCGGGCGGGCCCCGGATTGCAGACAGTGTGCAGACGAACTCACCGCTGATCGAAACATAAGAGAGGGAACATGAGCATTTTCGTCAAAAAGGATACCCGTGTTCTGGTTCAAGGCATTACGGGCCGCGAGGGGATGTTTCACACCCGGCAATGCATCGACTATGGCACCCGGGTGGTGGCAGGAGTAACACCGGGGAAAGGTGGCCAGAAAATGGATGAGGTCCCGGTGTTCAACACGGTCGCAGAGGCCGTGGAAAAAACCGGTGCGGACTGCAGCCTGATATTCGTGCCACCTGCCTTTGCCGCCGATGCCGTCATGGAAGCCGTCGATGCCGGTGTTTCTCTCGTCGTGACGATTACCGAAGGGATTCCCGTGCTGGACATGATGAAGGTGAAAAACTACATGCTGGGCAAACCGTCCCGGTTGATTGGTCCGAACTGCCCGGGAATCATTACGCCCGGCGAGTGTAAAGTCGGCATTATGCCGGGACCGATCCACAAACCGGGAGGACCGATCGGGGTGGTATCGCGAAGTGGAACCCTCACTTACGAAGTGGTTCATCAGCTGACGCTCGAAGGCATCGGGCAAACCACCTGCCTGGGAATCGGCGGAGACCCGGTGGGCGGAACGAATTTTATCGATTGCCTCGAGGCCTTCGAGAAGGATCCGGACACCAGAGGGGTTGTAATGGTGGGGGAAATTGGCGGCAGCGCTGAAGAGGACGCTGCGGCGTATATCACCCGAAACGTCAGCAAGCCGGTTGTGGGCTTCATCGCGGGGTTGACGGCCCCTCCGGGAAGGCGCATGGGGCATGCCGGGGCGATCATCAGCGGCAAGAGCGGAACGGCCCAAAGTAAAATCGCCGTCATGAAGGAAAGCGGCATTCATGTCTGCGAAGATCTCGGAACGTTCGGCAAGCTGTGTGCAGAGGTCTTTGCTTAGAACCGGGTGTGGCATGGCAGAAAACAGTGTGCGTTGCACCAGGTGCCGGCGTCTGGTGCATCGGCGGACGAGTTGCCGGCAGTGCAGATGCAGGGCGCGATAGGTTTTTTATGCACGAAATGGGCATTGCCATGCAGATCGCGGAAATTGCTGTTGCTTCGATCCCTGAAGAGCTGCAGCACTCCCGGGTGAAGCGGGTGAATTTGAAGGTCGGCAAGCTGTCTGCCGTGGTAACGGACAGTTTGCGTTTCTGCTTTGAAGTGGTCACCCGGGAAACGCCGCTGGAAGGTGCGGTACTGGCGGTTGAGGAAATCCCGGTTACCGCCCGCTGCAAAGATTGCCGACACGAGTGGACGATCGACAGTCCCGTTTTCTCCTGCAGCCGGTGCAGCAGTGGTGCCGTCGAATTGCTGTCGGGGCGGGAATTGGACATCGAATCGATCGAAATCGCAGAAGAAGACGGCTGAAATTTCTCAACCACGCAAGAGGCGCAAAGGGGATATCTCCGTCACGCGATATCGGTGCTGCAATGCGTGCAGGCAAGCGTGCGGGGACAACCAATGACGGGCAGGCACGAAAATATGTCGGAGTTGTTTGATTTTTCGTTTTTACATCGGCCGCATCACGAGCGATCTCATCACGACCATCCGGGCAGCGACCCCCGGCGGCATCACGATCCTCAACCAGCCGGCGGCAACAATACTGGCGGAAAGGGCTCGCGGGAAATTCAGGTTGCCCGGCGGGTGCTGGACGCCAATGAAGAAATGGCCCGCCGAAACCGTCAGATCTTCAGCGACCACGGAATTTTCGTACTCAACATGATGAGCAGCCCGGGATCCGGCAAGACCACTACCCTCGAAAAAACGTTGGTTCGCCTCATGCCGGAGATCCGAACCGCGGTGATCGTCGGCGACATCTGCACCACCCACGATGCCGATCGACTTGCCGGAAGCGGCGCCCCTGTCGTGCAGGTAAACACGGACGCTTTTGGCGGGGACTGTCATTTGAGCGCACAAATGATCGAAAAGGCTGCTGCCGGTATCCACCTGAACTCGCTGGATCTGCTCATCGTGGAAAACATCGGGAACCTGGTTTGCCCTGCGGAATTCGACATCGGCGAAGATGCGCGGGTGGTGGTGCTGAGCGTAACGGAAGGTGAAGACAAACCGGCAAAATATCCGCTGATGTTTCGTGAGTGCGACGCTGCCCTGCTCAACAAGATCGATCTGCTTCCCTATCTGGACTATGATCGACAGGCGGCAGTCGATTTCATACATCAGGTTCATCCAGGCATGCCGGTGTTCGAAATTTCGGCCAAGACCGAGGAGGGTCTCGATGCCTGGATCGAGTGGCTGACTGCCGCGATCCGGAGAAAACGAAGCGGGTGAGCTTTGCGGGAGGGCGGCGGGTCCGGTGCGTCTCGCTGCAAAGCAGCAGCGGCTGGTATTGAGCAAAGTGTTCCGAACTCACACAGATGACGTGATGGGAGCATGCCGAAAGAACCGTCTGCCAGGGAGTTGGCTAAAAAGGTTGTCGACCAGCAAAGACGAATCGAGGAGCTGACCCGAACCCAGCAACTTCTCTGGGAGAGCGTCAAAAGGTACCGGGTGATCGTTGAAGCCGGCCCGGATGCTATCGCCATTGTCAACAACGGAAAAATCCGGTTCATCAATTCCGCATTCACCCGGCTTCTGGGGTACACCAGCGACGATGTCGACGACGAGCTGAATTTTTTCGACCTGATTCAAGATTTCGATCGCCAGGCGGTCCTGCGCCAGTTCGAAATGAACCGGCACAGGGACAAATGGTCCGTGGACTATCGAACCGATCTCACCTCCCGCAGCGGTGCGTTGCTGCCGTGCGACATCTCCGTCTCTCGTATCGACGAGGCCGGCAAGCCGGCCGAACTGCTGGTTATCCGCGGTCATGCCGATCGGATCCAGACCGCAGAAGCGGCAAGGACGGTGAAAGCGGATCAGGGCCTTCAACCGTCGGCCACCACGGAGCGGGCGTCGACACAACCGGCCATGCCCGCAGGTACGAAATCCGACCCACAAGTTCCGGGGCGGGCTCCTGCCCAGCTGACTGCAAACCATTCGTCCATTTTAGAGGCGCAACCGGATCCGGTTGTCGTATATGATTTATCGGGCCGTATTCTTTATGTAAATTCATCATTTACCCGGGTTTTCGGCTGGCAGGCGGACGAGCTCACCGGCAGGCAAGTTGATTTTGTCCCGGATGAAAGCTGGCCGAACACTGCCGCGGCCATCGACAAAATGCTGCAGGGGGAAAAAATCGTAGCTTTCGACACCCGTCGCACCACCAAGGACCGGCGCGTGCTTGATATCGAGCTGAGCGCTTCCCTCTTTTACGACCGGAACGGCCGGCCGGAAGGCAGCGTTGTGATTCTGCGAGATGTTACCGGGATTAAAAAGTCGAAAAGCGAACTGCGACGCAGTGAAAAAAAATTCCGACGCCTGGTGGAGACGATGAACTCGGGGTTCGGCATTCTAGACGAAGAAGGGAAGATCCTTTACGTTAACAGGAAGTTGCAGGAGCTTGTCGGATACTCCAAAGGCGAACTGGTGGGTCGTCGGTGGGAAGATTTTCTCGATGAAACGGGACGATCCATACTGGAGCGGGCAAAGGCCGGCTTCGAGCAGGGGCTTTGGCAGCGCTTTGAGCTCGACATCCCGCACAAAGAAGGCGGGATGGTATCAATGCTGGTGGCCCCCTCACCGCTGCTGGATGACGCGGGGGTTGCGCGCGGGAGTTTTGCCGTCTTTACGGAGATCGGCGAGAAAAATCAGGCTTGATCGTCCTGATACACCGGGAAGACGAACTGCTGCCTGAGAACCGCCGCCTGAATCAGTCCGCCGGCATTGCCGGTAAACCAACAGACCGGCAACAGTGGTAACAAAGCTGCCGGTCTGTTGGTTTTTAGTCAAAATGTACTTGCTGTGCGGAAATAATGTTGGGCAGGGCCAGCAAGTCTTTCAGGACGTGATCGCCGGCCGGGGTGTCGATATTGACCATACAAAGCGCCCGGTCCTTGAGCCGGCCGAGTTGAAACCGCCCGATGTTGATGTTATGTCGACCCAAAGTGGTTCCGACATTGCCGATGACACCCGGACGGTCGATGTTCTGAATGACAATCATGGAGCCTTCCGGAATCGCGTCCAGGTATATCCTGCCAAGTCGTACAATGCGCTGATATTTCTTGCCGAATATCGTCCCCCAGATCTGGTTCGGCTCTGCTTGGTGACCCTCCAACTTCATCTGGATCAGGCTGGAAAAATCTCCTCTGGCCTGGCTGGTGGTTTCCTGGACATGGATGCCCTTGTCACGCGCCAGGGCCAGTGCACTTACGTAGTTGACCGGCTTATCGGTGAACACCCCCAGCAGCCCTTTCAGGACGGCACGGGTCAGCGGACGCGTGTCGAAACGGGTGATGTCGCCGCTGTAGGTGATGCTGATATCGTGGGGTTTGCGAATCAATTGGCCCATCAGCGATCCCATTTTTTCTGCCAGCTCCAGGTGCGGGCGAATCTGTTCCATTAATTCACGGGAAATGGATGGAAAATTCACCGCATTGATGATCACGCCGTTGATCAGGTAAGCGGCAATCTGTTTGGCGATCATGTCGGCCACCTTGTTTTGGGCCTCGCCGGTGGCAGCCCCCAGGTGGGGGGTGAATATGACCCTGGGGTGCTGCAGAATCTCTAGAGAAGGGTCCGGTGGTTCCTGAGGCAGTACATCCAATGCGGCGCCGGCGACCTGCCCGCTGTCAAGGGCCGGCAGCAGCGCTTCCAGGTCCACGATTTCCCCCCGGGAGCAATTGATGATCCTCACCCCGGGCTTCGTTTTTTTCAGGGTTTCTGCATTGATCATGTTCAGCGTCTCTTTCAGGCGCGGAACGTGAAGAGAGATAAAATCGGCTTTTTCCAGCAATTCGTCGATCGGCAGAAGTTCAACCCCTAGTTCTTTGGCGGCCGCTTCACTGACAAAGGGATCGGCGGCGACCACTTTCATTGTTAACCCCTGGGCGCGCTCGGCCACGACGCGTCCGATCTGCCCGAGACCGATAATACCAAGAATTTTACCGGAAATTTCAACGCCGACCAGATTTTTCTTTTCCCACTTTCCTGCGCGCATGATTGCGGTGGCCTGGGGAATGTTGCGGGCCAGGGAGAGCATCATGGAGATAGCGTGCTCTGCGGTGGTCACGGTATTGCCGCCCGGGGCGTTCATTACAACGATTCCCTTTTCAGTTGCAGCATTCAGATCGATGTTGTCCACCCCGATTCCGGCCCTTCCGATGATTTTCAGCCGACCGGCATCTGCCAGCACCTCGGCTGGGAAGCGCGTTCCGCTGCGGATGGCCACTCCATCGAATTCGCCAATCAATTCGCGCAATTTATCCGGTTCGCCTGTAACCTTTTCATTATCTATGACAACTTCAATCTGGCCGGTAGCCTCCAGGATGTCCTTTGCCAGGGGGGCCATGTTGTCGCGGATCATGACACGGTACATGTTTTACTCTCCATCGCATTGAGCGGGCATTCATAAGGGAACTGTCGGATGCGGCCGGTATTCAATCCTGCAGATATCGACAGACTCCCATCCCTTGAAGGCCTGCTATTTGGATCAACTCGGGTACAGATCCGGAAGAGATATTTCATACACCCAAACATTGGGTCAGACAAGAAAAAATACAGATCACTCCGTGCTCTGCTACGGGCTCTGCAGCGAGGCTGCGCAATCCGCAACAGAGGCGCAGGCGTCAACGATCTGCGCGCCACGACAAAACCTATCCGGCGGCGGTCTTGGCTTTTGCTTCATGCCAGAACGGCGACATGTCGCGCAGCCTGTCGATTATGGGGGGAAGTTTTTCGACGATCGTATCGATATCCTCGTCGGTGTTGTAGGTGCCGAGGCTGAAGCGGATGGAGCCGTGGGCGGCGGTGAACGGCACCCCCATGGCCCGCAGCACATGGGAGGGCTCCAGCGATCCGGAAGTGCAGGCCGAACCGGAGGAGGCGCAGATGCCGTATTGATCCATCATCAGCAGGATCGACTCGCCCTCGACATACTCAAAGGCAACGCTGGTGGTATTCGGAAGCCGTCTGTCCCGGTTTCCGTTGATCATCGCGTTGGGGACTCTCTCCAACAGGCTGTTTTCCAGCCTGTCTCGTAATCGCTTCACGCGGTCCATGTCCTTGAGCCACTGTGAGGCAGCCAGTTCGGCAGCTTTGCCAAACCCGACGATGGAGGCGGTGTTTTCCGTTCCCCCCCTGCGCCCGTTTTCCTGGTGTCCACCGATTAAATGCGGTGTGAATCGCGTTCCCTTTCTTACGTACAAAACGCCCACTCCCTTGGGAGCGTGGATCTTGTGCCCTGACATGGAGAGCATGTCTACGGGTGATTGCCGAACGTCCACCGGGATCTTGCCAACCGCCTGAACGGCATCGGTGTGAAATACGATACCGTGCTCCCTGACTCGCTGGGCGATTTCGTCGATGGGAAAGAGCACCCCGGTTTCGTTGTTGGCCCACATGATGCTGACGATGGCCGTGTCTTCGCTAAGGTGCCGGTAAAGGTGATCCAGATCGAGGTTGCCCTGGCCGTCGACCGGCACAAAGGTTATCCGATAGCCCTTTTTGGCAAGGCTTTCCGCCAGGCTTTTGACCGCCGGGTGCTCAACCCGGGTGGTTACCACATGCCGCTTGTCCGGTTGAGCGTGCAGGGCGGCCCAGATGGCCGTGTTGTCGCTTTCCGTACCGCAACCGGTGAACACGATTTCTTCAGGGGATGCGCCGATCAGATCCGCCACTTTGGCGCGCGCATCTTTGATGGCAAAGCCGACCCTGCCGCCGAAGGTGTGCATGCTGGACGGGTTCCCGTACTGGTCTTTGAGAAAGGGCAGCATGGCTTCCAGAACTTCCGGCGCAACCATCGTAGTGGCGTTGTTGTCTGCGTAAACGATTTTCATCCGGCCACCTCCTCTACGACAATCTCGGGCGTTACAAATTCCTGGAGCTTGGTTTCCACGTAATGCTTCAGCGTGATCTGGGAGGCGCTGCAGGCGGCACAGTTGCCGCACAGGCGCAGAAAAACCGTGTTGCCGTCCACATCCACAAGCTCGATGTCGCCGCCGTCCTTCTGCAGGGCCGGTTTGATTTCCCGATCCAGCGTTTCTTCCACCAGTTTGATTTTTTGAAGATTGGTCAGCCGAACGGGTTTCTTCGCCGCCGGTTTTTGTGTACCGATGATTCTGCCGATGATCTGCTCGATTTTTTCGTGACAGTTGCCGCAGGCGCCGCCGGCTTTGACGAAATTGGTTACGTCTTCGATGGACCGCAGGCTGTTTTCGCGAACGGCCCGCTCGATCTCACGATCGGTCACCCCGAAACATTCGCAGACGATTTCACCGTCGATCTTTTTTTCCGCCTCACCGCGGTAGTGAGCAATGGCTTTTTCCAGCGCATCACGCCCCATAACCGAACAGTGCATTTTTTCTTTCGGCAAATCACCCAGGTAATCGGCAATATCTTCGTTGGTAATCTTTGAGGCCTCCTCCAGAGACAGGCCCTTGATGATCTCTGTGAGGGCCGAAGATGAGGCAATCGCGCTGGCACAGCCGAATGTCTGGAATTTCGCATCCCGGATTCGCTGGTTCTCGTCGAGTTTGAAGGTCAGTTTGAGGGCGTCGCCACAGGCCAGCGAGCCGACCTCACCGATACCGTCGGCATCTTCGATGACACCCACGTTGCGCGGATTTAAAAAATGATCTTTTACTTTGTCGGTATATTCCCACATGTTCCCTCCAGATGGACATCGGTTCAGTTGAATTTCAACATGCTAAACCTAAGCACCTTTTTGTAAAAAAAAAGAGCTGGAGAAAGACCGTTTTTTCAGATTGTCAACCGGTTGAGGATACGATAGGTTTGATTGCAGGAAAGGAGGTGGAACGGAATGGAAATCAGACAGGCCGTCTTTGCCGGAAGCTGGTATCCTTCCGACCCGGCAGAGTGTGAGCGGCAAATTCGGAGCTTTATTACGGAAGGAAAAGCTGACGATCCACAGAGGAAGGCCCTTGCCGGCATCGTTCCCCACGCCGGCTGGTACTACTCGGGCAGTATTGCCTGCAACGTCATCCGCGCCCTGCAGGCCGGTCCGCCCGCCGACACGATTGTCCTATTCGGGATGCACCTGCATCCGGGTTCGCCCCGATACCTCATGACCGCAGGAGCTTGGGAAACGCCTTTCGGCAGCATAGAGATCGACCGTGAGCTCGCCGGCCGGTTATCGGACCGATTTTCATTCGAAATCGAAACCCCGCGGCGTTTCAGCCGGGACAACACCATCGAACTCCAGCTCCCTTTTGTCAAATATTTCTTTCCGAATGCCGGGCTGGTCCCACTGGGAGTGCCGCCGGACCCCGCGTCGCTGGAGATCGGTCGGGCAGTGGTGGAGATTGCCTCGCAACTCGGGGAGCAGGTCAAGGTTATTGGATCGACCGATCTGACCCACTATGGATTCAACTACGGATTTACAGCCCATGGGACCGGAGAATCGGCGGTGCAATGGGTCAAAGGCGAAAACGATCGCCGCATTATCGAGGCGATGCTTGCCATGGAGCCGGAATCGGTCATCGATGAAGCGAAAGCAAGCCACAATGCCTGCTGTGCCGGTGCGGCTGCCACAACCATTGCATCGGCACAAAAGCTGGGAGCCACACGGGCGGAGAAGATGGCCTATGCTACCAGCTACGACAAAAGTCCGGGCGACAGTTTCGTCGGATATGTGGGAATCTTATTCGAGTGATGCCAGGATGGGGTTCGCGATGCCGGCTGCGGCGTCTGTGCTGCAGCCGGGGCACCAGAGACCGACACCGGGAGACTCCAAAGCCGCAAGCCTTGAAACGCAGAAATGCCCAGGCGGGATGCAGGGCTTTCAGGCTTTGTTCTTTTGGGACTTTTCGATCTTTGCCCAGGTGTCGCGCAGCGTCACCGTCCGGTTGAAGACCGGTTTGCCGGGGGCGGAATATTTGGGGTCGACGCAGAAATACCCCAACCGCAGGAATTGATAACGGCTGCCCGGCTTCGCGTCCGCCAGGGCCGGTTCCACCCGGCAGTTCGGTAAGATCTGCAGGGAGTCAGGATTGATGCCTTCCTTGAAATCTTCTCCCCCGGCAACGGCGTTGGGGTCTTCCTTGCTGAACAGATGATCGTAGAGGCGCACTTCGACCTCCACAGCATGGGCGGAGGAGACCCAGTGCAGGGTTCCTTTGACCTTGCGGCCGTCCTGGGACCATCCCCCGCGGGTCTGCGGATCGTAGGTGCAGTGAAGTTCGATCACCTCGCCGGTCTGCTCGTCCTTCACCGCTTCGTTGCAGGTGATGTAATAGGCGTGTTTCAACCGGACTTCCCGGCCGGGGGCGAGCCGAAACCACTTCCTTGGGGCTTCTTCACGGAAATCATCCCTTTCAACGTACAAAACGCGGGAAAAGGGGATTCGGCGCGAACCGGCGGACGGGTTTTCGGGGTTGTTGTCCGCCTCCAGCTCTTCTTGCCGATCTTCAGGATAATTGGTGATCACCACCTTCAGCGGGTTGAGCACGGCCATCACGCGCATGGCGTTTTGGTTCAGGTCTTCCCGAACGCTGTGCTCCAAAAGGGCAATGTCTACGGTGCTGTTGGCCTTGGCAACGCCGATTCGTTCACAGAAATTGCGAATCGCGGCCGGTGTATACCCCCGGCGACGGATTCCGGAGAGCGTCGGCATGCGGGGATCGTCCCACCCATCGACAATGCCACCCTTTACTAGCTCGATCAGCTTGCGTTTGCTTAAAACGGTGTGGGTGAGGTTGAGCCGGGCGAATTCGATCTGCTGGGGGTGATAAACCGCGAGTGCGTCGAGGACCCAGTCGTAGAGCTCGCGGTTGATTTCAAACTCCAGGGTACAGAGCGAGTGGGTGATTTTTTCAATCGAGTCGGACAGGCAGTGGGTAAAGTCATACATCGGATAGATACACCACCGGTCCGCAGTCCGATAATGGGATACGTGCTTGATGCGGTAAAGGGTCGGATCCCGCATCAGCAAATTGGGTGCGGCCATGTCGATTTTGGCCCGCAGAACCCGGGCACCGTCTTCAAACTCACCGTCTCGCATGCGAGTGAACAAATCGAGGTTTTCTGCCACGGATCGGCCGCGGTAGGGGCTGTTCTTTCCCGGCTCGGTCAGGGTGCCGCGGTATTGACGGATCTCTTCGGGACTGAGATCGTCCACATAGGCCTTGCCGGCTTTGATCAGCGTTACGGCGTAGTCATAGAGGCGTTCGAAATAATCCGAGGCATAGTACTCACGGTCCTGCCAGTCGAATCCCAGCCAGCGCACATCCGCTTTGATCGACTCCACGTATTCCATGCTTTCCTTGCTCGGATCGGTGTCGTCGAAACGCAGGTTGCACCGACCGCCGAAGTCGTTGGCCAGTCCGAAATTCAGACAGATCGATTTGGCATGCCCGATGTGCAGATACCCGTTGGGCTCCGGAGGGAAGCGCGTCATTACTCGGCCATCCCACTTGCCGGTTTCCACGTCTTCGTCGATGATGGCACGGATGAAGTTAGATGGAGCCACGCTTTCCTCTTTTTTACCGGCTGCACCTGCAGGGGGAGTTCCGTTTACCGGTGGTATTTTTCTTTTCATATTGTTCATCGACATCGGCCCTGTGTCGCGACGGACAGATCGCTTCGATTCGTTGGAACCGACAACAGCCGTCGATTTGCCAAACATTGTGATCGACGTTATGATGGAAATTGAGCCCGATGCGCAAACAAGCGCTCGGTTCAATTTCTCGGCTTCTGGGCATACCGTCGAACCATAAATGCGGGTTTCACTATAACCGTGAATGCAGCGGAGGTCAAACGTGATCATCCATCTGGACGAACTCAGTGGGAAAATACAGGCTTTTACTTTCGAAAAAAGAACCAAGGATTTTCCCGTATTGCAGGAGATCAGCATGGCGGGCGATTGCATTTTCACCGATCCGCTGGATATCCGTCTGGGAGCCAAGAGGATCGGGGAGATGGTGGCGGTGGAGGGCCGTGCGATGGCAACGGTTCGAATGACCTGCAACCGATGCCTGAGCGAATTTGAATCCGTTCTGCGCGCCGGCTTTACGCTCACTTACACCCGCCGGTTGCCGGAAGACCTCGAGACGGGCGATGACGAAGATATGGAGCTGCAGGCGGAGAAAATCGGTCTGATTCCCTTTTCCGGGGAAGAAATTAACCTCCTGGAGGATGTGCAGTCGGAAATCGTGATGGCCATCCCCATGCGGCCGATCTGCAGCGAAAACTGCAGGGGGTTGTGCCCGCAGTGTGGGAGCAACCGCAACGAGGTTGCATGCCGCTGCGAATCCCGGTCCGTTGATCCGCGGCTGGCGGTTTTGAAGGGTCTGAAGATCGACGACCAATGACCGGATTTCACGGTTTCGATGCGCGCATGGAGGGGATATCGACCACCCGATACCGGCAGCCGATTACCGGGAGGGGATCGATGAAGGTCAGGCCCGGTATCGCACCGATGGTGTTCCAGTGCAAATCCTCCACCGGGCTGCTGCCGGTACAGCGGACAAACGAAAGATGCAGGTGGGTGGAGACCGAAAAATTTACATCGGCCGGCCGCATGAGCGTCGCGATGCGCTCACCGGCAGTCACCGGGCGGTCGATGCGAAGTCCGGCCCTGGGTTGCGTGTGACCGTACAAAGACAGAAGGTCCGCGCCGTCACGGCAGCAATGGCGCAGGATGACCGTCTTCCCCAGGAAATCGTCGATCATTGCAGCCACCACACCGTCGACGGCTGCCGGCACCGTGGTGGTTTCGTCCAGGTGTTGAATACCGTCGTATCGGTCCCGGTAGGTTCCGATGTCCAGACCTTCGTGGGAGTTTCCCCGGCCGCCCCCCTGCCCCCACCACTTGTCGGATGCCCCGAACAACATCTGGGGGCAAAACAACCACTCCCGGAATCCTTTTCGGTCCAGGTCGTTTATTTGTACGATCATGTCCCCGTAAGGTTTCACGGTTGAAAATGGCGACCGCGGGTGAGACAGGGAAATTTTCACGATTCAGTCTCCGGCCAGCAGTTCCTGCGCCTTTTCGGCTATGATGTCCCATGCCAGCCGCACGTGTTTTTCGCTGGTCGTTCGCTGGCCGATCATCATTCGCAGAACGGTTTTCCCTTTCAGGGCGGTGTGGGTTAAAAACACCTTGCCCGTTTCATTGACGCTCTGCAGCAACCGGGCATTGAGCTCATTGAGCTGCAGTTCCGGTCGTCCGTCGTTGAGACGGAAGCAGACCAGGCTCACGCTGACCGGCGCCATCGCCTCGAAGCGGGCATCTGCCTGCAGCCAGCCGGAAAACAGCTGTGCCAGACGCAAATGCTCGCGAACCATGGTTTTCAGACCCTCGACCCCATAGCTTCTGATGACAAACCATAGCTTCAGCGCCCGGAATCTTCTTCCCAGTTGGATTCCCCAATCCCGATAGTTTTTTACCTCGGCATCCCTGCCGGTCTTCAGGTATTCGGGATGAATTTCGAATGTCTGAATCAGGGCGCCGGGATCCCGTACAAAGTACGCCGAACAGTCGAAATTGGTCAGCATCCATTTGTGGGGGTTGCATACAAACGAGTCCGCGTACTCGATTCCATTCAATAAATGTCTCATTTCCGGCAGGATGGCAGCGGTGCCGGCAAAGGCGGCATCCACGTGCAGCCAGACATGGTGACGACGGCAGATCCGCCCGATATCCTCCAAGGGATCGATTGCCGTGGATGAGGTCGTACCAATGGTGGCCACCACGCAGCAGGGATGCAGCCCCTTTTTCTTATCTTCGATGATTTGCTTTTCCAGCTCCTGCGGAACCATCGCAAAGTGCTCGTCGGTAGCGATGGATGCGATGGCATTGCTGCCGAAGCCGGCGATTTTTACCCCTTTCTCGATGCTGGAGTGGGTCTCCTCCGAGGTATATACCTTCAGTGGGTGTTGCAGCCCGATGCGATTGGATTGATATCCGGTCGTTTTTTCCCGGGCGGTAAGCAACGCACACAAAGTGGCGGTGGAGGCGGTGTCCTGGATGCAACCGGTCATTTCTTCCGGCAGGCCCAGCATTTCTCGCAGCCACTCCATAACGCTTTCTTCCAGTTCCGCAGCAGCCGGAGATGTCTGCCATATCATGCACTGGGCCCCCAGTCCGGCGGTGAGCAACTCGGCCAGCACCGAAGGCGGGCTGTTGTTGGCCGGGAAGTAGGCAAACCAACCCGGGTGCTGCCAGTGGGTAATTCCGGGCAGGATCAGGTCGCGAAAGTCGACAAAGATTCTCTCCATCGGTTCTGCCGACGCCGGTGGGGATGCGGGAATCCGGGACTTGATCTCCCCGGGTTTCACCGGAGAGACCACCGGGAAGGTTTCCACTTCGTCCATGTAATCCGCCAGCCAGTCGATCAGCTCATGCCCGTATTTGCGGAATTGCTGATGATCCATGTCGATGATCTCCTGATTTGATAAGATAAAACGACTGATTTCTTTTGCCATCTACCAGGGAGCGGCCCATGCGTGCGGCTCCATCGCCTTGTGCTCGGCAGAAACGATGCTGGAACTGCCGTAATACGGTTGCAAGCTGTAGGTAATAGCCGTTTTACCCCCAGTTGGCAAGAACAGTTGCAGAGACGGCGTGCGAGAGGGGCGGAGCGGTGCACGGGATTTGCGCCGCAACCGATGATCCGGCGGAGTGTATCGCCGCGGCGGCACCGGGCGGGAAAGCCGGTGGCGGGAGGGTCGATATCAGTTGCTCGGTGCGGCCCGATTGCCTGCAGATCGCTGATGCTGCTGTGCCTGGTACATGAAGGTGCGGATCGCCGCCTCTCTGCCGGGCTGGATACTGGCGTCGAAAGCAGCATCCAGGTACGGAACTCCCGATCGGGCCATCAGGGGCTTGGCGATGGCGGCGGTGGTCATGCCCGGCATGCAGGTAAATGGATAAACATTCACCACACCGTCGTAACCACCGCGGGCGTACTCCATAATTCCGGCGATACTCAGGCAAGCCTCGGTGTCGATGTCGAAAGAAAAGACATCCTCCTCAGCCAGTGCGTGTTCCAGATGCGATATTTTGTGATCTTCGGCCAAATCCAGCTGCCGCCAGACCCGCCGGTAAACATCTTTCTGCCGGGATTCCCGGTACATCAGCTCCAGGCCGGCAGTGACTGCCTGTTTCAGGTCGGACCGCATGGCTGCAAGTCGCCCGCGCTTTACATTCAGCCGCAATCTTCCCATCGCGCTTCTTTTTTCGATGTAATTGACGAAATTGACCCATTCTGCCAGCGATGCACAAACCACCTCGGCACCGTGTTTTTCGAGTTTCCGAATCAGGTTCTGGTTGGAGTCGGTGTGCATCCTCAAGAAAATCTCCCCCACAATTCCGATCCGCGGTTTACGCGGTATGGTCGGGTCCACCAGATCCACTGCCTTGCCGATAATGGCATCCAGCTCACGGAGTATGGCTTCCGTATCCTTATCGGCTGCGTGCGATTCAAACGCGGCGGCCATGTCCGGCACAGATATTTCCACCAGGTGATCCGCCGAACCCGGCTCTTTCTCGTAGGGCCGGATGCGCCACAACATCCGGTCCAAGATGTCGGCGACCAGCACGGACAGGTACATCATTTTTCTGAGATCCCGGACCTTCTCTTTTTCCAGAAAACCATCCAGTGAATACCCTCCGCGGCAGGTAATGGAGCCGATCTTCAACTTGTCCAGGCCGGGAAAGGTGTCCAGGACGATACGCTGGTACTTGTTATACATGCCGAAGCGGCAAGGACCGTCCGATTCGGGCATGAAATAGACATAGTTCTCCGGGTTGAAGTCGCGGCCGAGTTTTTCGCTTTCCTGCTGGATAAAAAACAGAATGTCTCCCATGGTAACCTGACAGGGATAGCACTCCTTGCCGGAGGTGAACTCCTGGCCCAGATCCATCCCTTTGTAGGTTTCCAGCACTCGGCCCTGAATACCGAAACTGCGGCAGACGGCTGCGATGAGGTGAGCGCCGGCGCGGTTCATTTCCGGTATCAGCACCTGTTTGTTTCCGGGATGGAACGTGCCGATATTATCTGTCAGCGACTGAAAGGCGGCTTCGCACGTCGTCTCCATTGTTTCCCTCCGTTTCGAATTCGGTCTGGACGATGGCGGCCACGGCCGTTTCGTTCATGCTGTTTTCGATGACGTTCTTAAATGCCTCCAGCCGCGTCATTACGCCTGCCACGGCGCTGTGCTCGTCCAGTTCCAGTATCAGATAGGCTTTATCACCCATGATGTGTCTGTAAAAATGTTCGAGAAACGAATCTGCGCCACAGCTGAAGTTGGTCAGGTGCAGCCCGAAAGCATACGGATGCTGCCTGATCCACCGGGCCGTTCGCAGGATTCGGGCACCCAGGCCCCAATACATGGTGGGGAAATCGGAAAGGTCCACGGTGTTGATATCGATAAAATCGAGCGGTAGGGCATCGATGCCAAGGCGGGCCAGGTTCCGCCCGAGGCGCAGGTTCAGCCTTTCGTCGTAGAGGTTATAGGGCCGGCCGGTTACGACGATCAGCGGGTCCTTTTCGTTTCCCCGGGTCAATATCTTCCTGCCGCAGCGCAGCAGATCAGATGAAAAGTTTTCCTGCCTGTCGAGGCCGTAGCGCAGCGCCTCTTTGACCGCCCGCTTGCGTAGTTGCAGTTTCGGTTTCAACTGTTCGAAAAGCTCCACGGCCAGGTCTTCGAACGAATTCTTCAGATGAAGGGACGGATTCAGGATGGCCGACGGGTCCAAGTGCAAGGCCGTGCGGGCCATGTAGCCGCTGCTCATGACCATTGGGCAGTAGCGGCCGACCTCCCAATCCTGGGCAGTGGGCATGTTCAGCAGGTTGGGAAGAAACAGATAGCGGGTCTTGCCGGCCAGCTCCCGGAGGTGGCCGTGGGATACTTTGACCGGGAAGCAGACGCCATCCTCGGCATGCTCGACACCGTATTTGCATATCTGCGTGTTCGTGGGCGCCGTGAAAACCGGCTGAAATCCGAGGGCATCAAAAAAGTGCGCCCACAGGATTCCGGTTTGGTGCATGTAAAGTGAACGGTGAAACCCCACGGTCGGCCTTCCGTTTATCTCCTGGATCGTTTGGTCACCGAGAACTTCGGTCACGCCGGCCAGGTGCTGTTCCCAGAGCATCTGACGCAGCTGGAAATGGTTTTTCTTTTTTGAACCGGACTGGCGGCTCACTTCATAGCGGCCGCACTCGCCGCCCCATACGCTGCGCCGGCCGCCGAAGTCGTAAATTTTGAGCTTGCACTGGTTGTGACAGGCGGGATCGGCCTTGCAGATCTTTTCCCTGTAATGCAGCCGGTCATCGACAGCAGAGGCCAGACCCCGAAATCGCCGCTGGTGACGGCCCTTCATCTGCATTTTCTCGCGAAGCATGACGGCCGCACCAAATGCACCGAGGACCTCCCGGTTGGGTGGTACAATCAGCCCTCTTCCCAGAACGATTTCAAAAGCCGCCACCACCGCCTTATTCAAAGAAGGGCCGCCCAGAAACATGACCCGGCGGCCAATTTGTCTCTTGCCGACCACCCGGTTTAGGTAGTTGTGAACAATCGCATAGCAAAGGCCGGCAAGCAGGTCTTTTTGCGCTATTCCCTGCTGGTAATACGAGACAAGGTCCGACTCCATGAAAACCGTGCATCTTTCCGCCAGTTTTACGGGGGCTTGGGAGGAAAGAGCGATCTGTTGAAATTCTTCGACGATGTTGATGCTATACTTGCTGGCCAGTTCATGCAGAAAACTGCCTGTGCCGGCAGCACAGACCTTGTTCATGTCAAAATCGAGGGGATGCGTGTTGACAATCTGGATATATTTTGAATCCTGGCCTCCGATTTCAAAAATCGTGTCTACCTGCCGGTCGATTTCCACCGCCCCTCTGGCATGTGCCGTGATTTCGTCTACGATGACGTCGGCATGCAGGAAATCGCCCACCACGTTGCGACCGGATCCGGTGGTGGCGGCGCCCAGAATTTCGACCGTGCTGCCGAACTTGTCGCGAATGCCGGCGAGCAGCTCCTGTGTCACTTCGATCGGTTTTCCCCTCGTGGGCACATAGCGCTTATCGACCAGTGTCTGGTGATCATCGATCAGCGCATACTTGGTGGTCGTCGAGCCGATGTCGATTCCCAGAAAAACGCCCAAATGACCGCTGGCAGCACGTCGTGCCAGGCCTTCCTCGGCGGGCATTTCTGTTTTTTTCAACTGCAGCCGGGGCGCTCTGGCAACCCTCACCTCCCTGCCCCAATCTGTTTCTTTTAGTGACCCGAGGCGCAGATCGTCCGTCTGCTGCGATTCAATTGCCTTGAGGGCGGCCCCGAGAGCACCCGTTGACGTGTTCAGGCGGGGTACCGTCAGGTTCGGGAAATAGCTCCGGAAGGCTTTGACCTGGAGGGCATTTAAAGAAAGACCGCCGACAAACGCGATCGGCTCTTCGAGCTGCTGGGTGGAAACGATGGTGCTGATGAAGTTTCTGGCATTACCCACGTGCAGGCCGTGGATGATGTCCTGAAGCTTTTCACCTTTGTTCTGCAGGTGAATCATGTCCGATTTGGTAAAAACCGTGCAGCGGGAGGCCACGTTGGCAGGTTGTTCACTTTGCAGTCCCAGTTCGATAAAATCTGAAAGTATCTTGTCGATTTGATTTTGAGACAGCTCCTTGTTTTTCTCATACAAAGCGGTGGCCAGCCGTTCGGCCTGCTGGTCGATGAAAGAGCCGGTTCCCGACGCGCAGGGACCGTTCGTTTTGAAATGCGCCAGTTCCCAGTGACCGTTATTGTGATGGATCTGAAACAAAGACGCATCCTGCCCGCCCATGCTGATGATCGAGCGGGCATTGGGAACGACGGTCAGCACACCCAGGATCTGGCTGATGGTTTCGAATTCGTAATCGGCGTTCAGCTTTTCCGCCGGTCTTTTGCCGTGGGCACCGGTAAACGCGATCGAACGGATGTTTTTTTCGCCGAAACGCTCGCCGGTTTTACGAATTACGTGATATACTTCTTCTTCCACACGGCCGAAGTGGCGTTTATAAGGCGTTTCGAAGACAATATGGCCATTTCCGTCGACGACCACCGCATTGACGCTCACCGAGCCGGCATCGATCCCCAGGTAGAGTCCGTTGGCTGGATTTTCGCTCAGATGTTTTCCCATATTTCCTCCATTCCGTGCGGCTGTTCTTTCGGTGCTTTCCTTGAAAGGGTGCCACAGGTTCGGCAAAGTCTGCTCAGTAGCTAAGCAAACAGCATACCATATCGGAAACCGGGTCTGCGAAGCGATTCGTAAAACATTTTCCGCAGCAAGTCGAAACGATATTTGCGGATGGATTTCGGGTTGTTGACTTTTCTATCGGGTTTGCAGGCCCGCCGGAAAATCCTGACGGTGGGCGCATTGTTTTTTGCCGAAGAGAAGCAGCCATCAATTGTGCAAGGTAGCAGCAAAAGTTGACAAATCCGGCAGCGGTCCGGGGCAGCTTTCAGATATTGCAGTAATTCCAGTGGCTTAACAGGCGGCAACGCCGGTTGCTCCTGCAACAAAGATTTCACCCTTACGATTTCGGCTCCGTCTGGCAGCGGCGGGCAAGGTTTTTTGTACATCGCAATGGCGGTTATCGCCTTATTTTTCGTAGACGTCGGTTCAGCGCCTGGCGGGTGATGCCCAGGTGCATAGCGGCTATGGCCTGATTGCCTTCCGAGCGCTTCATGGCTTCATCGATCAGAAGCTGTTCGGCCTGCTTGAGGGTCGGCAGCGGATCGGTGAAGCGCAGCAGGGGTTGGGGACAAAAATCAGAGCTCCGGGAATCGGGACTGTTGCCCGGCAGGCTTTGTCCGATGTGCTTGCGAAATACATCCAGAGACAGCTTGCCGGACTTGTGGCAGCTGACCGCGTCCAATGTCATCGCTTCGAGTTCCCGAATGTTGCCGGGGAAGTGATAGCTGGAAAGCAGCACCACCAGTTCTTCCGGTGGAGTCGGTTTCTTTTTATTCAGGGCGGAAGCCGCTTTTTCAAGAAAATGGTCAACGAGAAGCGGAAGGTCCTCCCGCCGGTCCCGCAGGGGCGGAACGATCACGTGGTGGCTGCACAGCCGATAGTAAAAATCCTTGCGGAACCGGCCGGACTCCCTCAGATCGTTCAGGTCCCGGTTGGTAGCGGCAATGATGCGGGCATCCGATCGCTTCGGGATGTCCGATCCGAGGGGAAAGTACTCTCCCTCCTGCAGCAGGCGCAGCAGGGTGACCTGGACATCGATTCCCAGATCGCCGATTTCATCCAGAAACAGGGTGCCGCCGGAAGCCTGTTCCACCAAACCGCTGCGCGGCTTGTCGGCACTGGTGTAAGCGCCCTTTTTATGGCCGAACAGGGTATCGTACACCATTTTTTCATCCATTCCGGCAATGTTGACCGCTACGTAATTGCCAGGCCTTGCGCTGAGGCGGTGAACCGCCCCGGCGATCATCTCCTTGCCGACACCGGTTTCGCCGGTGATGACAACCGGATGCGGGCTGACGGAGACCGCTTCGATATACCGGAACACGGAATGCATGGCGCTGCTGCAGGTGACGATTTCCGCGAAGCACTCGGGATGTTTCAGCCTGTCGGACAGCACGCGGTCTTTCAGCAGGCTGTTTTCGCGTCGAAGCTCGCACAGCTGGATGGCCCTGAGGGTAGCCGAAATCAGCCGGCTTGTCTCCACCGGCTTGACCAGGTAATCGAACGCACCGGATTTCATGCAGGCAACGGCGGTTTCCACATCATCGGCGGCAGTGATGATGATAACCGGCAGCTCGGGGTGTTCCTGCCGGAGTGTCGATAGCAGCTCTTCCCCGGATATATGCGGCATTCGCAGGTCCAGCAAAATAAGCTCCGGCGGCTGCTGTTGCAGCAGTGGCAGCACTTCGCGGCTGTCCTGGCAGCGGAGGAAATGATTGATTCTGGCCGAACGCAGTACGTTTTCGAAACTGTTGAGCGCCTGCGGCTCATCATCCACCAGCATCACGGGCAGCTGCGGGTAAACAGTTGCATTCATGTCATCACTCCGGTATTCGCGCCGGCCGCCGGCAGGGACACAACGACCCTTGTCCCCCTGCCCGGCTCGGAAGTAAATCGCATATGGCCGCCGTGCTCCTCGACGATCTTGGAAGATATAGACAACCCCAGCCCGACACCGCCGGTGTCGTACCGGGTGGTGTAAAACGTGTCGGTGACGTGGGGCAGGTTTTCCGCCGGAATACCCTCTCCCTGGTCTTCGACGGTCAAAACGACCTGGCGGGAACGGCCCTCGAATGTCGTGGAAACGGCGATACCGGCCTGGGAATTTGGCAGCGCCTGGCAGGCGTTTTGAACGAGATTGATGATGACCTGTTCGAGGCGCTGGGCATTGCCGTTGATAAACGGCAAATTTTTTCCGTAACGAACGGTGAATCGGCGAGTCGACCGGCGAACCATGTGAGAAACCAGCGACAGTGCCGATTTCACGACTTGATTGATGTCCACCGGCTCGGTCAGATCGGCAGTTCCTTTGCGCACGTAATTTTTCAAATCCTCGATGATCTGCTCGATCCGACGGGTACCGTCCACAATCCCTGAAAACAGGGTAGGGATCCGCGAGCGCATTTCCGAATAAGACAGACCACCGAGGATGAAATCTCCGTTTTCTTCGTAATATTCGTCGAGGATCGGACGGATGCCTATCCACGCCTCTTCCAGCAGCGGCGTGTTGAGCATGATGAAGTTGTTGGGATTGTTGATTTCGTGAGCGACGCCGGAGACCAGCGTGCCGAGGGCGATCATTTTGCCGGCCTGGTACAACTGCTCCTGGTGAAGTCGGTCTTTTTCCTCCGCCAGCTTGCGTTCGGTGGTGTCGCGTCCGAAACACCGGAAACCGATTGGCTGCCCCCGGGCGTTTCGCATCAGATTGATCGAACCCTCAAAATAGCGTCTTTGTCCATCTTTGCGGATAAACTCCCAGTCATGGATCAAGCAGGATCTGCCGGTGCGATACACCTCGTTGAAGGTGTCATAAGCGATTTTTGATTGCCGCTCGTCCATAAGGTCCCTGTTGTTCCTTCCGATCAGCTCCTCGGCGCTGTAACCGGAGTATTTGCAGACTGTCGGGTTGAAAAATTTCAGATTGCCGGACAGATCCAGCTCCAGATACCCGTCTTCGATGTTGAGCAGAATTTCGCGATATCGCTTTTCACTCTCCTGCAGGGCCTTTTCCACTTTGCCTTGTTCGATCCGCAGGGCGTGCCAGAGAGAAGGGATGTTGGTTTGCCATTGCCGCAAAATGCCGGTCATAAAGATTTCTTCAATGCCGGAAAGTATGACGATCGGTGAGATCAAGCGAAACGGCCATGCCGGGCCGCCCAGAATTATCAGGAAAATGGTAAGGCTCAGCAGCACCGCCGACAGCTTGGCGCCCCAAGTGTGATAACTGGTGAGACGGCCGTACTTCAGCAGGCCGAGCAGCGCCGGAACCACGTGGAATATCACCAGAGCGATGATAAAGGCAGCCTCTCGGCGCACGATTTCAGGCCAGAGAATCCAGGCGCACAGGGGAATGGTGACAAAAGCGGCCAATACCCCCCAGCTGTCGAGTTCGGCACCGAAATCGGTTACTTGGCCCAACCGGCGGGCAAGAATGCCGTCCGCCAGGGCCATCAGGAGCAGGACCGCCAGGGTGATTTCGAAAAACAGGGGCCTTCCGGTCCAGGCGGCAAACAGCAGCAAGGGCATGGAAATCAAGCGAAGAATGCTCAACAGGTTGGGGATTGAGAAGGACCGGCCCATCAGCTCGATGGGCCGGTCGTATTTGGCCAGCGAGTCGATGGAATGTTTCATGGAGCTGAACATGCCGGTCCAGCCGGTAAGCGTCGAACTCCGGTTGCCGGATTCAGCAACCGGTCGATCCTCTTCCGTTGCGGGAGATTGATCCGCTTGCGATTTCTTTGGTTCCATACTGCCCTGTTGTGGTTCGCAATTTTCGCGCCGACATGAAGGCTGCTCGGATGTCGGTTGGTCCAAAGTGCAAAAAGGTTTCGGGCAGACTGTGCGATGCAAAGAAGCGATCCAGACTTCGCCGGGAGGTGTGGATCCGGCCAGTAGTACCGGTGGCGCCGGAAATCAGGATCGCAGGATGTGCTGTACATCCCCCGAGCCCATTTCTATTGAAATTTGGCAGTGCTGTCAAGCCGTTGTCGCTGCGGACCGGACGATATCGACCGGGTGTGGTTTTTGTTTGGTCTCCGCGTGCAACCAGCCGGAACCATCTGAACTGTTGAAATGAAAGAGCCGGGCGGTTGCCGCGTGGCTGGAATGAAAAAAGGATCAAGCCGCGAGGACCACGATCCTTTATGTGGGTTGGTGGCTGAGGGACTAGGATTCGAACCTAGGTTAACGGGGCCAGAACCCGTCGTCCTGCCACTAGACGATCCCTCAGTAGAACGAAATTTACAGTAAGGCACCGGATGCGTCAAGTCAAATTTTCGATATGTTCGATTGCGCTTCGAAGTCTTTTCAGCACCTTCTGCTTGCCGATGATCTCCGTGATTTCAAATATTCCGGGACTGGCCGAACGGCCGGTGAGCGCCACTCGCACCGGCTGTGCAATCTTGCCGAGCTTCAATCCGGTTCTTTCCATGACAGACGTGAAAGCCGCCTCAAGGTTTCTCTCCGAGAAACGCTCGATCGGCTGCAGCGCAGCGATCAGCTCTTTTAGCGGTGTCAACGCTTCGATCCGCAGGAATTTGGCAGCCGCTTTTGAATCGTAGGCGATGTCGTCCTGAAAATAGAACAGGGCATCGGCGGCCATGTCCTTCAACGTCTTGCTGCGGGGCTGCAAGGTGCGGATCACGTTTTCGATAAAGGCACCGTCTTTGACCTCGAAGCCGTGCATTGCAACAAAAGGCCTAATCGGTCCGATTAGTTCCCTTGGATTTGCGGCCATGATGTGATCGGCGTTGAGTGCCAGCAGCTTTTCCGGATCGAAGACGCCCGCCGACCGACCGATGTTGGCCAGCTGAAATTTTTCTACCAGTTCCTGCCGGGTGAAAAACTCCTGATCACCGTAAGACCAGCCCAGTCGGGCCAGATAGTTGATGAAGGCATCCGGCAGATATCCCATGTCCCGATAGGCAGTTACCGACATGGCGCCATGCCGCTTGCTCAAACGGGAACGGTCGCTTCCCAGCACCATGGGTACGTGTGCGAAGACCGGCAATTCGGTCTGCAGCGCCTGGTAAAGAAGGATCTGTTTGGGAGTATTCATCACATGATCATCCCCTCGGATGATCGTGTTGATGCCCATGGTGATGTCGTCGACCACGGCGGCAAAGTTATAAGTGGGAGTCTGATCGCTGCGTGCCAGGATAAAGTCGTCGAGTTCTTGGTTTTCAAAGACGATGTTGCCTTTCACCACATCCGGCAAGACCGTGCGGCCGTTCAACGGAGCCTTGAAACGGACCACCGCGCCGTCGGCGGGCGGCAGCTTTTTTTCACGGCAGGTTCCATCATATTTTGGTTTTCCGCCGGCAGCCATGGCTTTACGGCGCATCTGCTCGAGTTTTTCCTGGGAGCAGGTGCAGTAATAGGCATGGCCGGAAGAAAGCAGTTTTTCGATAAATTCGGCGTACAGGGCAGAACGTTGAGACTGAAAGTACGGACCCTCGTCCCAATCGATGCCCATCCATTCCAGCGATTCAAAGATGGCATCTGCGCTGGCCCGGGTCGATCGTTTGGTATCGGTGTCTTCAATCCGCAGCACAAATCGACCGCCGGTATGCCGGGCATAGAGCCAGTTGAAAAGGGCCGTACGTGCACCACCGACATGCAGGCTTCCGGTCGGACTCGGCGGGAAACGGGTTACGACAGTTTTCATGGTACATCACCCCTAAATTACTATATTTTTTAAATGCGCTCGTAGCGGGAAATAACTGGTTGATTTCAATGGAATATAAGAGTATAATTTGCTGCAAATATGTGGGTAATTACGTAAGCCATAAGTAATTAATGGCGGCTGTCCCGCAGCATCACCTCTCATCGGCCTCGACTGTACCGCCGATGCCGACCGGAAGCCCGAAACGCTTACCGCCGGTTTCCTGGCCATTAACTGCCCAATCATGTGTATTAAATTCAATTAGTTGGATCGATCTGCATTCGGATACGGCAGCACGTTCTATCACAAAAGAGCGGCGGGCACAAGAAATCGAAAAATATTTCACAAAAAGCCTTGACATTCTGATGGATATGAATTACTAATCCGGCTTGTTTTCGAAAAGCAAGCAAGAATGATAATATATTAAATATATTCAATTAGTTAGGAGATTACTTATGGCGCTTCCCAAACGCAAAACCTCCAAGTCAAGGAGGGATAAACGCAGAACGCACCAAAAGGTGTCTGCTCCAACGATTTCCACCTGCCCCGAATGCGGAGAAGCCGTCAAACCCCATCATGCTTGTTCGAGTTGCGGCTCCTACAAAGGGCGCATAGTGACTGAATCGCCAGAATAAAACCGGAAAGAGGGATCGCTTTCATGTCCGAATCATCGAATTCTTCGGATGCAACGCTTTACGGTCTCGATCTTGAATCGCGACAAATGGTTTTGGATACCGTCGCACTGCTGAGAAAGCGGTTGCTGACAAGGGAAAAAATCCTCGAGTGGGATCAGAAGGAAGTATTCCCGGAGGAGGTTCTGCGGGAAATGCTGGGACCGGAGATCGGGCTCCAGATGCTGATGATTCCCGAAGAATACGGGGGTATGGGTGGTGGCGCCCGGGACAGTTGCGTGGTCACCCGGGAAATGTCCAAAATCTGCCTGGGAGTCGGAACGGCTTTCTTTGCCCTGCAACTGGGTGCGGACCCACTGATGGTCGGCGGTACGGAAGAACAGAAACAAAAGTGGCTCGGGAAAATTGCTGCCGGTGAAGCCCTGGTTGCATACGCCGTAACCGAACCGGGAGCCGGCAGTGATGTGGCCAATCTGAAAACCAAGGCCGAACCGGTAACCAATGATGCCGGTGAGGTCACCGGCTACAGCGTCAACGGAACAAAACAGTTCATTTCCACCGGAGCAGCCGCTGACTTTATCACCTTGCTGGCCAAGACACCGGAAGGGCCTACTTTTTTTGTCGTCGAGAAAGGAACCCCGGGTTTCGAGCCGGGCAGAAGCGAGGAAAAACACGGCATCCGTGCCTCCCAAACGTCCGTACTCTCTTTTCGCGACGTATTCGTGCCGGTGGAAAACCTGATCGGCGGGGAGCCGGGCAATGGTCTGAAACAGGCCAACCAGGTGTTTGGTTACACCCGGGTTATGGTTGCCTCCATGGCGCTCGGAGCCGGTGAGGCCGCACTGCAGATCGCCATACCTTACGCCAAGGAGCGTTTTGTCAGTGGTTCGCTGCTGGCAGACAAGCAAGGCTACACCCACAAGTTGATCATTCCCAACGCAGTTCGGTTGGAAGCCGCCGCTGCATATATCGAACAGCTTGCCGAGCGGTTGGATGCCGGCGAAAAGGATCTGCAGGTCGAGGGGTCGATCGCCAAATATTTCAGCAGCGAAGCAGCCAACCGCGCAGCCGAGGACGCCATGCAGGCGATGGGCGGGTACGGCTACATCAACGAGTTTGAAGTCGAGAAAATTAAACGGGACGTGAAGATTACCTGCATCTATGAAGGTGCAAGCGAGGTGCAGCAAAACATTATCAGCACGTTCCGCTGGCGGTCCAGCGTCAAGTCCAAGGGCGCTTTTTACGGCGGCCTGGCAGAAGAGATGAACCGGTTGGAGCAGGATTTCAGCCAGGCAGGGGGGCGCTTTATCGCCCTGGCCGCACACGCGCTCAATGAGGCCGTCCTGCTGGTGCATGCCAGCAAACTCACCAAACAGCAGGTCGTCATGTTCGGCCTGGCGGACATGGTTACGCATGTGGAGGTGGGCGCTGCCCTGGTGCGCAAAGCCGCAAGGGCCAAGCGAAGCAGCGACCCGACAGCCGAAAAACTGCAGCTGGCCTCGGCGGTTTTCGCCGACGAAGTAGCCCGGGCGGTATCGAAAAACGTCATGATGATACTGATGGGCAGCGGCGTGTTTGATCAGAAGGCAGTGGCGGAATTTATCGATCGGATTCATCTGCACAGCTTGCTGGAGAGCGCCCAGGGAATCATCGGCAAGATGGACCGGCTGGCCGACATCGTATTTGAGAGATCGTCATGACGGATCCGCAGCAGCGCACAGTGGTGGTCACGGGTGGTTCACGGGGAATCGGCAAGGCCATCTGCCTCGAACTGGCCGACCCCCAGACGCACCTGTTTTTCAATTACCATTCCCAGGAAGCAGCCGCAGCGGAAACGGAGCGTCAGATTGTCGCGGCAGGTGGGAAGGCCACCGGTATTCAAACGGATGTGGCCAAGGCAGACGAGGTCGAAGCTTTTTTCGACAGGGTTATAAAGCAGACAGGCCGTCTCGATGTGCTGGTCAACAACGCCGGCATTTCCAGGGATAATCTGCTGGTTCGCATGAAAGAGCAGGACTGGGACGCCGTTCTGGACATCAATCTAAAGGCAGCCTTTTTGTGCGCCAAGTCGGCCGCCAAATCGATGATGAAACAGCGTTACGGCCGCATTGTTTTCATCAGTTCAGTAGTCGGGGCAATCGGCAACCCAGGCCAGGCCAATTACGCGGCTTCCAAGGCCGGGCTGATCGGGCTCGCAAAATCGATGGCCAGGGAGTTGGCATCCCGCGGCATAACGGTCAACGCAGTCGCCCCCGGGCTGATCGACACCGATATGACCGCAGCATTGCCGGACAAGGCCAAAGATGCAATGGTTGGCCTGATTCCACTCGGCCGTCCCGGGACCCCCGAAGACGTGGCAGCAACCGTAGCGTTTCTCGTATCGGATAAAGCATCATATATTACCGGGCAAGTACTGCACGTAAGTGGTGGAATGTACATGTGAAAGGAGGAAATTCGAATGTCAGTCGAAGATAAAGTCCGAAAGATCATTGCTGAAAAACTGGGAGTCGATTTAGAAGAGGTTGTACCGGAGGCATCTTTCGTCGATGATCTGGGTGCTGATTCCCTCGATCTGGTTGAACTCATCATGTCCATGGAAGAAGAGTTCGATACGGATATTCCGGATGAAGATGCGGAAAAAATCCAGACCGTGCAGGATGCATTCAATTACGTCAAGGCGCAATCCTGATCGGCTTCACTCGTTGCAACAGTGATCGCCCTGCGATCGCGCCGACCGACGGTTGGCCTTATCCTGCCCAAAGGAGGCGACTTTGAAAAGACGGGTGGTAATCACAGGTGTGGGGCTTGTCACCCCATTGGGTATTGGTGTTCAGGATAGTTGGGATAGCCTGTGTGCCGGCAAGTCTGGAATTGGGGAGATTACCCGCTTCAATACTTCCATATTTCAGACGAAGATCGCCGGTGAAGTCAAAGGCTTTCGTAAGGAAGACTATCTGCCCACAAAAGAGGTTCGGCGAACCGAGCTTTTCATTGCCTACGCCATCGCGGCCACTCGTATGGCGATGGAAGATTCCGGGTTGAAAATCGATTCGTCAAATGCCCATCGCGTGGGTGTGATTACCGGTTGCGGATTAGGCGGCCTGGACATCATGGAGCAGCATATTTACAAAGTGGTGACCGAAGGGCCGAAACGGGTTTCCCCGTTTTTTATCCCCATGATGATCGGCAACATGGCACCCGGCATGGTTTCGATCCATTTCGGCGCCAAGGGACCCAACGCCTCCCTCGCCACCGCCTGTGCAGCGGGCACCCACGCAGTGGGGGATTCCTTCAGGGAGATTCAGTACGGCCATGCAGATGCCATGATCACCGGCGGAGTGGAAGCGGTGGTCACCAAAACCTGTATCGCCGGTTTCAATGCCATGAAAGCGCTTTCCACGCGCAACGACGATCCCCAAAAAGCTTCCCGACCTTTTGATCGAGATCGGGATGGTTTCGTGGTCGGTGAAGGCGGCGGCATCCTTATCATCGAAGCGCTGGATCATGCCCAGGAAAGGGGCGCGAAGATCTACGCGGAAATCGTCGGCTACGGTATGAGCGGAGACGGGTATCACATGACCTCTCCTCCACCGGACGGAGCCGGTGCGGTGCAGTGCATGCAGGCGGCAATCGATGACGCCGGAGTACCCTACGATCAAGTGGATTACATCAACGCCCACGGGACCTCCACGCCACTCAACGACCTTTATGAGAGCCGGGCGATCAAAACGGTATTCAAGGAAAGGGCGCACTCGCTGGCGGTTAGTTCGACAAAGTCGATGACCGGCCATCTTCTGGGCGGTGCCGGGGGGATTGAAACGGTCTTTACGGCGCTCACCCTTCACCAAGGGATCATCCCGCCGACCATCAACTATGAAAATCCCGATAAAGAGTGCGATCTCGACTATGTTCCCAATGTTGCCCGTAAACAGAAGGTGCGATATGCGCTGACCAACTCATTTGGTTTCGGCGGGACCAATGCCTGCCTCCTGTTGAAATCTTACAACGGACAATAACCACCTCCCAAAGATGCCGATACGATATCGGCAGCGAGCCCTCTTTTTCGGTAAAATACCCTCCCCATCTGCCTCCCGCTTTCGGGAGGCAAGTTTTTTCTTGCGCAGTTCCAGTGATTTGGCTATCTAGAAGGATTCATCCGCAGCGCAGGGATGGCTTTTCCGCAGTTGGCGGAGGCAAATCGCCGGCCGTTCGCCGTGCGCGACGACAACAACCCCTGGGAGAACGAGATGTCGACAGGTGAAGAGAAACCAACTGGCTCGATCATCATCGGCTGCGATCATGCCGCTTACGGGCTGAAGGAAAAAATCAAAGAGGTGCTGGCGGCCGTCGGCTTTACCGTTGAGGATGTCGGCGCGTTCGGTGAAGCTTCCGTCGACTATCCGGATTTCGGAAAGAAGGTGGCATCCGGGGTATCGCGCGGTGATTTCGATCGAGGGATCCTGATATGCGGAACCGGTATCGGTATGTCGATGGTTGCCAACAAGTACAAAAACGTGCGCGCCGCGCTCTGTGCCGAGCCGTTTTCCGCTTCGATGAGCCGGCGTCACAATGATGCCAATATCCTGGTTTTGGGCAGCCGGGTAACCGGCGAGGCTTTGGCGCTGAACATCGTAGACACCTGGTTGCATACGCCGTTCGAAGGTGGAAGGCACCAGGTGCGGCTGGATAAGTTCAGCCACCTCGGCAAGTGCGCCGAGGACAAATGACCGATCGGGGAAAAACTTGGATTTTTCGTTTATAGAGAAAATCGATCCGGATATGGCCCGTACGGTGGCCAAGGAGCTGAAACGGCAGCGCGAAACCCTGGAGTTGATTGCATCCGAAAACTTTACCAGTTCTGCGGTCATGCTGGTTCAGGGCAGCGTGTTGACCAATAAATACGCAGAAGGGTACCCGGACAAGCGATATTACGGCGGCTGCGAGTTCGTGGACATTGCCGAAAAGCTTGCGGTTGACCGGGCTAAGGAGTTGTTTAACGCTGCGTACGCCAACGTTCAGCCGCATTCCGGATCCCAGGCGAACATGGCCATCTATTTTGCCCTTTTGAATCCGGGTGACACCGTGCTGGGGATGGATTTGGCCCACGGAGGTCACCTGACGCACGGCAGTCCCGCGAGCTTTTCCGGCAGGCTCTTTGATTTCAAACCTTACGGCGTAGACAAGCAGAGCGGACGGATCGACTACGGAGCAGTGGCCGAACTGGCAGAGCAGCACCGGCCGAAGATGATCGTTGCGGGCGCCAGTGCATATCCGCGGATGATCGATTTTGAGCAGTTCGCTCAAATCGCCCGGTCGGTGAAAGCCTACCTGATGGTGGATATGGCCCACATTGCGGGGCTGGTGGCCGCCGGCCTCCATTCTTCGCCCATACCGCTGGCCGACGTGGTGGCTTCCACCACCCATAAAACCCTTCGCGGTCCGCGCGGCGGCCTGATCCTGGCACAGGCGGATTACAGCGAGCGCCTGAACAAGCAGATCTTCCCGGGAATACAGGGTGGGCCGTTGATGCACGTGATCGCTGCCAAGGCGGTGGCATTCAAAGAAGCCCTGCAGCCGGCATTTCAGAAGTATCAGATGCACGTGGTCAGAAATGCCCGAATCCTGGCCGCGGGGCTGCAAAGCGAGGGGATTGAGTTGGTTTCCGGCGGCACGGACAATCATATGATGCTGCTGGATCTGAGAAATCTGGCCATTACCGGCAAGGAAGCGGAAGAGGCGCTGGGGCGTGCCGGCATTACGGTGAACAAAAATGCGATTCCGTTCGATCCGCAAAGCCCGTTTATCACCAGTGGTATTCGTATCGGAACCCCGGCGGTCACCACCCGTGGGATGAAAGAACCCGAGATGATGTTGATTGCCGGGTTGATCGCCACGGCACTGAAAAAGCGAAATGATGAAAAAGTGATCGCAGGCATTCGTGACCAAGCTGCCGAGTTGTGTCGAAATTTTCCACTTTACGATGAACTGGGCCTGTAAATTCTGTAACCGAGGCGCGGGGAGAGGTGAAAATTGATGCGTACAGAAGGCATGCTGTTCTGTCCTTCGTTCCGGGTTTTTCGCCACGGTTTTGCGTCGTTTCACGGCGCGCGGGGCTTCAGATTTTGCAAGCAGCCATCCACCGTATCCGCGCCAAACACCGCCTGGGGGATGTAACGCCACATGTCGCGAAAAGAAAAGCGCCCCTCTTGGGAAGCCTATTTTATGAATATCACCGAGCTGGTAGCCCAGCGGTCCACCTGCACCCGGCGTGCGGTAGGGTCCATCGTTGTAAAAGATAAACGGATTTTATCGACGGGATACAATGGGGCACCGTCGGGAGTCCGGCACTGCTTGGATGTCGGCTGCCTCAGGGAAAGCCTGAACATTCCGTCCGGGGAGCGGCATGAGTTGTGCAGGGGCATTCATGCCGAACAGAACGCCATTATTCAGGCGGCATATCACGGGGTGTCCGTTAAGGATGCCACCCTGTTCTGCACGAATCTGCCGTGCTCAATCTGTGCCAAAATGATCATCAATGCCGGCATCAAAACCATTTACTACAAATCGGGTTATGCGGACCAGATGTCCAGCGAGATGTTCCAGGAGGCAGGGGTCACCGTTATCCAGTATGAGAGCCGAACCGAGGGAGGAGACACATGAAGTGCCCGTTTTGTACTGAGATCGACAACAAGGTCATCGACTCCAGGTTGAGCAAGGACGGCAACGTGATCCGGCGCCGCAGGGAATGCCTGGTGTGTTCCCGCAGGTTCACAACCTACGAACACATTGAAGAAATCCCGATCATGATTATAAAGAAAGATGGGCGCCGTGAGGTGTTTTCCCGGGATAAACTGAGGGCCGGTCTTCAAAAGGCATGCCAGAAGCGCAGCATCAGTATGAACGTGATTGAGGAATTCGTCGATGAACTCGAACGGGATTTGCGGGAAACCGGCGAAAAAGAGATTCCTTCTAACATTCTGGGAGAAAGAGTGATGGCCAAACTACACGATATCGATGACGTCGCCTACGTCCGATTCGCATCGGTTTATCGTGAATTCAAGGATGTCAATGATTTCGTGTCCGAGCTAAAGAGCCTGCTGAGCAAGCAGTAGTTCGACAGATGCCAAACCGATGGATGATGATGTCTTCATGAACCGCGCCCTGGAGCTGGCCAGCAGGGGGCAAGGCAGTGCATCTCCGAATCCGATGGTGGGTGCCGTGGTCGTCAATGCCGGCCGTATCGTCGGTGAAGGGTACCATGAGGCAGCCGGCCGTGCGCACGCCGAGGTGAACGCCATCGATGCCGCCGGAAGCGCAGCTGCCGGTGGCACACTCTATGTTACGCTGGAGCCGTGCAATCATGCGGGACGGACCCCACCGTGTACGGAAAAAATCCTGGCGGCGGGGATCCGGCGAGTGGTTGTTGCCATGGCCGATCCGAATCCCCACGTTAGGGGCGGCGGCATGGACTTACTCCGGAAGCAAGGCGTTGAGATTGCCGCCGGAGTTCAGGAAAGCCGGGCCCGCAGGCTCAACGAAGCTTTTATCAAATATATAACGACCGGTGTTCCCTTCGTTGTCGTCAAGTGTGCGGCCACTCTTGACGGGTGGATCGCCACCCGCAGCGGAGATTCAAAATGGGTTTCCGGGGAGCGGTCCCGTGACTACGTGCACCGGCTGCGACACGCAATGGATGCCATTTTGGTGGGGATCGAAACGGTTGAAAGAGACGATCCGCAGCTAACCGTGCGGCTTAACGACGTCGAAGGTATTCATCCCCGCAGAATCATACTCGATACGCACTTGAGGATTTCGGATCACTCGCGGGTACTGCGCAGCGAAGACGGCGGAGATACCATCGTTGTAACCGGCCCGTCCGTGGATAACGAGCGGATAAAAAAAGTTGCCGGACGTGGCGTTCGGGTGCTGCCTGCACCAGTGAAGAACGACCGTATCGACATGCACGCTCTGATGCCGCTGCTCGGGCGCATGCAGATCACCAGCTTGTTGATCGAAGGCGGAGGAGCGGTCATATCCTCGGCCCTGCAAGACCGGGTTGCAGACAAAGTGCTGTTTTTCTATGCTCCCAAGATACTCGGCGGAGACGACGGCGTTCCCATTTGCCGGGGATCCGGCCCCGATGCAATGAAAGACTGTATTGCGGTGAAGGATATCGAAGTTCACCGCTTTGACGACGATGTGATGATTGAAGGGTATTTCGAGCCGCAGGCATAGGGCCTGTCATGGCGAACCGGAAGCCTGGCGAAGGCTGTTACCCGGTGGGCAAAGGCGATGGCCAAAACCCCGAGTTTGAAACTGTAACCATGTTTACCGGTATTATCGAAGGTCTTGGCACCATCCACTCGATTCGTTCCTCCGGCCAGGGAAGCAGGCTGGTGATCACGGCCGACTATTTGCTCGAAAATACCCGCATCGGTGACAGCATTGCGGTAAACGGTGCCTGCCTGACGGCAGTGGCCGTTTCCGGGAAGCGCTTCGAAGTCGACGTGTCTCGTGAGACGCTCCGGTTGACGACCCTGGGCACGGCGAAAACCGGTGAAAGGGTGAACCTGGAAAGGGCCCTGCGCCTTTCAGACCGGATCGACGGCCACCTGGTTGCCGGTCATGTGGACGGTACGGGGCAGATAAGAGACCGGCAGGCCGCCGGCAACTCGACGGTGGTTGCCATCGGTGTTCCGAAATCGCTATCGCGATACCTGATTCAAAAAGGCTCGGTAGCTGTGGACGGCATCAGCCTGACGGTCAACGATTGTGACGATGCCGGCTTTACGGTCAGTATTGTCCCGCACACCGGCCGGGTCACCACCATCGGATTCAAGCAGATCGGTGCGCCGGTGAACATTGAAACCGACATGATCGGCAAGTATGTTGAGAAATTCATGACCGGTTCCAAAATCGAAACGACCGGCAAAGGGAAAGCCGGCTCCGGAGTCGACATGGATCTGCTGGCAAAAACCGGATTCCTTTAAACGGGGTTTCCCTCCATATGGGGCAATAGCAGGGACTTGGATGAAAGTGTTGGATCGATAGAAAAAGGGTTCACCCGTTGTAATATTTCGGATTTGTTGGTGGTAATTTCTAACGCAGGAGCATGTTGTTTGCAATGCCAGTCTTATCGATTGATGAAGCCATAGAAGAGATTAAAGCCGGACGCATGGTGATCCTCGTGGACGATGAGAATCGTGAAAACGAGGGAGACCTGTGTATGGCAGCCGAGAAAGTCACCGCGGAATCGATTAATTTCATGGCCAAAATGGGGCGGGGTTTAATCTGCCTGGCCATGTCAGCAGAGATGATCGAGCGCCTTGATCTGCCAATGATGGTAGATCACAACACCTCGCCGTTTCAAACCGGGTTCACCGTTTCCATCGAGGCCCGCTGCGGTGTAACCACAGGAATATCCGCCGCGGATCGTGCCACCACGGTTCTTACCGCCGTTGCCGACAACGCCAAGCCGGCCGATCTGGTTCGACCCGGTCACGTCTTTCCCCTCAGGGCCCGCAATGGAGGGGTCATGGTGCGAGTCGGCCAAACCGAGGGATCCGTGGACCTGGCCCGCATGGCAGGATTCAAGCCGGCCGGCGTAATCTGTGAGATTATGGACGAAGACGGAACCATGGCCCGCATGCCCGCCCTGGAAAAGTTCAGCCAGGAGCATGGTATCGGCATTTGCACCATTGCCGACCTGGTAGAGTATCGGATGAAAAACGAGTCATTCGTGCACCGGTCGGCTGAATCGAATATTCCGACGATGTATGGCGGAGAGTTCAAGATGGTGGCCTTCGAAAACGACGTGGACCATCTGTTGCACATCGCCCTGGTGAAGGGACGGATCGATGCGGATAAGCCCGTTATGGTCAGGGTTCACTCTGAGTGCATGACGGGAGACATTTTCGGCTCACTGCGCTGCGACTGTGGCGATCAGCTCCACAAGGCAATGGCCATGATCGATAAGGAAGGCTCCGGAGTGATACTCTACCTCCGCCAGGAAGGTCGCGGGATCGGTCTGGTGAACAAGCTCCGGGCTTATGAACTGCAGCAGAAACAGGGCCTGGATACGGTGGAAGCCAACCGAAAACTCGGATTTCAGGCGGACATGCGGGATTACGGGTTGGGTGCTCAGATGCTGGTAGACCTGGGTGTCAGAAAAATGCGTCTGCTGACCAACAACCCCAAGAAGATGGTGGGTTTGGAAGGCTACGGTTTGACGATCGTGGAACAGATACCCATCGAGGTCGAAGCCAATGAGTACAATCGCTGTTACCTGGAGTGCAAGAAGTTGAAAATGGGGCACATGCTGCAGCTCGACGACAAGGTGGGTGCTTCCTGACAATCGGATCGATGCACGTGGCAGCGTTTTCCAGAAATCCAATGGCGGAAGGACAGGGTATGACAAATATCATCGAAGGGCAACTCATCGGCCAAGGCAAGCGGTTCGGCATCGTGGTCAGCCGCTTCAACGATTTTATTTCCGAAAAACTGGTGGGTGGTGCGCTCGATGCGCTCACAAGAACAGGCACCCGCAGGGAGGAAATCGACATCCTCAAGGTGCCGGGCGCCTTTGAAATTCCGCTGGCGGCGCAGCTGCTGGCCCGCACCGGCAAATACCACGCGGTGATATGCCTTGGTGCGGTGATTCGCGGCGCCACCCCGCATTTCGATTATGTCAGCGCCGAAGTCAGCAAAGGTATTGCCCAGGTGAGCCTTGAAACCGCGGTTCCGGTTATATTCGGGATTTTGACCACCGATACGGTCGAACAGGCGATCGAACGGGCCGGTACCAAATCCGGCAACAAGGGATGGAGTGCTGCAATGGCAGCCGTGGAAATGGCCAATTTGATGGAAGCCGTGTCTCAATCGTCATAATGGGTAGTCGACGCAACGCCAGAGAACTCGCCCTGCAGGCGCTGTTTTCCATGGATATGAACCGGGACTTCTCCGGAGAGATGCTGGAGCGTTTCTGCGAACATTTTCGGCCAGCGGTAAGCATCGGTCCTTTTTTTATGCAACTGGTCACCGGTGTGCTCAGGCTCTTGCCCCGCATCGATGCGTTAATCGAGCAGCACTCCCAGCACTGGAAGCTAGACCGCATGTCCTGCGTGGATCGCAATATCATGCGGATTGCGGTTTTTGAAATTTTGAGCTGTGAAGACATCCCGCCCAAAGTCTCCATTAACGAATCGATCGATATTGCCAAGAAATACGGCACGGAGGATTCCGGAGCCTTTATCAACGGTATCATCGACTCGATTCGAATCGCATTTGAAAATGGGGAGATTTCCTGGGAGCAGAGCGGGCAGATTCACGAAAACGTATAACGCATATACCGATTCACTCGGATAGACAGGGAGGTCGTGTTGCTCATCAAATCGATGGCGGTCGGTCCGATTCAAGCCAATTGCTACATTCTAGGCTGTGAGGAAACTCTGGAAGCGGTGGTGATAGACCCGGGCGGTGAAGCCGATCGGATTCTGCATGCGCTGGCGGAATCCAAATTAACCCTGAAGTACATTCTCAACACGCACGGTCATTTCGACCATGTGGCGGCGAACCGGCGCATGAAAGAGGCCACCGCTGCTCAGATTCTGATCCACGCCCTCGATGCCCCCATGCTTGACAACCTGGCAAGCAGTGCGGCCACGTGGGGACTTTCTGCAGAGAATTCACCGCAACCGGATCGATTGCTGGCCGATGGTGAAACCGTCACTTTCGGCACGGTTTCCCTGAGCGTGATTCACACACCCGGGCATACCCCAGGTGGTGTTTCCTTTCATACCGACAGCATCGTGTTTGTGGGCGATACCCTGTTTGCCGGTTCCGTGGGGCGGACAGACTTTCCGGGCGGGGATGCAGCCACGCTCAAAAACAGCATTCAGCAAAAGATCTTCATTCTCGGGGATGCCGTTGAGGTCTACCCCGGTCATATGGGGACAACGAGCATCGGCCAAGAGCGCCGGCATAATCCCTTCGTCGGCGAGCGCGGCATTCTCTGACTTGCATGGCCCTTTTCCCCCACTGACCTCCGGCCTGGCGGAATCCGTCCCCGGTTTGCGCTAGCGACGCTCCACCTCTCCGGCAAGACACCCATTGGATTCAGGGCGCCCGGGTATTGGGCATTGGGCAGCCGGGAGCCACTGCTAGAAGGCTCCGAGTTGGCACGGCTTAATCTTGATCCCCAGCGCCTCGCAAGCACTGCTTACCGCCATTTTCCGCAGTTGCAGCCGGTCGGCAATTTCCCACGCCGACGCGCACGGCAGGCGGCTGTCCTCCAGTGATTTCTGCAGGGCGTTCGTCAGCGCCTCGTCAACGGTTTCTGCGCTGCGGACGATTTTCTTCTCGGGAGTGTAACCGAACAGCCCGAGCTGGCATTTCACCAGGCGGTAATTCATGAGGTCCGCTGTTTGGCCCACTGCTGCAGGAGAACTATCGAGTCTTTTTGCGATGTCAAATGCAACGGCACAGGGTAGTTCGCCCTTTTGACACCGCTCCCGAAGCTGTTTTTCAATCGCCGGATCCGGCTGTAAACCGGGTCGGTGCTTGGTGGAAAATCCGGTTGTCTTTTCTTTGCTCATGTGTTTGCTTCCTTTCTCTTTCTTTTGCCATTGAACCGCTTAGCCTTATAATTCAATCTGCATCGGATATCAACCTGCTTACCGGTCGCATGTGCGCACCGGATCCGGACTGCGTAATGGAAGCTTTCATATGCCTTGAACAATTGCCGGCGGTTTGTTAGTTTACCAATGGTCCCTGCCCGCTGCAGACAGCAGGGGAACCAGAGAGAAGGATCGCTGCCATATGCCGCTGTCAATCAATCGAAAAAAAACGCGCCAGATCAGGGTGGGGGGTGTTCCCATCGGCGGCGATGCCCCGATCGCCGTACAATCGATGACCAACACAGCGACCCGAGACGTGAAGGCCACCGTAGAGCAGATCCGGCGCCTGGAAGCGGCCGGATGTGAAATCATACGGGTGGCGGTTCCGGGCGAGGAAGACGCAGCCGCGATAGCGAAGATCAAAAAAGAAATCTCGATCCCACTGATCGCAGACATCCATTTCGATTATCGGCTGGCGGTGGCTTCCGCCCGCAGCGGTGCCGATGGGCTGCGCATCAATCCCGGCAATATCGGCAGCCAGAAAAAGGTCAAAGCCGTAGTGGACTGCGCCCGGGAGCTGGGCATCTGCATTCGAATCGGTGTCAACTCCGGGTCACTGGAAAAAGATATTTTGAAAAAACACGGCGGTGCCACTGCCGAAGGCATGGTGGAAAGCGCCCTGCGCCATATCAATGGCATCCAGGATTTGGGTTTCGACCAGCTCAAAATCTCCATTAAGGCATCCGATGTTGCCCGCACGGTCCAGGCATACCGCATGCTGTCCGATCTTACGGATTTTCCACTGCACGTCGGTGTCACCGAGGCGGGCGGACTTTATTCGGGTATCGTCAAATCTTCACTGGGTATCGGCATGCTGCTGGCCGAGGGTATCGGCGACACGGTCCGCGTCTCTCTTACCCGCGATCCGGTGGAGGAGGTGCGGGTGGGCTTTGAAATTCTAAGAGGTCTTGGTATTCGCAGCCACGGTCCTGAAATCATATCCTGTCCAACGTGCGGACGCTGCAATATAGAACTTTTTGACATCGCCGATCGGGTTGAGAGAGCGATACTGGTCAAATCGGCACCCGTCAAGCTCGCTATCATGGGCTGTGTGGTGAACGGCCCCGGAGAAGCGCGGGAAGCGGACATCGGTATTGCCGGCGGCGATGGGGTGGGGATCTTGTTCAAAAAAGGCGAAGTGGTGAAAAAATTCCCGGAAGATCAGCTGGCCGATGTGCTGCTGGAGGAGTTGGAGCACCTCGAATTGGAGTGGAAATCAAAGCAGCCGACACAGAAGAATGAAAAACACGAGGGAGAAAATGGGCAAACAGAAACAGGCTAAAACGGCGATTTCACCGACACGGGCGGAGGATTATCCGGAATGGTATCAGCAGGTGATCAGGGCTTCGGACCTGGCGGAGAGATCGCAGGTAAGGGGGTGCATGGTCATCAAACCCTGGGGTTACAGCCTCTGGGAAAACATCGTGCGGGAACTCGACGACATGTTTAAGTCGACCGGCGTGAAAAACGCTTATTTCCCATTGTTCATTCCACTGGGTTTTATGGAGAAAGAAGCAGAACACGTCGAAGGATTTGCCAAGGAGTGTGCGGTGGTCACCCACCACCGCCTGGAGAAAGGGCCGGAAGGTGGCCTCGTGCCCGCAGGGCCGTTAACCGAGCCGCTGGTGGTCAGGCCCACTTCGGAAACCATCATCGGCGATTCTTTTTCCCGGTGGGTGACCAGCTACCGGGATCTGCCCATTTTGATCAACCAGTGGTGCAATATTGTCCGCTGGGAAATGCGCACCCGCATGTTCCTGAGAACCAGCGAATTTTTGTGGCAGGAAGGTCACAGTGCGCACGCCACCGAAGAAGAGGCCCTGGAGCGCACCCGTCTGATGCTCGACGTGTATGCGGATTTGGCCGAAAAATACCTGGCGATACCGGTACTGCGGGGCCTGAAAACACCTGCAGAACGGTTTCCGGGTGCTGTGGAAACCATGTGCATCGAAGCGATGATGCAGGACCGCAAAGCCTTGCAGGCCGGCACGTCTCACTTCCTCGGGCAGAATTTCGCCCGTGCTTCTGGAATCCGCTACCAGGACGCCAATGAGCAGGAACAGTACGCCTGGACGGTTTCCTGGGGGTTCTCCACACGCTCGATTGGCGGGGTGATCATGACCCACGGCGACGACGACGGCCTGATCCTGCCCCCCCGTATCGCTCCGGCGCACGTGGTGCTGATGCCCATCATCCGCAAGGACGATGATCGCCCCTCGGTATTGGAGTATACGAACCGATTGGCCCGGTCTCTTCAAGACAGGTTTTACCACCAGCGCCGCATCGCGGTGGAGGTCGACGATCGCGACATCGGCGGTGCGAGAGGCTGGGACTGGATCAAAAAAGGGATCCCGCTGCGTGTGGAAATCGGAACGCGGGATATTGCCGCCAAATCGATTTTTCTTGGCCGAAGGGATCAATCGCACAAAGAAAGGATTTCGTTACAAACCGCTCGATTCGAGGCGGGAATCGCCGACCTGCTCGACGAAATCCAGCAGAACCTGTTCGATCGGGCCCTGGCATATCGGCAACAGCACACGGCGGTTATCAATAGCCGATCCGCTTTTGATGCTTATTTTACACCGGATAACCTTGAGCAACCGGAAATTCACGGCGGGTTTGCCGTTTCCGGCTGGTGCGGCTCCAGCCGCTGCGAAGAGGCCATCAAGGAAAAACTCGGTGTAACGATTCGCTGTCTGCCGTTCGAGGGGCAGCTGGAAGCCGACCCTGCCGAAGGTCGATGTGTTTACTGCGAAAAACCGGCAAATACCCATGCGGTGTTTGCCAAAGCGTACTGATGAAACGCCGATGCCTGCGGTTTGAAGCCGCACCGTGGGGGACACAATCCGATATGCCGGACTGCAGAACGGTGTCCGGCATCCGGTATGCCGTATCTATTTTCAATACATGATCCGCATCACCGACATCATTGACAAGGTCAGCGAGTACAGCCCCGGGGCGGATGCAAGCCTCATCGAGAGGGCCTATGTCTATTCCGCCCGCGTGCACGAAGGACAGGTGCGGCTTTCCGGAGAGCCCTACCTCATGCATCCGCTAGAAGTTGCAGGTATTCTCGCGGACATGAACCTGGACGTTGTCAGTATCGCTGCCGGACTGCTGCACGATGTGCTTGAAGATACTCCTGCCGAACCTGAAGAAATTAAACAGCTGTTCGGCACTGAGGTGCACCACATTGTCTCCGGTGTCACCAAACTGAGCAAGTTGCGTTTCAGCAGTTCTCAGGCGCGGCAGGCGGAAAGCATTCGCAAAATGCTGCTGGCGATGGCAGATGATCTGCGTGTGATTCTGATCAAACTGGCCGATCGCCTGCACAACATGCGAACCCTTCAGTTTCACCGCCAGGAGCGCAAGCGAAGAAAAATTGCGCAGGAGACTATGGATATCTATGCACCGATATCTGCGCGGCTGGGGATTTATTGGATCAAAAAAGAACTGGAAGACAGTTCCTTTCGGTACCTGATGCCGGACGAGTACGAAAAGATAAAAGCGCTGGTCAGTAAGGATCAGGCCGAACGGGAAAAATACGTCGAGACGGTCAAGAATACCATACGCAATAAAATGAATGAGTCCCAGCTCAAATGTGAAATCCTGGGTCGCATCAAGAATTACTCCAGTATCTATTACAAAATGATCAGTCAAAGACTGGAGTTTGAAGATATATACGACATCATCGCCTTTCGGATCATCGTCGACACGATCCCCAAGTGCTACGAAGCGCTTGGCCTCATTCACTCGCTCTGGAAACCGATTGACATCAAATTCAAAGATTACATCAGCCGTCCGAAACCGAACATGTACCAGTCTCTCCACACGACGGTCTTCGGTCCGGTCAATGAGCGGATGGAAGTCCAGATTCGCACCTGGGAGATGGACCGGGTGGCCAAATCCGGGATTGCCGCACATTGGTCCTACAAGGAAGGCGAGCAGTTCGATGATCGCATCGGCAGAACCTACGCCTGGATTCAGAACCTGCTGGAAAACCAGGAGAACATCAAGGACCCGGGCGAATTTCTGGAAAATGTGCGCATCGACCTTTTTCCGGATGAAGTCTACGTTTTCACCCCCGGGGGCGACATCAAAACGCTTCCCAAAGGCGCCACCCCTATCGATTTTGCGTACATGATCCACACAGAGGTGGGGCATCAGTGTGTCGGGGCCAAGGTGAACGGCCGGATGGTCCCTTTGCCCTACGAACTGCAAACCGGCGATGTCATTGAAATCGTCACCACCAAGAACCACCAGCCCAGCAAAGACTGGCTGAAATTTGTAAAGACCGTCAAGGCTCGCTCACGGATCCGGCAGTGGATCAAGTCCCAGGAGAAAGATCGCAGTTTGAGCCTGGGACGAGAAATGTGCGAAAAGGCTTTTCGCAAATACCGGCTCAACTTCAACACCCTGGTAAAAACCGAGGAGATGGAAAAGGTTGTAGAGCATTTTGGCTTTAAAACAGCCGAGGACCTGGTTGCCAGTGTAGGCTACGGCAAGATCACACCTTTGCAGGTCGTTCGGCGGTTTACCGCCAGTGCCGAGGCCGAAGAGAGAGAACAGTCTATTTTCAACAAGATTATCGGTCGGGTGCGCAAGAAAAAACCGAAAGGCGGGGTGGTCGTCAAAGGCGTGGAAGACATCCTGATTCGCTTCGGCAAATGTTGCCAACCGGTACCCGGTGATCCGATCGTAGGCTATATCACCAGGGGGTTCGGTGTCACCATACATCGAACCAGCTGTGTTAACGCGCTGAAAATGAACCCGGAACGGCAGATAGAAGTGGATTGGAGCTCCCAGAATTCAGAGACGTACCCGGTCAAAATCCGAATCCGATCGCATGATCGGGTAGGTCTGTTGGCCGACGTGGTCAGCAACATAAGTAAAAACGACGCGAACATCCTTACCGCCAAGACCGAAACCCTGGATAACAAGATGGTGCACAGTATATTTACCATCGATGTCGAAAACACGGACCACTTGAACCGCGTGCTGACGGCCATCAAGAAAGTGAAGCACGTTCTGGAAGTGAAACGGATCGGCTAGGAGGGGCTCTGTCAGAGGCTTACGGCGCTTTTACCACCTGACCGGATCGGATACAACTGGTGCAGACCATCATCTTCACGGCTTTTCCTTCTCGCACCGTTCGCACCCGCTGAAGGTTCGGTTCAAAGCGGCGCTTGGTCACGTTGTGAGCGTGGCTGATGTTGCTGCCGACCATTGGTTTTTTACCGCATATTTCGCACATTTTCGCCATGTTGTACTCCTTGCTGCTGCCGGGAGCAAGCGCCGGCCAGCAGGTTGATATCGTGGCCTGAAACATCGGCCATTCATCGTCATGATTATCGCCGATCGGATACCCGAAGCCGGCATTGATATCGTAAAACATCCGTTGTGTAAAGCGTTTTTTCTCAGGGTGTGGAAGACAGCGGGACCAGGCGGGCCTCACATTTGGTGATATATTGCATGGCCTCCCGGTGAAACCCCACATCCGGATATGCGGTGACAACGGCCTGAAAACGTTTCAATGCGGCCTGGTAGTGCTTGCTTTTGTAATAAAACCGAGCGATATAGAACTCGTTTCCGGCAAGGTTTTTCAGGCACCGGTTGATGTGGTCGTCCGCCCTCTCCGCGTATATGGAATCCGGATACTGCAGGCGCAGTTGCCGGAATGTCTCCAACGCCTTGCGGGTGGAACTCTGGTCCCGGTCGATGGTCGCGATCTGGTCGAAATAGCAACGTCCAATCTGGTAGATGACGTACGGTCGCGCCTCGTTTCCGGGATGAAGCTCGGCAAATTCCTCATAAGCACTGATGGCGTCTTCGTATTGTTCCAAATGGTAATATGAGTCGCCAATTTTCAGCTCTGCTTCCGTAACGTGTTTGCTGAAGGGATACCAGTCTTTCAGCTGAGTGAAAGCTTCCAGCGCAACTTTGTATTCCCCCTTCTCGTAAGCCTGCGCACCTCTTTGCAAAAGGATTTCGACCGCCTCGACTTCCGGTTCTGTCGATCGAAAGAGCGAGCAGCCCGCAACCAGCGAGACGGCAGCCACCATCGACGTCAGCATCATTGCAAGCCGAATCTGTTTCAACATTTTTCTCCGGGGTGACGATACGCGGCGGCGATGAATCCTTTCCGGACCATCGCCGCGGTCTGAAGCAAAGCAAACGTTGTGTTGATTGATGATGGAGTGACCGGATACCGGCAGAAAGTGGTCAGAATATAGGTCACAGCGCTTTGGCGATAACCTCTTCGAGTTTCGACTTGGCGACCATTCCGGTGATCTGATCCACCACGTTTCCGCCTTTGAAAAGGATCAATGTAGGTATAGCTTTGATGCCGTATTTCCCGGGGGTGACGGGGTTATTGTCGACATTGCATTTCATAAAATGGATCTTATCGCCGTAGTCGTTGGCAAGTTCCTGGACTACCGGGCCGATCGCCTTGCAGGGTCCGCACCACGGCGCCCAAAAATCAACCAGAACCGGCTTGTCCGACTGCAGCACATCACTTTCAAAACTTCCATCTTCGATCTCCCTGATGCCATCTCCCATGAACGTGGTCCTTTCTAATAAATAATTTTGCCAATTATAGTGATACCTCCAGATGTTGTCAACCTCGCAGAACGGGCGGCTCTTCAGTGTTTTGCGGGATTCTTGTCCGCAGCTTCCGTGTGCAATTCCGGCCGGCATACCGGTTTCGATGCCCTTGATCGCGGGCCGGGCGATTGAAAACAGACGGGTTTCAGTGTATGGAGGACTGGATCATTTCGATCGGGGGACGGCAGATGAAATCCAGAATTCGCATCGGTGCACTGATTTCCGGAACCGGAACCAACTTGCAGGCAATTCTGAAGGCCTGCGACCGGGGGGAAATTGACGGCCAGGTGGTATTCATCGGATCCGACAACCCGGAGGCTGCCGGTCTGCAGATGGGCCGGCAAGCCGGCATCGCCACCATTGTCGTCGATTACGACGCCATTGAACGGGGTTTTCGCGCGGATCCAGACCAGATGAAAATCCCACCGGATTTTCATATCGATGATATCCGCCGCAAGCAACATCTTTTTCCTCCCGATGCCGAGCGACACAGAGTCGTTCAATTTCTGACCGGCCGATCCATTGCCGAAGACCAACTGCTACGGCAGATGCAGGCCCATCCGTTCGACTTGCTCGTCTGCGCCGGTTTCATGCGCGTTCTGACCCCGTATTTTATCGACCGCGTCAATATCGATCCGAACCGGCCGCGGATCATGAACATCCATCCCGCCCTGCTGCCGGCCTTTCCCGGAGTCGACGGATATGCCGATACGTTTCGCTATGGATGCAAAATCGCCGGGTGTACGGTCCACTTTATCGATTACGGCGAAGACACCGGGCCGATCATCTCCCAGCGGGCTTTTGCGATTAGAGACGACGATACCCTCGAGTCGGTGAAAAAGAAGGGATTGGCGCTGGAGTGGGAGGTCTTCCCGCATTGCATTCAGCTCTTTGCCCGGGGACGACTCCGATTGGCAAGGCGCTCTTTCGAGCTGGCGGGAGGCGTTCAATTTGAACGGACGGTGGTCAACATCCTGCCGGCTGGATGACCGTTGCCGATCAGAGATAACGGCGGCCACCGACATACCGTTTTCGGTAGTAGCCGCTGGCCAGAGACCCCACACGGATATATTTGCCCCGCCCGGGGGCATGAATAAAGCGATTTTCGCCGACATAGATCCCTACGTGAGAAACCCGCTCACCGCCGGAGGTGGCGAAAAAGACCAGGTCGCCCCTGACCAGTTCCCGCCGTCCGACGGGTGTTCCGGCATACCACTGTTGCCGGGATGTTCGAGGAAGATCGAGGCCGTTGAGCTGATAGACGGTCATGGTCAAGCCGCTGCAGTCAAATCCCTCATCCCGTGAATCCCCGCCCCACTTGTACGGAATACCAATAAAACTTCTGGCTGTGTGGACAAGTTCTCCACGCAGGTCCCCCTCGATAGCAGCCATCTGAGGGCTGACCACATAATATTCATCAATGATACCGCGGGCTTGAAGAAATCCGGCCTCTCTGCGGGCGGTTTCGCGGGTGGAGTAGTTGCCGAACCGGACTTTGTATAACCCGGATGGGTCGATATAATGGTAGGCATTCAAACCCTGCCGCTGTAATTTCTCCGTCAGGCGTACGGCATTGTCCAGATCCTGGAACGCACCGACCTGAACGGCAAATCGGACTTTTTTCAGATGTTTGTAAGGATAGATGGTTTCAGGCTGCGGCGGGATCGTCCTGACGGCAGAGCAGGCGCCGAGTAGCAAAAGGATTGCGCAGAACACGGTGAAGGTGATGCAGCGGTTGCCAGCGATTCCAACCATGGTTTACATGACTTTTACCATCAGCGGGATGGCAATGAATGTGCCTGCAGAACTGCCCAGGTTCGTGAATACGACCACCAGCAGGATGCGGGTGATCTTGTTTCTCCAGAATCCGCGAAACGAATGGATGTCCTCCTGGAGATTTTCGAAATCGATGACTTTCGGTTTGCGGGAAAAGGCCTCCACCAGCCCGGACACCCAGCCGGCGGCGATCATGGGATTCAGGGACGTCAACGGAGCCGCCAGAACCGAGGAGACGATCGTGAGCGGGTGCGCCAGGGCGAGCAGTGCTCCGAGACCGGCCAGCAGCCCGTTTGCCAGCAGCCACCAGGCGATCATGTGCGATCCGGTTTCGGTTCCTCCGTGATAGAAACCCGAAAGTACCAGTAACAGGATACCGAACGGGAAGATCCATTTGATCCATTTGATCGATTTCGACGGAGGGGGCAGTTGCTCCAGGCTCGAAATATCCGTTTCGGTTTTCCAGTATGCCTTGATGCCGGGCACATGGCCGGCCCCCACAACGGCAACGATGCGTTCGCCGGGTGCCGTGCGAATCTTGTGGGCCAGATAGCGATCGCGCTCATCGATGAGAACATGGCGAACGACCGGAAGCGACCGGCCAACGTCTGCCAGAAGGCTTTCCAGCACGTCTTCCTGTTTCATCCTTTCTACTTCTTCCGCGCTGAGATCATCCACTTTTCCAAGGGAGAAAACCAGCTGCGCGATAAGCTTGATCTTGTCCCAGAGGTTCATAATCCGCCAGGCCCTGGCCAGCGTCGTGCGCACATCCCGGTCCGCCAGATGAACTTGGGCTCCAACGGATTCGGCACTTTCGATGGCCTGGATCATTTCCTGGCCGGGTCGAATGTCGAGTTTTCTTGCAATCCTTTTCTGAAACGAAGCCAGCAGTAAATTCGACAGGAGCAGAAAGGCCTTCTTTTCCCGGATCACTTTGACGATGTCCATATTCTGCCAGGAGTCCTTGTGGCGCATCGAATGGTAGCGTGATTCACAAAGCTCCACACAGACCGTGTCAGGTTTTTCGCGTTCGATCACTTCAGCCACCAGCCGGGTGCTTTCGTGCGACACGTGAGCGGTACCCAGCAAAGTGATCTGCCTGCCCTCGATTTCAAGATGATGGATCATATAGCGGTTGTTTCTTGCCGGTAATGATAGTATAAAACGGTTCCACTCGTGTTTGCGTTTTCCGGTTCAGTGAACACCGGCAGATGATTCACGAAACAAAAGAATAAACCATTCAGGCGAGTCTTTCAAGGTTGAACATAGAAGCCTGCCGGGAGGCGTGCGGATGGAGGAGACACTGGTGGAGGAAGCCAATGGTTACCGGATAGCCAGGCAACCTTTCTACCTGCCCACCGGAGACGAGTTCCGTTTGTTCCAGGCAGCCTGCAACGCACGGCTGCCGGTGATGCTCAAAGGGCCCACCGGATGCGGAAAAACCCGCTTTGTCGAGTATATGGCCCACCGTCTCAATCGTCCCCTCATCACCGTTTCCTGCCACGAGGATCTGTTTGCTTCCGATTTGATCGGCCGCTATCTGCTCAAAGGGGATGAAACCGTCTGGGTGGATGGACCGCTGACGCGTGCGGTTCGACTGGGGGCGATCTGCTACCTTGATGAGGTGGTGGAAGCCCGCAAGGACACAACGGTGGTGATCCATCCGCTGACAGACGACCGAAGGGTCCTGCACATCGATCGGAAGGGCGAAATGCTGCAGGCTCATCCGAATTTCCTGATGGTGATTTCCTTCAATCCCGGCTACCAGTCGATCCTGAAAGACCTGAAGCAGAGCACCCGGCAACGCTTCGTGTCCCTGGAATTCGGCTATCCGGATCCGGAAACGGAAGCCCGAATCGTTGCCCACGAGGGCGGAGTGGATCAGCAGACGGCAATGCGGTTGGTTTCTCTGGCAGGTAAGATCCGCGGCATCCGCGACCATGGACTCACGGAAGGGGCCAGCACCCGCCTGCTGATTTATGCGGCCAAACTGGTTCATAACCAGACGCCGGAGCGCGAGGCATGTCGGACAGCGATCAGCCTGCCACTTACCGACGATCGGCGCTTGCAGGAAACCCTGGACGACCTGATCGACGATTTCTTTGCCGGTGATGGACCTGAAAACAACAACGCCTGATCCTCTCCGCAAACTCGACCTTTTTGATCCCGAAACCGGTGAAAAGGTGCGCCGCGAGCTGCAGGCGGATCGGGCGGCTGTTTCCCCGCAAATGCTCTGCATGCTGGCGGACGAGACGATCTGGGGGCTCAGTCTGGAGGTGTCTTTCGGTCAGGCGATTGCTCGCGGGATGTTGGCACTCATGCGCCGTTCCCCCTTGAGCCTGGACAGCTATCGGAGCGGCGTTCGCCACGCGGGAGGGAAAGGGCCGACGCTCGGCCGGTTGATGGCCAACCACCTGGTTTCGGTTCTACTGTCCGGCCACCCCCGTATCCGGCACCTATTCTTCAAGGCTTTCGAGGTCATGGAGGGAGCCGGTGTTTATACGCTCCCCAAACCCCTGGAGGCACTGGATCGAATCTTGTATGCCGAAGATTTCCGATCTGCAGAAGCATACCTGAACCTGCTGTGTACCACCTTTTCCAGAAAGATACCCTATAATCGACATCAGCAGTTTACCGTGCTTCTGTCGAAGGCGGCCCTGCGGTATGCTCCTGCCAAAAGGCCCTGGCTGCTGACGCAAATCGAGCGGGTTATGCGGATCGATGACCGGCTGGCCTCTGCACTGATGAGCGGAATGGACAAAGGACTCGATCTGCTGTCCGGCGCGGCATTGTCCCGTTTCGTGTCCTTGGGGCTCGATCGAAACGAACCGGACCGACAGCGGGCGGAGAAATTTTTCGCCCTGGATTCCCGGGCGGGTCGCTCGGCGTTCCACGAATTACAGGTTGCAGCGTCCTTTCTTCAGGTGCAGCCTCAATTGAACCGCTATCTGCAAGCCCGCACCGGGCAGGAAGTCAGCGTGCGTCCGCTCTCCGGATTGCCGACGTGCGCCGGTGACATCCGTCTCGATGACGGCGCCACTTGTTCGGACGGCAAATCGATCTATCTGCCCGACGAGGTCGATCATTTTGACGCACAAGCGGAAAATATAAAGATATACAAGTGCCTCACGCGATTCGAGGCCGGGTTGCACGAATTCGGCACATTTCAGTTTGATCTGGAAAAGGCCCTGGAACAGTGCAGTGAAAATCCGCAATGCCGCCGCCGGCTGAATCCGGGTCAAAGCGGCGCCGGTCAGGCGGATGCGGCGTCCGATCTGGAAAGGTTTTTCGGTTTTTTCCACGACCCGTTGCTGGCAGAAAACCTGTATCTGATATTTGAGCACGGAAGGATTCGCCGCCTGCTTGCACAATCCTATCCGGGACTGGTGTCCACGTGCCTTCCGATGTTTCAGAACGAAGCCCGTATGGTTCTGGCGAAAGGCGCAAACCGGCAGCCCCTTCTTCCGATCTATGCGCGAATCGCCTGCGGATTGCCCCCGCAAGAGTTGCAGCAAAGTCGGGCTGCCGGAATGGACCTGGTTCGAAAGACGGCAGCGCTTTTTGACAACGCGATGCAACAGGATGGGCCGACGGCGGAAACCAGCGGAATGCTGGTGGCGGAGAGCTATGCTGAGGTCGAAACCTTCCTGGGAAGAAACGGCCATCCGGCAGAAAACGGTAGCTTTCTGCCCTTGCGAACTCCTTTTCTGCGGTGCATTCGCCCCGATCTCCACCGTCAGGCCGGGCTGCAGATCGAGCAGATGGCCCGTTCATTAAAAAAACAGCTGGCTGACAGGGGGATTCATATCTACGCATCGGTATTGCGGGACCACCTGGTCACCTGCCGGGGTAAACTTCGCGCCCGTGGTATCGAGGATATTTTGCACCGACCGGAAAACTACACCCGCCGGGGACGCGCCGGAAAACAGCCGCTATTGGGGGAGAGCATCGAAATCCCCCCTGGTGAGCTTTCCGCCATTGCAGGTGCCGACTTTGTGTCCTCACCGGCGCCGCGCAGCGACTGTCCATCGTTTTGGTATCGGGAATGGGACTGCCGTCTGGAGGACTATCTGGCCGAGTACACCCGTGTACGGGAGTGTGACGTGGAGCGGTGTTCCAGCGATTTTTACACCTCGACGCTGGATCGATACGAGGGCCTGGTGCAGCGGATCCGATCTGCATTCGAACTGCTCAAACCGCAGGGGTTGAAATGGTACCGTCGCTGGATCGAGGGTGACGAGTTCGACTACCGGCAGCTGCTCGATTTTGCCCTCGATCGCAGAGCGGGACGCACACCGTCCGAGCGGCTCTATATCAAGCGGATCAAGGCGCAGCGGGACGTGGCCGTGCTGTTGCTGGTGGATCTTTCGCGATCGACCGCCAGCACGGTGGCGGGCTCCGAGGCTTCCGTGCTGGATGTGGAAAAGGAGGCCATCGTGCTGCTGAGCGAGGCCCTGCATGTGGTGGGTGACAGATTTGCCATCGACGGGTTTTCAGGTGCCGGAAGGCTGGGGGTGGAATACTTTCGGATAAAGGATTTCAGCGACCCGCTCGACGATACCGTGCGCTGTCGTATCGATGCCATGTCACCGCGGCGCAATACCCGCATGGGAGCAGCGATCCGTCACGCTGCCAGCCGGCTGTCAGCGGTGCCTTGCCGGGTGAAGTTGCTGATCCTACTCGGAGACGGTTTCCCCAACGATCTGAATTACAAGAAGACATATGCCGTCGAGGATACCCGCCGGGCGATCGCCGAACTGCGGGCGCAGGGCATTTACGTGCATGCCATTACCGTGAATATGAATCCGGAGAACACGCTGCGCCTGGACGAACTCTTCGGTGATATCCACCACAATCTGATCAGCGATGTGACCGATCTGCCGGACAGATTGTGGCGCATTTATGGGTCGCTTACCAGATGACGAACGAAAAGCAGGTGCTTTTATTTGACGATATATTCGCCTGGGAAGGATTCGGCGGCAGGTTTCGCATCGGCGCCGGAAAATGCCGCCTGCGGATTTTCGATCTCAGCAGGGGTCAAACCGGTCAACTGCCGCACTTGCGGCCGTTTCTCATAGTGGCTTCGGACGTGGCTGATAGCAGAATGACGGTGAAAAGTTGCGTGAGCCACCTGGCCACCAGCGTGGTCAATCAATTTGGTCTGGATCCCCAGCGAATGATTTTCGTGGAATATTACCCCTGTCAGCGATACGGCCTGCAGAACGAAAACATCATACCGGAGCGTTTCGAGGCGGTTGATTTTGAGTGGCACGAGGGCAAGGCACTCTACCCCCATTGGCGGCCGCTGAAACCGCCGTTGCTGAACGTCATCAAACAGGTGCTGCAGCCCCTCCCGTAGATTTCTATTTGCATCACCCGTTACCGGTTTGGAGGTGGATGCATACTGGCGGCACATTCATTTTTGCCCAGATCGAGAGTGTCCTGTTGCTCCTCGTCGACTTCCACCAGCCCGGCGTTGATTTCTCGAATTTTGGCATATTCTTCCGGCTGGGGCCGCATGTTTTCCTTGATGAAAGTGAAAAATTTCTTCTCGTCCCTGATGCCATAGATGTCGGGGTTGCCCGCTTTTATTTTTCCGATCGTCTCGGCGAATACCAGTTGATCGTTGGCTTCCGCCCATTCCATATAGTGACCGGGCAGGATGGTAACCGAATCGTCCAGTGGAACGATGATTTCGGTCATGGTGTTATACAGCATCTTGGACCATTCTTCCGCCATACCGCCCAAGTCGGGACGCCCGATGCTGAGGATGAAAACCGTATCGCCGGAAACAAAGTATTTGCCGTCAATCAGGTAGGAGGTGCTGCCCGGCGTATGGCCGGGTGTGTGTATCGCCTTTACCTCCGGTCCATCGGAAGAAAAAGTGTACACCTCACCGTCTTTTACCGGCGTGTAACGGAACGCAGCTCCTGTAAAATCGGGTTCCGGAGCCATAATTTCCGCACCCGTAGCCCGGGCGAGCATGGGGCTGCCCGATATATAGTCAGCCTGCCGGTGAGTTTCGAAGGTTTTTATCACCGCGCATCCGCGTTCGTGCGCAAATCGCTGGTAGGCCTCGATGTTTTTGGCAGGATCGAAAATCATCATTTCAGTGCCGCTAACCAGGACATAACTGCAGGAGGCTTTTCCGGGACGGCGGAACTGGTAAAGTTCGTAGCCGTTTACGGCATTCACCCGAACCGGGTCCAGGTGGTTCCCCCAGGATTTAATTCCGGCTTCGAGATAAGCGACGTCAGCGAAACCGTTTTTCACCAAAATTTCTCCCACATACTTTGCAGATCCCTCTTTTGCGCATACGATACGGACTTGATCTGCCCGGGGCACCTTGGCAACGCTTTCTTCTTCGAATTCGATAAACTCCATATAAGGGACATTGACCATCTGGATCGGGTATGGGCCTTCCACTTTGAATCTACCGAATTCGACGGGATTGCGTACGTCCAGAAGCAGAAAGTCTTCCTTGTTTGTCAACCATGTAAAAAGCTCAGCCGCACTGTAGGGTCTCAATTCCATGGGTCCTCCTTCTTTGAATGCCTGGCTCGGTTTGACCGCTGCTATCAATTATTCGACATAGAGCCTCTCCGAATGCGGAGGTTACAGGAAAGCAGGTTCGTTGGTCAATATATTTGGCTTCGCATTTCCCAAAATTATGCAAGTCGTCATCAATAACTTTCACGTTTCGATTCTTTTTGACTTTAGGAAACGATCCACAACCAGCAGTGGGTTTGGAGATGACAAAAAGGCATGAATTGGGGTATGAGGGTACAAACCGGGGTGCATGTGGGCCGACAGGCCAGCAACTGCCATCTCGGGCGAACAGAAAAAGGAGGGTACAATGCCACTGCAAAGCATTCAGACAGACAAAGCACCGGCCGCCATTGGACCATATTCCCAGGGGATTGCAGCCGGGCCCTTACGATTCGTGAGTGGCCAGCTGGGACTGGATCCGGCGACCGGGAAACTCGTTGGAGAGGAATTTTCCGACCAGGTGCGGCAGGCGCTGCAGAACCTGCATCGAATTGTGGAAGCCGGGGGGGATTCTCTGCGGCAGGTGGCAGCTGTGGACGTGTTTCTGACCGACATCGGAAAGTTTGCTGAGTTCAACGAGATCTACAAAGAATTTTTCTCCGGGCACCGGCCGGCCCGGGCGGTGGTAGAAGTCAGTGCGCTGCCGATCGGCGCCCAGGTGGAAGTCAAATGTATCGTATACAGCGAAACGGCCTGATACCGTGTTACAGGAGAATGCTCCGGATCATTCCTGTGCCGGCACATCCGCCACTTTCCAGAGGTGACCTGTGGCAGACATAAAGCGTCGAACGTCGTCTTTGGATATGACCAGCGTGCTGGTGTTCAGCAGGGGGTGGAACTGAAAGGCATCCGCCTCCCAAAGGGTTGCGTCGATCAACACTTCGACATTGTGACGGCTGCGGTCGTTGAAAACTGCCAGAAGGGATACCGATCCCGGCTCGATACCGAGAGTCTGCTTCATCCGCTGCGGCGACCCGAAACTCACCCGGCCGGATTCCAGGCACGCCGGCAGTTTTTTTAAATCAACCCGTTTGTCGTCCGGTACGACCACCAGGAAATGGCGAGCACCTTTCTTGTCCCGGAAAAAAAGGTTTTTGGTCCCCGCTCCCGGCAGATCCGGTGTCAACCGGTGAACATCGTCCACCGTGAAGACCGGGGGATGATCGAAGCGCTGGTATTCGATTTGGTGCTTTTCCAGGAATTGATAGATGTCCACGGCTGTTTTGCACTCCTTTCGATCGAGACCGGTAGTTTGGTCCGGCGGATCGGTGTTGGCGTTCGAACCGACGGTCGTTGGAAATCTTCTGCCGAAACGATACGTGCTTCTACGACATTTTCCCGGAAAAGACAAATCCGGAATCGCAGGATTCACCGGTAGACTGCTTGACAGTCGGATTCACCGGGTTTTATGCATTTCCATTTTCAACCACCGCCGGCTGTCGAACCGCAGTGCAGCGGGCGGCCTGCTGGAAAAACGAAACCTTGCCAGTAAAAGGAGGATATGATGGACGCAAGCCGGTTTCTATACCTGTCCAAGTCCGACGTAATCAACGTGAATTTGAACATGGCCGACATCATCGATTCACTGGAGGTGGCCTTCAAAGAGAAAGGGGCCGGACGTACCGAGATGCCGCCCAAGCCCGGCGTGCATCCCGGCGGTGGTGACAATTTCATACACGCCATGCCCGCCTACATCCCCGCGTTGAAATCTGCCGGGGTCAAGTGGGTCGGGGGGTTTCCGGAGAACCTTCAGCAGGGTTTGCCGTATATTACCGGTTTGCTCATATTCAACGACATCCGCACCGGAGTGCCGCTGGCAGTGATGGACTGCACCTGGATCACTGGGATGCGCACCGGAGCCGCTACGGCGTTATCCGCCCGATATCTGGCCCGTCCCGATTCGAAAAGGGTGGGGGTGCTGGGTTGTGGGGTGCAGGGCCGAACCAACGTTGAGGCATTGAAAGTGCTTTTTCCATTGAAGCAGGTGGTGGCATACGATACCGATCCAAAGGCGTCGAAGCGGTATGCCGATGAAATTCGAAAACGCTTTCACCTGGAGGTGACCCCGGCTTCCACCCCGCGCGAGGCCGTCAGCGGCTGTGACATCGTTGTCACGGCCGGGCCGATTTTAAAACAGCCCCACGCCACGATCCGCTCCGGTTGGCTGGATGCCGGAGCATTTGCCTCCCTGGTCGATTTCGATTCCTACTGGCATCCGGAGGCATTGCAGGAGGCAGACAAGTTCTGTACGGACGACACAGCGCAGCTGCTCCACTACCAGCAGGTGGGTTATTTTCAAAAGATCCCGACCGTCCACGCAGATCTGGGCGAACTGGCGACTGGGAGCAAGCCCGGCAGAGAGAACGCGAATGAAAAAACGTTCACCGCCAACCTGGGGCTGGCCATCGACGACATGGCTGTGGCGCCTTTGATCTACCGCCGGGCGCTGGACGCCGGTATCGGTACCTGGCTGCCGTTGTAATCGGGGATTTGAATATGCCAAGGCCTGCATCAAGCAATCTGTTCGATGTTGTCGTCATCGGCGGCGGAATCATGGGCTCTGTCACTGCCTACAGCCTGCTCAAGGCGGCCAGCCACCTGAAGATCGCCGTGGTGGAGATGGATCCGGCGTACACCCGGGCCTCCACGACGCTGTCGATGAGCAACGTCCGCATCCAGTTCAGCCTGAAGCAGAACATTCAGATATCTCAATATGCCTTTGAGGTACTGGAGCATTTTGACGAAGAGATGGCTGTCGGTGACAGCGTGCCGCACGTTGCCTTCCGCCGCGAAGGCAACCTGTTTCTGGTGGACAGCGACCGCGTGCCGCCGGCGCAGGATGCGCTCGCGCTGCAGCAATCGCTGGGTTGCCGGGTGCAGTGGTGGACACCGGAGCGGATCAAAAAATCCTACCCCCTGTATGAACCGGGTACCATGGCGGGAGGCACTTTTGGCGGGCAGGACGGGCATTTCGATGCCTATGCTGCCCTTATGGGCTATCGGGCCAAAGCCCGGGCGATGGGGGCGGATTACATTCACGGCGAGGTGGTGGCCATTGAGGTCAACAATGATCGTGTCCAGGGGGTTCGGCTGCGTTCCGGTGAACGCTGCACGTCTTCTGTGGTGGTGAACTGCGCGGGTGCCTGGGCCGCCGGGATTGCCCGCACGGCCGGTGTCGAGCTGCCGGTGGTCCCAGTCAAACGGCAGGTATTCGTACTGGACACCGCTGTCAAGCCGACCGGCCCGCTGCCCCTGACAGTGCTTCCCTCCGGACTCTACTTTCGCAGCGAGACCGGCGGCGTCATATTGCTCGGCAAGTCGATGCCGGAAGATCCGATAGGTTTCGATTTTACCTGGGACGACAAGCGGTTTCTCGAAATCCTGTGGCCGGAGCTGGCGGAGTTCGTTCCTGCTTTTGACCGTCTCAAACTGATGCGGGGCTGGTCCGGGCTGTATGCCGTCAACACGCTGGACGGCAACGCCATTTTAGGCGAGTGGCCCGAGATCAGGGGATTGTACCTGGCCAACGGGTTCTCCGGTCATGGACTGCAGCAGGGGCCGGCCGTCGGGCGCTACCTTGCTGAACGGATCATCGGCAGCGCACCGGTTTTGGATCTGTCCATTTTCAGTCCGCGGAGGATCCTGGAAAGCAGGCCCATCTCTGAAGACGGTCTTGTCTGATCTAAGCCGCATTGACATGAACCCCGATAGCATTCGCTAGTCAGGAAGCCGGATGAACAGCGCTCTACCCGCTCCTGCCACGGAAAAGTCCGCGATGATGATGGTTGGCTGCGGTGCTTTTCTGATCAGCTTTTCGGGAGTCTTCGTAAAGTGGGCGGATGTCAGTCCGATGATGGCCGGGTTTTACCGGACGTTTCTGGGAGGGCTGATCCTACTGCTGATTATGCTGTTGCGGCGAAAGTCCCTGCGGATTCGATTCGGCATCCTGTCGCTCGGCCTTTTCGCCGGACTGATGTTTGCCCTCGACCTGGTACTGTGGCATACCAGCATTCATTTCATCGGTCCGGGGCTGGCGACGATTTTGGCCAACTTTCAGGTCTTTTTGCTAGCACTATATGGTGTGACGATGCTGGGGGAAAGGCCGGGGTGGCGGCTGGGGTTTTCCATCGCTTTGGCCATGGCCGGTCTTTACCTGCTGGCGGGTGTGGACTGGCAGCAGCTGGGGCAGACGTACCGAAGCGGCGTGCTGTTAGGGTTGGCGGCGGCGGTCTGTTACGCAGGGTATCTGCTGGTCCTGCGGCGGCTGCAATCCGGTACGGATGCGCCCTCGCCGCTGGTCAATCTCTGCACCATATCGCTGGTAACGGCCGCTTTGCTGGCGGTGTCGGCCTGGTCCCGGGGCGACTCTTTTGCCGTGCCGAATGTGCAAAGCTGGCTGGCGCTGCTCGCCTATGCTTTTTTCAGCCAGGTGTGCGGCTGGTGGCTCATCACCACGGGGCTGCCGCGGGTTCGGACCTCTTTGGCGGGTCTGCTGCTTTTGCTGCAGCCGTCCCTGGCGTTTATCTGGGACGTGCTGCTCTTCGAGCCGCGAGTGACCGTTGTCAGTGTCTGCGGTGCGGCTGTTGCGTTGGCTGCCATATATCTGGGGATCACTCGGGGCGCAAGCCGGCCTCCCTGAATCCCATTTATTTTTTCGTGGGTTTCCAATAAGTTGCTTGACAAAAGTGGGAGGCTTTGAATAGTATTCGAACGCTTCGGCCTCAAAAAGGGAAACGGCTTTTGCCGCTCTCTGGACGAGTTAAATATTTCTATTAATTCAACATGTTAACCGAGGAATAGCGAAAGGAGATGGTTATGAGACGAATTTCGACTGTTGGAATTGCACTGGTGCTGATCGTCGGTCTGGTCGTTGCAGTGGGTTCGGCAACAGCTGCTGACGTGATCAAACTCAGAAAGGGCGAACCGGTCCATCTGGCATACTGGTTTGTCGTTTCGGGTCCCAACACCTCTCTGGGCATGGACACCGTGCGGGGCATTGAGATTGCCATCGAAGATTTCGGCGGCAAGGTCAAGGGGCATCCCGTCAAGCTCACCGGCCAGGATACCGGCTGCGGTCCCGAGGGCGGGCAAGCGGCTGCCACGAAAATTGCTTCAGATCCCACCGTGGTTGCGGCCATCGGCTCCAACTGCTCCAGCGCAGCCCAGGCCGGTGTTCCGATCCTCTGGGAAGCCGGCATCCCCACGATTTCTCCATCCAACACGGCTCCGATCCTCACGGATCCGGGCCGGAGCGCCGGGTTCAACGGCTACCTGCGCACCTGCCACAACGACAAGATTCAGGGCGCGGTGGCAGCACTGTTTGCATACAAACAACTCGGCGTGAAAAGAGCGGCCACCATCCATGACGGCAGTGTGTACGCCGAGCAGCTGGCCCAGGTGTTCGGCGCCGAGTTCAAGAAGCTCGGCGGCACCCTCACCGCGGCCGAGGCGGTCAACGTCGGCGATACGGACATGCGACCCGTGCTGACCTCCATCGCCACGGGCAAACCGGAACTCATCTACTACCCGATCTTCATCGCCGAGGGTGGTCATATCACCCGCCAGGCCAAAGAGGTCGCCGGATTGGAAAAAACCCAACTGATGGGTGCGGACGGGATTTTCTCTCCGGATTTTTACAAGGCCGCCGGCGATGCCGCCATCGGCATGTATCATACCAGCCCGGATTTTTCCGCTTTTGCGGGGGGCTATCAGAAATTTCTGAAAACGCATCAGGACAAATACGGCATGAAACCGGAAGCGCCGTTCCACGCCTATTCTTATGATGCCACCATAATGATCCTGCAGGCCATCGAGAAGGTCGGCCAGGCCGGCTCGGACGGATCGCTGACCATCGACCGGATGAAACTGCGGGATGCGCTCTATGCCACCAAGAACCTCAAGGGGCTGACCGGCAACTTGACCTGCGATCAATACGGCGACTGTGCCGATCCGGCCATCGCGGTTTACAAGCAGACCAAGGAAAACATCCGCGCGGGCGAGAACCCGTCAAAACCTTTCTGGAAACCGTAACAGATATGAGCTGAACAGAAACCCGGTTTCAGGCCCGAAACCGGGTTTCTGTATCCTCGTTAACCGGAACTCTCGCTGATTGCGATGGACCCACAGCGCAGGCAACGGAGAGTATCGGACTGTTTTTCAGCCTGCTTCTGGCCGGCTTTCCCGGTGCTTGCAGGAAACTGGGCGATCCGACAGTAGGGAGGAGAGCATGTTTCAACGCTGGAAGGAAAGCATTACCCCCACCGATGTCGTGATGTGGATGATCGGTGGTTCTTTGATGCTCATGGTGATCTGGGGGTCTGTGGCCACCTTGGCAGCCGGCAAGTACACCGGCCGTCACTGGATCGATTTCTTGATTTTCGGTCTGGCCCAGGGCAGCATCTATGCCCTGATCGCAACGGGCTACACCATGGTATACGGCGTGTTGAAGATGATTAATTTCGCCCATGGCGAAGTCTTCATGAGCGGACCGTTTACCGCTTACTTCGTGGCCGATGCCATGTACCGTACCGATTTCCTGGACACACATCCCTTTATCGCTCTGGCGGTGGTTTTTATTGTCGCCATGGCGGTATCCACGATGATCGCCTATTTTCTGGAAAAAATCGCCTACCGCCCACTGCGGGGCGCCCCCCGTCTGATTCCGCTGATTACGGCCATCGGCGCTTCTTTTTTTCTGCAGTACATGTTTCGGGGGCTGTATGGATCGAACTTCCAGGCCTATCCGGTGTTCAAGATTTTCGAGGGGAGCTGGATGATTTTTGGGATTCGCATCCTGAAGTTTCAAGTGGTGGTGATCGTCGCCGCCATTGTGCTGATGGTAGCACTTTACAGCTTTATTATGCTGACCCGTGTGGGGAAAGCCATCCGTGCGGTATCCGAAGACAAGGAAGCCTCATCGTTGATGGGCATCAACGTCGATGCCATGGTTTCCACCACGTTTGTGATCGGCGGGATGGCCGCCGGTGCGGCCGGGGTCCTCTATGCCCTGATGTTCAAGCAGGTGCACTTTTTTATGGGATTCATCCCCGGGATCAAAGCCTTTACGGCTGCGGTTCTCGGTGGAATCGGCAACATACCGGGTGCGATGCTGGGGGGGATTTTTCTCGGTCTGATCGAATCGGTGGGACCGAGTCTATTTCTCGACGGTCTGGGGATTGTGGCCCCGTATCAGTTAAAAGACGCCATCGCCTTTACCATGCTCGTTCTGGTCCTGATATTCCGACCCACGGGCATCATGGGCGAACGTCTGGCGGTTAAGAAGGCCTAGCCGAGAGCACAGGAAAAGGAAGAAACAGGGTATGACACGAGCGCGCTCGATATGGCAGCATGGAGTGAAAACCGGCATCATTGGCGGTGTCGCTGTATTGATCATCGCCCTGGTGGGGATGGTGCAGTCGTTCAACAAGCGCGATATCATTTTTGAAGTCGTGGCCATGGGGCACACGCTGCTGGTAATCACGGCGGTGCTGATGGGATATGTAGCGGCAAAGCGCACCCCCCGGGATGATGGACTGATCCAGTATGTGAACACGATTGTCTGCAGTTTGATTACATCGGGTTTTCTGGCACTGCTGGTTGTCGTGGGCCGATCTGTCAATCTGCGGGCGGTGCTGGTCAATGCGTCACCCGTGCTCTACAAAGCACTGACCCTGGGATTCGACGGCGCGGCCGGTATCCTGATCATTTTGCTTTTCGGGGTGATCTGTGGAAGCGTTGCCGCACTGCTATATTACCTGCCGCCGGTCGTCCGGCGGGTGACGATTATATCCCTTTCGGCAATGATTGGCGCCGGAGTTCTCCAGGAATTGATCAGACCCGTCCTGCTGTCGTGGGGACCGATGGCCGTGATTGCCGATTATTTTTATACCAGCAACGGGCTGACCATTGCCGGGGCGGTCACCATCGTCGTCTTTATCGCGGCCGGTATGACGGTCTGGACGCTAAGAGGTGAAAGCATCAAATCCCATTACAGCCACCTTTCCGGGGGATCCCAGCGGGGAATCAAAATTGGCAGTTTTGTCGCACTGGCCTTTGTTTTGATCGTTTTGCCCCATGTTCTCGGTTTGTTTCTCAGCGAGGTGCTGACCATCGTGGGTCTTTACGTACTTCTGGGATTGGGGCTCAACATCGTGGTCGGATATGCCGGCATGCTCGATCTGGGCTACGTGGCATTTTTCGCCATCGGTTCCTACGTGACCGCGGTGCTGACCTCTCCGGAGCTCGGTTTCTACAGTTTAACCTTCTGGCAGGCCCTCCCCTTTGCTGTCGTGCTCGGGATTTTATCCGGTGTGCTGCTGGGAATCCCGGTTCTGAAAATGCGCGGGGATTATCTGGCCATCGCCACCCTCGGGTTTGGCGAAATCATCCGGATCCTGGTGATTTCCGATTTTCTGCGACCCTGGCTCGGAGGGGCCCAGGGGATCAAAGCGATCCCCAAAGCATCGGTTTTCGGTTTTGCCCTGGCCCAGCCGCAGTATATCTATTATTTGATATTGGCCGGTTGTATTCTTGTGGTCTTCATATCCCTGCGTCTGAAGGATTCCCGCATGGGCCGGGCCTGGATGGCCATGCGCGAAGACGAGGACGTGGCCCAGGCGATGGGGATCAACCTGGTGTCGACCAAATTGCTGGCCTTTGCCACCGGCGCCGGCTTTTCGGCCCTCAGTGGTGCCATCTTTGCCAGCAAGCTCGGCTCGGTCTATCCGCACAGTTTCAGCGTGTTCATCTCCATCAACATCATCTGTTTGATCATCGTCGGTGGCATGGGCAGCATCCCCGGGGTGATCGTAGGCGCGGCCGCCCTGGTGGGGCTCCCTGAGCTGCTGCGGGAGTTTGCCGATTTCCGGCTGCTGGTGTACGGCGCCGCTCTGGTGGCGATGATGCTCCTGCGCCCCGAAGGACTCTGGCCCGAGGTGCGGCACAAAATAGAGCTGCACGAAGACGAAAACGGTTCTGGCCAACCGGAGGACCTGTCCGCTGCTGAGCCGGCCAGCCAGCCGCAAGGAGGATAAGAAGATAAATGGCTGCGATTCTCACAACCCAGCAAATGACGAAACGCTTCGGCGGCCTAGTGGCCGTGGATGCGCTCGATCTGAATGTGGAGGAGAAAAGCATCCACAGCATCATCGGCCCCAACGGTGCCGGAAAGACGACCGTATTCAACTGCATCACCGGTTTTTACAAACCGGAGGAGGGATCTGTGCTTTTCGGCAAACATTCCCTGGTAGGCCGAACGCCGGATCGGATCGTCAAGCTGGGCATATCGAGAACCTACCAGAACATCCGCCTTTTCCCCAATCTGACGGCCAAGGAAAACATCATGGTCGGCGTCCACTGTCATCTGAAAGCCGGACTCTTCGGGATCATTCTGGGCCTGTCGAGCACCCAGCAGGAGGAAAAGGAGACGGCAGCCGAGGCCGACCGCCTGTTGAATTTTATCCAGTTGAACGGTAAAGGCGACTTTCTGGCCAAAAATTTCCCTTACGGTGAACAGCGTCGGCTGGAGATTGCCCGTGCGCTGGCTTCCCGTCCGAATCTCCTGCTGCTCGATGAGCCGGCTGCCGGCATGAATCCAAAAGAAACCCAGGAGATGATGGATTTTATCCAGCTGCTGCGCGATGATCTTGGTATCACCATCCTGCTGATCGAACACCAGATGCGGGTGGTCATGGGGATTTCTGAGACGGTCACGGTTCTGGACTACGGGCAGAAGATCGCGGAAGGGACACCGTCGGATATCCAGAACAACCCCCGTGTGATCGAGGCCTATCTCGGCCGGGGAAGCGCGGAAGAGGTGGCAGAAGCTGCCAGTTAAAGAATTGCGGAGGGATTGCTTTCATGGCGATGCTGGAAATCGAACACCTGAACACCTACTATGGCCATATCCACGCCCTCAGGGATGTTTCCATAACCGTCGAAAAAGGCGAAATCGTGACCATGATCGGCGCCAACGGTGCCGGCAAAAGCACGATGCTCAAGACCACCAGCGGGTTGCTCCGTCCGCGCACCGGCACCATCCAGCTGGAAGGAGAGGAGCTGACCCGGCTGGCCCCGCACACCATCGTTACCAAGGGCGTGGTGCAGGTCCCCGAAGGCCGGCGGATTTTCGGCCAGCTCACCGTCATGGAAAACCTCGACATGGGCGCTTTCACCTGCCGTGACGGCGGTCGCATTCAAAAAAACCTCGACCGCGTGTTCGATCTGTTTCCCCGGCTGAAGGAGCGCTCCAAGCAGGTGGCCGGCACACTGAGCGGCGGAGAGCAGCAGATGCTGGCCATGGGCCGGGCCCTGATGGCCGAGCCGCGTTTGCTGCTGCTCGATGAACCTTCCATGGGTCTGGCCCCCGTGCTGGTGGACAGCATCTTCGATACCATCAGCCGGCTGAACAACGCCGGAACCACCATATTGCTGGTGGAGCAAAATGCCCGGATGGCGCTGCAGGTGGCCAGCCGCGGTTACGTGTTACAGACCGGTCAGATAGTGCTGAGCGATTCGGCCGAAAACCTGGCCAGCAACGAAATGGTACGCCGGGCGTACCTGGGAGAATAGATTCTCCGAACATATGACCATCTCCTTTCCCTGGATCTAGCCGGAGAATCCCCTGGTACCGGCTGCCGCAAACTGCAACCCGCTGCTTCTTTTGTGCAACAGCACATTTTCGCCAACCCTATAGCAAAGAAGCGATTCCGATGAAAAAGAACCTATCCGAGGAGATTATTCACAGTGCGGTCGATACGGCCGCTGCCTGGCTGAACCGTGCCAATGAGCTGCTCACCGATGACGAGCAGGATATCCAGGAGCAGATGCTGCGGTTGCTCACCCATCCTGAAGACAAGGTCGTCCTGACCAAAATGATCGATCAGAGCTTTCGCTCACACGATCCGGCCCGCGTGGCGGACCAGGTGAACAGCATCTTGCGCCATTACGGAGTGCCGGACTTTTTCTCCAGGGTCGATCGGCTGCTGGTGCAAATGTTTCTCGGCTTGGGACGCCATTTCCCGACGCTGACTGTACCGAAAATGATCGGCAAAATGCGTTCGACCAGCAGCCGGGCCATCATCCCCGGAGAGCCTCACGCCTTGGCCGATCATTTGAAGAAACGCAGGCGGCAGGGTGTGCGGATGAATATCAACCACCTGGGAGAAGCCCTGCTGGGAGAAACCGAAGCGCAGCGCCGCCTGTCGACGTACATTCAGGACCTCGAAAACCCTCAAATCGAAACGATTTCGGTAAAGATTTCCACCATCTATTCCCAGATCCAGTCCCTGGCCTTCGACCACACGATCGGTGTTCTCGTTGAACGGCTGTCGCGGCTGTATCGCGCCGCGGCAGATCATTTTTTCGAGCGCAACGACGGCAGCCGGGTGCCCAAGTTCGTTAATCTGGACATGGAGGAGTTCCGGGACCTGGAGATCACGGTCGCAGCCTTCAAACAGACCCTTGAGCAGGAGGAGTTCAAGAATTATTCCGCCGGGATCGTGCTGCAGGCCTACCTTCCGGATTCGTATCCCATTCAACAGCAGCTCACCGAATGGGCGAAGGCCCGCACAGCGGACGACGGAGCGCCCATCAAACTGCGCATCGTCAAGGGGGCCAACATGGAAATGGAGCAGCTCGAGGCCGCTTTGTTCAACTGGCCCCTGGCCCCTTATGACAATAAGCTGGATGTGGATGCCAACTTTCGAAGGATGGTGATCTACGGCATGCAGCCGGCAAACATTCACGCTGTGCACCTGGGGATCGCATCCCACAACCTGTTCGAACTGGCCTTTGCCCACGAACTGGGGCGGCAAAACCGGGTGACCGACTTTTTCTACTTCGAAATGCTGGAAGGCATGGCGGACCACGTGCGCCGGGCGCTGCGGGAGATGGCCGGCGACGTGCTGCTGTATGCGCCGGTGGCGGCCAAGGAAGAGTTCATCAATGCCATCGCCTACCTCATCCGCCGGCTGGATGAAAACACCGCCGGGGAGAATTTTCTGCGCTATGCACCCAGGCTTTCAGTCGGCTCCAAGGAATGGGATTTTCTGAAAGGCCAGTTCCTGGCTTCTTTTGAACGGATTGAAACTGCCGGTGCAGCGTCGCATCGCAACCAGGACCGCAGCAGGGAGCGTTTTTCGGAAAAAATGGGCACGTATGGCACCAACGAATTCGTCAACGAACCGGATACGGACTGGTCCCTGGCGGCCAATCGCCGCTGGGCCGAAGCCATCCGTGCCCGGTGGAAGAAAAAGCCCGGCGACGCACCTCTGGAGATTCCCCTGGTTGTCGCCAATCGGGAAATATCAGACAAGCGGCAGCGTCGCGAGATTTTCGATTCCTCCCAGTACCATGAGCGGGTCTGTGTGGCGCGGTTTGTTCTGGCCGGCGAAAAAGACGTGCGCAAGGCGGTTGCCACTGCCAAAAAAGATCCGGACGGCTGGCGGCGGATGAGCCGGAAGGAGCGACATGGGGTCCTTTCCCGGGTGGCCCTGGAACTGCGCGAAGCGCGCGGCGATCTCATCGGCGCGGCGGCTGCCGACACCGGCAAGGTGTTCACCGAGTCGGACGTGGAGGTTTCCGAAGCCGTCGATTTTGCCGAGTACTATCCGTTTTCGGCCCGAAGCTTTCATCAACCCGATGCACTCCTTGCCCGTGGCAAGGGGGTCGGTTGCGTTGTTTCGCCCTGGAATTTTCCCATCGCCATTCCCTGCGGCGGTATCGTGGCCAGTCTGGCAGCCGGCAATACGGTGATCTTCAAACCATCTTCGGACGCAGTGCTGGTCGCCTGGCAGTTGTGCCGGTGCTTCTGGCAGGCCGGTGTGTCGCGCAACACACTGCAGTTTCTTCCCTGCAGCGGTTCGGACGCGGGTCGGATGCTGGTTACCCACCCGGATGTCGACTACGTCATCCTGACCGGCGGCACTGCAACGGGGCTGGCCATGCTGGCGGACAAGCCAAATTTGTGGCTGTCGGCGGAAACCGGAGGAAAGAATGCCACCATTGCCACGGCCATGTCGGACCGGGACCAGGCGATTAAAAATATACTTCACTCGGCTTTCAGCAACGGGGGTCAAAAATGCAGTGCCACCTCCCTGCTGATACTCGAAAGGGAAGTTTACGAAGACGGCCATTTTAAGCAGCAACTGGTTGATGCCGCCCGGAGCTTTGCCACCGGCTCGGCCTGGGGTTTTCGTAACCGGATGGGCCCGCTGATCCGGCCCCCCGAAGGGGATTTGAAGCGCGGCATAGAGAAGCTGGAGCCCGGAGAATCCTGGGCACTGGAGCCCCGCATGCTCGACGGCAACCCATATCTGTGGTCTCCTGGAATCAAATGGGATGTGCAGCCTGGATCCTTTACCCACCTGACGGAGCTTTTCGGGCCCGTTCTGGGGGTCATGCCGGCAGACGACCTGAAGCAGGCCATAGCGCTGGCAAACCAGACCGGTTACGGTCTGACCTCCGGGCTGGAAAGCCTCGATCCCCGTGAACAGGCGTTTTGGAAAAAAAACATCCGGTCCGGCAACCTTTACGTCAACCGGGGGACCACCGGGGCCATCACCTTGCGCCAGCCTTTCGGAGGTATGGGCAAATCCGCCCTGGGGCCGGCCATCAAAGCCGGCGGGCCAAACTATGTCGCGCAGTTTATGGAGTTCGAAGAGATCGGCTATCCGGCTATCGGGCCGATAGCCAAAGACAGTGAATTGTTGCGACTGGCCCAACAGTGGCAACGCGAGGCAAGCTGGGGGGCCTTCGGCGGTGACGCTGCAGATGTGATGAAAGCTGCCAGGGCGATCCGCAGCTATCTGTATCAGTTCGAGCAGGAGTTTTCAAAGGAGACGGACTTTTTTCACCTGCGGGGACAGGACAACCTGCACCGCTACCTGCCGGTGGGAACGGTCATGGTAAGGATTCATCCGGACGACAGCCTGTTTGAGACCCTGGCACGCATCGCAGCCGTTCGGATATCCGGCTGCCGGCTTTATCTTAGTGCTCCGACCGAACTGGAGAATCGAGTTGTCGATTTTATCGGATCCGATCAGGGGCAACGGCTGTCCGGCGGTCAAGAGATCCACCACGAATCGGATGCCGACGTAGCGCGGATGATCGGCACCGTTGATCGCATGCGCTACGCATCGCCGCAGCGGGTGGCCCCGGAGGTTTACCAGGCGGCCGCAGCGACCGGCACCTACATCGCCCGGTCGCCGGTGCTGATGGACGGGCGCATCGAGCTGCTGCATTATGTTGTCAACCAGAGCGTCTGCGACAGCTATCACCGGTACGGCAACCTGGGCGAAAGAGGGTTGCATGTTACGTAAAAATCACGAGATGGCGCTGCGGCTCCGAACTTTCCTGCCGGGGCCTCACAGGTCGATTCCCGGAAGATCGGCCAGGGGGTCGGTGGAACGCACAACATGCATGCCCGCGTCCGCAAATCGACGAAAGGCCGCTTCAGCCGGGTCGGAGTAGTCGATGACGCCGGGTATCACCACCGGTGAAGAGCAGTCTTCGAGCAGATACACCTTCTGCGCCAGCTGCGGATCGGCAGCTTCGATTTCGCTCCGCAGGTCTTCGATGGTCCAGGCCACGCAGTGGCTTTTGGCCTGCCCGGCGACGAATACGGCATCGTATTGCTGCAACATCGACAGCAGGGCGGTGTTGTTTGCGGCCAGAGGTTTGCCCCGGGGGTCTTCCAACACTTCCGGCCGCAGCACCGAATAGTTTTCAGTGAATGGATGGCCCCCCTTGATTTGAAACGCCGGCTGGCTGCAGCGCGCCAGGCCGTGAAAAAATATCGCCTCCTCTACGGCCGACACCAGTGCATGGCCGATGCCCCCCAGCATCGCATGGTAGGGCCAGATGGTCAGGTCGTATTTACCTCCTTGGCGCAACTGCCGGGTATAGTGCTGCAGAAACCGCTGCCCATAGGCCGGATCGATGTCCAAGCTGTCGGCCACAGCCGGGTTGAACTTCCAGCGGCCATCGGACACATCGGCGGCGGTCACCAGTGTAAACGGCGCCGGGTGCTTTCCTTGTTCGTCGACCAGG
>LJNK01000007.1 GCA_001303025.1 Deltaproteobacteria bacterium SG8_13
GGTGTTTTCTGGATTTTCAATTTTCTGGGGATCGCCACCCAAACGCATGTGGCCCAGGCGGCCGGGCGCACCGACCGGCAGCGGGCGGGCCGGTTGACGGCGCTTTCTCTGGCAATGGGTGGCGGGTTCGGTCTGCTGATGATCATGGTCGGCTGGCCGGCGGCTTCCCCAGCCGCGGTTGCCATGGGGGCTGAAGGGGAGGTGCACCGGCTGGCTGTTGACTATATTCAGGTGCGCTGTCTGGGTGCCCCGGCGGTGCTGGTCACCATCGCCGCCTTCGGTTCACTGAGGGGCTTGCAGGATATGGGCGCGCCACTGCGCGTGGCGATCGGGATTAATGCCATCAATGTGTTTCTCGATGCGCTCCTGATCTTCGGGTATGGCCCGATACCGGCGCTGGGCGTCGTTGGGGCTGCCCTGGCGAGTGCCATCAGCCAGTGGATCGGAGCCGGATGGGCCGTATGGCTCGTGCACCGGCGAATCAGGCTGACCGCCGGGATTTCCATCCAAGACGCACGTGATCTGCTCCGGGCCGGTGGGGATCTTTTTGTGCGCACCGGTTTGTTGACCGTTTTTCTGCTGCTGTGCACCCGCTCGGCAACGCGCATGGGGCCGGATGCCGGCGCAGCCCACCAAGCCGTCCGCCAGGTGTGGGTCTTTACCGCATTGCTGCTGGATGCGTTTGCTATCAGCGGGCAGAGTCTGATCGGTTATTTTCAGGGATCCCGGATGATCGGGGAAGCGAGGCGCGTGGCCGGGTTCGTGTGCGGCTGGAGCCTGGGGATCGGGATCGCAGTGGGGCTGTTGATGATCGCCGGTACAACCGTTGCGGTTCGTCTGCTGGTGCCCGCCTCTGCGGCCGCCCTGTTTTTGCCGGCCTGGCAGGTAGCGGCAATCGCACAGCCGCTGAACGCGATTTCCTTTGCAACCGACGGCATTCACTGGGGAACCGGTGACTTTCGTTTCCTGAGAAATGTGATTGCCCTGGCAACCATCTGCGGCAGCCTGGGACTGGCCCTGCTGGATGAAAGCCGCCAGGAGGCGCTCACCTGGATCTGGATTGTCACGACGATCTGGATCGTGATCCGGGCATTTTTCGGGATGGCCCGCATCTGGCCCGGTATCGGAAACAGCCCGTTGGCTAACAAAAGTCCGTTTGATGGACCGGAAGCAGGCGGTATCCGGTCGGAACCAGGGCCAAAGGCGAACAGGGAAGCAAAAAGAGAGGGGTAACCGGCCATGGCTGAAGCACTCGACACGCTGTCGGCGCAGTTGGATTTTCTGCGGAAGTGGTATGAGCAGCAGATTCCTTTCAACCGGGTGATCGGCCTGCAGGTGGAAACCCTCCGGGTCGATTTCGTGTCGATCCGCTTTTCCATGCGGGAAGAGTTGATCGGCAACGCCGTTCACGGCATCCTGCACGGCGGCGTAATTTCTTCCGTGCTGGATGCCACCGGCGGACTGGCTGCTGCCGCCAGCATACTGGAAAAAATGCAGGGCCGGTCTGCTGAAGAAATCGCCACGCGAATCGCCCGGATCGGCACCATCGACCTGCGGGTCGATTTTCTTCGCCCCGGGCGAGGCGAATTCTTTCGCGCCAAAAGCGCCATCATGCGCTCGGGCAACAAGGTGGCCGTCACCCGCATGGAGTTTTTCAGCAACAAGGAAATCCTGATCGCCGTCGGCACCGGTACCTACATTGTCGGCTAGGCGCAGGGTGCCCGGATCGTCAGATCCGCGCACCATGCAAGCGTAAAACGCGCCCGGCAGAGACGAACGACCAGTGACAATAGAGGGAAACAGGGCCTGCGGGCCGATCGAGGGTGCTGTGGTTCAGATTGTTTTCTTGAATTCAACCATCGTTTTGGGAGGAGCAGGATATGCCGAAGAAAGAAAAAATCGGATTCATCGGCCTGGGATTGCTGGGAACACCCATGGCGGTCAACCTGATCAAAGCCGGGTGCGAGCTGGCGGTATACAACCGCAGTCCGGAAAAAGCCGCACCCTTGGCGGGTCTTGGTGCCCAAATCGTTGCGAACCCGCATGCGGCAGCCGATCCGGGCGGCCTGGTCATCAGCTGCGTGTCCGACGACGCTGCCCTGGAGGCGGTCGTCGGCAAAGACAACGAGCTGGCCAGGCGGTTGGGCGAAGGGGGCATCCATGTGTCGATGAGCACCATCCTGCCGGACACCGCCAGCCGGCTTGCAGAAAATCAACGGCGGTTCGGCGGCCATTATGTCGCTGCGCCGGTAATGGGACGACCGGACGCGGTGGCTGCCGGCAAGCAGTCTTATTTTGTTTCCGGGGACCCGGGCGCCAAAGACCGCGTGCGGCCCTTGCTGGAAGCGATCTGCCTGAAGGTCTTCGACTTCGGCGAAAATCCGGCCGCTGCCAACGTGGCCAAGCTGGCGGCCAATTTTCTGGTCGCTTCCGCCATCGAAGCCATGGCCGAAGCGTTTGCCTTTGTAGTGAAAAACGATGCCGATCCGGCCCAACTGCTCGATGCCGCGGCGAGCACGTTTCTGGCCTGTCCGGTGTACCAGAATTATGGCAGGCAGATACTGGAGAAAACATACACCCAGCCGCTGTTTAAACTTGCCCTGGGATTGAAGGACGTGAAACTGATCGCCCGAACCGCCACCGAGAGCCAGACCCCCATGCGCTTTGCGCGGGTGTTGGAGGATCGCTTCCTGGCGGCGATGGCCGCAGGATACGGGGGCTATGACTGGACGGGAATTACGGCGGAAGTCAACCGGGAGGCCGGTCTTTGATGAAAGTCACGGTATGCCAGCTGCGCAACGATCCGGACCCGCTTCGCGAAGACTGGCAGAAGCTGGTCGGGCACGTGCAGCAGCAGGGCAGCGAGCTCGTTTTGCTGCCGGAGATGTGCTTTTATCCGTGGCTTTGCCGCAGCCGGCAGCCGGATCCTGCTCTCTGGGAGGCCTCGGTGGAAACGCACCGGCAGTGGCTGGAGCGCCTGGAGGAGCTCGACACGGCGGCAGTGGCGGGCAGTGTTCCGGTAATTGCAGGGAATCGACGGTTCAATGAGGCGTTTATCTGGTCGCCGCAAAGCGGCTATCGCCCGGCCCATCGAAAAACCTTTCTTCCGGATGAAGACGGTTTCTGGGAAGCATCATGGTATGATCGCGGGCCGCTTTCCTTTGCAGCGGTCGAAACGTCAGTCGCCAGGCTGGGCTTTCTGATCTGCACCGAGATGTGGTTTGCCGAACGTGCCAGAGCGTACGGCAGAGCCGGCGTTCATTTGCTGCTGGTTCCGAGGGCCACACCGCTTTCATCTGCGGACAAGTGGCTGGCCGGCGGGCGGGCGGCCGCCGTCGTCTCAGGGGCTTTTTGCCTTTCCTCCTGTCTGGGAGGTGTCGACCGCCGCGGCATGCAGTGGGCCGGCCAGGGTTGGATCATCGGGCCGGAAGAAGGAGAGATCCTTGGTTTGACAACTTCATCCGAGCCCTTTATCACGATGGACATCGACCTGCATTCCGCTGAAAACGCCAAGCATACATACCCGCGTTATGTGCCGGAATAACCTCCGGTTGCCGCTGCAGGATCCGGTTTCATGATTCGGCATATCAACGCAAGTACGCCTGCTCATAAACCGGGAAGGAAACAACCATGGCAAAGAAATCTACCCTGCTGGAATTGACCCGCAAGCTGCTGACATTTGACACTGTCAATCCGCCGGGAAACGAGCGGCCGTGTGCCGATTTTATTGCCGGTATCCTGCAGGAAGCCGGATTTGAGGTGCGCAGCTATGAATTCGAGAAAAACCGCACAAGCCTTGTGGCCGACCTGCGCTTCAGCGACAGTCGGGATCCGATCTGCTTCTCCGGGCATATGGACACGGTTCCCCTCGGCCAGGCAGCATGGAGCAAAAACCCGTTCGGCGGTGACCGGGAAGGTGACCGGATATACGGCAGGGGCGCTTCGGACATGAAGGGGGGCCTGGCAGCGATGATCGTTGCAGCCGGGCGCATAGCGCGGTCATCGGCCGGGGTGGGCGGCCTGAAGGTGGTGCTGACGGCCGGGGAGGAAAACGGCTGCCAGGGGGCGGATCATCTGGCCGGACTCGAATCGGTCCTGGGCCGGTCCGGTGCGCTGGTCGTAGGCGAGCCTACGGCCAACTACCCGGTGATCGGCCACAAGGGGGCCTTCTGGCTGGAGGCGGTGACCACCGGGGTGACGGCCCACGGATCGATGCCGGAGCAGGGCGTCAATGCAATTTACAGGGCAGCACGGGCGATCGCCAAGCTGGAGACCTTCGATTTCAGGATCGACCCGCACCCGGTACTCGGGGCCCCGACGCTCAATGTCGGCACCATCTCCGGCGGTCTCAACATCAATTCCGTGCCCGATCGCGTCACTTTCACCCTCGACCTTCGCCTGATCCCGGGGCAGTCGATCGAACAGGTTCACCGGCAGCTGCAGACTCAACTCGGCGACCAGGTGGAATTGATCCGCCTGACCGCCGCTCCGGCGATCTTTACCGATCCGCACAGCAAGTGGGTGCAGGAGGTGTTTTCCATCATGGAAACCCATCTCGGGCAGCGACCCGAGCCGCGGGCAGTGACGTATTTCACGGATGCATCCGCATTGACTGCCGCCTTCGGGGGCCCGCCCACCGTCATCCTGGGGCCCGGGGAACCGGAACTGGCCCACAAGACCGATGAATACTGCCGCCTGTCACGGATTGAAACCGCCGCGCGGGTCTACGAAGAGATCGCCCGCAGATGGTGCCGGATCGATCCTTGAACGCCATCAGTGCGAAGCCGGCCGATGGGAGGCAGAGCACACACAGCTCATGGAAAGCGGTTTTGCCTATTTCGGCCTGGGGGGGAACTGGTTGAGGATTTCGGCAACGGTCTGGTTGACGATGCGGGTTGTTTTTTGGGGATCGGCTTTCTCCGTTACGCGCCGGGTGCCCGTTCCTCTCCACATCAGGCGGTTTTCCGCGGCATCGCCGAGGTCGATGACCAGCATCCCCTCGTCGTAGGTCCGGATGGTGGTTTCAAATCCGGCGCCGCCCCAGTAAGGGTAGCGGCCGTATCCAAAACCGCTGTTAAAAGAGTCCCCTTCGATTCTGGATCGAATGGCGAGATGATAGGCCACCAGCATGTCCGGTTGACCGTCGATCTTTTTGCGATAGCCTTTTGAGATCAGCGTCTGCTCCACAGCGCTGCGAATGCGGGCATCCAGCAAGGGATTGTCCACCCGGATGTCGCCGGTCCGGGGCTGCTCGGCGGATACCCAATCGAAAGTCCGGTATTTGGAGAAGTCGGCGCCGATCTCATAGTCCTGGCTCACGGTTACCGATGAGCAGCCAATCAGAAGCAATATGATCGCCGCCCGGATTACAGATGGCATGGGTCTGGTGCCCTTTTCCTTTCGCCTTTCCAGAAAAACAGTCAAAGGCTTTTCGTTTGACAAGCGAATCACTGATTTTTATAGTATCGTCATTATCTCATCTGTCAACCCTAATGGAGGTACCAAAATGAAAAGGCTTCTTGTCGGTTGGATGATTGTTGTGATGGCATCTATGATGCTGCTGCCGGCTGTCGGAATCAAGCAGGTCCATGCAGGCAAGCTCAATCCATCCATTGGCAGCGGATTTCGCTGCGGGAATCTGATGATGGAGGAGGGGCTGGAAAAGTTGCAGGTCCTGGCAAATTGCGGAGACCCAGTGGCCACCGAAAAATCATGGATCGACAAGTACGGTGAGGTCGAAAAGCTGGTGTACGGACCGGACGCCGGGTATTATTACATCCTCTATTTTTTTCACGGCAACATGATCGGAGTGGAGGAAGTCCGACAGCAGTAGCATCGCCAATCAGCAGATGTCAAATTCTTTGCGAAAAAGGAGAACCAAAATGAAAAAAACGAGGGTGTTTGTCGTCCTGGTTTTGATGTTGGGCTTTCTGGGTGCCTGCGCCCAGATGGGTGCAGTGAACTCGTCGTCCTCACCGGCACCGGTTCTTGACAGAATTCAGAAGCGGGGCGAGTTGGTGGTCGGAACCGCGGCCAGCATGCCGCCGCTGAACATGACCACCAAAGACGGCCGGATCATCGGACTGGATATCGATCTGGCCAACTACATCGCCGATTCACTGGACGTAAGGCTCAGAAAAGAGAAAATGCTGTTCAAAGATCTTCTTCCGGCCCTGGAGTCCGGCAAGGTGGATATGGTCATCTCCGGTGTGACCATCACCGCCGAGCGCAATGCCAAGGTGGCATTTGTCGGTCCCTACTACATCTCCGGCAAAGGGGTGCTCACTAGCGTGGCGACGCTCTCCTCGATCACCTCACCGGACGACTTAGACAAGAAAGAATTCAAAATAACGGCTTTGGAAGGATCCACCAGTGAACGGTTTGTAAAGATTCAGATGCCCACAGCAGTATACACGCCGGCAGAAGACTACGATGCGGGCGTCCAGATGGTCATCGAGGGGAAGGTGGATGCCATGATTGCCGATCACCCCATATGCGTGATCTCTGTGGCGCGCTATCCGCAGCACGACCTGTTTACCATCGTCTCCCCTTTTACCTACGAACCGCTCGGAATCGCGCTGCCGGCTGGCGATCCCCTCTTGGTGAACCTGGTCGACAACCTTCTCGATTCGATAGCGGGCAGCGGAGCCCTTGAGGATGCCACACGGTATTGGTTTGAGAAGGGCGAATGGTTCGATCAACTGCCCTAAAGCGTTCAATCCTTCCAAAAAAAGCTCCCCCGCTTTGCCCCTATGAATGCAAGGGGGCAAAGCGGGGCTTTTTGTAACGGACGGCTGCGGGATAAGCGCGATTTTTCCTGTGGGTTCCACTATGAGGCAGCCAGAAAGCGTCTGTAATACGCCAGCAGCAGGTAGGTCATCGGCAAAGCGATAATCAGACCGAGCAGGCCCAGCAGTTTTCCCCATATGGACAAAGAGAGCATGATCATCGCCGGGTTCAACCCGGTGACTTTGCCCATGATCTTGGGGACCAAAATAGCGTCCTGAACAATCTGCACCACGGCGATCACCAGGGCGGTCAGCCCCAGCACCGCCCAGACGCTCATGCCGGCCTCGAGGGCGTGAAAAACCGCCAGCAGCGCCGCGGGGATAAAACCGATGATCTGCAGGTAGGGAACCATGTTGAGCAGCCCCATAAGCAGTCCCAGTAGGATCCCCAGCGGAAGTCCAATTACAGCGAAGCCGACCGCAAACAAAACGCCGCAGATGGAAGCCACCGCCGCCTGTCCCCGGAAATAGTTGTTCATGGCGGATTCGAAGTCGTCGACAAAGTCCACGAACGGTTCCCGGTAGGGTTCGGGGATCAACCCCTTCCAGCCCCGGCTGAATTTTTGATAATCGAATAGCAGAAAAATCAAATAGAGCCCTACGACCGCCAGCCCTACAATGCTCATGATCACCGTGGCCGTGCCGGTGACCAGGCCCCATACACCCGGCAACACCTTGCCGGCGGCAGCTTGCACGTTTTTCCAGAAACTGGCGCTGTTGAACAGATCCCGCACTTCCGGCCGGGCTGCATAGTCCTTGATGGTCTGCCAGAGGTCTGCGGGCAGCATCGTTGCAGCCCTTCTGGCCAGATCGCTATCTTCTGCCAGTGCGGAGAGCAGCCGGCCCATGTCCACCATCTCTTTGACGACCATCGGAACGACCACGGCAACCAGGGCAGCGAATACGATCACCACGATCAGCAAGCCGAGCAGGACGGCAACCGTGCGATTGGGGATTTTCCTCTGAATCAGCACCACCAGGGGATTGATCAGGTAGGCCAGCAGAAAAGCCACGGCAAAAGGTATCAGCACATCGCTCAGGTACCCCATCAGCCAGACCAGCCCGGCCAGAAATCCAACACCGATGAGGATCCTCACTACGCGGTCAAAGGTGTAGGGCTTGTCATTCGACAGAACCATTGGGATAATCCCTTCAAATACCACAGCGCCGGTGGTCGCCAGCGCACCGAGTCGCCGCTCTCCTGCTAACGGCGGCTTCATGGAATTGCAGTTAGACGGCGAAGAGAAAATTATGCATTACGGCGATTTTTCTTCATCACCCTTTTCTTCGGTTTCAGCCTGATAGTGCGATTTGAAAGCGGCGACGCCATCCTTCAAGGCGGTCCAGGCCCGCTCGGATTCACCCTTCAGGGTGTCCCAGGCACCTTCTCCGGAAGCCTTGATCTCTGCCAGCTTCTTTTCGGCTTCCTCGCGTTTTTTGCGCAGATCTGCAATCTGCTGGCGGTATTTACCCTGCAGCTCGGACTTGACCGTCAACGCCTTTTCCTCCAGTTTGTCGATCTCCACATTCCACTCTTTGAGGCGGTTTCCCATTTTCGAAATAAACTCTTCACGTTTGGACATCGGTTGACCTCCTTTCACTGCCTCTCTCGGCTGTGCCGTTGCGGCACGTCAGGGTTTTATGTCTCCACATTTTTTCATGGCCGCGTCGCGACTTTCACGGTCACCACGATGCAGGTGCTGAAAAACGACAGGATCTCTAAGTGCAGGGATTTTACCCAGCAGTGCGATTTGAGGATGATATATGCCGCGATAGCGGCGACAAATCCCGGAAGAAATCTGCCCATCGATTTACCCTCCCGGGCCCTGCCCGTCTGATACTTCATCTTCCGGCTCCTCCACCCCCCAGCCGATCACGTTGCGCAGGATCGACCAGCGGGGTTTTTTCTCCTCGGCTCCCACCCCCATGATCCAGTAGTCAAACTTGTGCGTGAAGATCGGATCGCCCTTTTTCATGTGAATCCACTTGCCGATAAAATCCGCCAGATCCTCATCGTTCATCGCCACGGGGTAGGCCAGCGGGATTTGAAGGCGAGCCGGTTTGGGGATGACCGCCTGGAATCGCGGGTAGAGCAACGACCAGGCCGAACCGGCTTCAGCCGATATCAGCAGGGCATCGAGGTTGGGAACGTTGCCTTCGAAAAAGTCTCGGGGGGTGTCGATCATGACCACCTGGGAACTGGGAAACGCCCCCTCCAGCGCTGCGCGAAGAGAACTGTCTTTTACGACGCTCACGACAAAATGTTTCATTTGCCTGATTTTTTCAAGGGTGGCAAACTCGTTTTTGCGATGATCGCGCACCACCAGCGAAACGGAAACGTTGACGTGAGGGGCTGCGAATCTCAATTGCTGCAGGTTGGCGGGTGTCATCGCCACCCCCGACATCGCGATATCGAAATCGCCCCGCTGCAGGTGCTTGGCCAGGTTGTCATGGTTAAACGGCATAAATTCCAGATTCCATTTAAAGTCTTTGGCCAGCTGGTGGGCCATGTCGATGTCGAAACCGACCAGTTCACCGAGAGTGTTGAAGTAAGAAAACGGGACATTGTCCGGCTGGTATCCCACCCGCAGGGTTTGGGTCCTGCGGATACGCTCCAGAGGGCTTTCACCGCTTATTTGATCCCTGGGATCCGGCGGGATTTCCCGATACAGCCGGTAGGGGGCCGGGTCCTGCAGCAGGTTCATGTTGGCCACCACCACATCCTGCTGGTACTCGTTTTTAACGGCCATGTTGAAGTAGACCTTGCTGCCGATGATGACACTGAAGGTCAGCACCAGAGAAACCGTTGAATAGGCCAGCAGTTTTCTCATCCGGATTTTCAGCACACCGGTCAAGCTGGCCGTTGCCAGCAGCGTAAACACGATCAGGTTCATGGCGGCCAGCAGGGTGGCCGTGCGACCGTTGATCACTCCTGTGACCAGATAGAGCTGGTACATGTCCGAGGGCAGCTGTAGTAGATCTAGCATAAAGGGCAGGGCGACATCCACGCCCCCGAAGAAGCTGAGCAGTCCGGAGATGACAAAGGTGGGATACTGTCCGGCGGACAGGGTCGATCCGGTGAACCAGCCTGCAAAAAGGACAAACAGCAGCATAATCAGCTTGCCGAGGTTGGGAAAGTTGAAGGTGATGGGGATCAGCACATCGATGTAGGTATCGGTTTTTTCCTGCTTCATATTGTGTTTTTCGAAGATCTGTTTGCAGTTTTCGGTGAGCACCGTGAGCACCACGAACAGGTTGCCGGTGGTAAAAGCCGTCACCAGGGCGTCTTTGGACATCCCGACGATATCGCGGTACTGGAAAGGCGTTACCGACATCACGATCAACGGCAGAACCCCGAAGGTCAGCAGCAAAACGATGAGATTGAAACTGACCAGATAGACCTGCAGCCGGCCGAATTCCTCGATGGTCATGGTGCCGGCGGCTGCAGCGGATATGGCAAACACCCCCACCGGGGTGAGCTTTACGATGATGCCGGTGACCTTCACCAGAGCGGCCGATGCCGCCCGCAGGCCTTGGAGCAAAGCGTCCTTTTCCTTGATCCCCATCAAGGCAACCCCCAGCAGGATGCTGAAGAGCACAACGGCCGGCACGACATTGTTGGCCAGTGAAGAAAACGGGTTGGAGGGGATGTAAAGGCTGAGAAAGTCGACTTCCCTGGGCGGCTCTACCAGGGCGGTGCTGAAGAACGCGGCCGATTCCCAGTCCGGAAAGGAAAGCGGAATCAGTAGGATGACGGCAAACGCTATGGCCCAGAACATCAGCAGCAGTACGCCGGCCTTCACCGCCAGCAGTTTGGCCTGTTCATGGGTCAACCCACCGATGCCGAGGATCAGGGAAACCACGATATACGGCAAAATGGTCATCTGCAGCAGCTTGATGAACCCGTCTCCAATGATCTGCAGAAAGCCGGCATACTCGCCGAAAAAGATGCCGCAAAAAATACCGAGCACCATTCCGATGAGAATGTTGGTGGACAGACTGAACCGGATCCTTTTCTTCACAGCAGATGTCACTGCGGTCTCCTTTGTCTCGTTGGGTCAGACCCACGCTTGCATCAATGCGCTGTCTCCAATAGATGCCTTAAACAGGAGCGCGAACCGGGTCGTCGGAGTTGGTACAATATAAACGCTGGCGGTGTAAAAGCAACCGGTTTCTTTCCCGGCCGGCGTTCGTACCGGAATCTTGCGCAGATTTGAACCTGCCGCAAGCGCGATCTTGTTGCCCCGGGCGTTTTCTGGTACACAACCGTGAGTCGGCATCGCAGCAGCAGCTGAAATCGGACAATTGCAAAGATGGATGAAAGGCAACCTGCCGTGGAAATTGATCAAAGAAATTTGTTCCGAGAAGTGCGAAGAGCGCAGCAGCGGCTGGCCGGTATTGCCAACCCGACACCGGTGATGACCTCGCGGACGCTCAGCCGGCTTGCCGCGGCCGACGTTTTTCTGAAGTGCGAGAACTTCCAGCGGGTGGGTGCATTTAAGTTTCGCGGTGCTTACAACGCCGTCAGCCTTCTTTCGCAGGAGGAAAAAGACCGTGGTGTGCTTACCTTCTCGTCGGGAAACCATGCCCAGGCCATTGCACTGGCCGGAGCGCTTCTGGGAGTCAAAACGACGATTGTGATGCCCGATGATGCACCTGAAACCAAACGTGCTGCCACCGAAGCCTACGGCGCCCGGGTGATCGGCTACGACCCCCGCACACAGCGCCGTGAATCGATCGCCCAGGCCCTGCAGGCCGAAACCGGTGCCACCCTGATTCCACCCTATGACCATTTGGATGTAATCGCCGGCCAGGGGACCGCCGCCTTGGAGCTGATCGCCGAAACCAGGGGGCTCGATGCCCTGCTGGTGCCCTGCGGCGGTGGGGGCCTGCTGAGTGGATCGGCCATTGCGGTCAAGGCAAGCGCGCCCGCCTGCCGGGTGATCGGCGTCGAGCCGAAGCTGGCCGACGATGCTACCCGTTCGTTTCGAACCGGCAGGCTGCACAGCGTCCACAACCCGCCGACCATTGCAGACGGCACCCGCACGCCGTCACTGGGCAGCATCACCTTCCCCCTGGTACGGCATTTCGTGGACGATATGCTGACAGTATCCGAAGAGGAGATCATCGCAGCGGTCCGGTTTCTTTTTTACCGGACCAAGCTGGTGGTGGAGCCGTCAGGCGCGTTGGGGGTGGCGGTGCTGCTGAAAAAGGACCGGCCGCGCCTGCAGGGCAACGTCGGGGTGATTATCAGCGGCGGCAACATCGACGGTGCGACCATGCGGATGATACTGAAGTCGTAAAAACCAGGTACCCGACGATAAATCGCAGGCGACTAATTGAATTTCGCCGGCGGGTATCTTATGGTAAGAGTCGGGTTCGGAAAAAACCACGGGTGAGAAACATGAAGCTGAAGATCATTACCACCGGCGGTACGATCGACAAGATCTATTTCGATGCCAAAAGCGAATTTCAGGTCGGCGAACCGCAGATCGGCGAGGTGTTGAAGCAGGCCAACGTTGCCCTGGAGTATGAAATCGTCTCACCGGTGCGCAAAGACAGCCTCGATCTGACCGACGAGGATCGCCGCTTGATCTGCCGAACGGTCGATTCCGCTGCCGAGCGACACGTGATTGTCACCCACGGCACCGACACGATGATCGAAACCGCACAGGTGCTGAAACGCGTCTCCGGCAAGGTCATCGTCCTGACCGGTGCCATGCAGCCGGCCAAGTTTCAATTCACCGATGCGGTGTTTAACATCGCCTGTGCCGTCATGGCCGTGCAGCTTCTGCCCGATGGGGTTTACATTTCCATGAACGGGCGGATTTTCGATCCGGATCAGGCCCGTAAAAACCGCCAGCTGAATCAATTCGAGGCGTTGAAAAAATAGATCCGTTGTCGACCTGTTGGACGATTGTGATGCGTTGTCGGTCGAAAAAAACAAAGTGGGCCTGCGTGTTTCTGGTGGCGGCCGTGTCGGTTTTTTCTGTTGCCCCCGCTGCGGTCTGCAAGGCGGGCGAATCGACCGGGGAAGACCTGGATCTAACCATTGCAAACCTGCTGCAGCACGTAGCCCGGTCGAATCTGATTTTCATCCGCAACGGGGTCATGCACTCGCCGGCCAAAGCCGAGGCGCATATGCGTCGAAAATACGAATACTTCAAAGGCGACATTCAAACCCCTGAAGACTTCATTCGTCTTTGTGCATCGAAGAGCACCCAAACCGGCCGCCCCTACCAGGTCAAGCTGCCCGACGGCCGGTTGTTGCGCACCGACCAGTGGATGCTCTCCGTGCTGAGTCAGTACAGGCGGGAAACCGGCCAGTAATGTGCCAATGAGCAGTAGATCCGATCACCTGCAGATCCGACCGTTTCGATTGGATGACCGGCAGGAAGTTATCCGGTTGTGGGAGCGATGCGCCCTGGTTGTGCCCCAGAACGACCCGGTAGCCGACATCGCCTGCAAACTGCAGGTGCAGCCGGAACTGTTTCTTGTCGGTGTAATGAAAGCAGCCGTCGTTGCGACGGTAATGGCAGGGTATGACGGGCACCGGGGTTGGGTCAATTACCTGGCGGTCGATCCGCGCCACCGGCGCCGGGGCATCGGCCGATCCATGATGGAAGCTGCCGAAGCAAAACTGCGGAAACTGGGCTGTCCGAAAATCAATCTGCAGGTCAGAGAGTCCAACGGCGAGGTGATCGCCTTCTACCGGCAATTGGGATACGCGGTCGATGCGGTGGTCAGCCTCGGCAAGCGTTTGAAGCAAACCGTTCCTTCAGGGTCGCCGGACCGATGATCAGATGAGCCGCGAAGAGATCGTCATCATCGTGGATGACAACAACGCCGTGGTGGGGTCTGCGCCGCGATGGAAGATGCGTGCTGCAATGCTCCCTCATCGAGCCACCTACATACTGGTGTTTGATCATCACGGCAGGTTGTTTTTGCAAAAGCGCACGGTGACCAAGGATATCTACCCGGGCTGTTACGATGTGGCCGCCGGAGGTGTCGTTTTGCGCGGGGAAACCTACCATGAGTCGGCGAAACGCGAACTGGCCGAAGAGCTGGGTATCAGCGGTGTCGAGATACAGCGGCATTTCGACTTTTACCACCAGGATGACCGCTCCCGCTTGTGGGGCCGTGTATATTCCTGCCGGTATGACGGACCAATCGTCCTTCAGCCGGAAGAGATCGAAAGCGGCGCATTTTGCGAAGTAGAGCAGGTGCTCGACATGAGCACCCGGGAGCTGTTCACACCCGACGGCTTGGTGGTTCTAAAAAGATTTCTCGAAGAAGCAGGGGGCGGATTGCATCCGGCCAGATGAGGACTCCGCAATGATCAGTATCGGCAAAAGAGCCTTGGTTGTTATTTTGGGGTTTGCCCTGATAGCCCAAGGATGCGCTACGATCGGCCGACAGCCTGCCGCCAAGCTGACCGGACGGCCCCTGGAGCACCAACAGCTTTTCGCAGTGCTCGATGAGGTGATCGAAAAATATCGGGTTCGGGAAGCATCGAATTTTCCGGTTCCCGGTTTTCCTTACCTGCGGACCGATCGTTTCCTGTGGACCATGGGGGATCGGATCGACGGCGACACCCATCAGGAATGGATCGAAGCGATGCGGCAACTCGATCTGAAAGCCAGGCAAAAGGAGATCGGCAATCTGTCGCAAGACGGCCTGCAGGAGCTGGAAAAGCGCCTGCAGGAAAGCCTCGACCGCCGGCAGTTGCTGGTCAGGGTCAGCCACGCTTCCGAGCAGTTGCTGGCCCATGATCGGACGCAGCCCGATTATCTGGCTGCCGTCAAGGCTTCTGTGGGCGTTGCCGGCGAGTATGTGACTGCGATGAGAATCTTCGGTCTGTACCCTGTTGCGGCCATACCGGTGACCTCAGCCACCAAAAAGCAATACGATGTATTCCGGCAGTGGCACGAGGGTTCACTGGGACAACTGAACACCGATGGGAATCTGACGGTCTTCACGCCTGGCGGATCCGAAGCCGCCTCCAGGGGCAACCTGCGGTCACTTTTTGCCCCATCCCGGCGCAGTGCACTGGGGGTACCGAACCTGTCGCTGGAAGAAACGAAGGCCCTGATCGCAGCGTATGCACCGGTTATCGAGCAGGATGTGGCAGGGATCTACGATCTGTTCGGCAAGGTGATGTGGAGAAACGGCCGGGTGAAAATCGAGTCCGGCACTCCGACCGTATACTACTACATCTCCCATTCGCTGTTGAAAGGGGAGCCGGTACTGCAGATCAATTATGCTTTCTGGTACTCGGGGCGCTACGGCAAGAATTCTCCCGGCATCGAACGCGGGCCGCTGGACGGGGTGACCTTTCGCATCACATTCGATTCCGAAGGTGATCCGATTATGGCCGATATCATGAACAACTGCGGGTGTTACTATTTCTATGTGCCGCGCAAAGAAAGGATTGCCAAGATCAATTCTTCCTCCGACGGGCTCTATCCTTTCGTGCCGGCCTGGCTGCCGGATGCGTTTCCCGACAGCCGTCTGAGTCTGCGGATCAACTCGGGCTGGCACCAGATACAGAAGGTGTTCGCCCGAAAGCTACCTTCAGATGTCATCCACTATGAACTGCGCCCTTACGACGAGCTCGAAATGCTGCCCCGGCCAGGCGAGGGCACGGAAAGCGTGTTTACGTCCGATGGGATCATGAAAGATTCCAGCCGCATCGAGCCGTACATCTTTTTTTCCATGGGGATTCCCAAGGTGGGCTATATGCGGCAGCGGGGGCATCACGCCATCAAGCTGGTCGGGCGGGGGCATTTTACCGACACGGACATATACGACCGGTATTTTGTTTTTAAATGAATTTTACCATGAAAGCTGATTTTGACTTCGACGAGGTCATTGACCGCCGATCCACTTCCAGCGCCAAGTGGGACAAGTATGCCGGTAAAGACATTCTGCCGTTATGGGTGGCTGACATGGATTTTCGGTCCCCTCCGGCGGTTGTCGATGCCCTGAAACAGCGGGCGGATCACGGGGTCTTCGGCTACTCCCAGCCGCCGATGGAACTGACCCGTGAAGTCGCACGGATGCTGGCAAGCCGGTATAACTGGCGTGTCGACGAGCGATGGATTGTCTGGATTCCAGGGTTGGTAACCGGCTTGAACGTCTCCTGCCGGGCGGTGGGAGAAAGCGGCGATGGGGTAATGACGGCCACGCCGGTCTATCCGCCGTTTCTAACCGCTCCCGGGTTTTCGAATCGCAAGCTGGCAACCGTTCCCCTGGCGAAAAACGGCAACCAATGGGAGTTCGATTTCGATCTCCTGGAGTCTTCTTTGGCAGATCACACGCGCCTGTTTATCCTCTGCAACCCTCACAATCCGGTGGGACGCATATTTACCCAGGGGGAGCTGGAACAGCTGGCAGGCCTTTGCGCGCGCCATGACGTCATTGTCTGCTCGGATGAGATCCACTGCGATCTGATCCTGGATGAAGAAAAGCGCCATATTCCCTTCGCCGCCCTGGGGCCGGCAATTGCCGAGCGAACCATCACCCTGATGGCTCCCAGCAAAACATACAACCTGCCGGGATTGGGTTGTTCTTTTGCCGTGATGCCCAGCCGCCGAATCCGGCAGCGGTTTAAACAGGCCATGGCCGGCATCGTTCCGCATGTTAACACCATGGGCCTGGCAGCTGCGCTGGCCGCCTACCGTTTCGGTCACAACTGGCTTGCGGCGCTGCTGGACTACCTGCGCGGCAATCGGGATCGGGTCCAGCGGGAAATCGAACAGATGCCGCATGTATCCATGACACCGGTCGAGGCCACCTACCTGGCCTGGATCGACTGCCGCCCGATGAAAATAAAAGATCCGGTCCGGTTTTTCGAGCAGGCCGGTGTGGGGTTGTCCGATGGAGAAGAGTTCGGCGCGCGGGGGTATGTGCGCCTGAATTTCGGCTGCCCGCGCGCGACCCTCGATGAAGCCCTGCGGCGGATGAAAACAGCGCTGCAAGCGCTGGGCTAATTGGGCGCAGCCCGCCGAGTTGCCTTGCATTCACAGTGGCGGCAAGCCTTGCCGGTTTCAACGCAAAAGGAGCAATGGGATGATCGAAGTAGACATACCGGGCTACCGAACACTGCAGCTGGAATACCTCGTGCTCGATCACAACGGAACGCTGGCCGTGGACGGGATCCTCAAGCCGGAGGTCAGAGAGTGCCTGCAGCAACTCTCCGAGTCTCTGACCATCTACGTGGTGACCGCCGACACTTTCGGCAGGGCCGCCTCCCAGCTGCAAGGGGTCCCGTGCGAACTTACCATTCTTCCACCGGGCAACCAGGACGTCGGAAAACTCGAATTCGTCCAGCAATTGGGCAAAGAGCGCACCGTCTGCATGGGAAACGGGCGCAACGATCGTTTGATGCTCGAGCAGGCTGCTTTGGGGGTGGCCGTCATCCTGGAGGAAGGAGCCGCCGTGGAGACGATCTCGTCGGCAGATGTGGTCTGCAATGGAATCCTGCCGGCCCTGGAACTGCTGCTTTACCCGCTGCGTCTCACGGCGACGCTGCGGTCGTGAAATGTTTCCGCATCAGGCGCCCGGCAGGGGGCCACAGGCGGATAAAAAGCAAGCTGCCGCTTTCGGAAAACCGCATATCAAACGGGGCCCGCTTTTAATCCTGCTGCCCGAATAATTTCAGCACCGGCCGATCCCTGCGGTCTGCTTCGGCGAGGATCTCTTTGTATTTTTTCAACACCAACGGGCTGTACAGGATATCCACGTGGGCTTCGTCGAATCCCACCACCTGCACGGCATCTTCCTGGGCCCGGAGGTCCAGCGCACCGCTGAGGGATACCGCCCCGTCGTTGTTGTCCATGAAAAGGCTGCATTCGCCCTTGTAGCTGAAAAACAGGAAATAGGGAATTTCCGGTTTCAGCTGCCGCTGAAACAGACCCCGGATGAAGGGGCTGTCGGGCACCACGTCGTGCCAGCTCGGAATGGCGGCCGGGGCCGATTCGATGCCTTTGGCAGCGGTTTCCAGCCCGCCCCAGGGAGTGGAAATCGACACGAACAGCCGAATGCAGCGCTGGTGGTCCTGAAAGTGGTTTTTGAGGATAAACGAGCGGGCAACCAGCCCGCCCATGCTGTGGGCGGTAACGTACAAGCGCTCGAACCGGTAGCGGTCGTGCAGATAGGTGACCAGGTAGTTCAAGGCGTCGCCGAGATGATCCAGCTGGATACCGCTGGGATAATAATAAAACCAGGGTTGATATTTCTCCCTGTCGATGAACTGAGCCAGGTATTGAAAGTGCCGGGGCGTGCCGGCCGCGCCGTGAATAAACAGAATCGGGATCTTGTTTTTATCGTACGGCTCGAGAAAGTAGACGCCGGCGCCGAACCTTTTTGTGAACGTCAACGGCTTCCACAAACCCATGCGTGCATTATCCAGGGAGAACATGTTATCGTTCAGATCGACGACAATTCCGGCTTTCAGCACGTTGGTACCCACCGCGCTGACCGCAAACTGCATGCTTCGGGGAAACCCGTGCGGCAGTTGCGCATGGGGGGAAAGCTCCAGGTTCGTCTCATCATTGGGACCGTGCTTCGGTGGCTGCATGACAATCGGATCTATTGAATATGCGGCCGGTTCGCCGTCGTCGTACTGCAGATCGCCGTTGACATCCATAAAGGCCGAAATGTGGTAAACACCGGCAGTAACCAGAAACAGGTAGATGCCCTCATCTTCTAAAAATGTCATCTGTTGAATTTCCTTCCGGCCGTCTTTTTGCGTAGAGAGAAAAACCAGGATCTTGCCCTGCACCGGAGCCTGGCTGCGAATGACTCCCCCCAGACCGGCGGTAGATTCCAGGCCGGCGACCTCTTTTTTCAGCTTCAGAAAAGCACATCCGGATGCGGTGAAAACCAGGGCAAGACCGATGCAGAGCAATCGAATGGCCGACATCATCTCTGATTTCCTTTTCGATCAGCGTTTTTCGTCTTACTTCACTTCGATTGTAACCGATACAGACAGCTGCACCCGTATCAGCTCTCCGTCCTGCCGGAGGGCCAGCGCAATGCCGTTGGATCCCTCCGGTACAGGGCCGCTGCTGAAAGCCGGCTGGTCTTTAAACTGAGAAGATCTGGCGGGCTTGATGGCCAACAATTGTACCGGAGCGATGACCTTCATGAGGGTCTCGCCAGCGGCGACAAGGTCGGACGGCGGATTGTTGATGTTGGATTCGTCAATGCCTTCAAATAAAAATCGACCGTGGGGCTGGCTATTGAACAGGTAGCGGGTGGCAGTCCAGTCGACCTCCAGTTCTTTGTCACTGCGGTTGGTGACCAGCAGGCGGAACTGCTGTATGAAGTTTTTGTCATCGGTCAGCGGCATGAACTGCACAGCATACCTGCCGGTTTCAGCGGTCGTGAAAGCTGGATCGCTGACCCATACACGGGTCGGTGTGCAGGCAAAACCGCCTGCGATCAGCAAGACAGAAAGCAAAAGGCACACTCGATCTTTCATTGGTTCCCCCTATGGCGATGCTGCAGAGTGGCTAATTCCCTGATGCCGGTGGTGTCCGAGAAACTCGTGACAAGCAACTCTATGAATGCAAGACCCGAAATGCAACCCTTTTCCTTTGACAGATCCGCGGGACTTACCTAATATTGGGTGCACGGATGCAGGGGTCAGCGGCTGACCGCTGAATTTGGATATCGAGACGAAAAAAGAATCATTCAGCGTCGCAAAGGAGGCAGCGATGATCACCATTTTCGGCCTGTCCGGCAGCCTGCGGAAAGGGTCCTACAATGCCGGCCTGTTGCGTGCCGCCGTCGAGCTGATGCCGGAAAACGCCCGGCTGGAGACCGCATCCATCGAGGGCATTCCGCTTTACAATGCCGACGTCGAAGCAGCGGAGGGTATACCGGAGGTCGTTGCGCGGATCAAGGATCGAATTGCCGCAGCCAACGGACTGTTGCTGGTGACACCGGAATACAACAACTCCATCCCCGGGGTGTTCAAAAACGCCGTCGACTGGATATCCAGGCCGCCGGAAGACCGGTTCCGGGTGTTTAAGAATCGTGCGGTGGGCATCATCGGCGCCTCTCCCGGCAACTATGGCACCGTTTTTTCGCAGACGGCGTGGCTGCCGGTGCTGAGAACCTTGTCGATGCGTCCGTGGTTCGGTAAGCTGTTGTATGTCAGCGGAGCGATGAAACTGTTCGACACATCGGGGAACCTGACCGATGCAACCACCCGCAGCCGGTTGCAGTCTTACCTGGAGGGGTTTGTTGCATTTGTTCAAGAAAACCGGTAATTTCCTCCTAAAGGCTGTCGATCTGCGAATCGCAGCTTCTGCAGGCCGTTCCCATCCCGAACTCACGAAGGGGCCGTCGTTTTCCGGCAACCAACTATGTGGTGGAAAAAAATACTCATTGGGCTCGTCATTCTGGTTGTCGGGCTGTATGCCGGGGTCTATGCTTTCCTGCACTTTGCCGATCTGAACCGGTTCAAACCCTACATCACGAATGCTGTTCGGGATGCCACCGGCCGCCGATTGACCATCGCCGGAAACCTGGAGGTCGATTTCGGTTTGCTGCCGGTTCTGGCCGCCGAAAACCTGGCGCTGGATAACGCCTCCTGGGGATCCCGAGAGGCGATGATCCGTATCGAGCGGTTTCAGGTGCGTGTGGCGCTGCTGCCGCTGATTCTGGGCAGATTGGAGATCGCCAGCATCCTGCTGGTCCATCCCGACGTTCTCCTGGAAAGAAACACGTCCGGGGATTTCAACATCCCCTCGGGCTCCGGCGATGCCGCGCCCTCTCCGACCCAAGCTCCGCTGATCCACCGCATCGAGGTCGAAAACGCGCATCTGGCCTTCTACGACCGACAGTCCGGCAGAAACCTGGAACTGGAGTTGAAATATCTGCGTGCCGAGCTGCCGGATGCAGACAGCCCGCTGGAGATTGACCTGGAAGGAACTTTCAACCGGACCCCGGTGGCGGTCTTTGGCACCATCGGTCGGCCGCTGCCGGCTTTTCTGAGCGGTCAGCGGCTGCCGGCTGCGATAGCGGTGGAGATTGCCGACAACCGGTTTCAGATATCCGGCGCTGTGGAAAACACTGCCGATTTCAGCGGGCTCGACTGGAAGATCACCGGTGCCGGCAACTCGATACCGGACCTGGCGCGGTTGGCCGGCCTCGACTACCTGCCGGATCCCGGACCGTTCAAATTCCAGGTAAACCTCTCGGGATCTCCAAAACACCTGGCCATCAGCGAATTGAATCTTCACCTCGGTGACCGGCGCCTTGCGAAAGTCTTCCTGCGCGGACGCATTGGAGACCTGCTGCGGCTGCAGGATGTCGACCTGCAGGTCATGGCCGACGGAGATGACCTGAAAAATACGAAGGATCTGTTTGACACCACCATCCCCTGGCAGGGGGAGTTCCGGGCGGCCGGCCGGCTGGTTCGCAGGGCCGGTGAGCCGATCCGGCTGGAGGAAGTGGAGCTGAGGGTAGGAGACAGCGATGCTGCCGGGACTGTCGCCATCGATCTGGAGCAACAAAAACCCCGCCTGTCGGCCACCATCCGTTCCCGCCGTTTCGATCTGCGGCCCCTGTTTGCCGCAGATGCCTTTCAGCGTCCAACCGCTGGCGAAAAGACCGGAAAACCACCACCCGCATCCGGCAGCCGGCATGACCGGCCGCCGCAAGAGCTGCTGCTGAACCGCATCGATGCGGAGGTGGCGCTTGCCACCGGCATCGTGCTGCTGCCCCAGGTGGTGCTCAATGAACTGCATACCGAAGCCCGTCTGGCGAACGGGCGCATCCGCGTTCAGACCAGAGGACCCCGCCCCCCCGACCTGGAAGAGCTGGCCGGAATACCGGCTTTGCCGGATCTGGGGCCGATCCGGGTAGCCTGCGATCTGGTCGGTACCGACAAGGGTCTGGCGCTGCACAATGTGGATCTGGAGGCCGGAAGCCTGCAGCAGGCCCGGGTGACCGTGTCCGGCTCGATCGCCGCATTGCTGGAGCCGGCGGGGTTCGATCTGGATATCCGCATCGAGGGCGATGACGCGGCTTCTTTGGGAAAATACCTGTTGCAGCCCTGGCCGCTGTACGGCCGGTATGCGGTTTCGGCCCGGATGGTCGATCCGGACAAAGCCGTTTTCAGCTTCGATTCGATTGCCGGAAGCCTGGAAGACGTCGACTTCAGCGGCTCGGTGAAAGTGGATGCTTCCGGTAAGGCCACCCGGGTGATCATCGCCGCCAAAGCCCCCCGGGTCACCGCGCGCCCCTTTGCTTGGCCTGGACTGGAAATACCGGAAACAATGAAACAACTGGAGGACCTCGGACCACTTGATGTGTCGCTGGTGCTTACCGATCCGGCCGAAAACATCGGGATCGCCGATCTTCAGCTGAAGGTCGGCAGCGCCGAAATGCTGGCGGTTTCCCTGCAGGGGGCTGTCAGTGAGTTGAAATCACTGACAGGAATCGAGCTGGAGCTGGAAGCCGCAGGCCGGGACGTGGCATGGCTGGAGAGGCTTTTCGCAAAATCGATACCGCTTCACGGTTCCTGCGCCCTGCGAACCGTGATAACCGATCCGGCGGCCGGTAAAGTCCGTTTCGACGATATTGTCCTCTCCCTGGCCGGCAGTCGGATGACAGGGCACGTTGAACTCGACCGCAGCGGCAAGCCGCTTCATATCGCCGCCGACCTGTTTGTCCCCATAGTGGACAGCAATGAGCTGATGCGGGCGGCAGATCTCCAGGGCGAGCCGGATGCCGGCAGGGTCGCAAAGGCAATCGACCGGCAGCTGGTGCTGCCCCAGTGGCCGGTCCCGCCTCAGCTGCTCCAGAATCTGGGCGCCGACATTCGCATCCGTGCCGACCGGGTAAAAGTCGGCGCCCTGGACATCAGCGGGCTATCGATAAATGGGGACCTGCAGAAAGCCGAGCTCAAGGTGCGTGCCGATGCCCGGGCGGCATTTTACGGCAGTGGTTCGGATGAAATGCTCGACAACTTTCAAATGGGTGGTGTGAATCTTTCCATAAAAGGCCGGGCAGCCGGCAGTCGAATGACGATCGAATCATTTACTTTCCGAGGCGGCAGCCCGGAGACCGTTCAGGTGATGCTCGAAGGATCTGCCGTCGATTCCATCAGTCAAACCGGCATCCATTTCAACTTCGACGTTCACGGACAGGAAGCGGGCCATCTGTGGCAGTTGCTCGATGCGGATTTCCGCGCAGCCGGCCCTTTTGCCATATCCGGCAGTCTGACCGACCCCCGGCCGAAAAACTACCGGTTCGAGGACCTGAAAGTGGCGGTGGGCGAAAGCAGTATCGGCGGACAGCTGGAGATCGATTATACTGGCCGGCGCCCCCGGATATCCGCCCGCATATCCTCTCCGCACCTCGATCTGCGGCCGTATCAGCCCGAGACCCCGCATCCGGGATCGGCACAATCGACTCCGGCGACCGGCTCCGGTCGGCACAGAAAATTGTTTTCCGACGAGCCATGGCCCCTGGAGATGCTCGAGACGACCGACCTGGCGGTTTCGTTCGACGCGGCACAGCTGTATTCGTCCCGTGCAGCCTTGAAAGACCTGCGCTTCGAAATGGTGGTCGAAGACGGCAACCTGGTGCTCAGGCCGCTGCAGTTCTCCAGAGGCGGGGGGAAGATCACCGGCGAATTGGCCTTGCGGACCTCAGATGGCATCCCGACGCTGCAAGCCATTATTGAAGTTTCCGACTACGATGTCGGCCGAGAGTTGGAAGAGCTCGACAGGCCCCGGGACATTCAAGGGGCGCTGAACGGCCGGATCGAATTGAGCGGGCCGGCCAAGTCGGTGGCCGCTTTCATGGCCGAGCTCAACGGCCAGGTGGTTTTTACGATGAAGGAGGGATCGATCAACAACCGCATCATCGGCACGATTTACGGAGATATCGGCGACACCCTGCTTAGCCTGCTCAGACCGGCTCGCCGCTCAGATCCCTTCACCGACCTGAACTGTCTGGTGCAGAGCTTTGACGTCAAAAACGGCCAGGCCCGGCATCTCGGGCTGCTCGACACACCGCAGACCGCACTGGTTACCGCCGGAACCATCGATTTGGCCCGGGAAAGGCTGGATATCACCCTCGCATCTTCCCCCAAAAGCGGGGTCAGGGTCGGCAACCTGGGCCGGATCGGATTCAGCCTGAGCGCATTCACCCGACCGTTCAAACTCTCAGGCACCCTGGCCAGGCCGACCCTGGCCATCGATCCCTCCCAGACCGCGCTGACCATCGGAAAGATTCTCGGCGGCCTTGCCCTGGGTCCGGCCGGGATGGCGGCTATCCTGGCGGACGTATCCGTTGGGGACAAAAACCCGTGCCTGGTGGCCATGGAAGCCCTACACAAGGGCGAGGTGCCGCAGATGGAAAAAGAGCTGATCGAAGGCGGCAAACCGCTGGACAAAGACACCGATGCCTTGATCGACGGTGGACTCAAGGGCACCGAAAAAGGCGAAAGAACGAACAACGTATCCCCATGACGCATTCACCAGTCAAAAGAAGCCGCAGCAGGTAAGTTCTTCTCATCGGCCTGGCATCCCGGGTTCGATCGAATATGCTGCATTTATTGGATCTTGAAAAAACCGGCAGAATGCCTCATATACAAATCGATCGTCTTCGAAAGGTGCCGACTGTCATCGACTACCTCAAGCGGTTCCAAACGATCGATTCGAGAAGGAGTTCACCATGACGCATCTGAAACGGCCGATTTTGCAGGGGCTTGTTTTTACCGTGGCAATCTTGTTTGCCAGCGCGGGGTTTTCGGAATCGTTGCCGGCCGCCTCACGGGGACAAACGGTCTACGTTCCCATCTACTCGCACGTTTATGGCGGGGACCGGGAGCAGAAAGTGCTGCTGACCGCCACCCTGAGCATACGCAATACCGACCCGGTTCACGCAATTACCATCACCGGCGTCGATTATTACGATTCAACCGGAAAGCTGATACGGCACTATCTGCGGCAACCGACCACGATGAAAGCAATGGCATCGGTTCGCTATGTGGTGGCTGAGTCCGACACGATCGGTGGTTCGGGAGCCAGTTTTGTCGTAATGTGGAACGCCGTTGCACCGGTTCGGCCGCCGCTGATCGAAAGCGTGATGATCGGAACCAAAATGCAGCAGGGGATATCCTTTACATCCCGCGGTCAGGTAATAGAGGAGCATACAGACTAGATTTTCTTTCTCAGCAGCCTGTTTCAGAAATGAAGGCAATGAAAAGCGAATGCGACTCAGTGAAAAGGCAGGCCACAGGCGAAGGAGATAAACGATGAAGACATTGCGGTTGGCATGGATCCTGGCACTGGCGCTATCCGTGGTGAGCGGCTGCACAACCACCGGCAAAACCGCTGATCGGTCGTCCGTTTCACCGGTGATCGATCGCATACAACAACGCGGAGAGCTGATCGTGGGAACGACCGGTGACATGCCGCCGTTGAATATGACCACCAAAAAGGGCGGGCTGATCGGCATCGAACCGGAACTGGCCAATGCGATGGCCAGTGCGATGGAAGTGAAGTTGACCTTTCGGACCATGCGTTTTCACGAACTGCTGCCGGCCCTGAAGGCCGGGAAAGTCGACATGATCCTTTCCAGCATGACGATGAGCGGCAGACGAAACCTGGAAGTGGTGTTTGTCGGACCCTATTTTATCTCCGGCAAATCCATGCTCACGAAATTGAAGACCCTGGCATTCATGCAAAATCCTTCCCAGTTCAACAGCCCAAAGACTACGCTGGTTGCCTTGAAGGGTTCCACGGGACAGGAGTTCGTGGGAAAGTCCGCACCCCATGCGAAACTGATTACCGCCGATGATTATACAGCGGCCATAAAAATGGTCATCGGCGACAAGGCCCATGCATTTGTGGCCGACTACCCGATCTGCGCGGTATCGGTTTTCCGATATCCTAACCAGCAACTGACCACCCTTACCCAGCCGCTCACCTTCGAACCCATCGGCATCGCTATTCAAGCCGGTGACCCGCTGCTGATGAACTGGCTGCAAAACTTTTTGATCACCATGCAGGGAAGCGGCGAGCTGGATGCCATTCGAAAGCGCTACATGAACGATGCTTCCTGGTTGAAAGAATTGCCCTGACCTGCACAACTTTGGAAATCGTGATAGCGTTCGCGCAAGGAGGAGTTCATGGCCGGGGAAAAAGAAAAAGCTGCCTTTATATGCGTCAAGGACACCATCGACGGGGCCTATCCGTCGCTGGTCCTGGGAATCAACGCCGCCCGGATGGGCATGGAGAGCAAAATCTTCTATTCTTTTATGGGCATGAACCTGGTCATGCAGGGCGGAGCCGAAAGGGCCAAATTCTTCCCGCAGGGGGTTATGGGGGCCGTTCCGGGGATGGTGAGCCTGGCTACCGGAATGATGAAGAAGAAGATCGAAAAGGCCAACATCCCCAGCCTGGCCGATTTGCAGGAAGTCGCCCAGATCGAGGGGGTCGAGCTGATTGCATGCCAGATGACGGTGGACATGATGGAAATCGACGAAAAGAAGCTCATCGACGGTGTGGTCGTCTGGACGGCGGAAGAATTCATGAAGTATGCCAAGGACTGTAAAATCTGCCTCTTCACATAATCAGCTGATCTACCCGACCCGCATATCACCGTTATCCAGGTAGCGCTGGTGCAGGTAAAACGCCTCTTTCAGCAGATGGGGCTCGTGACCGCCGGCCATGCGCACTGCCCGCTGGTAGTACTCCCGTAGCTGCTCCCGGTAATCCGGGTGGGCGCATTTGTTGATGATCTGCTCGGCTGTCTGCCGGGGAGTCAGGGGGCGTGTGTCTACCAGGCCGTGTTCGGTTACCACCACACCCACCGAGTGCTCGGAGTGATCGACGTGGCTGACCATGGGCACGATGGCTGAGATGACCCCCCCTTTGGCCGTGCTCGGGGTCACGACGAAAGACAGGGCCGCGTTGCGCATGAAATCACCCGATCCGCCGATACCGTTCATTATCTGGGATCCCATGACATGGGTGGAGTTGACCTGCGCGTAAATGTCCACCTCGATGGCCGTGTTGATGGCGATCACCCCCAATCGCCGGATGACCTCCGGGGCGTTGGAGATCTCCGCCGGCCGCAGGATCACTTTTTCACGATACCGGTACAGTTCGTCGAAAAAACGCGAACGGGCTTTCTGCGACAAGGTCAGTGACGAACCGGAGGCGGCCCGAACCTTGCCGATGTCGATCAGCTCCAGCACGCTGTCCTGCAGAACTTCGGAATAGATGTCCAGATTCAAAAAGAAATCATTGCCTATGAAGCCGCTCAGCACGGCATTGGCGACATCCCCAACACCCGACTGCCAGGGCAGGCCGGCAGGCAGTCGGTTTTTTCTTATTTCGTGTTCGACAAAGTCGAGGATCCGGGCGGCGATATCCCTGGAGATTTTGTCCGGATCCCTGAAAACGGCGCCGCGCTCGGTTTCCGGGCTCAGCAAGATCGCCACCACTTTGTCCGGATTCATCTCGATGAACGGTTTGCCGATGCGGTCTGCGGTCCGATAGATCGGGATCGGCATCCGGTATGGGGGATCTTCCGGTATAAAGATGTCGTGGATGCCTTCCAGTTCGGCAGGGTCGGTGGAGATTTCGACGATGATCTTATCGGCGGCTTTCACGTACGTGGGTGTGTTGCCTACCGACATGGTGGGGACCAGCTGCCCCTTTTCGCTGATCGCCACTGCTTCGACCACCGTCACGTCGACCGGCCCCCAGTTCCCGGCCCGCACCTGCTGCGACAGCGCCGAAAGGTGGTCGTCCTTGTACAGGATTTGCTCGGCGTTGATCATCCGGCGCATGGTCCGGTCGCTCATGTACGGCCGGCGCCATTGAATCAAACCCGCAGCGGCCAGGCTGCCGTCCACCGACGCTGCGGTGGAAGCGCCGGCAAACAGGTTGATCTTAAAGCGCTCGCCGCCGTCGGCGCGGCGAACGAGCTCCTGTGGGATCAATTTCGGATATCCGGCCGTAAAACCGGAGATGAACAAGTTGGTGCCGTTTTGTATAAAACCCGCCGCGGTTGTCGGGTCCGTGATTTTGGCCCGCAGCGGTTTGCATCGAATCCTCTCTTCCATCCTGATCCTCCCTGAAGACGGTGAAACCGGCCGAATATGGAATTGACAATCATCTGGTGGCGATTTAACGTAAAACCGATAGGCCCAATGTAAATAAGCACCTCATTTTTTACCTTTTTGAAAACCACTTTACCATGGGAGATAGAAATGAATATCAACACCTCTTTTCGGATCGGTTTGATTCTGATACTGTTGGCCTTGCTGTCTTCCTGCCAGGGCAAGCTTCTTACTGCGAAAGGCAAGACGGTTGCAGAACAGAAGCGGATCGCCCTTCAGCCGGAAGGCACCGCGTCGGGCAGCTGGCAGGGCAAAGGGGACCTCACGGTGAACTATACCACCACCCGGACCCGGGACACGCTGCAAATCGCCGGTGACATCGTGTTTCAAAGACACAAACTGCTGGACACCTTTCGCTTCAGCCTGGTGCTGATCGACACCGACGGGAGCGTTTTGGATGTGGTCCCCATCACTTCCGCCGGTGGGCGCCGGAAGATCGAGCAGGTGTCGTTCAGCCGCGAACTGCCGCTGCCGCCCGACACCCGGTCTTTCGCCTTTACCTATGACGGCACGACTCGCGGAATCGGGGAAGGCGGCTCGCCGACTTCCTTCTGGTCGGCGCCCTGGTGATCGTGCCAGCTCGTCAGGTCCAGCGTTGAATCGCCGGGAGCGAAGGAAGCCTTCGCGCGCCGTTCTGACACGGATCTTTTTCCTTGTGATTTCGTTTGATTTGTTGGTATGACATAGCGCATCCTGAAACCGGTCCCACCAAATTTTACTAGAACCTAACTCAAAAACAGTAGGTCGGGTTCTAGGACAAGGCGCAGTCAGTCGAAAACGTCGTGTATACAAGCATACACGGCAGTATGTGAGCATTTTGAGGCGACCTGCAACGCAGTCCTGGAGCGCTAGATGCATTTTTTGGATAGGCTCTATTCACCAAGCGCTACAGACTATTTAGCGAGGACGTGGATTCTTATATGAAAATCAACATAAGATGGCTGTGTGTATTGTTGTTGTTCATTGTTTCGGCCTGCGGCGAAAAAAAAGCCGCCCAACCGCCGCCGCCCCAGGTGTCGGTTATCGAGATCCAGACGCAGGAAGTCGCGGTGCCGATCGAATTTGTCGGCCAGATCTTCGGAGCCGAGGACATCGCCATCCGGGCCCGGGTCGAAGGATTTCTGGAAGGCATCCATTTTGAAGAAGGCTCGGAGGTCGAAGCGGGCAAGCTGCTGTACACCATCGAGAGCCAGCCCTACGAAGCCGATGTGGCCGCCATGATGAGCAAGGTGGCCGAGGCCAGGACCGTGCTGGCCAAAACCACCAGCGATCTGAAACGCATCCGGCCCCTGGCGGACCGCAGGGCAGTCAGCCAGAGTGACCTGGACGGGGCCGTTGCCGCATACGAAGCCTCCATCGCCTCGCTGGAAGCGGCGCAGGCCAACCTGAGGGCTTCCAAAATCAACCTGAGCTACACCCGCATCCTTTCCCCCATCACCGGCATCATCGGCAAAACCAATGCAAAGGTCGGTGATTTTGTTGGGCGATCCCCCAACCCGGTCATCTTGAACACGGTTTCCAATATCACGACGGTAAGGGTCGAGTTTTTTCTCACGGAAAACCTGTACCTGCAGGTCGCCCGACGCTTTCACAAACTCCAGGAGAACAAAGCTACCCAGACAGGGACCGGGGTGTTCGATTTGATTCTGGCCGACGGCACGCTCTATCCCCACAAGGGACAATTCGATTTCATCGACCGTGGCGTGGACCCCACCACCGGTTCGATACTGATCCAGCTCTCCTTTCCCAATCCGGATCAGCTCATCCGCCCGGGGCAGTTCGCTCGAATCCGGGCCATCGCCGAGAGGGTAAAAGACGGCATCCTGCTGCCCCAGCGCTGCATCTCCGAACTGCAGGGCATACAGCGCGTGTTTGTAGTCGGCAGCGACAACAAGGTGGAGGAACGAAGAGTTTCTGTCGGGCCGGCAATGGGAAGCAACCGGCTCATCCTCGAGGGTTTGAATGCCGGTGAAAAAGTGGTCTACGAGGGCCTGCAGAAGGTGGCCGACGGCGCCCAGGTTACCCCGAAAACGGTATCCGCTGAAACAACCGAAAAAGAAAAGCAGTAATCATCCATGGGATCCTTTTTTGTCAGGCGACCCATCGTCGCCATGGTCATCGCCATCGTCACGGTCATCGTGGGAACCATTTCCCTGCTCTCGCTTCCCATGGAGCAGTATCCCAATATCACCCCTCCGGTGGTAGAAGTGCGCGCCACCTACACCGGCGCCAATGCAATCAGCGTGGAACAGTCGGTGGCCACGCCGCTGGAACAGCAGATCAATGGCGTGGACAACATGATCTACATGAAATCCACCAATGCCAACGACGGCACGATGGTGATCCAGACTTCCTTTGAAGTGGGTACCGACCCGGACATGAACACGGTCTTTACCCAGAACCGGGTGGCGGCCGCCACCGCCAAGCTACCCGAGGAAGTCAAGCGGCTGGGGGTGACCACTGAAAAATCTTTGCCCAACATTTTGATGCTCATCACCCTGACCTCAGAGGGGGACCGTTTCGATCAGCAGTTTCTGAACAACTATGCTTTGATCAATATCAAGGACATCCTGGCGCGAATCCGCGGCATCGGCCGGGTGAGCGTGCTGCTGGCCAGCGATTATTCCATGCGTATCTGGATCAAGCCCGATCGCCTGTCGCAGCTGGGTATCACGGTTCCGGAGATCGTCGACGCCATCAAGTCTCAGAGCGTGATCGTGCCGGGGGGCAAGTTCGGGGCCGAGCCGGCCCCACCGGGCACTGAATTCACCTACACGGTGCGCCTTCCCGAACGGTTGCAGTCCGAAGAGGAGTTCGGCGAAATCGTGGTGCGAACCACAGAGGGCGGCGCCCAGGTGCGAGTCAAAGACATCGCCCGGGTGGAATTGGGCGTCGAGACTTACAGTGGTTTCACCCGGCTCAACCACCGGCAGGGCTCGATCATCGCTTTGTACCAGGCGCCGGGGTCCAACGCCGTCGAACTGGTCGAAAATGCCACCGAGACCATGGAATTGCTTTCGAAATCCTTCCCCAGCGGCATGCGCTATGACATATCGCTGGACACCTCCAAGCCGATCACCGCCGGCATCAAGGAAATCGTCGAGACTCTGTTTATCGCATTGGCGCTTGTGATCCTGGTGGTGTTTATCTTCATCCAGGACTGGCGCGCCACCCTGATTCCCACCATCGCCATTCCGGTGTCGCTGGTGGGCGCTTTCATGCTCTTCCCGCTGCTGGGATTTACCATCAACGTATTGTCACTGCTGGGGCTGGTGCTGGCCATCGGTATCGTTGTGGACGATGCCATCGTGGTGGTGGAGGCCGTCCAGGTTAACATCGAAAAGGGCATGTCCCCCAAAGAGGCCACCATCCACGCTATGGGCGAGGTCACCGCCCCGGTGATTGCCACCACGCTGGTGCTCATCGCCGTTTTCGTTCCAGTGGCCGGTATGGCGGGTATCACCGGCAGCCTCTACCAGCAGTTTGCCATCACCATCGCGGTGTCGGTGGCCTTTTCCTCGGTGAACGCCCTGACCCTCAGCCCGGCCCTGTGCGCGCTGCTGCTCAAAAAACCCAAGCCCTTCCGTGGTCCGCTGGGAGCCTTTTTCAAACTGTTCAACAAAGGATTCGACAAGTCCACCGAAGGATACATGAGCTTTACCAACGTGGTGGCCCGCAAAATCTTTTTCGGGGTGGTCTTCATCGGCATCGTGCTCGGGGCGACCGGAATGGTGGGGAAAATCCTGCCGGGGGGATTTATGCCCGAAGAAGACATGGGGTACCTGTTTGTCCACATCCAGCTGCCGGACGCGGCATCGTTGCAGCGCACAGATGCGGTCGCCAAAAAGGTGGAAAAGATCATCGAAAGGCACAAGGAGGCCGAGTTCATCACCACGGCCACCGGCTTCAATATGCTCACAGGCAGCAACTCCACCAACACCGTGATTGTCTTCGTTTCCTTGGTGGATTGGGACCTGCGGGACATTACCGCCCTGGATCTGGTCAATACCCTCAACCGCGAGTTCTACGTCGCCATCAACGAAGCCCAGGTGTTCGCATTCGGGCCACCGGCGATTCCCGGACTGGGCAAGGGCAGCGGCTTTACGCTGATGCTCCAGGACAAGGCCGGCAATACCCCCGCCTATCTGGCGCAACAGACGGCTCAGTTCGCCAAGGCTGCCATGCAGCGACCTGAAGTCGGTTCCATTTTTTCGACGTTTCGCGCCAACGTCCCGCAGCGTTTTATGGAGATCAATCGTGACAAGGTCCTGAAGGCCGGTATCTCCCTGCAGGACGTCTACACCACCGTCGGCGCGTTTTTAGGCGGCTCCTACGTGAACGACTTCAACCGCTTCGGACGCCTCTATAAAGCCTACATCCAGGCCGAACCGCTCTATCGACAGCGCCCGGAGGATATCAACCTGTACTTCATCAAGAACAGGGATGGCGTTAGTGTTCCCCTGGCCGCATTCGTGGATATTAAGGACTCGGAGGGCCCGGAATACACCAACCGCTACAACCTGTTTCGAGCGGCGGAGCTGACCGGCGGTCCGTCGCGGGGCTTTACCTCGGCCCAGGTCATGGCGGCGCTGGAGGAGGTGGCCGCCGAGGTGCTTCCACCGGAAATGGGCTACGAGTGGAGCAACATGTCCTATCAGGAAAAACGGGCCGCCGGTTCGGCCGGCATCGTTTTCGTTTTTTCGCTCACGTTTGTGTTTTTAATTCTGGCCGCCCAGTATGAAAGCTGGTCGCTTCCCGCCAGCATCCTGCTGGGAACGCCGTTTGCCCTGCTGGGTGCCATGGGGGCCGTGCTGTTGATGAGACAGTTCGATCTGAGCTATGAAAACAACATCTTCGCCCAGATCTCCCTGGTGATGCTCATCGGCATGGCCGCCAAGAACGCCATATTGATCGTGGAGTTTGCCAACATCAAGTTCAAGGAGGGGCTGAGCCTGTTCGACGCGGCCATCGAATCGGCCCGGCTGCGGTTTCGGCCGATCCTGATGACGGCCTTTTCCTTTATCCTCGGTGTCCTGCCCCTGGTGGTTGCCTCCGGAACCGGCTCGGAAGCCCGGAAGGTGATGGGCATGGCCCTGCTGGGGGGCATGACGCTGGCAACCTTACTGGGGGTTTTCTTCTACCCGATGCTCTTTGTGTTCATCGGCAAGATCGCCCGTTATGAGAAAAAACGCGATCTGCTGAAGCAAGAGGCCGGTTCGCAATGACTCGTCACCTTACCGGAAATATACTTCTTTCGGCAGCGGTCCTGACGACCGTGATCCTGACGGGCTGTATGCTGGGGCCGGATTTCGTGCCGCCGGCCGTCGAGACTCCTGAAGAATACCGATTCGATGCCGAACAGGCAGCCGTCGACGTCAATCTAAAGTGGTGGGAGCTGTTCGAGGACCCGGTGCTCTGCGAGCTGGTTACTACGGCGCTGGATAACAACCGCGATGTCAAGATCGCCGTCAGCCGGATCGAAGAGGCCCGCGCGGCGCTGGGATTCACCAAGGCCGATCAATACCCCCGCATCGACATCGAAGGCGACGCAAGGGTCGGCAATTTCTTCGGTGCGGGCCGCAGTGACACCACGGACAACTCTGCTTTCATCGCGCCAACCTTGAGCTGGGAGATCGACTTCTGGGGAAGGTTTCGCCGATCCACCGAATCCGCCCAGGCGGATCTGCTGGCGTCCGAGTACTCCCTTCGAACGATCCAGCTCAGCCTGATATCCGAGGTGGCCAGCACCTACTACCGGCTGCTCGACTTTCGCCGCCGGCTGCAGATCGCCAGGCAAACCCTCGAATCGCGGATGCAAAGCCTCGACATCATCGAGCAGCGTTTCAAGGAGGGGATTATCCCTGAGCTCGACGTCAACCAGTCCCAGATCCAGATGGAGATCGCGGCGGCCGCCATCCCGTTGTTCCAGCGGCAGATCGCTCAGACGGAAAACGCCCTGAACATTTTGCTCGGCCGGCTTCCCGGGGCGATCCGAAGCGACGAAGACCTCGATCGTCTCTTGATGCCGCCGGAGATTCCGGCCGGCATTCCCTCGACCTTGCTGGAGCGCCGGCCGGATATCGCCCAGACCCTGTATCAGCTGCAGGCCCAGACCGCCCGGATCGGGGTGGCCGAAGCGTTGCGGCTGCCGGCCATATCGCTCACCGGATTGCTGGGGGTGGCCAGCAGCGAGCTTTCCAACCGGACTTCCGAGGGGATCGTCTGGAGCGCCGGCGCGAGTCTCACCGGCCCGCTGTTCAACTTCGGCAAAAACAAGCGACGGGTGGAAATCGAGGAAGCCCGCACCCGGCAGGTGCTGTTTTTCTACGAAAATACCGTCCTGACGGCATTCAGGGAAGTCGAGGACGCGCTGGTGGCAGTGGAGACATACAAACGGCAGGTGGACGCGGTGGGCAGGCAGGCCGTGGCGGCCCGCAACGCCAACAATCTGTCGAAGGATCGCTACGACCAGGGAATCACCAGCTACCTCGAGGTGCTGGAGACCGAACGCCAGCTGTTTTCGGCCGAGCTCGATTATTCCGAATTGAAACAGCAGCAGCTCAACGCCTATGTCGGCCTGTACAAGGCGTTGGGCGGCGGATGGATTTCCGAAGAGGAGATGCAGCAGGCCCAAGCCGCCGACAAGTAGTTTTTGCACCACCAGGTCAATGCCCAGCAGCCTGCGAATATCGACGGCTGTCCGGTTGGATGCAACAGGAAAGTTGTCTGCCGGCTGGGTTGTCGGCAGATGGGATCATGTCGAAGTCGCCCAATGATCTTTGCCGGCCAGCGCCTGGAGACATCCTCCGCCGGCGCATTCCGCTTCGGGACCGTCTACCCTTCAGAATTTCTTTTCCGCGACCGGTTCCGCCAAGGTCCCCGAGCATTTGTGGCGATCACCCAGTTCGGCTTTCGCTCGTTACGACCGGAACCGTTGTTACCTGCAATGTCAGCAGAAAAAAGGGAGCAGCAACCGATGAAAAAACTCGTTCTTTTACGCCACGGAGAAAGCGTCTGGAACAAAGAAAACCGTTTCACCGGTTGGACCGACGTGGAGTTGACCCCCAAAGGGGTGCAGGAGGCCATCGAGGCCGGGCGCACCTTGCGAAACGAAGGCTATCGCTTCGATGCGGCCTATACCTCGGTTCTCAAACGGGCCATCAAGACCCTCTGGCTGGTGCTGGAGGAAATGGAGCTGATGTGGATCCCGGTATATCGCAACTGGCGGCTGAACGAACGGCACTACGGCGCACTGCAGGGACTCGACAAGGCCGAGACCGCCGCCCGGCACGGGATGGACCAGGTCCACATCTGGCGTCGCAGCTACGATGTACGGCCCCCCGCTTTGACCGCGGACGACGAACGCTATCCCGCCAAAGACCCGCGTTACGCAGACCTGCTGCCCGGGCAGGTGCCGCTCACCGAGTGCCTGCAGGACACCGTCGAGCGGTTTCTGCCATACTGGCAGGAGGTTGTCGAACCGGCCGTTCGAAAGGGAACGCGGGTGCTGATGGTCGCTCACGGCAACAGCCTGCGCGCGCTGGTGAAATACCTGGACGGGGTTTCCGATGAAGAAATCCTCGGAATCAACATCCCCACCGGCATTCCCCTGGTTTACGAACTTGCCGATGATCTCAGGCCGATCCGGCACTACTATCTCGGCGATGCGGACAAAATTGAAAAAGCCACCCGGGCGGTGGCGGATCAACTGAAGAAAAAGAGTTGATTGTCCGGAGGGAGTAATCTTGCCCGAACCTTTTATTCAAGGGTTCGAAGGAGGTTTTTATGGGAGCTCTGACAAAGCTTTCCGTCGATGATTTGCAACTGGAAGGCACGCGTGTGCTGATGCGCGTGGACTTCAACGTACCGCTGGAAAACGGCAGGGTTTCCGACGACAAGCGGATCCGGGCGGCGCTGCCGACGATTCGGCGGATCATAGATGGAAATGGGCGGTTGATTCTCATGTCGCACCTGGGGCGCCCGGAGGGAAAGCGGGTGCCCGGGATGTCGCTCAGACCGTGTGCGGCAGTGCTCAGTGAACTGCTGGGCCAACCGGTTCGTTTTGCAGATGATTGCATCGGCGCGGACGTGGAGACGGCCGCGGCACAGCTGGACCAAAAGCAGGTGCTGCTGCTGGAGAACCTGCGATACTACCGGCAGGAAACCGAAAACGAGCGGGATTTTGCCGGCGCGCTTGCCAAGTTGGCCGATGTCTATGTGAACGATGCTTTCGGGACCGCTCACCGGGCGCATGCCTCCACCGAAGGTGTCACCCATTTTTTCGATCAGTGCGCGGCCGGCTACCTCATGATCAAAGAGATCGAATACCTGGGGCGATCGCTGGAAAATCCGCGAAGACCATTTGTCGCCATTCTCGGCGGGGCGAAAATATCAGGGAAGATTGACGTCATTACCCATCTTCTGCCCATAGTGGATTACATACTGATCGGCGGTGGGATGACCTACACGTTCATGAAAGCCAAGGGGCTGGAGATCGGGGCATCGCTTCTGGAGGAAGACAAAATCGATACGGCCAGAGAGGTGATGGCCGAAGGAGGGGAGAAGATTGTTCTTCCGGTGGATTTTCTCGTATCCGATCATTTTGACTTCAAGAACCGAAAGGTGGGCAAGCTCAAGGAGGTCGCCTCCGATGCCATCCCGGCCGGTTGGGTCGGACTTGATATCGGCACGCGCTCCGTCGACCAGTTCCGCAAGGTGCTTCACCACGCCGGCACCGTGGTCTGGAACGGGCCGATGGGAGTATTCGAAATCAAGGAGACAGCCGGGGGCACCTTTGCGCTGGCTGCCATTCTAGCGGAGCTCACCCGGCAGGGGGCCACCACGATCATCGGAGGCGGAGACTCGGCCTCCGCCGTGGCCCGGGCCGGTGTCGAAGAGAAGGTGTCCCACGTGTCCACTGGAGGAGGGGCCTCGCTGGAGTTTTTAGAGGGCAAAATCCTGCCGGGAATCGCGGCGTTGACCGACAAGCTGCAAGGGTAAGTAATCAGGGAGAAAAAGTAAACGAACCGCGCCGACAGTCGATGGTTCCAGGCGCTTCGGCGAGCTGCCCTGTATCGGCTTGATCTCGACCCGGCCGGCAGCGCATCACTTTCCGGACAGCACTGTGATGTAAAATCCGCTAAATGCCGCAACGACAGCGGCCGCCGAGCCGGCGCATGTCGTCCCAACTGTCCTGTGCATGTCCGGCAGATGCCTGTGGAGACAAACATGGGTGAATTCGATACCGTGAAATCTCTGCTGCACCGGATTTACGGTGAAAAACAAGGCCTGCGTGCACTGGCGCGCATCTTGCCGCTGATCGAAAGCTTTCCGAGAAGATCGCGGAAGAAATCCGGATTTTTCTCCCAGGAAGACGTGGTGCTGATCACCTACGCCGATTCGCTGGTAAGAGCCGGTGAAGCGCCATTGAAGACCCTGCGCGGCTTTGCCGAAAGCCACCTCAAGGGCGTAGTTACCACCATTCATTTTCTCCCCTTTTTCCCGTGGTCTTCCGACGACGGCTTTTCCGTAAAAGACTTTCATCGCATCAATCCGGATCTGGGCACATGGGAAGACGTAAGCGCCATCGGCGGCGATTTTCAGCTCATGTTTGACTATGTGGTCAATCACTTTTCCGCTGAAGGGGAGTGGTTCGCCAATTACCTGGCCGGGAAAAACGGCTTTACGGATTTCGCCATCGAAGTGGATCCGTCCGCGGATCTGTCGATGGTGACGCGGCCGCGGTCTTTGCCGCTGCTGAGCGAATATCGAAAAGGCGACGGCAGCAGCGTACATCTGTGGACCACATTCAGCGCCGATCAGATCGATTTTAACTTCAAAAGCCTCGATGTGCTGGAGAAGATGATCGAGGTTCTTCTGCTGTACGCCGAAAAGGGTGCCGGCATCCTTCGGCTGGACGCGATCGCCTACCTGTGGAAAGAGATCGGCACTTCCTGCATCCACCTTTCCCAGACCCACGACATGGTCAAGCTGTTTCGGGCGCTGCTCGACATCGTCGCCCCGGATGTGATGATTCTCACCGAAACCAACGTGCCTCAACCGGAGAATATCAGCTACTTCGGCAGCGGGCGGGATGAAGCCCAGATGGTCTACAATTTTACGCTGCCGCCGCTGCTGTTGTATGCGTTTGTCAAACAGGATGCGCGCCTTCTTTCCGAATGGGCCGCCGGCTTGAAGCTGGCATCCGAATCCACCACCTTTTTCAATTTTACGGCCTCCCACGACGGCATCGGCGTGCGTCCACTGGAAGGAATTTTGCCCCGGAAAGAACTGGACACGCTGATCGACTTCGTGCGCACCAACGGCGGTCAGGTCTCCACCAAGCGCAACCCGGACGGCAGCGACAGTCCTTACGAACTCAATATCACTTACGTGGACGCGATTCTTGCCGACCCGGCATCACAGCAGGCGGATAAATTCCTGGCCTCCCAGGCCGTTCAGTATGCACTGCCGGGTGTGCCGGCCACCTACATCCACAGCCTGCTCGGGTCCCGTAACTGGACCGCAGGCGCAGAACAGACCGGCCGGGCCAGAACCATCAACCGGGAAAAACTCGATGCGGATCAGGTACGCAGGGCATTGAACACCCCGGGCTCTTTTCGGGCCAGGATGTTTACTTCCTACCGCCACCTGATAAAAACCAGAAAACAACAGCCGGCCTTTCATCCCAATGCGGCGTTCGAGGTATTGGATTTCCACCCGCAGCTGTTTATCATCCGGCGAGATGCCGCCGATCAGACGCTATGGGCCATCACGAACCTGTCGGGCGGGTCGAACCGTTGCGTGCTTTCCGACATCGGCATTTCCGGCCCGGTTATAGACGTGCTGTCCAATCAAACCATCGATACCCTGAGCCTGGAGCTGCAGCCCTACCAGTATGTCTGGCTCAGTCGCAGATGAGGGCTGCGGTCCGGGTCGATGGCGGTAAATGATGTGCCGTGGGGTTCGGCGGCGGGCATCTCGCTGACTTGCATCTGAAGGCAACAGCGAAGGGGCTTTTCATCCGGATGCCGGCAAAACAGCGCTCAACCTGGAAAGGGTTTGATCCATGCTGAAAAAAATAGACCCCACCACCACCGACAGCTGGCGGAAGCTGTCCGATCACTTCGAAACGATCAAAGGCCTGCACATGCGGGACCTGTTCAGCCGGGATACCGATCGCTTCGACAGGTTTTCCATTCGCTTCGGAGACATACTGCTGGACTACTCCAAAAACCGGATTACGGCAGAGACGATGGCACTGCTGCTGAAGCTCGCCGAGGAGACCAAGCTGCGGCAGGCCATCGAAAGCATGTTCAACGGGGAAAAGATCAATCGCACCGAAGACCGGGCCGTGCTTCACACGGCACTGCGCAACCGGGCAAACACCCCCCTGTCGGTGGACGGCCGCGATGTCATGCCCGAAGTCAATGCGGTTCTCGAAAAGATGGCGGCTTTTTCCGAAAAAATAAGAAGCGGCCGGTGGAAAGGCTCTGGCGGAGAAAGCATCACGGATATCGTCAACATCGGCATCGGCGGTTCGGATCTGGGGCCGGTCATGGTAACCGAGTGCCTGCGGCCGTATGCAGATCCGAACCTGCGGGTTCACTTTGTCTCAAACGTCGACGCCACCCACATCAGCGAGACGCTGAAGCGGCTGCATCCCGGGCGCACCCTGTTCATGATCGCCTCCAAAACCTTCACCACCCAGGAAACCATGACCAATGCCTTTACCGCCCGACAGTGGTTTTTAGACCGGGGCGGACAGCAGGACCACGTCGCCAAACACTTTGTGGCCCTGTCCACCAACTCCGAAAAGGTGGCAGCGTTCGGCATCGACCCGGACAACATGTTTGTATTCTGGGACTGGGTGGGTGGCCGCTACTCCCTCTGGTCGGCCATCGGACTTTCCATTGCCTGCTATGTCGGATTCGACCGTTTCGTCGAGCTGCTGCAGGGCGCCCACGAGATGGATATCCACTTTCGCCGGACCCCGTTTGAGGAGAACATGCCGGTGATACTGGGATTGATCAGCATCTGGTACAACAACTTTTTCGGCACGGAGACAGAAGCCATCCTGGCGTATGATCAGTACATGCACCGGTTCGCGGCGTACTTTCAGCAGGGCAACATGGAAAGCAACGGCAAATCGACAGACCGCAGCGGTAAGAGGGTTTCCCACCAGACGGGGCCGATCATCTGGGGCGAGCCGGGCACCAACGGTCAACACGCCTTCTACCAGCTCGTTCACCAGGGGACCAAAATCATTCCGGCAGATTTTCTGGCTCCGGCCGTCAGCCATAATCCGGTCGGCGACCACCACAAGATTTTGCTGTCCAACTTTTTTGCCCAGACCGAGGCGCTGATGAACGGGAAAAGCGAGGCGGCAGTCGTCAGCGAGTTGAAGGCCGCCGGCAAAACCGATGAAGAAATTGTCGCCATCGCTCCCCACAAGGTTTTCGAAGGGAACCGGCCGACCAACTCGATTTTGTTCAAACAGCTGACCCCCGGCGTGCTGGGCAGCCTGATTGCCCTGTATGAACACAAGATCTTCGCACAAGGGGTGATCTGGAACATCTTCAGTTTTGACCAGTGGGGGGTCGAACTGGGCAAACAGCTGGCCGTCAGAATCTTGCCGGAGCTCGATGACGATGTGCCGGTAGCTTCTCATGATTGCTCCACCAACGGGCTGATCAATGCTTTTAAGAAGATGCGCAAGCGGTCGCGGAAATGAAGATAACGAGCGCGATCGCGGGTAGCCATTCTGTGATACGGATAGGAGCCGGACAGTGACAAAACTCTTGTTGATCGGCATGGGCGGATTTGTGGGAGCGGTGTTGCGCTATGCTGTCGGCGGCGTGGTGCAGAACCTTTCGAAGAGCATCGCCTTTCCGTACGGGACCATCGTGGTGAATGCCATCGGATGCTTTCTGATCGGTGGCCTGGCGTATCTGGCCGAAACCCGCAGCCTGTTTTCTGCCAACACCCGGATGTTTCTGTTCATCGGTGTGCTGGGTGCGTTTACGACCTTTTCGACATTTGCCAATGAGACCCTTGAGTTGATCCGCGGCAACAACAGCGGCTTTGCACTGCTGAATATCTTGCTGCATTTTCTGCTGTGCATCAGTGCGGTAATCGTGGGGCGCTATGCTTCATCACTGCTATGGAGATAATAAACTATGATCGCCAAACAGGGGTATCTGCTGCGTATCATGATCGGTGAGAGCGACAGGCGAGAGGGACGGCCGCTTTATGAATGGATCGTTTTGAAGGCCAAGACCGAGGGTCTGGCCGGCGCTACGGTCTTCCGCGGCATGATGGGATTCGGGGCCAGCAGCCGCATTCACACATCCAAAATCCTGCGCCTGTCCGAGGATCTGCCTATCCTGGTCGAGATAGTGGATGTTCGCGAAAAACTGGAAACGTTCATGAAACTGATCGACGGCAGCATCACCAGCGGTCTGGCAACCCTGGAAAAAGCCGAAATCCATTTCTACCGCAGCGGAAACGAAAACGATCGGCAGGCTTCTGCAGCAAAGGACAACCAGTAATCCGTTTCGGCAAGCATGCCCGAGGGCCACGATCGACGCCGGCGGGTATTCGCCTTCTGTTGATTTGAGCGTTGCAACTTCGCGTATTAGAAGCGGAAGATCATTGCCAGGGAGGTGGTGAACTTGTTGTCACCCACCGCCGGGTCCGGGTTGTTGTCGTTTTCCTCCCGGATGCGCAGCCGCAGGGCCAGCGGATCGTATATCGGCACGGCAAAATCGATCATCCAGCGAAACAGCCAGTTTCGGCCCGGATCGGATAGTTCGGGCATATAAAGCGCCTCTCCGGACAGAGCCATTCCGTTACTGAATTCATACAGGCCTTCGATGCCGACATAGGCACTGGTATAGGAGATTGGCCCGAACCCGATGAACTCCTCGCTTACGTAGCCGATGCCGATGGGAAACAACAGCCTGCGGTTCTCTTTATCAACCAATCGATATCCGATGCCTGCGGCCGGGTAGGTGCGACTTTCGATCAGGCGCGGGAGGTCGCGTTCTGCCGCCGGGCGGATGAAAAGATAAACCTTTCTGGAAACATCAACTTCGCCCAGCAGATACGTGTCGAACTCGTCCTTGGTGGTCCTTTCGGGTGTGTCGACGGTCTTTTCGATTTCATAGGCGTATCGGAAGCCGAAAACAAAACGGGTGGGTCGCTTGCGCCGGGCCATTGACAGACCGATTTCGAGTTTGCGCTTCTCCACGGCACCCTGCTCATAATTGACGCCAAGACTCAGGTCGGCATTCCAGTGGCGACAATCGGTCCTCAGACGGGTCCACCGGGAACCGTAGTAATCCCTGGCCAGCACGCAGACCTGGATTCCTTCCACCGGGACGTGGATGATGGTCGACGGGCTGTCGCCGATCAACAGACGATTGTCCCTGAAACCGAGCAGACGGCCGACGGCTTCGTTGTCCTCGCCGTAAACAATCCGGAAGGCGGACCGGGAGGACACCCCCTCAAGATCGGTGTAGGCGGTCGTGATTTCTCCCTTCCCGAATTCACTTCGATAGGTGACTCCTGAAGCATCGAATCGAATGATGCGAACATTCAGGATCTGGTCTTTCACCATGATCTGGTCGGGGACCGGGTCCTCGACCGGCTGCGCATCGACCGGATGAACCGCTTCGCCCAGCAGCAACAGCCCAGCCGCAATTCCGATCCGGCAGGCGGCGGCGAGCAACCCTGTGATGCTTCCGGGTGGTTTCACCCAACGGGCATCCGCGGACTGCCATACCGGCATGTGCATATGCTTTTCCATCACTCACGCAATGAAGTAATAAAGAGAATTCCCGACGTCAAGGGGCCGTGGTGCAGCAGCTGATGGATCGGACCGGTTAGACGGGCTGCGCTGCTTGTGTCGAAAGCAGGAAGCAGAGCCGGTTAATTTCTGTCCCGCCCTGATAGGAGTGAAGGGCGATCAATGCTTCATCAGGGCGTCGGCAATGGCTTCGAACCCCCGGAAGGTATTTATGGCCATCTTCTCGTCGAACGGCTGGGGTGAGCTCGACAGCTTGACGATGACCACTTTCGCCTTTGGATCGATCCAGAGGTGCTGGCCGTGATTGCCGGTGCTGAAATAAGCGCCGTGCTCATTTCCGGTAGTATGCCAGTGGCTGCGGTAACGGCCGGCGGGAAACACACCTGCCCACCGGCCCGGTGAGCCGGTCGAATCATTGGTCTTGGAGCGGAAACCGGCAATCCATTCCGCAGGAACGATTTGCCGGCCGTTGAAAAATCCTTCCTGCAGATACATTTGGCCGAAACGGGCCAGGTCCCGCAGGGTGGCGCAGAACCCGGCAGCGGCGAATGCCGTCCCCAGCGGATCCAGGGTGATGTAAGCGTCGTGCTCGGCACCCAGCTTGGACCAGATGTCGCGGCTGATCGCATCCGGCAGATGGATATTGGCCGTGCGCTCGATGATCCATCCCAGCGCGCACGTATTGGCCGGGTCGTGTCGAAATGCCTGTCCGTGGCTGCCACTTTTTTGAAGCGACTGTAAAAATGCGTAAACCCCCTCCGGTTTGCCGGACGGGGTTTTCCGCCAGCCGGCGGCGATCTCGTGCTGGCGCCGGTGCTCCGGTACGGCCGCCTCTTCCTGCCTGTGCGGCAGTGCCACCTGCATATCGAGCACGAGCTGCACGGTTGCATCACCGAAAGCAGAGGCCCGCAGCTCCGGGACGTACTCTACGACCCGGGTGGCCGGATGGAGCCGTCCGCGCTTGACGGCCATACCCGCCACAGATCCGATCAGCGCCTCGGACAGCGATGCGGCCAGGTGCTTGGTGTCGGGCCGCATGCCGTTGAAATACTGCTCACTGATGATCTTGCCCTTACGAAGAACGATAAATGCGTCGGTGTATGTGCTGCGGAGCATGTCATAGACGGTCATCGGGTTGCCGTCCACATCTTCGAAGGTCAGCACGCTCAGAACGATCGGCAGGCGTTTCAGACGGGCAATCGATCCGGTGCCGCGGCTCACATGGGCGGTGGGCAAGAGCTCGCTGACATGCTGAAAAGCCCATCGGTTATAGGGGGAATCGAGCCAGTTGTCCAGGTCGATCCGTTTTTGCGGTGGAACCGGAAATCCGGTCATCAGGCCGGTTACGTTTTCTTCTTCGTAGACGGAAATCCCCAGGTTTGACTGTGCGTTGACACGAGCATGGTAACGGCTGCAACCCGCCATGAGCGTTGTACACAGAAACAGGCACATCAGCGGTGTAACCAAGGATTTCATCGCACGTCCTTTCTTCCGTATGAACGTCCAGGCGAAACGGCAGAACTGCGGTACTGCTGCAGCGCAAAGTATACGGATGTAGCCTAACACAATTTATAAGGGATGCAACCGAAAGTTTGCGCGGCCGTGGCACCCAGCCGACTTGACGAACGCGGTCAATCGACGTATGAAGGGGGACTGCTGGAAACGTGCTTCAGAAGGTGCGGATGATCCGTGCTGACGGGGCATCCACGCAGCGAGCAGTGATAGAGGAAACCGGGCCAACGTGAGAGCGATTTCATTCCAACAATCTTCGGAGGAAACATTACTGCTGAAGCTGTCCGGTCCCTGGAAGCTCGGCAGTGACTTGCCAACCGTTGAAGATGTCGCGGGTCGAATCGCGTCCGGCAGACGGGTTCGCAAGGTTGCATTCGATGCCGAGGATTTGGGAAATTGGGACGCCGGACTGTTGACGTTTCTTGTCAAAGTGCGGGATCTGTGCCGGCAAAAGAACATCGAGCTCGACAGCCGGGGCCTGCCGGAAGGGGTTCACCGGCTACTGGGCCTGGCTTCCGCGGTTCCCGAAATAAAAGACACCGGAAAAAATCAAGTCCGGGAGCGCTGGTTCGCACGTGTGGGCGATCGGACGATCGAAGCGGTTCGCGCCTCCCGGGAGGTATTGGAATTCATCGGGGATGCGACACTGACACTTGCCAAACTGGCAGGGGGGCGAGTGCGCATGCGCCGATCGGATCTGCTGCTGATCATCCAGCAGTGTGGGGCCGATGCGCTGCCGATCGTAACGCTCATCAGTGCGCTGATCGGTTTGATACTGGCCTTTGTCGGTGCGGTGCAGCTCAAATTATTCGGCGCCGAGATTTACATCGCCAGTTTGGTGGCCATCGGCATGACCCGGGAGATGGGCGCAATGATGGCCGCCATCATCATGGCGGGCCGCACCGGAGCCGCCTTTGCCGCTGAGCTCGGCACCATGCAGGTGAACGAAGAGATCGATGCCCTCAAGACCCTGGGGGTGTCACCGATGGAATTTCTGGTGTTGCCACGGATGCTGGCACTGGTGCTGATGATGCCGCTGCTGGCCGTCTATGCGGACCTGGTAGGAATACTCGGCGGAATGGCCGTCGGGGTGGGTGCATTCGACATTACCTTGACCCAGTATGCAGAACAGACGCAATTAGCGCTGAACACGCGCCATATACTGATAGGCGTGGTAAAAGCAGGCGTGTTCGGTATCATCATCGCCGTTTCCGGCTGCCTGCGGGGAATGCAGTGCGGTCGCAGCGCCACGCAGGTCGGATATGCGGCGACATCGGCGGTGGTGACCGCCATCGTCTGGATCATCGTGGCAGACGGTCTGTTTGCGGTGATCACCAACGTGCTGAAGATATAACCGGCAGTACGGGCCGACACCGAGCCGCGCAGTTCACCCCGGTGGCGAGGATAGCGACCCTGAAGCAAAACCGGCGCCAAAAATGAATCGAAGCGCATCCCACATCGGCGTTCGCAACCTCACCATAGCATACGGTGACTTCGTGGTGATGCGGGATTTGAACTTTACCATCAACCGGGGGGATGTCTTCATCATCATGGGCGGTAGCGGTTGCGGCAAGTCTACCCTGATGAAGGTTTTGATCGGCTTGAAATCGCCGGCCACCGGCCAGGTTTTTTATAACGACAAGAGCCTGTGGGAAATCGATCCGACCGATCGGCAGCAGATCATGCAGCGCTTCGGGATTCTCTACCAAAGCGGCGCACTGTGGAGCTCGATGACACTGGCCCAGAACGTGGGCCTGCCGTTGGAGCTTTACACAGGACTGGCAGCCGGTGAAATCCATGACCTTGTCTCCCTGAAACTTTCTCTGGTCGGCCTGGCCGGTTTTGAGGAGTTTTACCCGTCGGAGATCAGCGGTGGCATGCGCAAGCGTGCCGGCCTGGCCCGGGCCATGGCGCTCGATCCGGAAGTCCTTTTTTTTGACGAACCGTCTGCCGGCCTCGACCCGGTCAGTGCCCGGCGCCTCGACGATCTGATTCTGGAGCTTCGCGAGAGCTTGGGGACCACGGTTGTCGTGGTGACCCACGAACTGGCCAGCCTGTTTGCCATCGGCAACAACTCGGTTTTTCTCGATCCGGAGACCCGCACGATGATCGCCAGCGGAGACCCGAAACAGTTGCTGGCCGAAAGCCCGGACCCGAAGGTGCGCCGCTTTCTGACCCGAGGGGAAGAATGAAGAGCGATCCGGATCTCAGCGGTTAACCGCCTCACACGTAACCCAAACCATGGTGTGAAAATATGGCCAAGGAAGCCAACAAAACATTGATCGGGGCATTTGTCGTCGGGGCGATTTTATTGACAGTGGCAGCCGTACTGGTGCTCGGTGGCGGTGAACTGTTCCAGGACAAACTGCCCGTAGTGGCCTATTTTGAAGGCTCGGTCAAGGGACTGGGGATCGGTTCCAAGGTACAGATGAAGGGGGTCAACATCGGTGAGGTCCGCGACCTGCGGCTGCTGTTTCACCCCGAAAAGCTCACCTTTATCAACCGGGTGTACATCCTCGCCCATCCCGGCGTGGTGGGCAGTTACTTCGATGTGACGGAAAGTGCTCGAATGGAGGAATACGAGGGAGACATGGAGCTGGTCATTTCCAGCCTCATCAACAGGGGACTGCGCGCCAAACTCGAAATTGAAAGCATCGTTACGGGCAAGCTGCTGGTGGCATTCGATTTTTACCCCGAATCGCCGGTCCGGCTTCGCGGTCTGGAGCCGGATATCATCGAAATCCCCACAATACAGACGGAATTTGAAAAAATCGCTAAAACCCTCGGTGAGCTGCCGCTCGAAGAAATCGTTTTTCAGGTGAAAGACGCCATTCAGGGGATCAACTCACTGGTGCGTTCTCCAGAACTGCACGAAGCCTTGGGGGCGCTGAACCAGACGCTGCAGCATACCGAATCGGTTGCCCGAAACCTCGACGAGCAGGTGCGGCCTTTGCTGGTCAACCTGGATGCAGCCGTACAGGATTTCGGAAAGCTTGCCCGCAACGTCGATGGACATGTGGCTCCCATGGCAGAGAGCATCACCGCAACCGCCCGGGATGCCGGCCGGCTTATGCGGGGGGTTGAGGAAAAACTGCCCGAATCGGTAGACTCGCTGCAGGGGGCACTGGCGCAGTTCGAAGAAACCCTGAAATCGATCGAGACGATGACCGAGGCGGATTCGGTGCTTCAGATCGAGGTCAACAATGCGTTAAAAGAGATCAAGCTGGCCGCACGCTCCATTCGGCAGCTGGCGGACTATCTGGATCAACACCCGGAAGCCCTGTTGCAGGGCAAACCCCCCGGGTCCGGAGGATAATTCCATGAGGGAAAAACCCGCTGTAATCATGGCGATGTTGGTGACCAGTATCACTGTGGCGCTGGTAATAACCGGCTGTGTCGGGACAGGACAATCGCCGCCGTCCAGGTTTTATATGCTCACCAGCCTCGATCCGGTTGATACCGCCTCCGAACCCTCGGCAGGCATCGAAGGAGAAGGCATCCTTTTAGGGCCCATCCGTTTTCCGGTCTATTTGAACCGACAGCAGATCGTCATTCGAACCAGCCCCAACGAGATTCAACTGTCCGAGTTCGACCGCTGGGCAGAACCGCTGGAGACCAACTTCCTCAATGTGCTGAGGGAAAATCTTGCCAAATTGCTCAACACCGCATTTATCGTCGAGCCCCCCGTCCCGAAAAACACGGGCATCGCGTTCCAGATCATTGCCGGTGTGTCCCGATTCGACGCCGAGCCGGGCAAGCAGGCTGTGCTGATGGTCCGATGGGGGATCATGAGGGTCGAGGACAACCAGGTGCTGCTGACGAAAAACTCCACCTACACCGCCCCATTGAACGCCACCGGTTTTGAGGAGATCGCCAAGACCCAGAGCCGGATCGCTGCGGACTTCAGCCGGGACGTTGCAGCGGCAATTACAGACCTGTACCGGCGCGAGCACGGTCAGTAGGAGCGCCATGCCTGTCAAATTTTTCACCAATATCCTGCAGGATACCTTCCAGGGGAAATTTCTTTCCCTGCTGGTTGCCATTTTGCTCTATCTGGGAATTATCCCGGTGATCGACCAGTTCGTTCGGTTGCGGTTCGCGCTCGACATTTTCTTTTCACTCATATTGCTGACAGCCATTTACGCGGTCAGCAATCAAAAGCAGCATTTGTTCATCGCACTGGCACTCGGAGTGCCGATGTTCACCTTCGTGTGGCTGAACAAGTTTTTCCCTGCAGGGTGGTTGAAGATTGGCGCCAACGTGCTGACAGCACTTTTTTTCGGCTATGCCCTCTTGCGATTGCTCACCTATATCTTCACGGAGTCCCGGGTGACCCGCAATGTCATTTACGCGGCCATCATCGTCTATCTGTTCATGGGCCTGTTGTGGGCCGATATCTATCAGCTTTTGTATTACCTTCAGCCGGGCTCCTTCGAAATTGCCGGCATACAGACCAACAACCCCGACCGGGTGCTGGTTTATTACAGTTACGTCACCCTGACCACCTTGGGCTACGGCGACATCAGCCCGCTGACGGACCTCGCGGGCTCTTTGGCGATCCTGGAGGCGATCATCGGCCAGTTGTATTTGACCGTGCTGGTTGCCCGCCTGGTGGCGCTGCACATTGCCCACTCCGGCAGCGGCCGGCCAAAAGACCAGCGATAAAACACCACACCGGATGACGGCATACAAGCAAAAAGGCAAGGAAGAACTTTCCCGCCAGCCGGCGTCCAACTGCACTCCCATCACGGTCCTCGGTATGAATAACAGCAGGAAGCCTTGTCATATTCGATGCTGGTTTGTCTTGTTGGCGGCATTGTCGGTTACCGGGGCTTACTGCGCGGGGCCGCGTGAAGCCGCCGCCCAATCCCATGAGGTGGAGAAAAGCCGATCGTTGTTTGAGCATTTCTACGGCCACGAGCCGGTTTACTTCCTGTACGGATGGGATCCCGACAACATCAAGTTCCAGATCAGTTTCAAATACCGGCTGCTGAATCCGGACGGAAGTCTTGCGAAAAAACGGCCCCGCCTGGCGGACTTTTATTTTGGATACACCCAGACCTCCTTTATCGATCTCGATTCGCCGTCGGATGCGTTTCTGGACAACAGTTTCAAGCCGGAGTTCATGTTTTCGCAGAAAAGGCTGATTATCGCGCCGGCCGCGTGGCTGTCGCAGCTCGGACTGGAGGCGGGGATGCAGCATCAGTCCAACGGGGATTCCGGAGCCGATTCCCGCAGTCTGAACATCCTGTATGCCAAGCCGGTGCTGACATTCGGCGATACCGGTGCCTACCACCTCACGGCGGCGCCCAAGGTCTGGCTGTATGTGGGCAATGTCAGTGAAAACCCCGATATCGGCGATTACTGGGGTAATTTCGATCTGGAGTTGAAATTCGGCAAAACCGATGGGCCGGAGCTGCGCTCCAACTGGAGGCAGGGATCCGAAGGGGGCAGCCTGCAGGTCGATTTCACGTATCCTTTTCGCGCCCTTTGCTCTGGCAACTGCAACGGTTATTTCCAGCTTCAGTACTTCAGCGGATATGGCGAGACTTTGTTGAACTACGACCGGAGAGATTCGCAACTGCGGATCGGTTTTGCGCTCTACCGGTAGGAAGGGATTTTAATAGCAAACAGCGGTTACACCACCTCCGGTCGCCGGGAAATTTGCCTTCCGAAAGTTTCACGCATCCGGGGCGGCTCCCGACTTTACTTTTTTCTGCATCACGTCCAGGTAGTCGTCAAGCTCTTCGAGGCTCTTAAAGATCTGCATCGAGGGCAGGGCACTGACGATGTCAAAGACCTTGCGGATCTGCGGCTGAAGGTTCATAAACACCAGCCTGCCCCCCTTCTTTTTCAATGCTTCGCGGGCTTTTAAAATGACCCGCAGGCCGGCGCTGCTCAGGTACTCAAGACGCTCCAGGTCGAGCACGAGCAGGTTGGGGCTTGTCGCCAGGATCGCATCGACTTCCTTGTCCAGGATCGCAAACGTGCTGCTGTTCAGCGAGCCGGCGGGCTGAACGACATACACTCCCTGGGCCTTTGGCACCACATCGACCTTCAGTTCCATGGATCCTCCTTTTTCGCACGCTGCCCTGTGGCTTCTGACCACGAAATGTGAACCGGTGTTATTTGGTCTGCTGGTCTTCCTCTTCCTGCTGGGCAATGGCCGCCCCTGCGGCCGCCGCAGCCTGGGCGATCTTTTGTTGCCGGCCTGTTTCGCCTTCACCGTTTTCAGGAGGTTCGCCCGTGACTCCCGGCGGCAGATAGACGGTCACATTGCGATGGGCGAATTCGATGCCCGCTTTTCGGAAAGCCTCCTGCATCAGCCGGTAGACTTCCTTGCGGATAACAAACTGGTCGCCCGGCCGGGTTTTGTATTTCACCCGCATCATCATGGCCGAGTCTGCCAGTTCTCTCACCCCCTGGGACTTGATGGGCCCGAGCAGCTTGGACGCCAGATTTTCATCTTTAAGAATGGGTTGATACACTTTCTTTTTGATGATTTTGCGCACCTTTTCGACGTCGGTGTCGTAGCGCACCCGGAAGTCGAGTTTGGTGATGATGTAGTCGCGGCTGAGATTGGTGACCATGCCGATGTCACCGAACGGAATGGTGTAGAGCATCCCGCGGGGATGCCGCAGCTTGAAAGAGCGCAGGGACAGCTGCTCCACCGTTCCTTTTGAGCCACCGGTCTCGATGTAATCACCTACGCGGAAGGCATCGTCGACCAGGAAAAACACCCCGGAGATGATGTCGCGCACCAGTGTCTGGGCGCCGAATCCGATGGCCAGGCCGATCACGCCGGCACCGGCAATCAGCGGTCCGATGTTAACGCCAATTCGCGAAAGAACGACCATGGTCAACATGACCACCATTACCGCCAGCATGAACTTGCGCAGCAGCAGCAGCAGGGTTCCGACGCGGCTGCCGCCGGCGCCGCCTTCTTCCGCGTCTTCATCCGCTTCCGGCATCTCCGCTGCGAGCCGGCGCTGGATGGCGGCGCTGATCAGTTCCCAGGCCACGTAGCACACCAGCACGGTTACCAGGATATCGAAAGCGGCGTCGGCCACGGCCCTGCCCACCGGCAGCGACACACCCCACAGTTTCATGATCCAGAAGAAAATCAGTGCCCCCAGGGAAAAGCGCAGCCCGGCGCGCAGCACGTGTTTCATGCGGTCGATACTCGGTGGCTCGGCAGCAGCTTCGGCTTGCTTTGCCTCCGGCTGGCCATGCCCTTCGGCCGGCGGGACCTCCGGATCGGCCCGAAGGGTCTCTGCGGAAGACACGGCACTTTGCGCACCGGCATCCTCAGCGGCCACCGCTTCGGTGTCCGCATACCCGGTCGCCGCCTGCAACCGGACTCCGGCTTCGGCGATCGCGCTTCCGATCTGCTCGGGCTTTTTGGCCAGGCCGAATGCAAACTCCAGGGCCTGGCGCAGCAGCCAGTCGAGCAGAAAGTAAAGCGCGATAAGCAGCAGGGTTTTGATGCCGGAAAAATTACCGCCGCCATAGAGCAGCCGTTCGAAGGTCGAAAACACGAGCAGAAGAATCACGCCGAATATGGCAAGGTGATGCCAGGAGCGGACGATGCGGGCCCGAAGGCTGTTTTCGCCAACTCCCTCCATCAGTGCTGCCGCCACCGGTTTGCGTTTCAGCAGAATCATGCAGACGAGCATGGCCGCCATCAGCAGGCCCACACCAATGGTCATCACGAAGTGTCGCGCTTCGCTGGTCCCTGCCAGTCGAAAGATCCCGCAGGTCAGCATCCCGAACGCCCACACGATGACGATCGCCGACAACCAGCGATGCAGATAGACCGAGGTCTCATCGCCGATGGGAAGAATACGGATGGCCGGTGCATGCGGGGAAAGCAGAAACCGCGACACCATGCGGAAAAGGCCCACGATGGCAAACGCTGCCAGGTAGCTGGCCACCAGCACGCGCTGGCCGGTGTTGCGTTCCAGAAAAAAGTAAAATATCGCCAGGGTGGCTGCCGCAAAAACCAGGATTGCCGCGGCTTCGAGCAGCGTCCGAAGCGACAGGGCGCCGAGTTTGCCCAGCCAGCCCGAATAGGAGGATGTTTCGATCCGGGCCCTTACCCCCCGGGTGTAAAGGTGAAAAAACCAGGCGATCAGCAGGCCGGCGGCAAATACGGCCGCGACGCTTAAAATCGTCAGGTAAGGGTTCCGGGCTTTCTCGGCGGTCCCCAGGTAGGTGAATATACTGGGGACCTCCTCGCCGATGGGCTCATCCACACCGGAGCGCAGGAACTCGATCCGCGCCTGCAGGTAGGTCAGCATTTCTCTGGTTCGCAGGATGAAACCGGCCAGTCCGGTCGGCGGTTTTGCAGCGGTTTTGGCCGCTTCCCTGTCGGCCTGCTTTTTCAGCTCCTGGATCAGAAGGCGCCGGACCTGCTCGTCGTTCATGGCCGCAATGATGCTGTCTACTTTCTGTGGATCGAGATCGGGCGGCAGTTCCACAGCGCTGCTGCTTTCACCGCCTGAAGCAGACCCGCTTTTGGGCAGCGGCATCATCTGGGCGAGCGCTTCTCCGCAGAAAAGGCTTGCCAGTGCCCATATGACTGCCATGGCGAAAAATAGGCGGACTATCGATCGACTGTCTCGCATGCCTGCCTCCTTATGAAGGTGGTAAAGAATAATAGACTATGCAGAAGTGCCGTAAATGAAGCGCTTGCATCGTGCTACGGCGCAAACGGGATCCAGCGTTTGATCAGGGTCTGCAGGCGACCATCCTGTTTCAGTTTTTCGACGAAGCGATTGGCAGACGCCATCAATTGGGAGTCGTTTTTACGCAACCCCCAGGCCAGGTTTTCTTCTGTCATATAATCCGGAATCAGATAGAGCTTGCCCGATTCATCTGCCGCCGCCAGCATTACCAGGATCGGTCCGTCGTGAACCAGAAGATCGATACGGTTTACCCGAAACACGGTCGTCAGGGCGTTCACCGCATCCTGGGAGGTGTTGTAGACCCGTATTTTGTCTGCGCGTCCGAAGTTTTTCCTGACGAACTGCTCGCCGGTGGTTCCCCTGACCACCCCGAACCGCAAAGACGGTACCTGCCCCGCTATGCCTTTGTAGCCGGTGGGAAAGCGGCTTCTGTCTTCCCGGCGCACAAGGGCCAGCAAACCGGTCCGGTAATAAGGGGTGCTGAAGGCGATGCGGATGTCCCGTTGTTTTGTCACGGACATGGCCGACATGATGATATCGGTTCGCCCCTCCAGCAGGGCGGGTATCTGCTCGGCCCACCGCAGCTCCACGAACTGCAGAGGTCTGTTTAGAAATTTCGAGAACTCCTGCGCCAACTCCGCTTCGAGGCCGACGATTTTCCCTGCCTGCTTGTAAATCATCGGCGGGGCGTTGGTGGAAACGCCTACGCGAAGCAGGCCTTCTTGCTGTCCGGGTGCCGGCGACACGGATGATCGGGGCTTCGTCGAAGACTCATCGACCCGAGTCGTCGAGCAGGCCGCAAACACCAGCAGCATCGCGAAGCCGAGCAATTGCAACCACCTGCCAAACCGGTAACTTTTGCGAGCCATCTTTCGGTTTCTCCCTTCACCAGCGCTGTTGCGGCCCGAACGAAAGATTGCCGGAGCGGGCCACCAGGATGGTCAATGTGCACGGATGATAAAAATACGGTGGCGGCGATCAAAAGTCAACCGGAACTGCTTGACGGATTCACTGCCAGTCGATATTGTATTGCTGTCATCGATCGCCGATCGCTTCGCAGGGGGCGGTCGGGCCGGCCGGCTCGCAAACGGCTGATAGGAGGAGGAACCAGATGAAAAAAGCGGCGCTGATTTTTTTGTGCCTGGCCGCACTGCTTGCTGCTGCCGGTTGCGGGGGGTTGAAGTGGAAACACGAGTACAAACCGCAGTCGGAAATGAGAATCGACTATAACGAGTGCCAGCGGGACGTGCGCTCCTGGCGCAGGGGATACACCGGCGGTGAAGACGCCTTCGACGAGCAGATCTTGATCAACGAATGCATGCAAAACAAGGGGTGGTATCGATGATCCGGGAATCGACTTTCCTGCAGGGAACCGTTTGAAGCGGGTCGACAGCCGCCGCAAAAAAAAATCACCCGCCACATAAAATCTTCCTTGATTTGATCCATCCAACCTGATACAGGCATTCGAATGCAGCCGGATGGCTGCGCGAAGTCCTGTTTTCATTTGATTGCACATTGCCCGGGCCATACCTTCCAGTTGCGTGAGCAGATGTAGCCTCCCGCTGATATGGCCCGGGCATTTTATTTGAATCCCGGCCGGCCGCCGCCGGGAAGCCCAGCGGCGGTGCTTCTGCTTTTCTGCCGAATTGATTTTCAGCCGCCGATAGACGACATCTGACAGCTGACACCGGTGGGATCGTTAACAGCCAGGTTGTGATCGGAAGGTTTGTTGCGAACCGCCTGCTGAAATATTTGCGCCAGTTGGCGGTCGTCGCAACCGGCCCGCATCAGGGCCTTTAGGTCAAGCTGGCGATCGGACAGCAGGCAGGGGCGCAGCTGGCCGCTGGCAGTCAAACGCAGCCGGTTGCAGCTGCTGCAGAAGTGATGACTCAAGGCACTGATGAATCCGATCTCTCCCGGGGCGCCCTTGAATCGAAATCGCTCCGCCGGCCCGTCGTCGGCATTTTTTTCAACAGGCAGCAATTCCCCCAGGGGCCGAATCCGCGCCTTTATTTCCGGAACCAGCAACGGGGGCGTTGCCGTTACCCGCGATTTGCCGATGGGCATGTGTTCGATGAACCGGACGTGGTAGGGATAGCGGAGGGTGAGCCGGGAAAAGTCGACCAGTTCATCGTCGTTCATTCCCCTCAAGGCCACCACATTGATTTTGATCGGATCAAATCCTTGCTGCACGGCAGATTCGATACCCTGCCACACGCGATCGTAGACGTCGCTGCCGGTGATGCGGGCGAACTTCTCGGGCCGCAATGTATCGAGGCTGATGTTCAGCCTGCGTATGCCGGCCGCACGAATCCGTTCGGCATGCTCTTCGAGGTAAACCCCGTTGGTGGTAAGAGTGAGCTCGGATATGCCGGGGATTTCGGAAAGCGATTCCAGAAATTCGATCACTCCTTTTCGCACCAGGGGCTCTCCGCCGGTTACGCGGATCTTGGTGATACCCAGGTCCACACCGACCCGGACGATGCGCAGTATCTCTTCATACCGGAGGATTTCGGCGTGCGACAGCCAGGGAATCCGGTCGGGGGGCACGCAGTACGTGCATCGCAGGTTGCAGCGATCCGTTACGGAGATTCGCAGATAATTCAAACGGCGGTCGTGCCGGTCGATCAGTTTGGTGTTCTTCCGCTCATTCATTTGCTATGCATCGCTGCTTTCAGGCATTGCCTGCTTTTGCCTGCCCGGGGGTTTCCCGGTGATGGAGAACTTATGCCGGTATTCCGGGATTTCGATCATCGGCGGGCGCTCGATACCGCCGATCTGCAGGATATCGGCTTTGTACTCGTTTTTCACCAGGTTGTACTGAATCATTTCATTGTACATTTTTTTCTTCAGGTCGATAAAGCCCAGATTTTCAATCCGCTTGAGGAAGGTGTCGAGTATGACAAAGGCCATTTTCCCGAGCGCCTTGATATTCTGGTTTTTGTGAACCCGTTTTTCAAGATCCACCTGGGCGATGACATCCAGTCCCCATTTTTCGTGTATGTCTAGTATCAGGCTGGTTTCCACTCCGTATCCGATGGGGAAAGGAACCTTCTCGAACACTTCCCGGTACCCGGCGTATTCGCCGGACAGGGGTTGAAAGATCTGGGTCAGCTCCGGGAAAAACAGTGAGAACATCGGCCGGATGACCAGTTCGGTGACACGCCCGCCCCCGGTGGGACGAACCTTGCTTTTCCCGATGGCAATCGGACGGTCGTAAAACGCCTTGGCATACTTGAGGTGCTCATGCAGCAGCAACGGCCCCACCAGCGCATACGCAAAGCGATGGTGGATGTTTTTGATATCGGCATCCAGGTAGACGATGATGTCGCCCTTCGTGACAAAAAGCGATTTCCACAGGTTTTCTCCCTTGCCCTTGAACTTCTCCAGGCTCGGCAGTATCTGATCTGCCTCGTACACGTCCGCTCCGAAGCTGGCGGCAATTTCCATGGTGTTGTCTGTGGAGCCCGAATCGATGACGACGATTTCATCCAACAGCGGATAGCGGGTCATAAGCTCCGATTTCATGATGATGATTTCTTTGGCGATGGTTTTCTCTTCGTTCAACGTGGGCAGGCACAGGGATATGGTCAGCTCCCGGCGCTCTTTTTCGCTGACCAGGCGGTCGAGGTCTGCAAAATCGGCAAAGTGAAACGTGTTGTTTTCCAGCCAGCTGCTACTCATCACACACTCCGCTGTCGATCGCCTGGATGACACCGACGATCTGTGCGATTCCGGTGAACATCGGATGGATCTTCAGCCTTGCATTGGCCAGGTGGTAGTTCACCCCACGGGTGATACCCAGTGTTACGGCCGGGATCTTGCGGGAAAGAAAAATGGAGAGCTCGGATTCGCTGTGCCCGCTGACGGGCCGCAGATCCAGTTTTTGCATGATTGCGAAGGTTTTTTTCACCAGCGGGTGGTTGTAGCGCAGCCGGGCCGCGTTCAGGTTGCTGATGGTCTTCAGGTCGAGATCCACCTCGTATTCATGGCGAATACCGTCAACGATATCCTTTACTTCGTTGAAGATGGCCTTTACCATTCTGTCGGAGTCCCCCTGGATCTCCAACCCCAGGGAGGCATCGAACGGGATGACCCCGTGCTTGATGCCCCCGGATATCTGCCCGATGATGACCCGGCAGCGCGGTCGCTGCGGCAGGCGCAGCGTGAGAATCTGATTGATGATTTCGTTGAGCACCAGAATGGCGTTGGGCCGGAATTTGTACTCCATGGAACTGGCGGCGGGGATGGTGCACTGCGCTTCGCAGCGGATCATCCCATCGGCGTAGTAGCTCAGTCTTCCCAGCTCGACCCCTTCGATGCAGACCGCTCCGCGAATGGGGGTCGGCCAGGTTTTGACCAGGTGCCGCACGCCGCGAAGATTGCCCTTTCCGATCGACTGGATCACACCGGCGAGAACGATGTCCGATTCGAAACGAAGATCGAGTTGTCGAAAAATCTCCGGCAAGGAGACCAGCACCCCCACGCCGATGGAGTTGTCGGTCAAGCCGGCACCGGTGATCGAATCCTTTTTGATCTTGAAGTTGTGGTCTACGTCTTTCGGAAAGAAGGTGTCGAGGTGCGCGACCACAAAAATGGGTGGTTTGGAGTCGTCGGTGCCTCGAATGACACCGATGGGGTTCCGGTATCCATCGGTGGTGCACTCATCCACCTGGAATTCGGCCAGACGATCCAGGAATGCGACAGACCGGTTTTTTTCTTTGAACGTGGGGGCAGGGATCTGTCCAATCAGTACGATGTTCGTCAGAATGGTTTCTTTGATTGCCTGGATCCGATCGACGTAAGTCGGAAGATTGTCAAGGTAAGCGTCCATCAAAACCCCCGGACTATACAGGTATATCAGAACAGGGGCAGAGGTCAACCCGATTGTTGCTGCACCGGCTCCCACCGGCGCCGTGAACATCGGCTGGGTCGCCGGGCGGCTCGTTCGGAGATACGGCCCCGGGTCAGGAAAAGCCGTGCTTCGGCTGCGAGCGCGAAAAAAGGGCAGGAAACTGCGCCAGACTATCCGCTGGCGTAGTGTCGGGCAATCGCTTCCACCAGTCCGTCGATGGTGTAGGTTTCGGCGGAAATGTGCACGGTAAAGCCGAGCTTGCGGGCCGTGTCCGAGGTGATCGGGCCGATGCTGGCAACCGTGACCGGTCGCATCAGCTCCTCGAACTGCGCCTCGGGCAGCAGCGATTTGAAGTTTCGGACGGTGGAGGAGCTGGTAAAGGTAACCAGGTCGACCTCCCCGTTGCGCAGCGCGTCGACCAGCTCAGCGGAGTGATCGGTGACCGGAACGGTATGGTAAACGGTGATTTCGTCGACCCGGGCCCCCATTTTGCGCAATTCATCCGGCAATACCGGTCGAGCTTCTTCGGCACGGGGCAGCAGGATGCGACTGCCGTCGACAGGGACCGCTTCGAACGCTGCGACCACCGATTCCGCCCGGTAGTTTTCCGGAACGATATCGCTTTTCAATCCGCGGGCAAGCAGTTCGGCGGCGGTGGCCGGGCCGATAGCCGCCGTGTTCAGGTGGTGCAGGGCGCGGACGTCCTTGCCCAGAAAAAAAAGGCGGTCGAAGAACTGCCTGACGCCGTTGACACTGGTAAATATCAACCAGCTGTATTCAGCCAGCCGCTGGATAGCCTCATCCAGCGGCTGCCAGTCATCGGGCGGCAGCACCCGGATGGTCGGAAATTCGAGACACTGCGCGCCGAGATCCGATAGGGTGCGGATCAGATCGCTGGCCTGGGCCCTGGCCCGGGTGACGACGATTCGTTTTCCGAGCAGCGGCCGTTTCTCGAACCACCGCATGCGCTCCCGCAGCTGTACCACGTCTCCCACCACGACGATGGCCGGGGCTTTCAGGCCGGCCTCGCGCACCCGTTCGACAATGTCCTCCAGTGTGCCGGACACCGTCTGCTGGCTCGCTGTGGTCCCCCAGCGGATCACCGCCGCCGGCGTGGCGGCGGATTTTCCGTTGTCGATCAGCTTTCCGACGATCTTGGGAAGGTTCTTCACTCCCATCAAAAAGACCAGGGTGCCGATGCCGCAGGCCAGTGATTTCCAGTCAATGCTCGAATCTTCCTTGGTCGGATCTTCGTGTCCGGTGACAAATGCCACCGTGGAGGTATACTGTCGGTGGGTGAGGGGTATGCCGGCATAGGCCGGTGCCGCAATGGCCGAGGTGACGCCGGGCACGATCTCAAAGGGAATGCCCGCGTCGATGAGCACCTCGGCTTCCTCGCCACCGCGGCCGAAGATGAACGGATCGCCGCCCTTCAGGCGGGTGACGACCCGGTGCTGCAGGGCCTTTTCGACGATAAGCTCGTTGATGCCTTCCTGCGACAGGGTGTGGTCGCCGCCCTTTTTCCCGACGTAGATCAGTTCGGCATCTTCACCGGCATGCTGCAGCAGTGCCGGGGCTGCCAGATAATCGTATATGATCACATCGGCGTTGCGGATACATTCCAGCCCCTTGACCGTAAGCAGGCCGGGATCGCCGGGACCCGCCCCCACCAGGTAGACCATGCCGTTTTGTTGTTTGCCCACTGACTAGATCCTTATTGATTTTCCGTAAGCCTTTGGCGCCGTTGGCTGTTATTTGAGCTGCTGCTGCAATTCCTGTAAAATCTTGTCCGCCCCTCTGGACAGCAGATCCTCGGCCAACTCGACTCCCATCTGCTCGCAACTGTCAGGCGGTCCGGAGCGACTGCCGCGGACCACCTGGCGGCCGGTAAGGTCTGCCACCAGCCCTTCCAGGATCATCCGATCGCCGTCCACCTGCCCGAAACCGGCTATCGGCACCTGACAGCTTCCCTCCAGGCGGTGCAATAAGGCCCGCTCACCAAGCACCGCCTGCCGGGTAGGCGTATGATCGAGTGCATGCAGCAACTCCCCGATTTCGGTGTCCTGGTCGCGGATTTCGATGCAAAGCGCGCCCTGGCCGACTGCCGGCAGCATTACCGACGGGTCGAGGCGTTCGGTGATGCGGTCTTGCAGGCCGAGGCGATGCACACCGGCGGCCGCCAGCACCACGGCGTCCAGATTATCGACTCCCGCCGCCAGTTTTTTCAGCCGCGTGTCCAGATTACCGCGCAGCGGCACCACGGTAAGATCCGGCCGGGCGTGATGCAGTTGGGCGGTCCGTCGCAAGCTGCCGGTGCCGACCCGGGCACCGGAGGGCAATGCGTTGAAGGCCATATCGTTGCGCGATATCAGCACATCGGCCGGGTTTTCGCGTTCGGGCACGGGGCCGATGCGCAGACCGACGGGCAGATCCGAGGGCATGTCCTTCATGCTGTGAACCGCCAGGTCCACCCGGCCGTCCAGAAGGGCCTCCTCGATTTCTTTCACGAACAGCCCCTTGCCGCCCAAGTCGGCCAGGGGCACGTCGAGGATTTTGTCGCCCCTGGTCTTCATGACGGTCAGTTCAACGGCCAGGGAAGGGTGCCGCGCGGCAATCGCCGCTTTCACCCATTCGCTTTGCCAGAGGGCCAGCTGGCTCCCTCGGGTTCCGATTCTCACGGTTCGCTTCATGGTCAGTGCCCGCAACTGTTGCAGCTGGTTGCCTTGCAGCCGGTGCAGGCCGTGCCGGCCGACTTGGAAACGGTCTGCCCGCCGCTGCCCTTGCTGATAAATCCACAGGTAGACATCAACCGGCAAACGTCGGTGCTGCTGCAGGAAGGGCAGTCCGGGCTCTCACTGCCGAAGACCAGACATTCGAAATCCTTGTTGCACTTTTCACAGTGATATTCGTAGATGGGCATTCGGGCAACTCCTTACGAAATTCGGTTAAAACAATTGAACCTATTCATCTATTCTTTAAAAAGCAAGGTCTGCTTTTATTCTTCAAACGCCTGCGGGAACAGGATCCGATCGACCAGCTCGCAGAGGATGTGCGCGATGGTAATGTGAGTTTCCTGCACCCGGGCGGTGGAATCCGATTCGACGCGCAGCACCAGGTCGGCGACATCGGCCAGTTTCCCGCCGGCACCGGTCATCCCCAGTGTGTACAACCCGATCTGCTTTGCCGCCTCCACGGCTTTCAGAACGTTGGGGGAGTTGCCGCTGGTGCTGATTCCCCAGGCCAGGTCGCCATCGCGGCCCAGCGCCCGGACCTGCCTTTCGAACACCTCGTCGAAATGATAATCGTTTCCGATACTGGTGAGCGTCGAGGTGTCGGTGGTCAGGGCGATAGCCCCCAGGGGACGGCGCTCGATTCGAAAGCGATTCACGAACTCGGCGGCAATGTGCTGGCAGTCGGCCGCGCTGCCGCCGTTGCCGAAAAGAAGGATCTTGTGGCCGGCAGCCACACAATCGGCCAGCCTGGCGGCTGCACCGGCAATGACGTCTTTCTGCAGGCCAATGGCTTTTTTCTTCACTGCGATGCTGTCTTCAAGGATCTGTTCGATGATGGCGTCCATTGACTTCTCCTCGGCCGATGGGATTTTTCAGGCGGTCATGATTTGCCGGAGAGCCGGTCCTGAACTTCGGCGATCGCCTCGGTGGCGTCATGGCCCAATTCCGTGGCGCTCTGATACTGGTCCAACGCTTCGGTCAGGTTGCCCGTCCGCAGCAGCATATCGCCGAGACGGCGGCGATACAGCCCGTTGGTCGGATCGATGGCGACACTCTGCCGGCAGAAGAGCAAGGCGATTTCACGGTTTTTCTCCAGCCCGTGGTAGAGCCACCCCAGCCCGGACAGAGAAGCGGCGTCATTGGCGTTTCTTCGCAGGGCCTTTTTATAGGCGCTGATCGCATCATCCGGCAGATCCAGCGCGCTGTAACAATCGCCCAGCGCAGCCAGGGCAGGGGCCGAGTCCGGGCAGGCCTGCACCGCGCGCTCCAGGTGCGGCCTGGCGTTTTCGGGAATGTCCATGTCGAGGTAGAGACGGCCGATCTGCAGGGCGATTTCAAATTGCTCCCCGGGCTGGCTGTCGGCCCGCAGGAAGTATTCCAGGGCGTCTTTGCGGTTGCCCGCCAATTTGCTGACCAGTCCGGCATTGTAAAGTGACAGCGGTTCGCTCGGATCGAGATCGATGGCAGTGGTAAACTCGGCCAGGGCCTGCGCCAGGTCACCGCTCACGCCGTAACACACCCCCAGGCTGTTGTGGATGTTGGCATCATCGGGATCGAGGGCGAGCGCCCGTTTGAACTCTTCCACCGCCTCGTTGATGTCACCGGCGTCGTATAGCCGGTCGGCGCTGATGTTCAAACTGATGGCGTCGAAGACCACCAGGCTGTCGGGGCCGAAAAATCGGGCATGTTCGAGGGCCTTGAAAGCGTTGTCCAGGATCTGGTCTTTACGAAAGTCGAGACACGGAAAGTCGGCGATGCCGATGGTCACGGTTTGTTCGCAGCGATCTGCCAGCGACTGCTTGATCTGCCGGGCCAGGCGACGACCGGCAGCGGCTTCCGCGTCCGGCAGAAAACACCCCAGCTGCAGGTTCTCGAGCGCCCCCCACAACAGGGGCAGCTGCGGGCTCAATTCTTCCAGGGTGTTGGAGACTTGCAGGCGGCAGGCCGCGCCATTGCCGGTTGCGTCGGTTTCTTCCGACGCGGCCTCGGAATCGACGGCGATTACCAGCGCGGCGAATCGGGTGCATCTTTGCAGCGTTTCCATGGCCTGGCGGACAAAGGCTTTGCCCTGCGGCCGGTCGGCATGCAGCTCTTCTACTGTTTGGCCGGCATGCCGATCCGGCGTGCGCGGTGGATCCGATTTGCCCTGCTGCCGGGCCCTCGACCGCAAAAACAGTTCTTCGGGATTTTTGTCTGCGCCTGGTTCAAGCCGGTGTCTGGTCATGGTTTGTCCTTGCTCAGCAGGTGTCGAAATGCCTCCTCGATGATGGCCAGTTCGTCTTCCTGAATCGTGCGCGGGTCGACGATGATTCGGTCTTCTTTGATGCGGGCGATGATCGGCGGGGTGTAGCGGCGCAGGAAGGACTCGATCCGGTTGGCCGACATCCCTGTGATGGTGATGGCCAGACCGCGGCTGGGAAGCTCCAGCAGGGGCAGCGAACCACCGCCGGCCTTGGATGTCTGCCGGACCAGGTCGATCTGCATGCGATCGGTATCGATTTTTTCCAGCATGGCTTTCAGCCGCAGGGCCTTTTTTTCAATTGCTTGCACCGGTTCGGTGATCATCCGCAGCGTCGGGATAGCCGCCACGGCTCGTTTCTCGTCGCGGTAGAGCCGCAGGGTTGTTTCCAGGGCCGCCAGGGTCAGCTTGTCGATCCGCAGCGCCCGGGTGATGGGGTTTTGCTTGATCCGGTCCATGATCTCCGGTTTGCCTAAGATGAAACCGGCCTGGGTGCCGCCCAGCAGTTTGTCGCCGCTGAAGGTGACCACATCGAGGCCCGATGCCAGAGAATCCTGAACGGTCGGTTCCTTGGCCAGCCCGTAGCGGGAAAAATCGATGAACGTGCCGCTGCCCAGATCTTCCATTACCGGTATGCCGCGTATGGCGCCCAGGGCCACCAGTTCCTGTAAGGTTACCTCGCGGGTAAATCCCACAATGGAGTAGTTGCTCTTGTGCACCTTGAGCAGCAGCGCGGTCTGTTCATCCACGGCATTTTCATAATCTTTGAGATGGGTCCGGTTGGTGGTGCCGACCTCCACCATGATCCCGCCGCTTTGGGCCATGACGTCCGGTATGCGAAACGATCCGCCGATTTCCACCAGCTCCCCCCGGGAGACGATCACCTTTTTGCCCCGGGCCAGGGTGTTTAAGGCCAGCAGGACGGCACCGGCGTTGTTGTTGACCGCGATGGCCGCCTCGGCTCCGGTGATTTCGCAGATGAGCTCCTCCACGATGCTGTAGCGCGATCCGCGCTTTCCCTTATCCAGGTCGAACTCCAGGTTGGAGTACCGGCCGGCGATGCGCACCAGGTTCTCGACCGCCTCGGCTGCCAGCAGGGAGCGGCCCAGGTTGGTGTGGATCACGATCCCGGTTGCGTTGACCAGCGGCTGCAGATTCGGTGCCATGGCGCGACCGGCGGCTTCCTGCACTTTTTCCAGGACGGCGGTGTCGGTCAAAAGCGTTGCGTCGATCTCAGCGCCGGTGTCGACGATTGCTTTGCGAAGATTCTCCAGCACAGTTCGGATGGAGCGGGTGAGAACCGAACGGGGGACGGTGTTGAGCAACACATCCCGGTCGGCCAGCTCCAGCAGGTGGTCGACCCCGGGCAGTTGCCGGAGCATTTCCTTTTGGGAAGTCTTGAGCTGCGCCCGTTTTTTCACTGACGGTGGCTTCTTTCTTCTCTCGGTAGCCTGCGGGGCCGGCGCCTGCATTCTGCGGCGCCATCCCGGGCAAGGGTGAAATATACGCGATACCCAAACCCCAATTATTAGCATCATATGTGAATTCATTTCAATCCCAAAGTTCCGATCACACGCCGCAAAGAGGTGCGAGCCAAATCGCAGTGCTTCTCTGGCTGTGAAAACCGACAGCGTCGCATACCCGACCGCCGGCGAATCATTTGGTATATCGGGTTTACAAAAACAAGGATCTGTGGAAAAGTGTTTATCACCTTTCACTGCGGTTTCGAAGGATTTCGATGAGAATGACTGGATGGAAAACACTGCGCCCTGCGACCACCTCCGGCAATCCAACGACAGCCGACTGTTCGGTGCGGTTCACCGCAGCGCCATCCACTCGCGGATCGACGGCATCGAAATCAAGAAAGGAACGTCAAAACAAATAGAAAACGGATGACCTGATGTCGGGCGATACTGGAACACTGATGAAAAACTTATTGATTACAGGCGGATGCGGGTTTATCGGCACCAATTTTATCCGATACCTGCTATCGCCGGGCGAATCCGGAGACAAGCCGGCATTCACCGGTCGCATCGTCAACGTCGACAAGTTGACCTATGCCGGAAACCCGGACAACCTGTCGGACATCGAGGCCCGGCATCCGGATCGCTACCGTTTCGTGCACGCCGACATCTGCGATGTCTCGGCCCTGGAGAAGGCTTTCGACGACTTTGCCATCGATGCGGTATGTCATTTTGCGGCCGAGTCGCACGTGGATCGCTCCATCGTCGCCCCGGACGCATTTGTGCAGACCAATCTCCTCGGCACGTTCAACCTGCTGGAGCTGGCCCGTAAATACCAAAAGCGGATCAAGTGGTTTCACCACATCAGCACCGACGAGGTGTTCGGCTCTTTGGGGGAGCAGGGGTTTTTTACCGAAACAACCCCTTATGATCCCAGCAGCCCCTACTCGGCCTCCAAAGCCGGATCCGACCACCTGGTCCGCGCCTACCGGCGCACCTACGACCTGCCGATGACCCTTTCCAACTGCTCCAACAACTACGGGCCATACCAGTTTCCCGAAAAGCTGATTCCGCTGATGATCCTCAACGCGCTGTCCGGCGAACCCCTGCCGGTGTACGGCGACGGCAAAAACGTGAGGGACTGGCTGTATGTGGAGGATCACTGCCGGGCGATCTGGCGGATCATGACCGCGGGAAAATTCGGGGAGACCTACAACGTGGGCGGGCGCTGCGAGATGCAGAACATCGATGTGGTGGAGAAAATGTGCGACATCCTGGAGCGCAGGGTGCCGGACAAAAAGATCGGGTCACGCCGGAAGTTGATCAGCTTTGTCAAGGATCGACCCGGCCACGATCGCCGCTATGCCATCGACTGCACCAAAATCGAGAGGGAGCTGAACTGGCGGCCGCAGGAGTCCTTTGACACCGGACTGGAGAAGACCATCGACTGGTACCTGCGCAACAGCGACTGGGTGAAAAGGGTACAAAGCGGGCAGTACCGGCAGTGGATGGCCCAGCAGTACGGCGAACGATAGGGTCTTCAGCGCATGACGGGATCTGCGCGCAGTGATATACACGTGCGAAGAAAAGAGTTCTGGCAATGAGCAGCCGCATTATACTACCGCTGGATAACACGCCCTGGGAAGACGCCCGCCGCATTATGCAGCGCACCCGGGGGCTGGTGTGGGGCTACAAGCTCCGGCGCAGCATCCTGGAGCGCGGGTTGGGGGCGGTGGCGGAAGTCAGGCAGTACGGGAAGGTCATGCTCGACTTCAAACTCTACGACATCCCCAGCGCCATGACCGAATCCTTGATCCTGCACATTACCGCCGGTGCCGACATCACCACCGTGCACTGCACCGCCGGCTACGATCCGCGTGCAGCCGGGATGCCAGCCGATCATATAGCCGGCGTGACCATACTGACTTCCACCGCCGAGAGGGATTTCCGGCGGTTTTACCGGGGGCGGACCATCTCTGAAATGGTGGAGCAGATGGCCCGCCAGGCCCAGGACCGATACGAGTATCTGGTTTGCTCCCCCAAGGAGCTGAAGCAGATCGGACCGGTGCAGATCAAGAAGATCTGCCCCGGGGTGCGGCCGTCGTGGTATACGGCCGGTGACGATCAGACCCGCACCGCCACACCGGCCGATGCGATGCGCGACGGTGCCGATTTTCTGGTGATCGGCCGGCCCCTGTTGAAAGCGGCGGACATGCTGGAAGCGCTCGAGCGAACCAATGCGGAAATCGAAGCAGCGAGGTGAACAGCGGCGATGGCCCGTGGCGACTTTGTACTGAAGATCGGGCTGGCCGCGGCGGCTGCGGCGCTGGGCGCCTGGCTCTATTTCCGGGAAAACGGTCCGGTATTCGGGATCGCCCTGCCCGACTACACGGGTTTGATCATCACCTTCGCGGCCGTCATGTGGATGTTCTACCTGCTGTTTTCCCGTCGCTGACCAAATCCGGATTTAGAACCACCGGTTGGATCATCCTGCCCAGGCGTTTCTGGCACCCTTTGTTTGACATGAGGGGTTTAAATGATCACTGCAGGAATCGACTGCGGAGCGAAAAACACCAAGACCGTCATTGTGCGAGACGGGGCCATCCTGGCAGCGGAATCCGTGCCGACCGGATTCGATCCGGCCAAAGCGGCCCATGACTCCCTGGGCGGGGCCCTCCAGGCCGCCGGCATCTACCGGGATGCCGTTTACCTGGTGGCCGCGACCGGATCGGGTAAAGATGCGGCGAAGATCTCAGGCAAATCGGTTAGCGATATCCGGGCCATGGCCAAAGCGGCTCGATTTTTTTACCCTGGCTCCCGGACGGTGGCAGACGTGGGAGCGGAGGAAGGGCGGGCTGCCCGTATCGATGAAAAGGGCGAGCCGGTCGACTTTGCCGTCAACGATAAATGCGCGGCCGGAGCCGGTGCGTTTATCGAGGCCATGGCCCGCGCCCTGGAAGTGACCCTGGAAGAAATGGGTCCGCTGTGCCTTCAATCCAACAGGCAGATCCCTCTCAATGCCCAGTGCGTTATCTTCGCCGAATCCGAGGTGGTGGGCCTGATCCATGCCCAGGCCGACAAACCGGACATCAGCCGGGCGATTCACGATGCCATTGCCGGCCGCGTTGTGTCGTTGATCCGGCGCATCGGGAGTACCGGCGATGTGGTGCTGATCGGCGGGGTGGGGCGCAATTGCGGCTTTGTCACGGCGATGCGGCGTCAGCTGCAAGCGGACCATCTTTATGTTCCGGACAAGCCCGAATTCGGCGCTGCCGTGGGAGCAGCGATGGTGGCCGCTGAAAAAGCCTGAACCGAAACCGGCTCGCTGATCGGCGCTGCGCTGATGCAGGAGGTATGAGTGCCGGAAGAAATCAAACCGGAATTCTGGCGGTGGACCGAGTCGAACTGGGTCGATCCGGATATCAACTGGCGGGATGCCGGTTTTATCACCGTGGGCATCGACGTGGGAGCTGTCAGCTCCCAGGCGGTGATCGTCGCCGATGGCCGGATACTTGCCTACGGAAACATGCGTACGGGATTCAGCAGCCCCGACAGTGCGCGCAGCGCCTACACGTTCGCCCTGCAAGCGGTCGACGGCCTGCCCGAAGGTCGAATGGACTACTGTATCGGAACCGGTTACGGTCGGGTGAACGTGCCGTTTGCTAACCGGTCGATCACCGAGATTACCTGTCATGCCCGCGGCGCCAATTTCATATACGGGTCGGCGGTCCGCACGGTGCTCGACGTCGGCGGGCAGGACATCAAGGTGATCCGCTGCGATGAAAGGGGCAACGTGACCGACTTTCTGATGAACGACAAATGCGCCGCCGGCACCGGCCGCGGGATGGAGGTGTTTGCCGATCTGCTGGGCGTGCCGATTACCGAGGTGGGAGATAAGTCGTTTGCGTACCGGGGCGATGAACCCAAGGCGGTATCCAGCACCTGCGTGGTCTATGCCAAATCAGAAGCTGCCGGTTTGCTGCGCAAGGGCTGGAGCACGGAAGAAGTGCTGGCGGCCTACTGCAGGGCGATGGCCGAACGCATTTACGCGCTGGTCGATCGAGTCGGTGTAGAGGCGGGGTTCGCCGTCACCGGCGGAATGGCCAAAAACCGCGGGATCATGGACCGGTTGATGCCGATGATCGGTGTGGAGCGGATGCAGACCGGCTGGGACACCCAGATCGCCGGTGCCGCGGGGGCGGCATTGATCGGCTACAGCCGGTGCATCAAGGGCAAGGACAGAACAAAACAAACCGCGCACAGGGGGGGCAGTTATTCCAGTACCTTGCGCAGGTTGATGAAATTGCTGCGGTCAAAACCGAGGGTCTTGAAAAAAGAGAGCAGGTCGGTGGAGTCCCAGCGCACCGACGTGTAGACGTTGTGGACCCCTTCTTGGCGGTAGAATTCAAACACCTTTTGGGCCAGGCCGGCTCCGATACCCTGTCCCATATATGTGGGGTTGATTCCCAGCGTGGCAATCCAGGCGCTTTTTTCGATGCCGAAACCCAGCGTCAGGATATAGCTGATCATAAAGCCGACTACGGTGCCATCCAGCTCGGCCACAAAGCAGGCATCCTGCTGCTGGGTGGCATGCTCTTCGACGAGTTGCTTGAAATCGGCCCGGACCGGCTTTTGGGTAATGGCGGAATAAATGCGGCTGATTTCATCCGCATCCGCTGTTTTCAGTCTGCGAATGACGACATTTTCCACGGACACAATCTCCCGGTTACAGTTGAAAAGGAATCCCTGATCATCGAACGAAAGCCCTGCCGGCGTTAGTCGATGCGAATGATCTTCACATGATGGCCGACCCAATTCGGCGGCAGGTACACCCGTCCACTGTTGCCGCTCGATTTGACCCGTTTTTCGATCATTTCTTCGCCGTAAATTTCGAATTTGACCTTCTGGCTGGCTTGTTCGGCAACGGCTTCCTTGTTATCGATTTGGTTTTCATTCTGCGCCATAACAACCTTTATCTGCGGTGTCCTTGATCATTCTTTACGGCTGGGTTGCATCCGGTGAACATTCGGCGCCGGCTCTTCGGGTGCGCCGGATAGGATATCCAGGATTTCACGATGCCGCTGGATGTAGGATGCGTGAAGTTCGCTGATTCTTTTCAGATAATTGTCCCTTTTTTCGTAGACCCGGATCGAATCGAGGTTGTCCCGGACGATATGAACCGTACCGTTGATGGCGCCCATCAGCAGCTCGCTGGCCACCAGCAGGTGGGTGTTCATCTGCTGCGGCGCAACCCGGTGCAGTTGCCGGATCCATTCGTAGGCGACATCCGATTTCTCCATGATCTTCATGCTCACATCGATGATGTCGTTGAAGTGCTGGTTCATCTGGGCGGTGTCGCCCATTCGCCGTGATCGGCTGAAATTCAGGTACGCCTCCGAATCTTCATCCACCAGTTTTTCCGCATCCCGCAGCAGTATTTCGAGTTCCTTTTTCAACATCATCAGGTTGCTGCCGACGGGACTGGCCTGGACAGTGCGTTCGGATTCAAAAATGACCACCTTGTAGACCAGTGCCACGGCCAGGCAGAAACAGTTGGCCACCGCGGCTCCACCGGCCGGCACCGGTGCGTAACTTGCGATTCGATCGACAAAATCCATCAGGTGCAGTTTCCCAAGAAAGGTTGCATCGGTAACGATCAATAAGCTACATTACAGCTACATTGGGGCATCGTCAAGTAAATTCCGGCCGTTGAGCCGCCATAGCGACACAAATCGTGCGGCAATCTTCCTGGGCGACCCGGTTACAGAGTCCAGGAACCGGGTATATGAGGAAGCTGGTTGGAAGTCTGTACGGGAGGGTCTGCGCAAAACGGGACGAAGCATCCCGGATTGACCGCTGACGGCAGCCGGTCTCTTTTCCATGGGCGGGTCGGCCGTCAGTTACGGTCAGGTTCCTTCGGCCCTCGAATCCGCGGTCAACACATCCGTCAGTTGCTGCAGGTCGTCGATGATCATAAAGCGGGCATTTCCGCTCTCCACCTTCCTGCGCAGGTTCTCCAACCGGCGCCGATAGAGCTTCATGTAGCGGGCGTCCGGCTGAAATCCGGGCACCTTCAGGGTAACCACATTGAAGCCGGTCATTTGAATGGGCAGGTCGCGTGCCGGGTCGGTCGTCGGCTTTTCTTTCAGATCCGAGAGAATCAGGATGGTTTTGTGATCAGTACCGGATCGATTCAGGGATTCGATCGCCTGGAGCAAACCACCGGAGAGATCTGAATACGGGCTGCCGACAGCACGTTGGGCAAAGCGGTCGAAGCGGAATCGGAAGGAGCGTTTCTGATCGTTGACAACCGAAGGCCGCCGGCCGAAAGTTGTTGTGGCGATAATGTCCGATTCGCTGAAGCCGACCGTTGCGATGCTGGCAACCGCCAGGGTGTCGGCGGGCGCCAGCGTTTGCAACAAAAAGTCGACGGCTTGTCGGGCGGTGTCGATATCCTGAGAGAGATTCCGGGAGTGGTTCTCGGCAACGTTGAGCAGGACATAGACCCCGACGGAGCGGTTTTCACCGGACCAGCAGCCGGCGGCCAGCAACCCGGCGGCAAGACCGAGTGCGAAAAAGGCTTTCATCAGCTGCTTTCCTTCAGCTGTCCGGGTTGTTCTTCGTTTTCGCTGCTTTTTTTCGAACGCTTCTGAAAGCCGGTTCGGCCCTCCGGTTTTTCGGACTGCTTCGATTTTCGGGGCATATGGCCGATAGTGCTCTCCAGCCAGAGTGTCGGAAAAATGATCAGATCGTAGGTGGCGGTAAGAACCCGCCCTGCGGAAGTGCTCGTTTGGCCGAGCAGGCGGAGGCTGAAAGCCAGCAGCCGCAAAAATGCCTGCCCCAGACTGCCGGCAATCATTCTGGCAGAAGACAGGAAAGCGGCAAGTGGAATAGCGCCCAGGGCGATCCAGAAGGGCAGGATGAAGCCCATTGCCATCTGGGCCGCCACCGGCACTGCGCTTCTGGGGACAACAGACGGCTGTGCACCGGCCAGGGCCTGTTTGAGTGCTGCCAGGTCCGCCAGCATATTTTCCCGCAGCAGTGCCAGGGTCGATTCTACACCGGCCAAAACCACCAGCAGTGTCAGCGCGATCCAGGTAATCCGCGTGAGCAGATGCTTTTCCAGCCTGCCGATAACGAGAAAAAGCCGTGTGATCCGCAGCGATTCCATCAGCAGCAGACCCAGGCTCAGCTGGGCTGCCGTCATGACGCCGGCAACGACCTTTGCCGTTTTGTAAGGGCCGATGGTTGTGCCGCTGCCGGTAATTTCAGCCAGCGGCAGGGCAATCAGGTCAAAGTTGATCAGCGCGCCGCCGGCGGCAACCGCCAGAAACAGTGCCGAGGTGACGAACTCGGTCAGCGCCGACGATGAAAAGACCCTGACGGCACTGTCGGTATCGGCCTGCATCTGCCGGTAGTTCTGTATGGTTGTATCGATTTTTTCGGCCCGGCCGGCCAAAGAAGCCATCGATTGTTCGACGCTGCGCAATGCCTTTTCGGTCCGCGTCCATAGCGGCAGCATCCTGTCGAGAAGGCTGTGGCGAACCCTGGTGGCGTTGCGGTGTTGATTCATTGCGGCAACATGCTGCTGCTGCAGCAGTCGATGAATCTCGGTCAGCATTTCGGTCACCTGGGCATCGCCCGGGTGTTCGATTTTTGCGATGGCCTCGATGACGGGTTTCCAGTTGGGCAGCGATGGCGGCACGTCCATGCTGTTGCGGTGGTCATCGTCGATATGGGCGATCGATTCGGAAATCCGGTGGTGCAGTGCAGCATAGCTTCTGGCATTTTTAACCACCGCCGTGTTCATCTGAGAGAGTTCGCGATCCACCCTGCGCTCGATGCCCTCCATCCCCCGGGCGATCAGCACTTCCCGGTTTCGCTTTGCGAGGCGCTTTTCGGCCCTTCCCACCTCGCTGGCAGCCAGGCGCATGGCGCTGTAGATGCCGCGGCAGATCGAGCGGATGAACTGGTGCGCATAGTTTCGCCCTAGATAGAGCGCCAGCAGAAGGACAGCGCACCAGATCAGCAGGGAAAGACCCGGGTGGGTGGTTATGCTCAGCATCGATTCGATTACAGCCATTTTCTCGAACGTTTCCGCTAAACCGTCACATTCATTTCAGGCATTCTGAATGTAAACACTAAATCACGGCGTTAAACACTGTTGAGCGAATCGGGCAACGAATCTAAAACAAAAAGTCGAATTGCCCATGGTGCTCGGGAATTCGACTCCTGTGTAGGTGAGACACGGAAAACGAGCGGTCCAACAGCAGCAGCTGCGAGTCGGCAATCGCGCTAGGTTTCCTTCTCGAATTCAAGAAGGGAGTGGCCATAGCGGTGGGTGGAATAATCCGCCCCGCTGGCGTCAAAATAATGCGCCCAGAACCTTTCGATCGATCGAAACTTTTTCGAATTAGCTGCGCTGGCCCCGGCCACATAGATCTTCACTTCAGCAAGGTTCGGGACCAGGTTCTGGCGTTTCCGTTGGCGGATCAACTCTCGGGTGAAGCTTTCGGTGATCCTGACCCGTTCGAACCGGTATTCTTTTGAGTCCTGCATCATGTCCGAAAGAATCACAAGGATTTTCCTGCGCTTTTCGCTATGAAATATCGTGTCTGCAATGTTCAGGGAGTTGAGGATCTCCGTGTACTGGGTCCCTTTCCGTTGGGAAAGCAGACCATCCACCTCCTTGCGGATCTCTTTTCGGGTTTTTGCCACATTCTGTTCATACTGGATACGGTTGACCCAGATGCTCTGTTTGGGAATTTCCGCATCCACCACCGGCTTGAAATCGATGTAGGAGTTGCTGGTGATGGTTCCAATGACCAAGCGGTCGCCCTGCTGCAGGTTTTCGTAGATCTTGTCGAACGCTTCGTTGTAGACGGTTCGCCGGGCTTTGTTGGTGCTGCCGGACATGTCCACCAGAACGACGATCACCCGCGGGCTTTTGTCCCCATTGCCGAGCAGCTTGAAGGCGTGCGCGACGGGACGGAAAGGACCCGAAAAAAGCAGGGCGCATGCGAATAAGAGCCCCAGAGAAATTGCTGTCCACCTCTTCATTTGACTATTCCTCCTGCGAAAAGGCCTGACGTTCGATCAACCGGCGGCTTTCTGCAGGCGCAGGGTCGAGGTCAGCTTTTCACGTTCGTTATCCTGTTTCTGAATGTCTACGTCGATGTCGTGCTTGTTTTCGAAGGACTGGGGTTTCAAGTGATCCGGACGCTCCCGCAGGTTGATCTTTCGGTAGTAGTAGACCATCTCCTGTGTGTGCTGATGGAGCCGGTTGATCTTCTGCTGCTGCTGGGTCAGGATCTCGTTGTGCTTGGCCTCGATTTTGCGCATCGACTTGTTGAGCTTGTTGGTCTTGCGGTGCAAGTGCTCCAGCAGCGGGTCCTTGTCGTGGGCAAAGAAGGAGCACAGGGTCGCGGCGGCCAGAATGACCAGGTTCAGGCCGACAAAAGCCGCGCCGATGAACTTGCTGTTGCTGAAACCGGCAGTGGCGCCTGCATCCGAAAGATCGCCCAGGTACTGGACGCGCACGTAGCCGATGGCAAGCAGGCCGCCCACGGTCAGCAGCAGCAGGGCTGCCACTCCAATGCCGCTTTTCCACCACGGATCGGAACCGCGCTTGAGCAAAATGCCCACGGCATGGGCGATCCAGGGAATGGCCACGGCCACGCCGATGGCCATGATCCAGGTAAAGAGCTGGCTTTCGCCGAATACGGCAAACGCCAGGGAGTTCATCGGGATTTCCCCCAGAACGAAAAGAAACATCAGCACGTAATACTTGCCCCGGGACAATTCCACACTCGGCTCGCTCCGTTCGATTTTGGCCGCGTGCTTGTCATAGTCCTTGGAAATCCGCTCGTATTCCTTGAGCTGTGGCTTGTGCTTGCCGTTGAGGTTCTCCAATTTGGGCGCGTACTTGGAGGTGATCTGGCGGGCCTTGTGACGGGCCATGGCCATCAGCTCCTGCTCGAACTGGGACGGATTCGGGTCCGTCGCGGCCGGGATGTTATTTTTGGCATCGACAATGGCGTTGCGTCGAACCGTCTTCTTGCTGTACATGGGTTACCCCCCTTTTCAGTAATTCTTCCGATTTAGGGATCATCAGAAAAGCGAAAAATATGTCAATCAATCGTGTTATATAAGGGTACAGAAATTTAGCATTTGTGTCAATTATGAATTACATTATCTGAAAAATGTAATACAATTGTAATACATCTATCCGATTACGGTCTGTGTGTTTGAAGGGAGGAATCTGTGAAGTGGGGTAATGGGGGGCGCTGCCGGTGGGTCAGCGCCGTTTTGCGGAGACGCAGTAGACCCCTTCGCCGTTGCGGATCGGAACAAAGCACCGGTTGTCCGAAAGACAGGTCGACCGGCTGCGATCGCCCGACTTCCACCGATTGACCAGATCGGGCTCCCGGATAAAGGGGCGGCTCATGGATATGCAGTCGGCAATGTTTTGTGAAACGATGCGATCGGCAACCGAAAAGCTGCGGACACCGCCCACCAGCAGCAATGGCACGCGGACCCGCTTGCGGAATTCTCTGGCTGCAGCTTCGAAATAGGCTTCCTGCTCTTCGCGGTGGATCCCGGCGCGCACCGGCCGCAGTTTGCCCGAAGCGCCGGTGCCGCCGCTCAGCTCGATGGCGTCGATGCCGGCGGTCTCCAGCAGTACACCGACCTCCAGCGCATCCGTCAGTTCGAGTCCGCCTTCCAGGTAGTCGCCGGTGTTCATTTTGATCAGCACGGGATAGTCGGGTCCCACCTGCTGGCGGACAGCTGCCAGCACTTCCAACACGATCCGGGCCCGGTTTATGACGTTCCCGCCGTAAGCGTCGGAACGGCGGTTAAACCGCGGCGACAGAAACTGGCTGAGCAGATATCCGTGGGCGGCGTGGATCTGCACCCCGTCGAATCCGGCGGTTTTTGCCCGCGCGGCGGCGGCGGCAAAGGCAGCGACCAGCTGTTGAATATCCGCGGCGCGCATTTCCTCCGGCACCGTCTCCCCTGCATCGCTCACGGCCGACGGTGCCAGCGGAGACCGGCCGGTTAGCTGTGTATCGGCGTAAAGGCCGGCGTGGGCGAGCTGGGCGACGATTTTGCCCGATCGCTCGTGGACAGCCCGGGTCATGCGGGTCAGCCCGGGGATCAGGGAGTCGCCGTAGATCCCCAGCTGCCAGGGGCCCGCCTGGCCCCGGCGGTGGACATAGGAATGGCTGGTGATGATCAGACCGATCCCTCCCTCGACCAGTTTGACCGTCAATTCGATCAGCCGGTCGGTGCAGCGACCGTCATCGCCGGCCATCCCCTCCCAGGTGGCGCTGCGCACAAAGCGGTTCGGCAGGATCAGGCTTCCAATCGTTATCGGTTCGAATAGGATCGACATCAGCGGTGCTCCTCGAACTTGGCGGTTGAATCCGACGCCGTCAGGTGATACGCTCGGCAGCCGAAAAACCGCTGTGAATAGCGGTTGAAAGTATCGCCTGGGACCCGGGGTTGTCAAGCCGCCGGACGGGCGGTTCGGATCGCCCGTGATTATAGGCAAGGGGGTAGCGTCAAGCCAGGTCCATGCAGATCTTCAACACGATCATCCCCATCTTTGCAATCATCCTTCTGGGGCTCTTTGCCAGGCGCAAAGGATATATCCCACCGGAATTTCTGGTACCGGCCAACCGCCTGGTCTATTACTTGGCCATTCCTGCACTGGTATTCAGCGCCATCTCCAAGGCTTCGCTCCGGACCCAGTTCAATTTCGCCACCCTGGCACTGACCCTTGCGGCGGTGATATCGATATTCATCGTTGCCTGGCTGTGGGCCGTTGCCGGACGGTACCGGCAGGGAGCTCTGGCGACCTTTGTCCAGGGCAGCATTCACGGCAATCTTGGATACGTGGGGCTGGCGGTGGCGTTTTACTACCTGGGAAACGAAGGTTTCATTCGGGCCAGCATCATCGCCGGATTCTTGATGATCCTGCAAAACCTTCTGTCGATCACCATATTGCAGATGTACGGCGGCACCACGGCCAAGAATCACCGGTGGTGGCAGATTGTCTGGAAAGTGGCCGGCAATCCCGTCATCCTGGCCGCCATCCTGGGAATCCTTTTTTCGCTTTTCGACATTCCGGTTCCGGTGATCGTCGAACGCAGCCTGAAGATTCTCAGTTCCATGGCACTGCCCACGGCGCTTTTGATCATCGGCGCGTCTCTGTCGCTGAAGTTGTTGAAGTCCAGCACCAAATCGGTGATCTCCATTTCCGTGCTGAAACTGCTGTTGCTGCCGGCGGTCGGTTTGTCCACCTTTCACCTGCTGGGCATTGCGGCTGCGGATTTCCTGCCGGCGCTGATCCTGCTGGCCTCGCCGACGGCAACGGTTGCATATGTAATGGCACGGGAGATGAGCGGGGATACCGACATGGCCGTGGCGGCGATTTCCGGCAGCACGCTGCTGTCGGCCATCACCTTCATTTTCTGGCTGCAGGTGGCCGGATGAACCAGCCGGTTGTCGGCCCGATTCGGTCAGGTTGTTTTTTTTATAAAAGGCATCTATTCTGAATCCGGTTTCAGCAAACAGGTGTCTGTGACGGATAAGCGCGGCCGCTTTGAGAATCGGCCGAGATGGTCAGAGAGGACGGTATGGCTTTATCCTTTAAAAAAGCGCTGGTGACCGGGGGGGCCGGGTTTATCGGATCGCACCTGACCGAAGCCCTGGCAGCTGCAGGATGCCGGGTCACCGTCTTGGACAATCTTTCCTCCGGCAGCTTGGCCAACCTTGGCGCTGTGGCGGACGCCATCGATTTCCGTCAGGGCGACATCTGTGACCCCGAAGCCGTGGAAGAGGCAATGCGGGGCTGTGAAGCCGTCTTTCACCTGGCCGCAGTCGTGTCGGTGCCGCAAACGGTGGAAAATCCGGTTGCATCGGCACGGGTGAACGACCTTGGAACCGTGCAAATTTTCGAGGCCGCCCGCCAAAATGGTGTCGGATCCATCGTTTTTGCCAGCTCGTCGGCGGTGTACGGCGATGACCCGCAGCTTCCGAAAACCGAAGACCTGCCGCCCCGTCCCCTGAGCCCGTATGCCGTTCAGAAGATCAGCGGCGAGTATTACGCCCGCGTTTACTTTCAGCTATATGGGATCCACACGGTCAGCCTACGCTTTTTCAACGTTTTCGGTCCGCGCCAGGACCCGTCTTCCCCCTATTCGGGGGTCATATCGATTTTCATGACCCGGGCGGTGGCCGGCCGGCCGGCCACCATATATGGAGACGGCTCCCAGAGCCGGGATTTTGTTTTCGTTTCAGATGTCGTGCGTGCCAACCTGTTGGCCGCGGCATCGCCGGCGGCCGCCGGTGAGGCGATCAACGTCGGATCGGGACGCAGCATCGATATCAAGCGGCTGTGGCAGCAGGTCTGCCGGCTCGACGCCCGGCAGACACCCGCCCAATATACCGACCCGCGTCCCGGTGATATTCATGCCTCGGTCGCCGATATCGGCAAGTCGCAGGCGATGCTCGGGTTTTCGCCGGAAATTTCGTTCGAAAACGGCCTGCAGCAGACCTTTGAATGGTACCAGCGATCCCGGCAGGAGCAGACGCGATGACGAGCTTTTCCTTTAAAAATGTTCTGGTGACCGGCGCAGCCGGCTTCATCGGCTTTCACCTGAGCCGGCGCCTGCTGGCCGACGGATGCCGGGTTACCGGTCTCGACAACCTCAACTCTTACTACGACGTGCGATTGAAAAAAGACCGCCTGACCCTGCTGACCGGAGAAAAGCGTTTTTCGTTCGCTGAAACCGATCTGGCCGATCGAAACGGGCTGCAGCGCGTCTTTGGCGATCAACCGTTCGATGTGGTGGTAAACCTGGCGGCCCAGGCAGGCGTGCGCTACTCCCTGGAGAACCCGAACGCCTATGTGGAATCAAACCTGGTCGGATTCGTCAACCTGCTCGAGTGCTGCCGGCACAAAGCGGTCAAGCACCTGGTCTACGCATCGTCGAGCTCGGTCTACGGCGCCAACACCCGCATGCCCTTTTCGGTCCATCACAACGTGGACCACCCGGTCTCGCTGTATGCGGCCACCAAAAAGGCCAACGAGCTGATGGCCCACACTTACAGCCATCTGTATAAACTCCCCTGCACGGGTCTGCGCTTTTTTACCGTTTACGGTCCCTGGGGCCGGCCGGACATGGCCCTGTTTTTGTTCACCCGGGCCATCTTGGAGAAAAAACCGATCCGGGTGTTCAACCACGGAAAGATGCAGCGGGATTTCACCTACATCGACGACATCGTGGAAGGGGTCGTGCGGGTGATGGGCCGCCTGCCCCAGCCCGACCCGCACTGGAGTGGCGATGAACCGGATCCCGGCACATCCTGCGCGCCCTGCCGGATCTACAACATCGGCAACAACAACCCGGTGCAGTTGATGCACTTTATCGAAACCATCGAAAAGGCGCTGGGCAAAAAGGCCGACAAACAGATGCTGGATATGCAGCCCGGTGACGTGCCGGCCACCTATGCGGACATCGACGACCTGACGGCGGACGTGGGCTTTGCCCCGGCCACGCCGCTGGCCGAGGGAATCGAGCGCTTTGTCACGTGGTACCGGGACTATTACGGGCAGTAGCGCAACTGCCACCGTTGCGAGATCCGCGGATACCGGCGCCTGTATCTCACAGGCGGCAGCGCATTATTCTACGATCCCCAAAGGAGGCAATCCATGCAGACGGCAACTGCAGTTGGCGGCATTGAGATCCGCTATGAGCTGTCCGGTCGGAAAAACCGGCCGGTGGTGATGATGAGTCATTCCCTGTCCACCCGGCTGGAGATGTGGAATGCGCAAATGCCGGCCCTCGAACCCGAGTTCGCTGTGCTGCGCTACGACACCCGCGGTCACGGGGACAGCGATGCTCCCGGCGGTGCCTACACCCTCGAGCAGCTGGGCGACGATGCAGTGGGGCTGATGGATGCGCTCGGCATCGACAAGGTGCACTGGCTCGGCATTTCCATGGGGGGAATGATCGGACAGCGATTGGCCCTGGACCGTCCCGACCGCCTCCACAGCCTGATGCTTTCCAGCACGGCAGCTGTCATGGGCGAGCAGGCGCAACCGATCTGGCAGGAGCGCATCGACCGGGCGCGCACCAAGGGAATGGAAGCGATGGTGGCCGAAACCCTCGAGCGCTGGTTCACACCGGCCTACCTGCAGGCCGTTGCGCCTCCGGTGGATGCCATCGCCGAGCAGATCCGCTCCACCCCGGTGAGCGGTTTTATCGGCTGCAGCGAAGCCATCCGGCGACTGAACTATCTCGACCGGCTGGCGAAAATCCGCCTGCCGTCCCTGATCATCGTCGGCGAGGACGATCCCGGCACCCCGGTGTCGGCATCCGAGGCGATTCACCAGCGCCTGGACGGCTCGCAGCTGGAGATCATTCCGGCCGCCCGGCACCTGTGCAACATCGAGAAGCAGGAAACCTTCAATTCTCTGTTGCTCGAGTTTCTGAAAGGACTGGAACCCTGACGGGGCGCCGGGAAACAGCCGTAGAGCCGGGCAACCGGTAAAATAGTTGGCGGGAAAGGAGATGACAGATGGAGCAGGACCGGCGAAGCGTCCGGCGGAGGATGGTGCTCGGCAGGACCGGGCTGGAGGTCAACCGAATGGGATTCGGCGGCATACCGATTCAGCGGGTCCCGGAAAACGAAGCCGTAGAGACGGTGTTGCACGCGGTCAACTGCGGCATCGATTTCATCGATACCGCGCGGGCCTACACCACCAGCGAGCGGCGCATCGGCCTGGCTCTGCAGCAAACCGATAAAAAGGTGGCGCTCGCCTCCAAGTCCCAGGTGCGCACCGCCGATGGCATCCGCAGGGAGATCGAAGCCAGCCTGGAAAACCTGCAACGCGATCGCCTCGATCTTTATCAGTGTCACTACGTGAAAGATGAAGCCGATTACGCCCAGGTGATTTCCCCTGACGGTGCCCTGCAGGGGCTGGTGCGTGCCCGTCAGGAGGGGCTTATCGGCCACATCGGCATCACCAGCCATAGCCTGGATCTGATCGACCGGGCGCTCGACGACGAGCTGTTCGACACCGTCATGATCTGCTTCAGCTTCCTGGAGTCGGCTGCCGAAAACAAGATTATTCCCAAAGCGCTGGAGAAGAACATCGGCGTAATCGCCATGAAGCCGTTTTCCGGCGGTGTGCTGGCAGAGGCCCGGCTGTGCCTGAAATATGTCCTGTCGCATCCCGGCATCCTGGTGATTCCCGGCGTGGAGAGCATCACGCTTTTTGACGCCAATTGGCAGGTGTTTCAGGGCAGCTTTCAGCTCAGCGAAAGCGAGCAGCAGGAAATCGGCGACATTCGCCGGCAGTATGACAAAGCCTTTTGCCGCCGCTGTGACTACTGTCAGCCCTGCAGCGAGGAGATTCCCATCCAGCTGATCCTTGGCATGCGCTACGCCATTCAACGTTTCGGGGACGCGATTCTGCAAAAGGAGTGGATGCAGTCAGGCATCGAGAATGCACGCCGCTGCTCCGAGTGCGGCGAGTGCATGGAGCGCTGCCCCTACGAGCTGCCCATTCCCGACATGATCCGCAGGAATCTGCGCTGGTTGGACGAAGACTACCAGTCCGGCTGATGTTGCGGCGGAAAACCGCAGCCGGGTTTCCTGCAGTTATGGGTTGACGGTCTCCCCGCAGGCAGCTGCGGGCGTTGGATTCTCATGCCACCGGGAATGTGGAACAACAGCGCCGCTTCGTCTATAATCGACCCGTGCCCGTTAGCTGGATGACGGCTGATCCCCCTCGTTTTTTACTCCGGAAGGATCCAGTTCCACAATCGCTGCGGCCCCCGACGGACTGGTGTAGGCATCGTTGAGCCTGCCAATGGCCCTGTCGGCCCCTTCCAGCAG
>LJNK01000082.1 GCA_001303025.1 Deltaproteobacteria bacterium SG8_13
GGCCACCTTGCAGTACGTCGCTCCCTACGCCGGGTGTGCCATGGGGGAATACTTCCGGGACAAAGGCCAGCACGCGCTGATCATCTACGATGATCTTTCCAAGCAGGCGGCCGCCTATCGGCAGGGATCCCTTCTGCTGCGCCGCCCCCCCGGGCGCGAGGCCTTTCCGGGCGACATCTTCTACAACCATTCCCGCCTGTTGGAGCGGGCCGCCAAGCTCAACGACGACCTCGGAGCCGGTTCCCTGACCGCCCTGCCGGTCATCGAAACCCAGGCCGGCGACGTGTCGGCATACATTCCCACCAACGTGATTTCGATCACCGACGGGCAGATCTATCTCGAGCCTGGGCTGTTTTTTGCCGGTGTCCGTCCGGCGATCAACGTCGGTCTTTCGGTTTCCCGGGTCGGCGGTGCCGCGCAGGTCAAGGCCATGAAACAGGTGGCCGGTACCCTGCGCCTGGACCTGGCCCAATACCGCGAACTGGAAGCTTTTGCCGCTTTCGGCAGTGACTTGGACAAGTCCACCCAGAAGCAGCTGACCCGTGGCGCCCGGCTGGTGGAGATCCTGAAGCAACCCCAGTATCAGCCCCTGCCGATGGAAAAGCAGGTAACGATCCTGTTTGCAGGAGCCAGGGGGTTTCTGGACAAGTATCCGGTCGATGTTCTGGCCAAATACGAGGCCGGGCTCTATTCGTTCATCGAGGATCGCTACCCGCAAGCTTTCTCGGGCCTGAAAGAAAAACAGAGCATCGACGACGATCTGGAAAAGCTGATGTCCGAGGCCTTGAGTGCCTACGACGAGGAGTTCAAGGACACCATCAAATAGAAAATCGTTGCGAGCCGCATCTGACCGCGCTTCAGAAAAGTGCCGGTTGCCAGCAGGCTTGCAACTTCAATGTAGAGGCGGAGCCGTATGCCAACGCTAAAGGATATCGAAAACAAGATAAAAGCGGTCAAGAAGACCCAGCAGATCACCAAGGCAATGAACATGGTGGCGGCATCCCGACTGCGTGGTGCACAGTCCGCTATGGAATCCTTTCGGCCTTACGCCGGCAAGTTCGCCGAGGTGCTCGGCAGCCTGGCGGAAAGATCCGGGGAGGGCGCCAATCCGCTGCTGGTCCCGCGCGAAGAGGTCAAGAACGTTCATATCCTGCTGTGCACTTCGGACCGGGGCCTTTGCGGCGGTTTCAACACCAATTTGATCCGCCGGGCCGAAAAGCTGATGGTCGAAAAGCAGCAACCCGGCGCGACCGTTTCGTTTACCTTTTTCGGAAAGAAGGGCCGCAGTTGGGGTCGCAAGTCCCAGCAGACGATCGTCGACGAGCAGGTGGGAATCGTCGGCACCCAGTTCGGTTTCGACGTCGCCGCCACTGCCGGCCGGAAGCTGGTGGAAAGCTTTCTCAAGGGCGAGTTCGACGAGGTCCATGTCGTTTACGCAGAGTTTCTCAGCATGGCCAAACAGCTGCCGGTGGTCAAACAGCTGCTGCCGATTCCGCCGATCGAAAAAGTGGAGGAGGCGGACAAAGAAGAGGTGGGCGCCTACCTGCCCGAGCATATCTGCGAGCCCTCGCCGGAACAACTGCTTGGAGAGATGCTGCCGCGGAACGTCTACGTTCAGGTATACAGCGCGCTTCTGGAGACATCCACCAGCGAGCATGCCGCCCGCATGATGGCCATGGACAACGCCACCAAGGCGTGCAAGGACATGCTGGAAAATCTGACCCTTGTATACAACAAGGCCCGGCAGGCGGCCATCACCGCGGAGCTCATGGACATCGTCGGCGGTGCGGAAGCCCTCAAAGGTTAAGACGACTAACAGATAGATATCGCGTAGATCAGGAGGTTTTTCGATGGGAGAAAACATTGGGAAAGTACTGCAGGTGATGGGGCCTGTCGTTGACGTGGAGTTCGAGCAGGGCAAACTGCCGACCATTTACACGGCGTTGACGATTACCAACCCGGCGATCGACGACATGGAAGACAACCTCGTCATCGAGGTGGCGCAGCATCTCGGGGACAACGTGGTTCGCACCATTGCCATGGACGTCACCGACGGACTGGTGCGCGGCATGCCGGTAAAAGACACCGGAAAGCCGATCATGATGCCGGTCGGTGAAGCCGGTCTCGGCCGGGTGTTGAACGTGGTGGGACGTCCCGTGGACGGTCTCGGACCGGTGAGCCAGGAAAAGATGCTGCCGATCCACCGTGAGGCTCCCAAGTTTACCGAGCAGGACGTTACCGTGCGCGTGCTGGAAACCGGCGTGAAAGTGATCGATCTGCTGGTCCCCTTTCCCCGCGGCGGCAAGATGGGCATGTTCGGCGGCGCCGGTGTCGGCAAGACCGTCATCATGATGGAAATGGTGCACAACATCGCCATGCAGCACGGTGGTATCTCGGTGTTTGCCGGGGTGGGTGAGCGAACCCGCGAAGGCAACGACCTGTACCACGAGATGAAGGATTCGGGTGTGTTGCCCAAAGCGGCGCTGATTTACGGCCAGATGACCGAACCGCCCGGAGCCCGGGCCCGGGTGGCGCTATCCGCCCTGACCGCTGCGGAGTACTTCCGGGATGAAGAAGGCCAGGACGTGCTCATTTTCATCGACAACATCTTCCGGTTCACCCAGGCCGGTTCGGAGGTGTCGGCGCTTCTCGGACGGATGCCATCTGCGGTGGGCTACCAGCCGACCCTGGCTGTCGACTTGGGCGAGCTCCAGGAGCGGATCACCTCCACGGACAAGGGCTCCATTACGGCCGTGCAGTGTGTTTACGTGCCGGCGGACGACCTGACCGACCCGGCCCCTGCCACGACCTTTGCCCATTTGGACGGTACGGTGGTCCTTTCGCGCCAGATCGCGGAGCTCGGTATCTATCCGGCCGTCGATCCGCTGGATTCAACCTCTCGCATCCTGGACGCCAACTACATTGGCGACGAGCATTACCAGACAGCTCGCCAGGTGCAGCAGATCCTGCAGAAATACAAGGAACTTCAGGACATCATCGCCATTCTCGGAATGGAGGAGCTGTCCGATGAAGACAAGATCACCGTTGCCCGTGCCCGCAAGATCCAGCGCTTCCTCTCACAGCCGTTCCACGTTGCCGAAGCATTTACCGGCAAAAAGGGAGCCTACGTGAAGATCGAAGACACGGTTCGGGCATTCAGGGAGATCTGCGAAGGCAAGCACGACGAGATCCCGGAACAGGCATTTTACATGAAGGGCGGAATCGAGGAAGTGATCGAAGAAGCCAAGAAACTCGAGGAAGCTGCATAACAAAGAGGTTCATATATGGCGGAAAACATCACACTGGAAGTCGTAACCCCGGAGAAGTACGTCGTCAGCGAAGAAGCCCAGATTGTCGCGTCTCCGGGCATGTTCGGCGAGTTCGGGGTCCTGAGGGGCCACACGCCGTTTATGACCGCGCTGAAAGTCGGCCCGGTTCGATACACCGATGCCGGTGGGACCGAGCACTGCGTGTTCGTCAGCGGCGGCTTTGCCGAAGCGCTTCCCGACAAGGTGACCATACTGGCCGAATCGGCGGAGCGTCGCCGAGAGATCGATCTCGAACGCGCCCTTGCGGCAAAGCAGCGCGCCGAGAAGCGACTGGCGGAGGAGCGTGCCCGCGAGGAAATCGATTTCCTCCGGGCCAGACTCGCCCTGGAACGGGCCATCATTCGAATTCGACTTGCTGAGACACGCAAGTAACCATCGCTGAACCCATCGTCCCTGCTAAGGCGGATCGGAACCTTGCCGGCGCAGGGACTCGACAGGATATTCGACAAGGGCGTAAGGGCAAACCATGTGTGGTTTGCCCTTTTTCGTGCGGTTTGTCCAAATGCAGCGATCCGCTGCCCGCTGCTTCAACTGTGGAAATCGAAAGTGAAACCCGTATTCAAACACCCTGATGTGGCCGCAGTCATACTGGCCGCCGGCCTGGGCAAACGGATGAAATCGAACCGGGCAAAGGTGCTGCACGAGGTGCTGCAGCGGCCGATGATCCTGTATGTCGTTGACACCGCCATGGCGATCGCGGGCGACCATGTGGTCGTTGTTGTCGGCCACCAGGCGGATCGCGTCCGGCAGGTGGTTGGCGCCCACGCCGCCACCTTGTTTGCCCACCAGGCCGAGCAGCTCGGCACGGGCCACGCGGTGCAGTGTGCACTGCCGCTGATTCCGGATCTCTGTCGCCAGGTCGTCATCCTGTGCGGCGATGTGCCGTTGATCACCCCGCAGACCCTCGCAGCGCTTATCGCGGATCACCGCCGCCACCGGCGGCACGCCACCGTTCTGGCGGTTGAAGTCGATGATCCGACCGGATACGGGCGGATTCTTCAGGATGCGGACAACCGGGTGATCGGCATCGTCGAGGAAGCGGACGCCTCGGCAGCCGAAAAAGCGCTGCGCAATATCAATACCGGGGTCTATTGCGTTGACAGAGACCTCCTGTCGTCAGCGTTGACGGAGATTGACAGCGACAATGCCCAGGGAGAATTCTACCTGACCGATATCATATCGATCGGACACCGCGAAAATTGGAATGTCGGGGCCCTCATTGCGGCCGATCCGAAAGAGTTTTTCGGTATCAACAGCCGGCAGGATCTGCGGAAAGTGGAGCGGATCCTGCGGGAGCGACCCTCCTTTAAACCTTGACTTTCCAGCGATATTTGGTTTATACAAAACATATAAACAGGGAGAAGGTTTGGACAGCAACCAGATTAACCAGCGGTTCTCAGAGATCGAACGAAGCGTTGAGCGTGTAATCGAGGTTTGCAGGTCCTACGAGGCCATCAATCTAGAACTGAAACGTACAATCGGGAAACTGGAGGAGGAGCTTCAGCAGAAGGTTGAGGCGGAAAGGCGCTACCAAGAGGAAAGGTCCTTGATCCGGTCAAAAATCGATAACCTGCTGGAAAAACTCGGTGATCAACTCACAGACTGAGTTGCAGGCTTGAGAGAAACTATTGAGGGAAGGGAACCCTTACATTCATTGGAACAACATGTGACAATAGAGCTGTTCGGGCAGCCGTACACTTTTAAAACCCAGTCGGAAATCCCCTGGGCAAAGGAGGTTGCGGACTATCTGGTTAAAGAGGTCAACCGGGTTGAAGGTGTTCAATCCGGCACAATGTCAAACACGAACAAGATTACCGTGATGATATCCGCTGCATTGAACATAGCCAAGGATTGCCTGGAGACCAAACGCGATCATCAGGCGCTGGTTGACGAGCTGTCAAAGCGATCGAAAGGCTGGATCAGCCGGCTGGACCGCTGTACAACGCAGGTGGATACGCATCCCGACGACAAGTTGCCGGCCGGTTTATAGTCTGCACATAGATGGTTTTGCATTGTTTCCCTTTCCAATTTCTCTTGCTGTGATGCCGATCCGGCCATCCGGATAACGACCCCTGCCGTGTTTGTGATTGGAAGATGTTCTTTGTCCCAACACACTTTCATCGGGAGCTGGCCTGTGGTATCGGTGAGCACGTTCTGCTTCGGCAGAAAAGCCTGAAGATGCCCGGCGGTGCCCACTTTGAACCAATGGTTCAAAGACCTGCCAACACGGCACCCTGGCAGGGGTCCATATCCGGCCGGCGGAATCCGGCCATCCGGTGAGCAGCACAATCGCAATACCGGATAACCGTAAAATCCTCATTGTAGCGGCCAGAGCCATCCCCCGGGCATAACAAGCCCGTCTTGCCTTCTCCAGATCTTTACTGATCCCCGAACAAAATGCGGAGTCCTTGCCGGATGCAGCGGGTTGCAACCGTTCGGGCAACCGGCGGGATCGGACGCCACCGCTATCAACCATGTCCGAGGAGATGGAAAATGAATGATATCGTAATGATTATCGGCCTCCTCTGCTTCGGTGTCGGTTTTGGAATAGCATTCTGGTTGAAGGGCCGAATGCTGACGGAAAAAACCAAAACCGCCGAAGAAGAGGCCGCCAAAATACTCAATGAGGCCGCCAGGCGCTCGGAAACGCTGATCAAAGAGGCCGATCTTGAAGTCAAGGACAAACTCTTCAAGATGAAAACCGAATTCGACGCCGAGACAAAAGATACGAGGGCCGAGCTCAAAAGCCGGGAGAAGTGGCTCATCCAAAAAGAGGAGAACATCGACAACAAGGCCGAACAGTGCGAGCGTCGCGACCGGGAAATCAAGCGCCAGGAAAAGCTGCTGTCCAAGAGGGAAAACCACCTGGAAGGCCAGGAGAAAAAGTATCAGGACCTGCTGGAGGAACAAAAAAGTCAGCTCGAAAAAATATCGGGATTGACGGCCGAACAGGCGAAGGAACTCCTCATCCGGGCCATGGAAAACGAGGCGCGCTACGAAGGCGCCAAGTTGATCAAGAAAATCGAAAACGAAACCAAGGAGGACGCCGACAAAAAAGCCAAGAAGATCGTGGCCACCGCCATTCAGCGCTATGCTGCCGATTTTGTTGCCGAAAGAACCGTATCGGTGGTGCAGCTGCCCAACGATGAAATGAAAGGCCGGATCATCGGGCGGGAGGGGCGAAACATCCGGGCTCTCGAGGCGGCAACCGGCATTGACCTGATTATCGACGATACGCCGGAAGCGGTCATTTTGTCGGGTTTCAACCCCGTGAGAAGAGAAGTCGCCCGCATCGCCTTGACCCGGCTGATCTCCGACGGACGCATCCACCCGGCCCGAATAGAGGATGTGGTAAAAAAGGTCGGCCAGGAAGTCGATCAGACCATCAAAGAGGCCGGCGAACAGGCCGCCTTCGATTTGGGTGTCCACGGAATCAGCAACGAGTTGATCAAGGTGATCGGCCGGTTGAAGTTTCGAACCAGCTATGCCCAGAACGTGCTGCAGCATTCGGTTGAGGTCGGCTTCCTGTGCGGTATCATGGCGGCCGAGCTGGGCTTGAACCAGAAGCTCGCCCGGCGCATGGGACTGCTGCATGACATCGGAAAAGCGATCGACCATGAAGTCGAGGGACCGCACGCACTGATCGGCTCCAACCTGGCGAAAAAATACAACGAGTCGCCCAAGGTCGTCCACGCTATTGCCGCCCACCACGAGGATGTTCCCCCCAGTTCCGTGTACGCGCTGCTGGTCCAGGCTGCCGACGGGTTGTCCGGAGCCCGTCCGGGAGCGCGCAAGGAGTTGCTGGAAAACTACATCAAACGCCTGGAAGATCTCGAAAAAATAGCGAAATCCTTCAACGGTGTCGCCAACACATTCGCCATCCAGGCGGGCAGAGAGCTGCGGGTCATTGTGGAGAGTGAAAAGATCACCGATGAAGACGCAACCCTGCTGTGCCGCGATGTGGCCAAGAAAATAGAAGAATCCCTCACTTTCCCGGGGCAGATCAAGGTGATGGTGATCCGGGAGACACGGGCGGTGGAGTATGCCAACAAGTAGGGCTGAGAGCCCTGCGGCGCGGCGGAAATGGCCGCGCACGACGGGTGAATAAAACGCGACGGGCGGCAGCTCGATAGCGATGCGAACGGAGGAAAGGCAGAGAACCATGGCGAACGTTCTGGACGTTCTGAGCGAACGCGGATTCATCGAGCAGACCACGCACGACCAGGAACTTCGGGATCTTTTCGGCAGTGAAAATGTGACCTGCTACATCGGGTTTGATCCCACCGCATCCAGCCTGCACATCGGCAGCCTGGTTCCCATCATGGCCCTGGCGCACATGCAAAAGGGCGGGCACCGTCCGATTGCGCTGGTGGGCGGAGGGACCGGGTTGGTGGGCGATCCCAGCGGAAAAACCGAAATGCGGCAAATTCTGACCCACGAGGCCATTGCCGAAAATGCCGACGGTATCAAACGGCAGCTGGGCCGCTTCCTCGATTTTTCCGACGACAGTGCATTGATGCTCAACAATGCCGACTGGTTGACCCGTCTGGAGTACATTCCGTTTCTCAGGGACTTCGGCCGCTATTTTTCGGTAAACCGGATGCTCAAAGCCGAAAGCTGCAAGTTGCGGCTCGAGTCGGAAGAAGGGCTCAGCTTCATCGAATTCAACTACATGCTGCTGCAGGCATACGATTTTCTGGAGCTTTTTACACACTACGACTGCCGGCTCCAGATGGGCGGCAGCGACCAGTGGGGCAACATCGTGGCCGGAATCGATTTGATCCGAAGGGTCCGGCAGGGTGCCGCCTTTGGAATCACCTTCCCGCTGATCACCACCAGCAGCGGCGCCAAGATGGGGAAGACCGCCACCGGCGCCATCTGGCTGGATCCGCAGCGGACGTCACCATACGAGTATTTTCAATACTGGATCAACACCGACGATCGGGATGTAGTGCGCTTTCTGTCGCTGTTTTCGTTTTTGCCACTGGAGGAAATCAACGCTGTCGGGGAGCTGGAAGGCGCCGAGTTGAACAGTGCCAAAACGGTCCTGGCCTTCGAGGCGACCGCACTGGCTCACGGGGAAAAAGAGGCCACGGCGGCCCATGGCAAAAGCGTGAACAATTTCGGCATCGGAGCCATCCCCGAAAACCTTCTGCCGTCCAGCAGCGCCCATCGCCTGATCGGCGGGGTGCAGCCCGCCGGTTTCGATTCCGAAATTCCAGCGGGAGACCTGAAGTCCGGAATTCCGGCTTTCCGCCTGTTTCAGACAGTCGGTTTGGTCAACTCGGGCGGTGCGGCCCGGCGTCTGATCGAGCAGGGCGGGGCATACGTAAATTCCGAACGAATTGAGGCATTTGACCGTCTGGTGACCGAAAAGGACATGAACGAAAACCGGATCATCGTCCTGCGATCCGGCAAAAAACGATATCACAAGGTAAAGGTTCGGCCAGCCTGAGCGCCGGGTGTCCGGGTACCACAAACGAGCACTTGAATATTTTTCAAGCTGCGTTATTTTTCCCTTGACAGCCGCACATTTTCGGTATATTTTCCCCGGGCTTTCAACAAAGGGAATGCGTCGGCAAACGCCGGAAAACATGCCCGTTTAGCTACCATTTTCCTTGACAATTAAGAAACGGAATCATATACTCCCAGGTCTCTGCTGAAATGCGGGAGGGGCCGCTGCTTCAGCGGCACTTTGATCTTTGAAAACTAAATAGTGACGAGCGTCCGAGTCGGGTTTGTAAGTCAATTGGTTGACCGCTTCTTTCGAGAAGCGGGCAGCTTCCAATATAATTGGAGAGTTTGATCCTGGCTCAGAGTGAACGCTGGCGGCGTGCTTAACACATGCAAGTCGCACGAGAACGCTTCAGCTTGCTGAAGCTAGTAAAGTGGCGCACGGGTGAGTAACGCGTGTAATACCGAATAACATCCTGGCATCTTCGGTTGCCTGGATCAAAGGTGGCCTCTACATGTAAGCTACTGTTTGGAGACGGGCCCGCGTCCCATTAGCTTGTTGGTGGGGTAACGGCCTACCAAGGCGACGATGGGTAGCTGGTCTGAGAGGATGATCAGCCACACTGGAACTGACACACGGTCCAGACTCCTACGGGAGGCAGCAGTGAGGAATCTTGCGCAATGGGCGAAAGCCTGACGCAGCAACGCCGCGTGAGTGATGAAGGCTTTCGGGTCGTAAAGCTCTGTCAAGTGGGAAGAATCCATGTGATGCTAATATCATCACGTGCTGACGGTACCACTGAAGGAAGCACCGGCTAACTCCGTGCCAGCAGCCGCGGTAATACGGGGGGTGCAAGCGTTACTCGGATTTACTGGGCGTAAAGAGCGCGTAGGCGGTTTCCTAAGTCAGGTGTGAAAGCCCGGGGCTTAACCCTGGAAGTGCATTTGATACTGGGAGACTTGAGTATGGGAGAGGGAAGTGGAATTCCTGGTGTAGCGGTGAAATGCGTAGATATCAGGAGGAACACCAGTGGCGAAGGCGGCTTCCTGGACCAATACTGACGCTGAGGCGCGAAGGCGTGGGTAGCAAACAGGATTAGATACCCTGGTAGTCCACGCAGTAAACGTTGTTCACTAGGTGTAGCGGGTATTGACCCCTGCTGTGCCGAAGCTAACGCATTAAGTGAACCGCCTGGGGAGTACGGCCGCAAGGTTAAAACTCAAAGGAATTGACGGGGGCCCGCACAAGCGGTGGAGCATGTGGTTTAATTCGACGCAACGC
>LJNK01000041.1 GCA_001303025.1 Deltaproteobacteria bacterium SG8_13
GGTATTATGCCGTAACAATCCGGTAGCTTGTCCATAGCGTTGAATGTCCCCAGGGGTTGTGGCCCTCAAAATTTCAGTCTCACTGCTGCACAACCGGCATCCGTGTCTCCCACCCGGCGATTGCAGCACCGCCGCTAGCTCAGCCGCGTTCCCGGTGTCGCCTCCCGGTCGAGGGTTGCCAGGGTGACCCGATCGCCGTCCACGGCAGCCAGCAGCATGCCGTTGGACAAAATGCCCATTAACTTGGCCGGCTTTAAATTGGCCACGACGATGACCTGCTTTCCGACCAGCTCGGCCGGCTCGTAATTGCCGGCGATGCCGGCTACGATGGTGCGCTTTTCGCCCAGATCGATCTCCAGCTTCAGCAGCTTTCTGGCCCGGGGTACCGCCTCGGCCTTGACCACTGTCGCCACCCGCAGATCCACCCGGGTAAATTCTTCTATGGTGATCTCCGGCAGCTTCTCGGGTTTTTCCTTTTCCGCCGGCCCTTCGTGCGTCGCGCGGGGGCCGGTGCTTTTGGTCTCGATGCGCGGAAACAGGATGATCGATTTTAAAAGGCGCGTGCCGGCAGCCAGCCCTCCCCACGATTTGAGCTTCTCCAGGGAGTAAAACTTTGCCGACGGATCCAGTCCGAGGTGCTTTTGCATGGTTGCGGCCGTTTGCGGCATGACCGGATAGATCAGCCCCGAGATGATGCGAAGCCCTTCGAGCAGGTTGTAGATGACCGCTTCGAGCTGCTTGCGGTTGGCGTCCTTTTTGGCCAGCTCCCAGGGAGCCATCACGTCGATGTATTTGTTCATCCGGCCGATAAAATCCCAGGTCGCCTGCAGGGCCCGGTTGAAGCCGAAGGTGGCCATGGCGGCTTCGTAGGTGTCGACGGTCTCGGCCGCTGCCGATTTGAGCCCCAGCTTGAGGTCGGCGTCGATCTTCGGGTCGGCAGCCGGCACCACGGCCTTGAAATACTTGCCGGCCATGGTCAGGGTCCGGGAAAACAGGTTTCCCAGATCGTTGGCCAGATCGGAGTTGATGCGCTGCACCAGCGCCGACTCGGAAAAGCTCGAATCGAGCCCGAAGGTCATATCCCGCAGCAGAAAAAACCGGAAGCTGTCCAGACCGTATATGTTTTTGAGCTCCAGCGGCTCGACCACGTTGCCCAGGCTCTTGGACATCTTGCTCTGCTCGATGTTCCAGTAGCCGTGAACGTTGAGATGCCGGTAGGTGTCGATTCCGGCGGCTTTAAGCATGATCGGCCAATAGATCCCGTGGGGCTTGAGAATGTCCTTTGCAACGATGTGCTGGGCCACGGGCCAGTATTTGCGGAACGCCTCCCCGTCCGGGTAGCCCAGCGCCGAAACGTAGTTCAGCAGGGCATCGAACCAGACATAGGTGACGTAGTCGTTGTCAAACGGAAGGCTGATCCCCCATTTCAGGCGGGATTTGGGCCGGGAGATGCACAGATCCTCCAGCGGTTCGCGCAGAAACGCCAGCACCTCGTTTTTGTAGCGCTCCGGCCGGATGAAATCCGGGTGGCGGCGGATGTGATCGATGAGCCAGTCCTGGTACTTGCTCATCTTGAAAAAGTAGTTGGACTCCTTGATCACCTCCGGCTCGGTTTCGTGATCCGGACAGCGGCCGTCCACCAGTTCTCTTTCCGTGTAGAAGCGCTCGCAGCCGAAGCAGTACTTTCCCTCGTACTCGCTGAAGTAGATGTCGCCGGCATCGTAGATTTTCTGCAGGATCTGCTCCACCACCGATATGTGGCCGGCATCGGTGGTGCGGATAAAGTGACTGTAATCGATGTCCAGCTCCGGCCACAGCCGGCGAAACAGCGCACTGATCTGATCCACATAGAGCCGGGGGCTGGTGTTTTCTTTCTTGGCCGCCCGCACGATCTTGTCGCCGTGCTCATCGGTGCCGGTCAGGAAAAAGGATTCGGCGCCGCACATGCGGTGAAAGCGGGTGATCACATCGGCGATGATCGTGGTGTAGGCATGGCCCAGATGCGGCCGGGCGTTGACGTAGTAAATAGGCGTGGTGATGTAGAAAGGTTCGGTCATGGCTGCTTCCTTATGCCAGGCGGTAACTGCATGTTTGTCCCCGGGGCGGAGCGCTCAGCCAGCTGTCGCTGCCACCCGGCTTCAGCGAATCAGCCTTCCGGTGTAAAAGATCCGGCGAGGCAGGCTGCGGTCAATTCGGGCTCGGCTTTATGTCCTGAAGCTGCAGTTCGACTTCGTTGCCGTCTTCCAGCCGGACGGTGACCTGCCGGGTCATCACGTTATGACGAATGATCTTGCCCCTGCCGGACGGTGTGGCTACCCAGGAGTTGACTTTCGGATATTCCCCCTTGAGCTTTCGGTACACGTCGTATTCGTAGGTCAGGCAGCACATCAGGCGACCGCATTGCCCGGAGATCTTGGTGGGGTTCAGCGACAGGTTCTGCTCCTTGGCCATTCGAATGGAGACCGGCCCGAATTTCTCCAGAAAGGAGGAGCAGCAGATCTCCCGCCCGCATCGCCCGATTCCACCGCACATTTTGGCCTGGTTGCGGATTCCGACCTGGCGCATCTCGATGCGAACACCGAACTCTTTGACCAGCATCTTGACCAGTTGGCGGAAATCGACCCGCCCTTCGGCAGTGAAAAAGAAGGTGTACTTGCTCTCGTCAAACGATTTTTCCACCTCGAAAAGGTTCATCTGCAGGTCGAGGTTGTTGATGCACTCCACGCAGAACCAGTGGGCTCGCTTCTGGTCTTCGGCGATCCTGTCGAGCTTTTCCCGGTCCTGCGCACTGGCCAGGCGGTAGACCTTTTTCAGCTTTTTGTCGGTTTTTTCTTCATCGATGATCACCGGCGGTATGGCCACGGTGCCGTAGCTGAGACCCTGCTCGGTTTGCACGATGACTGCATCGCCCTGGTTGAGAACAAAGGCGCCGCAGTCGAAATCATAGACCTTGCCGGCCGGTTTGAAACGGATGCCAACGATCTTTTTCATTATTCGGTTCTACTCATCACTGCCCGCACAGCGGGCAGAATTCTTCTTGGACGGGACCCGCGCCGGGACCCGCCACCAGCGGCAAAGTGCGGGTGGCAGCCCCTGGGGTCCGGGAAAGTTTCAGCGATTCTGCAGTCGGGATGCGGTGCGACGGAGGCATCAACTGTTGATGGGTCGGCTCAATGCCGGGCAATTTCCGCCTGGAGCGGACAAGGCGAACCCTGCAGTGCGCCGTGCGCCGCGGCAACAGCAGGTCGGCTGTCGAAACACCCGGTGCAGCGGCCGCCCGGCCGCTCTTGCGGTTGGTTCGACGCCTTTATCCTTTCGCCGCTGTTGCGGCGGTTGAGCCTTGCAGCTTTCATGGCATGTTCCGTCGATCGCATCCAGAATCGAATCGTTGTCCGTTGCAGTTCGTCTGTGCCAGTCGTTGAACAGATTGTCAATTCGAGTTCAACCTTTTATCCTTAGCACAGTCTTGCGACAGCCGCAACACCATCGCCTCCAGGGTCAGGCGAAGGTTGCTGTTGGTTTCAATGCTTTTTTGCGCCTCCCGGATGACGTCGATTTTGGCGATCAAAAATTCAACGGGCAAGCGCCCGTAGAGGGCCTGCAGATCGTCGAGGCGATCGGTGCTGGTCACCTTGCTTGTATCGTGGCGGATTACGATGAGATCGCGCAGCCACCCGGCCATCGTCTCCAGTGCTTCGGGCAGCCGGCTTTTGTTTTTGGTCAGCTGTTCGGCAAACGCCAGCAGTTCGCCCAGCGGTTTTTGCGGCAGCGTGTGCGGGCTGTCCAGACCGCTGGCCGCTATCAGCCAGTCGCGCCAGGCCACCCACCCCGGCTCTGTAATTTCTAAGGCGCGGGTAAAACTGCCGTCGGCGGCTGCGGCGGCCAGTGTGGCGTCGGCAGCCGGAACGCCGTGAACCCGCTCCAGCCGCTCCGCTATCGACTGGACGCTGACCGGATGAAACCGTACATGCCGGCAGCGCGAGACGATGGTGGGCAGCAGGTCGGCCGGCTGGCCGGCCAGCAGGATCAGAATCGTGCGATCCGGAGGTTCCTCCAGCGTTTTGAGCAGGGCATTGGCCGCCGCCGGCCGCATCGTGTCGGCCTGCTCGACGATGACAAACCGCCGGCGGGCTTCCATCGGTTTTAACGACAGGGTTTCGATCAGCGTCCGGATCTGGTGGATTCGAATCGTGCGCCCGTCCGGCTGTATCCGAACGATGTCCGGGTGGATGCCCTTTTCGATCTTGCGACACGACCGGCAGGCGCCGCACGGATGCAGGCCGGCAGGCTGGGAAAGTTCAGTGCCGTTTCGGGCCGGGGGCGCCTGCGCGCAGTTGGCGGTCATCGCCAGCAAGGTGGCAATGCGATTTTTTCCGACTCCGTCGATTCCGGTAAACAGCAGGGCGTGAGGGATGGTCTCTTTATGAAGAAAGGCGGTTAGTATCCGTACGGGCCGTTTCTGATCGGCGATCGGTTCCGATGGGGGCTGTACTTCATTGCTCGGCGTCAACGCGTTCACGCAATTCTTTGCCGGATTTGAAAAACGGCAGTTTCTTCGGTGCGATGAGAACCTTTTCCCCGGTTTTCGGATTTCGTCCGGTATAGGCTCGATACTTTTTCACGAAAAAGCTGCAAAGGCCCCTGATTTCCACCCGTTCCCCTTGCGCCATCGCATCCGCCATTTGGTCGAAAAATATCTGGATGACTTTTGCGGCTTCCGATTTGGATATACCGGCATCGGTTTTCAGCGCAGAGATCAACTCCAGTTTGTTCATAGATCCTCCTTGTCAGATGACGATGGCCCGGCGAGGTGTAAACGGCGACCGGGCTAACTCTATGTTTATAATACAAATCCTGGTCAAAAGTCAAGGAGTTATGCCAATATTTTCGGCAACGGTTCCACATCGTTTTCGTCAACCTCCACGCCGGCGTACTGTCCGAGCGCTTCGATATTGACCACCACCCGCCGCTTGCCGCGATAGCGAACGAAGGTGCCGGTGACGCCGGCAAAGGGTCCGGTGACCACCACCACCCGGTCGCCCTTCTGCAGGCGGCTGCCGGTGGTCACCGGCAGTTCCGTGGAGACCATGATCTCCAGCGAGGCAACGGTGCCGTCGGGTACCGGGACCGGTCCGTCTTTGGTGCCGATCAGCCGCACCGCCCCGACGGTTTTGACGATCTCCAGGTGCCGGCGCGGGTTGAGATCGGTCCGCACGAACAGGTAGCCGGGGAAAAGGGGCACGTTGATCATCAAGCGCCGGTCCCGGCGTTTGCTCTGGACCTTGATCTTGGGCAAAAACACGTCCAGGCTTTTTTTCAGCAGGCCCTCGTGGACCACGTTTTCAAAACGGCTTTTGGTATGCAGCACATACCAGGCATCTTCGAGGTTGTCGGTCATTGTGTTCGCTTCCGTTTTGTGTGTAGCGCCTCTATTGCTGAATCTTGCATGAAGATAAATAAAGCATCGGCTGCGAAAATCCATGTTTGCTTGTCCGGCACTTGGCCGTATCGCGCGAAATTGACCTGGCGATCTGTAAATGAAGGTTGTTCAAGTTTTTTATTCATTTTGGTGCAAGGGGCAGGGATTACAGGCTGCCCCTCAACTCTCCCAGGCCGGTGAGCTCTACCCAGAATTCGATCTTGCGGTCCGACGGCTGGTCCAGATAACGCGTGCCGATCGCCCAGCATTGAGATCGATACAGGATGCTGGCGCCGGCTCTCAACCGCTGTCCGCTGCGGATGTTTCTTTCGTACTCCAGACCGCCGGCGATCGAGCGGGTCAGGTTGACCGTCAGATCGCCTGAAATCGATTCGATCAGATCCCGGGTGAAGCGGTATTCGACATACAGGTTGTCCTCTCTCTTGTCGGTCAGGTTGACCCCGATGTTCGAAGAGTTCAGCCGGTTGTCATACACGTCGTAGGCCGCATCCGCGTCCAGATAGACGTAGGGGGAAAAATACAGGTCCAGTTCGGCGGTGACGGGCGAAAACGGCTGTTTCTGTTCCCCGGGCGGCAGTTCGGTTCGGCGCGCCTCGTTGATATCATAGCTCTGCGAAAGTTTGAAGCGGCCGACCTGCTGTTGCTCGTATCCGGCCGCCGCGGCGGCGTCCGCATCCGGTCCTGTAGCCTGCCGGGATCGGGATATGAAAAAGTTGTCGATGGAATAGCTGACCTTGTTTTGCGGCTCCACCCGGTCGATCTCATCGAAGTCGGGCAGCGCGCTTTGATCCACCCCGGGAACGTACTCGTAGGTAACCTGGGGTTTGACGATGTGCTTGAGGCGGTCGATCCGGCTGCCGCCGACGGCAAACACCCGGTGGATGTCCGATGTAATGTCCAGTCGCAGGTCGTAGAGTTCGCGGTTGAAGCTATTCTTGCTGCCGTCGACCGGGTTTTGAGGGTCTACGTGCCACAGCGTTTCGCGCAGTCCGGCCGAAGGCTCGAAGGTGACCACCCTGCCGGCTGTAACCGGCAGGGAGAAGCGCGGGTAGAAATCCAGGCGCTGGCCGCTGTCGCCGTCCTGCCGGTAAAAATAGTTGAAGCTCGACTCGAGCCCGGCGAACATCCAGGTGCTGAAAACCCGCTGCCGGGTGAGGTCAAACCCGATGAAGGGCAGCCGCTGCAGTGTGTCGTCGGTGTCGCTGAAACGGCGGTTGACGACATTGTCGTACCAGCGGAAGTCGACATCGAGGTTCGCCTGGGACCAGATCCGGTGAACGTCGAGGCGGTTTACGCGCACCGGGTCGGTGTACAGGTCAAGCTGGCGCCCGAAATCGGATCGGAAAGCCGTTTCGGTGTCGTCGTAGCCGGAATAGCCTTCCTTGAATTCGGTGAGATAGTCCTGGTCGCTGACCAGATCGAGTTCCAGGCGGGAAATGAAATCGAAGGGAAGCGGCTGGTAATGACCACCGCGCAGCCAGTACCGGTCCTTGTTGGGCCGCAGGAAGTCGTCGCCCTCATAGCCCCAATCTAAGCTGTTGTCGCCGATGCCGTCGTCGATTTTATCGTCGTTGAGGTAATCGGCCATCCAGCTGCCCCGGGCGGTTTCGGTCAGAAAATAGCGAAATTCCCCGCCGAACTTGTGGCCCCGCTCGCTCATGTAGTGATAATAAAAGGTGGCGTCCGCAGAGTCGCTGATGGCCCAGAACAGCGGCTGGTCGATAAAATACCCCCAGCGGCTCGAGCGGCCGAACTCGGGGATCAGCAAACCGGACTGGCGCTGGGTTTTTGCCGGAAATACGAAATACGGCAGGAAGAAAAACGGGACGTCCCGGGCCCGCACGGCGGCGTTTTTCACCCAGCCGTAGCCCTCGATGGTGACTTTCACGTACCGGCCGGTGATCATCCAGTCCGGAACGTCACCTTCGCAGGTGGTGACGCTGGCATTTTCGATCCCGTAGGTGTTCTCGCCGAGTTTTTCGATCCGCTCGCCTTTCAGGCGAAAATTGTTCTCCCTGATCAGCAGGTAGCCGTCGTGCAGCACACCGGTCTGGTTTTCCAGATCCAGATCGACGCGGCTGCCGGTGAGCTCATCGGCACCGATGGACACCCGCACGTTTCCACTGGCCAGCGCCCGCATCTGCCGGCGATCGAACTCCACCACGTCGGCGCTCAGCCGCCGGCCGCCTTTTTGAATCACCACGCCGCCCTCGGCGATGTATCGCTGGTTGCGATCATCGTAGCGCAGCTTGTCGGCATCGATGATCCAGGGCTGGCCGGCATCCTGGGCGTCGAGCTGCTCGCGATAAGCATTGAGATCCTGCGCCGGCACTGTTAAGGGGATCAGAATCAGCAGCAGGGTGCAGAGGATCCATGTTGTGGTTTTCAACAGGCGCATAGGATGCAGTCGGATTCACCGGCTCGCGATAGGTGCGGAACAACGTTCGACTTACAGGGTGTTTATATGATACCTGAATTGTGTCTGAAAATCGATGCGAAGCGATCACCTGATAGCCTGACCCCATGTGAAACATTCAGGTGATAACGTGTTGAACATGATGGAAATTTGCAGTATAAAAGCCAACTTGCCGGTAAATGTCAAGATATCCTTACATTTGGAAGCTACCCTGCCATGAAGATATTGCTGACAAACGACGACGGAGTGCACTTTGAAGGCCTACGGGTATTGTACGCAAAACTCACGCCGCGTCACCAGGTGACGGTGGTGGCACCCGACCGGGAGCGCAGTGCCATCGGACACGCGATCACCCTGAGCGAACCGATACGCGCCTCGCAGGTATCGATGAACGGCGGCGGCAGCGGGTACGCGGTCACCGGGACCCCGGCCGACTGCATCAAGCTCGGTCTGCTGGAAATCCTCGACACGCCGCCGGACATGGTCATCGCCGGCATCAATCCGGGGGCCAACGTGGGCGTCAACCTGAATTACTCGGGTACGGTGGCGGCCGCCAAAGAGGCGGCCCTGTGCGGCATCGCCGCCATCGCTGTCTCCATGGACGGCCGCGATACGGACCACTATTCGGAAGCGGCCGATTTTGTTCTTCAGCTGGCAGAAACCGTGCATGCCAGGGGATTGCCGGCCGGCACTTTTTTGAACGTCAATATGCCCAATGTCTCGCTCAGCCAAACGGCCGGTGTCCGGGTAAGCCGCCAGGGGCTGCCGGCCAACAGCGAATATTTCGAAAAGCGCCTCGACCCCCGCGAGAGACCTTACTACTGGCAGGGGGGTGAAGCCCAGAAGTTCGATCCGCACCCGGAGATCGACGGCAGCGTCTTGGAGGAAAAATATATTTCCATCACCCCCGTCAAATGTGACATGACGGACTACCAGACACTGGAAATGCTGAAGGGTTGGAAGATCAGCATATGAATTTAAACGCTTCGGCCGCTTGCAGCGGCGGCTGAATTCACATACAGTATCTCGTGGTGAAACGGATATGAAAAAGATCTACATCGACCAGTTGAAAGCCGGCGACAGCGTGGACGACATCTTCGTTCTGGCCGAAAAGACCATGGCCCGGAAACGAAACGGCGACAACTACCTCACCCTCACCCTGGCGGACCGGACCGGGCAGATGAAAGGGGTGGTCTGGGACCGGGTGGAAAAAATCGCCGACAGCGTCCAGTCGGGTGACTTTGTGCGCCTGGCAGGCGGGGTGGCGGAATATCGGGGAATGCTGCAGCTGGTGGTCCAAGAGCTGGAGCCCTTCGATGCCCAGGCGGTGAACCCGGCCGATTTCCTGCCGGCCACCAGGCGGGACGTGGAGCAGATGTTTGCCCGGCTGTGCGAGCTCACCGCGGCAATGACCGATGCGGACTTAAAAGGACTGTTTGCGCTGTTGTGGTCCGACGGCGAGCTGGTGGAAAAATTCAAGAAAGCCCCGGCGGCCAAAATGATGCACCATGCGTACATCGGCGGGTTGCTGGAGCACACCCTGTCGATGACCCTGCTGGCCGACATGGTGGCCGGTCATTATGAAGGCGTGAACCGGGATCTGCTGATCGCCGGCACCATTTTGCACGACATAGGCAAAATCAGGGAGTTCGAGTATAACAACCGGATCGACTACACAGACGAAGGCAGGCTGGTGAGCCACATCGTCATTGCCGTGGAGATGCTGCAGCAGAAGCTCAACCAGCTGGAGAGCTTTCCGCAGGAAAAGGCTGATCTGCTAAAGCACATGATCATCAGCCACCACGGAGAGCGGCAGTTCGGCTCCCCCGAGCCGCCCAAGACCATCGAAGCGGTGTTGCTGCACTTCATCGACGAGATCGACTCGAAGGTCAACGGCATCCGCCAGTTCATGGCCGGCGAAGATCCAGGAGAAACCTGGACATCCTATCACCGCCTGTTGGAGCGGCATTTCTACCGGGGGAAGCCGTCACAATAGAAATGGCGAACGGCCGGCAAGCCAAAAGGTGCCATGGATACCCGATGGTGGCCGATGTCGGCGGATGTTTGTAAAGATAAGGACGAATCGATGTTCATCACCCTGGAAGGTATCGAAGGCTCGGGCAAGACCACCCAGCTCAAGCCGATCGAGGCGTTTTTCACCCGGCGGGGGCTAAAAACGGTGGTCACCCGCGAGCCCGGTGGAACCGCGGTCGGTGAAAAAATCCGTGCCGTTCTGCTCAACCCGGACATCGAAAAGATGGCCCCGCTCACCGAGCTGTTTCTCTACGAGGCCGATCGGATCGAGCACCTGGAAAAAACCATCCGGCCGGCGCTGGCGGCCGGCAAAATCGTCGTGTGCGATCGGTTCTGCGATGCCACGGTCGTTTATCAGGGGTACGGGCGCGGCCTGGATCTGGAGATGATCGGCCGCCTTCACCGAATGATATTAGGGGGTCTTACGCCCGACTTGACCATCGTGTTCGACCTGCCGCCGGAGATCGGGCTCGAACGCGCCTGGAAGCAGGTCAGGGGCGGCAGCCGTTCCGGCAAGGAGATGCGCTTTGAAAAGGAAAAACTGGCCTTTCACCGCAGCATACGCGACGGGTACCTGACAATCGCCCGGCTGGAACCGGAGCGCTTCGCCGTCGTCGATGCCGGCGCCGACGCAAACGCGGTGAGCGATGCGGTGATTGCGCTGTTGGAACAATTCATCGATCGGGATCGTTAAACCGTAGGCTGCGCCCACCGGGCCCGAAAACGCTATGCCCGGGATCTTTTCCGACGCGGGTGACAAGCAACCAAACGCGACAACAGACAAACAGCACGACAGCACGCATGGCAGACACCATTTTAGACCTGATCGGCAAAACCCCCCTGGTGAAAATCCGCCACCTGAACCCCAACCCGCAGGTGCGGGTTCTGGCCAAGCTGGAGTATTTCAATCCCGGCGGCTCCATCAAGGACCGGGCGGCGCTGTCGATGATCGAACGCGGCGAGCGCTCCGGGCAGCTGACCGCCGAGAAGACCGTGATCGAGGCCACCAGCGGCAACACCGGCATCGGTCTGGCCCTGGTTTGCTCGGTGAAGGGCTACCGTCTGCTGCTGGCGATGTCCGAAGCGGTCAGCGTGGAGCGTCAAAAAATCCTGAAGGCACGCGGAGCGGAAATTCTACTCACCCCCGGGCACCTGGGAACCGACGGGGCCATCGAAGAGGTGTATCGGCTGGTCCGGGAAAACCCGGATGAATACTTCATGACCGACCAGTTCAACAACGAGGCCAACTGGCAGGCGCACTACAGCGGAACCGCGGAGGAGATCTGGCAGCAGACCGCCGGCGCGGTTACCGTTTTGGTGGCCACGCTGGGCACTTCGGGCACTTTGATGGGCGTCTCCCGGAAGCTGAAGGAGCACAACCCGCAGATCCGGATTGTCGGTGTGGAGCCCTACCTGGGTCACAAGATCCAGGGCCTGAAAAACATGAAAGAGGCCTACTGTCCGGAGATTTTCGACAAACGGTTGCTCGACGCCAAGATCAACATCGACGACGAGGAAGCCTTCGAGATGACCCGCCGCCTGGCACGGGAGGAGGGCCTGCTGGTGGGCATGAGCAGCGGTGCCGCCATGGCCGTTGCGGCCAAGGAAGCTTCGGCGATGGAAAGCGGCACCCTGGTGGTCGTGCTGCCCGACGGCGGAGAGCGCTATTTGAGCACGCCGCTGTTCGTGGTGAAGGAAAAGATCGATCTGCAGCTATACCATCCGGTCAGCCGCACCAAGGTGCCCTTCGAACCGCTGCTGCCCGGTAAGGTTTCCGTGTTTACCCCCGGGCCCACGGCCCATGCCGGCATGCAGATGGGCGACATCCGGCGATTCGTTTTCTCCGACCTGCTGTGCCGGTACTTGACCCACCGGGGCTACAGTGTGCGGCACGTGATGAATATCACCGACCTGGACGACAAGACCATCGAGGGCTCCGAATCTGCCGGCAAGGATCTGGCGACCTATACCGAAGGCCACATTGCCGCATTCATGCAGGACCTGGAGCTGCTGGGCATCCAGCCCGCCGACAGCTATCCTCGGGCCAGCGAACACATCGACGACATGGTGGCCCTGGCGGAAAAACTCGTCCGCAAGGGATATGCGTATGAAAAGCTGCGTTCGCTTTACTTTGACATCTCGCGGTTTCCGGCATACGGCCAGCTCTCCGGAATCGACGTGGACAAGGTCAGGGTGGGGGTGACCGTCGATTTGGACGAATACGAAAAGGACAACCCGCGCGATTTTACCCTGTTCAAGCGCACCCGGCTTTCGGAGCTCAAAAGGGGCATATACACCAAAACCGCCTGGGGCAATGTCCGCCCCTCCTGGCACATCCAGGCCGCTGCCATGTCGCTGAAAACCCTGGGGGAGTGCTGCGACATCCACCTGAGCAGCCGGGAGCTGATCTTTCCCCACCACGAAAACCTTAATGCCATTGCAGCGGCCGTCAACGGCAAATCGCCTGCCCGAAACTGGGTGGACTGCGAGCGGGTCCTGGTGGACGGCCGCAAGATCGACACCTCGGAAAGCGGTCTGACGCTGCGGGACGTAACGGCGCTGGGTTTTTCCTGCAAGGAGGTTCGATTCTGGCTGCTGTCCACCCACTATCGGAAACCGCTCAACCTGTCCGAAGAACGCCTGCATAACGCCCGGCGTTCGATGTCGCGCATCAACCACTGTCTGCGAAATTTGAGCAGGGTTTGCGACGGTCAGCCTTTCCCGGAGCTCAACCAGCTGCTATACGATATCCGCCAGGGCTTCACGCAGGCCATGGACGATGATCTGAACGTCAGCGCCGCCATGGCCTCGCTGTTCCGAAACATCCGGCAGGTCAATTCCCTGATGCAGCAGGGCCGCATCGATGCCGCCGGCGCCGCCCAGGTTCTCGATGCCTTCCGCAGCCTCGATGAGGTGCTGAACGTGATGGATTTCGAAGCGCAGCCCGGCGATCCGGAAATCGAGCGGATCATCCGGGCAAGGCAAAAGGCCCGGGCCGAAAAGAACTGGCAGCTCGCCGACCGGCTCCGCGAAGAGCTGCGGCGCAAAGGAGTGCCGGTGCACGACGGCAAGGCCGGCACCTGACCCGCTCTTGTGCAAGGCTCATGATTTTTTCAGCCAGAATGAAACCTGCTTGTCGAGGGCGGCATGAAAAGGGATAACACCAGATGATACCGCACTATTTCCCCCACACCTACCTGTCGCAGCGGGTGATGCAGATCCTGGCGGTGGTTTTTGACCGGGTCTGCGTCTACCTGCCCTCGGAGCTGGACATACCGGAGCAGATGCAGCGCTGGGTCGACAGCAAAATGCTGGAACTACGGGTTCCGGTCACCGAAGACAAAGACCGGCTGGCAGCAGTGTTAAAGGCCTTCCGCAGCTGGGCGACATTGCAGGGCGGCAGCCCCGGATTCGATTTGGACCTGTTGCAAGCCTACCACCGCACACCGCCGTTTATCGATGCGCCCCCTGCATCGCAGATCCGCACGGACATCGGCCGACGGATAACCTCTCAGCCTACCGGTGAAAACAAAACGACATCGGAATCCGATCGACTGCTGAGCGCGCGCGTTTTTCTGAGCATTGCCCAGCAGCTCGACGAGCAGGCCGACGCCCTCGATCGGGACTATGCGGCAGTCGGCGCCCGCCAGCAGGACATGCTGGCCGAGCTGCAGGACGATCGGCCGGACTCACCGACTGCCGAAACTCCCGCCGCCGCGAGAGCGGACGGACACGAGCAGTACATGCTGGCCGAACGCATGCAGGCCTGGGCGCAGCTGGCAGCAGCCGATGCAGCGCAAAGCGGACCGGATGCGCCGGCCGTGTTTGTCACCGCCAGCCGGCAGGTATTGGAGCGGCTCGTCGATTATCTGCCGGAAGGCGCGGCAATCGATCGTCCGGGTGTCCTCTACGTGCCTGCCGAACACGGCGCTGCGATGACCGACTGGCGTCGGGCTTTTCTGCAGACGATCATAAAACTGGCCACCGGCCGGCACGCGCCGACCCAACCGGCGGCCGAACTGCCGGCACCACCGGCGGCGGCAGCAGGTCAGGGCCGGCTCTGCTTAGAGGTAATTCGAATCCCGCATAGAAGCATTACCGAGCTGCTGACCGCCGCTGCAGGGTCGCAACCCGCAGCCGGCCCGACGGGGACAGCCGCTGAAAACACCGTGGTCGTTGCCGTGGAATCGGCCGGGGAAATCGAAAGATAACCTGTTGAAAACACCTTTAATCCTTTCTTATTATGCCGCACGGTATTTCCCCGGAAAATTTCGCCAGCAGGGTTGACGTGAGGGGGCAATTGGTATAATGAAGTTTCTTCGATTTCGGAACCAATGGCTGCGACTACGGCCATTTTTGGTATAACCCAAGAAAGGAGAGTTCTAAAATGGCTTTCATCCCGACAGTTGATGAAGACAAATGTGCTGGCTGCGAGGAATGCGTGGACGTCTGCCCTACCGAAGTGTTTGAGATGCAGGACGGCAAGTCGGTTCCGGTAAACGCCGATGAATGCCTCGGCTGCGAAAGCTGCGTCGAAGTCTGCGAAGAGAACGCGATTACGGTCGAAGAAACCTAATCTGCGTGCACGGCCTGCCCCCCCGGGTCCGCCCTGAAGGCGGATCCGGAGGTGTTCTCACCTTTCTGCCCGCCCAGGGGACAGCTGTCTGCCCACGATCGCGGCCGCAAAGACCTGCAGCCCGATTAGATCCGAATTGACAATTGCATCGAAAACCGGTCCGAGACCAGACGGCGCGCCTGCCTCTTCCCCGGTGCAGGCGCCCTGCGGGCAGCGGTTACAAAAAAAAACGGGCAGTGAACATTCAACCCCTTACCATTTGATATGAACATCGGCAACCGAATCGATTTTCCCGAAACCGCGCTGGTCCGCCAGCAGCTGCATCAGGCGCCGATCGACGGCATTGCGCGGCAGCTGCAGCCGGCGGCAGGTCGCCTGCTTGCCGGCCGGCCCATTCGCTCCGGCCAGAGCGTGGCAGTCGGTGTCGGCAGCCGGGGTATCAGCCGCCTGGACGAGGTGGTGCATCAAACGCTGCGCCTGCTCGAACAAGGCGGCCTGAAACCGGTTATCGTGCCGGCCATGGGCAGTCACGGCGGCGGTACCTCCCGGGGCCAGCGGCAGGTGCTGGAAAAGCTCGGCATCAGCGAGGCTGCCATGGGGGTGCCGATTGCAGCCGAGATGGACACCGATTGCATCGGCAGCCTGAAAGACGGCACGCAAATCCACTTTGCCCGCACTGCGCTGCAGGCCGACCACCTGGTGGTCATCAACCGGGTAAAGCTGCACACCAAATTCCGGGCGCCCGTGGAGAGCGGACTTTGCAAGATGCTCACCATCGGGCTGGGCAAGGCCGAGGGGGCGGCCGAGTTCCACCGCCGGGCGGTACACAGCGGTTTCGGCATCATCGAAGATGCCGCCCGGATCGTTTTAAACAGCACCAGCATCCTGTTCGGCGTGGCCCTGCTGGAGGACGGCTGCGGTCAGCTTTCGCGCATCGAGACGGTGGGACCGGCCGAGTGGATCGAAACCGAGAAACGGCTGCTGACCGAGGCGGCCGGAATGATGGGCCGCATCCCGTTTGAGCACATCGACGTGCTGGTGGTCGACCGGATCGGCAAGGATATCAGCGGGATCGGAATGGACTCTAACGTGACCGGCCGCCATCGGGATCTGGTCGGCGATTTTTACAGCGCGCCTTTTGTCAAACGCATCTTCGTCCGGGACCTGACCCCGGCAACCGGCGGCAATGCCAACGGGATCGGGCTGGCCGATGCCACCACCCGGCGGCTGGCCGAGGCCGTGGACCGGGAGAAAACTTACAAAAACGCCATTACCGCCATTTCACCGGAGAAGGCGGCCATACCGATTTGCTTCGACACCGATCGCGAGGCCGTTGCGGTGTGCATCGGCACCGCCGGGGTGGCCGACCCGCGGCAGGCCCGCCTGGTGCGCATCTCCAGCACCAAGAGCCTGGAATTGTTGCAGGTTTCGACAGCCTTTGCCCCGGAGATCGAATCGAAACCGAATCTCGCGCTGGTGAGCCCGTGGCAGCCGATGGGCTTCGATGCCCATGGAAATCTGCTGCCATGGGCCGAGGAAGATGAATAAAATGACTGGATCAACCCGCAGCGCTTCCCACGCCTACCATCGACAGGAGATGCCGATCGTTGTGGAGAACGAGTCCCACTTGACCTTGTTTAAGGGCGTCGTGCCGGAGGTGCCGTCGTAGAAGTACGTTCGGTCTTCTCCCGAATCGGTTTCCCACTTCTGATATTTTCCCCTCAGATCCAGTGCCCAGCGGGGGGTAATGAACCAGCTGTAACCGCCGGTGAACACCCAGCCGCCGCCGTCGTCGGCGAAAGGCCAAATGCCGCCGTCGGTCTCGTGCTCGAAGCTGACCGGATGGGCAAAAGAGGATCGCAGGTTCCAGTCGGCCCTGGCCCGGTATTCGAAATAAAAGTGCCACTCGAATCCGATCAAAAAGCGATGGGCCGGTTCGGCCAGGCCTTTTCTGGGGATTGTGATGCTGAAATCCGCACCGGTCCACGGCCCGAACCAGTCGGCATCGTAGCTGCTGTCGAGACCGGCAAACGGGCCCAGCGGGGTGGGCCAGCCGTAATTGGAGACCGTCTGCACGCCGTCGACCATGTAAAAATTTTGGGCGTGATAGGAAAGGCCGAACAGGGGGGTTATGCCGAGCATATCGGAAACAAAGGAGAAATCATATCCGAGCGCAACCGATACGTCCCAGACGTCTCCCTTGTCGGCACCGTTGTTGGAGCGGGAGAACTCCAGCGTGCGATTGTCGCCGACATAGTCCGAGTCCTGCACCTTTCCATCTACGACGATCCCGTAGCCCAGCTGGCCCTCGAGGTGCAGGTTGCTGTCCCACCGCCGCTGCAGTCCGAACTCGAGCTGCGCGATGGTCACATCGGTCCACGCCAGTTCGCTGAGGATGTTGACGTATCTGCCGGCCAGGGAGGTGGGCAAGCCCGGCAGGTACGTCTGAAAATCGAAATCCGGCGGGTTATTGTCAAAGATATTCCCGCCGATATTCCAGCTCAGGTCATCCTGGCGGTAACCGGTTGCCAGCGACCACTGCCATTTCGGCGGGCCTTCGGTTTCCTTTTGTGGTTCGATACCCACACGTTTGACGGAATAGAGGCGCGGGGTGTTTTGGGCCAGTGGCCAGATGGCGGGTACGTCGCTGGCGCCGGCAACAGGAATCATGTAAAGCGAGGCGGTGGGGTCGGCCGTGGGCAGAGAGAAAAGAGGGTCGTTGCGCGCGTCGTTTGCCGGCTGTGCGGCTGAGGCCGGCAGCAGGCTGCACAGCAGCAGCCAACAGGCCAAACCCGATATTGCATGGCAGCTTCTGGCACGGCGCATCCGGAGCTCCATTCTCATCTGCCTTTCCGTCTGGGAGGTAATCAGCGGGTCATACGTGGGCTACCATGTTATCGCATTCAGACTGCCGTCGTCAATGTCGTGCCGTCAACCGACCGAACATACATCTTGCGCGCAGCGGGACTCTGTGATAAATCCAGCAGTTATGAAACAGTACGTCGTCGATGAGCTGCGTCCGGCGGACCACGATAAAATTCGAAAATGCCTGGAAGACAGATATGGAAAGTCCGTGTTCGACGGGCTTTACTGGGTGCCGCTGGAAGAGAGGCTTTACGCGCGGGTTCAATCCGACCACAAACAGTGCCAGCCGTTTTACTTTGCACTGAACCTGAAGCCGAACCTGCTGGCCGGCGAGCTGCTGGTTCGCACCCAAAACCGCGTGCGGTGCGATTGCATCGGCTACGCCACGGACCGGCAGCGAGACTGGCTCATTGCGCTGGTCGACGGCATGTTTGCAGAGCTGGATATCAAAACCTGATGTTATCCAGAAATCGCGGATTGGGCGCAATGGCCGCAGCCGCTTGAAACCGTTTCCAATTCCTCGGGCCCGCAATCCTGTGGGAGCAAAGAGGAATTCAGAGTGTAATTCCCAGCGCTATAGCGAATGGTTCGAACAGCCGTCATTATGGTCTGGACCGTGCTGGCCACGGTCGTTTGCGGAAGTATCTGCATCTTCTTTGGCTATTTCAGCAAGACCGGCAACCTGCCGCACCTGGTGGCCCGCATCTGGGCCAACTCCATCCTGGTCGTCAGCGGTATCAGAGTCACCGTGAACGGAGTCGAAAACCTGATTGCCGACCGGCCGGTCATCTACATGGTCAACCACCAGAGCAACTTCGACATACCGGTGCTTCTGGGTCGTTTGCCGGTGCAGTTCCGCTGGCTGGCCAAGGCCGAGCTGTTTCGCATCCCCATCCTCGGGCGGGGGATGCGCGGATCGGGCTACATCAGTATCGATCGTTCGAATCGAAAATCGGCCATGCGGAGCCTGGTGCGGGCAGCCGAAACCATTCGCGGCGGCACGTCGGTGTTGATTTTCCCGGAAGGCACCCGCAGCCTGGACGGCAATCTGCAGCCGTTTAAGAAAGGAGGGTTCGTGCTGACGGTTGACGCCGGGGTTCCGGTGATCCCGATGATCATCTGCGGCACCTGGCCGATCATGCCCAAAAACAGCTGGATGATCCGGCCGCAGCCGGTGACACTTCACATTCTGCCGCCGGTGGACACCGCCGATTTCAACCGGAAAACAAAGGACGATCTGATGGATAAGGTGTACCGGCAAATAAGCACCGCGATCGAGCAGCAGAGAGGGAAAAACGCGTGCAGTTGAAAATCATACCACTGGGCGGATTCGGTGAAATCGGCCTCAACATGATGGTGTTCGAGTACGGCACCACGCTGTTTGTCATCGATGCGGGATTGATGTTCCCGGAAGACTACATGCTGGGAGTCGATTTCGTCATACCGGATCTGGACTACATAAAGAAGAACCGGTCTTTGATTTCCGGCATTGTGCTCACCCACGCCCACGAAGATCACATCGGTGCGCTTCCTTTTCTGCTGAAAGTAGCCAACGCCCCGGTATTCGGCACCCCGTTCACCCTCGGGCTGGTGCGAAACAAGCTCGAAGAGTACGACATGCTGCACACCAGTAAACTGCACGAAATTCATCCTCAGGAGCGTCTGAAGCTCGGCCCCTTCGAACTGGAGTTTATCCGAGTGGGGCACAGTGTGGTCGACGGGGTCGGTATCGCCATCAACACCCCGCTGGGTTTGATCGTTCACACCGGTGATTTCAAGATCAGCCATACGCTCAACGACGGGCAGAACACCGACGTGAGAAAGTTTGCGCGCTGCGGTGAGAAGGGGGTCCTGGCGCTCATGTCGGACTCCACCAACGTGGAAAAGGAGGGGTACACGGTTTCCGACCGGGAGATCAGCGCGAAGATCGCCGAGATCGCCCACGGCAGTCCGGGGCGAATCATCGTCGCGTTGTTTGCATCCAATATCAACCGGATTCAGCAAATCGTCAACATCGCCAGGGATCGCAACCGAAAGGTCCTGTTCAACGGCCGCAGCATCGAAATTGCCGTTCGCATCGCCAGAGAGCTCGGTTACATGGACATTCCCGAGGAGGTGGAAATCACCGCCGATCAACTCGACCTGTATCCCGACGAAGAGGTCATCATCATCACCACCGGCAGCCAGGGAGAGCCGATGTCCGCCCTGGCGCGCATTGCAGCCGGAACGCACAAGCAAATCAAGGCCAAGCAGCAGGACACCATCGTCCTGTCTTCCAAATTCATACCGGGCAACGAAAAGGCGATTGCCAACATCATCAACAAGCTCTACAAGCGCGGAGCCGATGTGGTCTACGAGAAGATATCCGATATCCACGTATCCGGTCACGCCTTCCGGGAGGAACTGAAACTGATGATCAACCTGACCCGGCCGAAGTATTTCATTCCGGCCCACGGCGAATACCGGCACCTGGTTCTGCACGCGCGATTGGCCGAAGACATGGGCATCCCCCGGCAGTCGATTCTCGTTGCCGAAAACGGTCAGGTCGTCGAGTTCGACGAAAAAGGTGCAAGGGTGAGGGATACCGTCAACACCGGCCGGGTGATGATTGACGGGAAAGGTGTGGGCGATGTCGGTCGCAGCGTTTTGAAGGAAAGACGCGTGCTTTCCGAGGAAGGGCTCGTCATCGTAAACATGGCCTTTGACGAAGAAACCGGCGTAGTGGTCTACGGACCGGAGATCGTTTCACGGGGGTTCGTGTTCGAAACCGAAACCGGTCACCTGGTCGACGATGCCCAGTGCGTCATCCTGGAAATCATCGAGGACGTGGGGCCCGAAGTGCCGGATCGGATCAAAGTGATCCGCTCCCGCCTGCAGACGGCCCTGCGGCAGTATTTCTATTTTACCATCGGGCGGAGGCCGGTGATACTGCCGTTTATCATGGTTATCTGAAAGACCGGCTGGAAGGGCCCATCCCATGCGCGACAGCCCGGTTGCGCTCCGGCTGCAAAATGCTCACATACGAACGTGCATGCTGGTGCTTTTACCCGGGCGCGCGCCTTGTTCTTCAGCGTGATCCAAGCCCCTGAAAACGGTCTTATTGAGTGTAAATCGTGCAGTTCAGCTTAAAGATTGCAGCGAAGCGTATTTTGGTATAAAAACCGACACGATGCGAAAAGAAATCATCGGTATCCTGTTGTTTTTTCTGGTCGTTTTCACACTGATCAGCCTGGTGTCCTACAGCCCGATGGATCCGTCCGTCAACAACGCCAAGGCTGCCGGAGAGATACGCAACTTCTTCGGCATGCTGGGGGCTCACATCGCCGGGTTGCTCATCGGGATGTTCGGTCTCGGTGCATTTTGGATTCCGCTGATACTGCTGCTGCTGAGCATTCACATCCTGGGGGGATATCCCCAAAAGGCCCTGGCGGCCACGATCGCCGGCGGGCTGCTGCTGGTGATCACCACCGGCTGTCTGCTGGCGCTCAGACAACCGCAGTACGGCCTGTTGGGCACCCGATTTTCTTCCGGCGGGATGATCGGCATCCCGATAACAAACTTTCTGACAAATCTTGCCAATCCGACAGGTGCGCTGATCATCCTGGTGCTTATCTGGCTGATCGGCTTTATCATGGCCACCGGTTTTTCGCTGATCGCATTTTCCCGGCGCAGCTGGAAGGTGGTTCTGGTCGTCGGTGAGCGCCTGAAAACCTTTTATCTCAAGCACCGGGAGCGGATGCAAAAGGCCAGAAAACGCTCCCAGATGACCCGCCAGCAATCCGACACGCCGAAGGCCCCGGTCAAGATCAAAGCTGCCGGCATAAAGGCGCCCGTCAAGGTGACCCCAAGGCCCAAGCAGGAAGTGTTCGAATTCATGCGCTCCCGGGACGGTTTTCAGCTGCCGTCGGTGAGTTTTCTCGAGGATCCGGAAATCCGTTCGACGGCCGCCGATGACGAAAACCTGCGGATGCAGTCGAAGCTGCTCGAAAAAAAACTGGAAGACTTCGGGGTGAGGGGGCAGGTGGTTGCCGTCTCCCCCGGACCGGTGGTTACCACCTTCGAATACGAACCGGCCGCAGGCATCAAGATCAACAAGGTGGTCAACCTGTCCGATGACCTGGCGCTGGCGTTGCGGGCGGCCAGCATCCGCATCGTCGCACCGATTCCCGGCAAAGCGGTCATCGGCATCGAAGTGCCCAATGCCGTGCGGGAGATGGTTCGATTTAAGGAGATCGTCATATCGACTGCGTTTGAAAAATCGAAATCCTACCTTACCATCTGCCTCGGAAAGGATATTATCGGCCATCCCGTGGTGGCCGAACTCAATCGGATGCCGCACCTTCTGATTGCAGGGGCAACCGGATCCGGCAAAAGCGTGGCGTTGAACACGATGATCTGCAGCCTGCTGTACAAAGCCGATCCCGATCACGTCAAAATGATCATGATCGACCCCAAGCGAATCGAGCTGACCAGCTACGACGGCATCCCGCACTTGATCACCCCGGTTGTCACCAACGTAAAGAAGGCCACCAACGCGCTGTATTGGGCCGTCAAGGAGATGGAGCGGCGCTACGAGCTGCTGTCCGAGAATTCGACCCGCAACATCGCTCAATACAACCGCAAGGTCTCGGAGAAAAAAACCGACAAAGACGGTGAGCCCTTGCAGCCGCTTCCATTCATCGTCGTTGTCATCGATGAGCTGGCCGACCTGATGATGGTCTCCTCCCGGGACGTGGAAGTCGCCCTGACCCGTCTGGCCCAGATGGCCAGGGCCGCGGGGATACACCTGATCATAGCCACCCAGCGGCCCTCGGTGGATGTGCTGACCGGGATCATCAAGGCGAATTTTCCCACCCGCCTGTCGTTTCAGGTATCCTCCAAAACCGACTCGCGAACCATCATCGACGCCAACGGTGCGGAAAACCTTCTCGGCAGCGGCGACATGCTCTTTGTCCCGCCGGGTGCGGCCAAGCTGCAGCGGATCCACGGCGCCTACATTTCGGAGAGCGAGCTGGCGCGGATCACAGCGTTTTTGAAGCAGCAGAAGAAACCGGAGTACGACGAACAGGTCACTGCAGCCGTGGCGGTCGACAGCGAGGCGTCATCGGCGGAAGAGCACGACGAAAAATACGACGAAGCGGTTGCGCTGGTCGCCAAAAACCGCCAGGCTTCGATTTCGATGATTCAGCGCCATCTTCGAATCGGTTACAACCGTGCGGCGCGGATTATCGAGACGATGGAAAAAGAAGGTGTCGTTGGACCGGCCGACGGCGTGAAACCGCGGGAAGTTCTTGTTCGCAGTTACGACGACATATCGTAACCGCTACAGCGTGCAACCCTTGCTTCAGTCAGCGGGTTTGCTTCCTGCCACCGCCGGTCGCTTCCGGATCGTAGCATGCTGCCCCCACCGGAAAAAATAGCGAACATCAAGGGTTTTCTCGATGAGCAGGAAGGCCGTCGGCTCTACGCCCTGGCATTGGAGGCCAGCCGCAGGGGGCCCTGTCTGGAAGTCGGCAGCTATTGCGGCAAATCGACGGTTTACCTGGCCTCGGCCTGCAGGCAGACGGGCAGCACCGTTTTTGCGGTGGACCACCATCGCGGTTCAGAGGAGCAGCAGGCCGGCGAGCCGTATTTTGATCCCGACCTGTTCGACCCCCGGTTCGGCGTCATCGACAGCCTGCCGTTTTTGCGCAAGACGCTCGAATCCACCGGCCTGCAGGACTTCGTCGTACCGCTGGTCTGCCGGTCCGAAACGGCCGCTCGCAGCTGGCGTATTCCCCTGGGCCTGCTCTTTATCGACGGCGGGCACTGCCGCGAAGATGTCTTCACCGATTACCGGTTGTGGTCTCCCCACATCATGGCAGGCGGTTACCTGCTGTTTCACGATATCTACACGGATCCCGGCCAGGGCGGACAGGCTCCCCGCCAAGTGTATGGGACGGCACTGGAGAGCGGGCTGTACGAACAGCTGCCGATGACCCGCACGCTGGGGGTGTTGCAGCGCAAAGAACGCTCGGATCAAACCTGTTTGCGGCCGTAAACCACCAGGCTTTTTCCCATCAGCGGGTTCAACAGCTTTTCCACCATCCGCGTTGCTTTCGGTTTTTGCATCATGTCCCAGACCAGCAGCCGGTGGTAGAGAGCAACTAGGGGGTGGTCGTTGTTGCGGGCAGGTCCCACCAGGCATTTGAGCCACCAGAACGGTGCGTGCAGCCCGTGCGCCCGGTGGGAGGCGAATGGTGTCACTCCGGCGCAGCGAAGAAGATTCATCAGCTTTTTTTTGCGGTAAATCCGCACGTGGCCGTTACTCGACCGGGCGTAGTGCTTCGACAGTTTCCAGCAGAGCTGTTCGGGCCAGAAGCTCGGGACGCTGACTGCCAGCAGATGGCCGGGCTGCAGCACCCTGGCTGCCTCGGCCAGGGCCCGGCGGTGATCTTTTATGTGTTCCAGGACCTCGGAGCAGATCACCAGCTGAAAGCTGCTGTCTTTAAACGGCAGCGCCAGAATGTCGGCGGCCGCCAGCGCCCACTTTCCCCCGCCGTGCTCGCCGAGCTGATCGTGCAGCTGCAGCCTGGATCTTGTTTCGCAGATATCCTTCCAGTTCACGTCTGCGCCGACCGTGACAACACCGGGCTGGCGAAAGGCCGCAGCGCTGTGGCGGCCGGTGCCGCAGCCAATGTCCAGGACCCGGGATCCTTTTTCAAGTCCGAGCCGTTCGAATTCGAGCGTGATCAACGATACTCTCCCTGTATGTCTCCAGCGTCATCTGCGCTGCGCGCTGCCAGGTAAACAGCCGACGGACGCGATCATATCCGGTCTTTCCCATTGACGCGGCTCTGTCGGGATGAGCCAGGACCTCGTCGATTGCCCGGCCGAGGCTTGTCGGATCGGCCGGCGGAACCAACAGCCCGGCCTCGCCGACTACTTCGGGCAGCGCACCGCCGGTGGTGCTGATCACCGGCACGGCGCAGGCCATGGCCTCTCCGGCAGGCAGGCCGAAGCCCTCGTAAACCGAAGGCACCACTGCCACCGCGGCCCTGGCGTATTGCACCACCAGTTCGTCGGCAGTAATCCGGCCGGTGAAGGTAACCCGCCTGTCGATTCCCAGCTGCCGGACCAGGCTCTCCACATCACCGTTTCTTTTGGGTTGTCCCACCACCACCAGTTGCACGGGCCTGGTTTTAGACAGCTCGGCGACGGCGCGCAACAGGTACGCAAGCCCTTTCAACGGCATGTCGGCGCTGTTGGTCACCATGATTCGGTTTTTTGCCCGTTTTACTCCCGGCAGCGGATGGAAACAGCGGGTGTCGATTCCGTTCGGCACGATGCGAAACCGCTGGCGGGGGATTGCGAATTCCCGGCTGATGTCTTCTCGCGCGCTTTTTGAAACAGTGATAATTTTCGAAAGGGTTCGCGAAACGCACTTTTGCATGTGCAGAAATGAGTACCAGCGCAGCTGCTTTAGTTTTTTCCAGACCGAAGCAGCATTTCGAACCGCCAACCGTCGATCGACGGTGATCGGGTGGTGAATGGTCGCCACGACGGGCAGCATTTTGCCGATGGCCCAGACGCCGTAGGAAAGGCTCTGGTTGTCATGCACGATGTCGTAGCGGTGTGTGTTCTGCCGAAGCTGCAGATACGCCCGGATCCCGAAAACAAACGGTTCCGGAAATCCCATGGTGGAGACTCCCATCCACTCCAGCAGGTTCAGGGGCTGGCGGAGCTCGCCCATAGACGGCAGTCGGAAAAGGTCGTCGGGGTTGTACAGGTCCAGGCTGGCCAACCGGTGTACCCGGATACCGTTCTCGGCTTGCAGGCCCGGTGGTCCGGTGATCACCTCCACACGGTGGCCCAGGTCGGCCAGTGCCCGTCCGAGGTTTTTCACATACACCCCCTGCCCCCCGCTGTGCGGATTGCTCCGGTAGCTCAACAGGCAGATCCGCAAGGGGCGATCAAAGACCTTGTCCGGGGGATAACGCAGTGGGGCCGGCAGTTTCATGGGTACCATTTATTCGAAGTGGCAGCTTGTCTGCGGGTTGGATACAACCCGCGCTCTGTTTTCGTTATCAACTTTTATTTTCGAAGTCATGTGAAATCAAACGGAACGGATGCAACAGTGTCTGCAACCGTTTCAACCACCGCAGCCGTGCCAAGCGCGAAAAGGCTTTTCGCTAACCCGCCCGCATGCGGGCTTCAGGATTCCCCAAATCCTGTCAATCGTTGTATAATGGCGAAAAACGCATCCAGCAACCCCTATCGCCGGTCGAACCGGGCCGAAACATGTCAGCGCGCGGTCCCATCAGCGTTGTTCTGATCTTTGCGGTTTTCCGCCGTTGGGCAAAACCAGGGCGACTCCTTCGACAACCTGTGGTCACCCCGGTGCGATACCCCTTTTTCCGGCCCCCGGAAGATCTGTAACCGGGTTCACTCTGCCGAACCACCCGACCCGGGGGAGGCATCCCGCCGGTATCGACTTTCCGCACGGATCCATCCCATCGTCTCGTCGGCTGCAGGTCTTTTTTTGAAAGAAGAGAAGTACGGATTTTGCGTCAGTTTCAGCAAAGGCAGGCCATAGTTTCAGAAGCGCCATAAATGTATGGGCGGGCTACAGTGGTTGCAACCCGCCCATACTAGCGATGGAGTGTGAGGCGATCATTGAGTCGAAATGATCGTCACCTACAGGGTAAATACCACTTCGTAGGATGTCAAGCGGTTGCCAATGATAAATCTACGGTTGGGAATAATGGGTTGCATTAGATCTAATTATTTGATATTTATTCATATATTGAAAACAAAAAGCGGGAAAACCCAACCGGCTTTCCCGCTTGATTTGTCTTTTTGATGGTCGGGGCGAGAGGATTTGAACCTCCGACCCCTTGAACCCCATTCAAGTGCGCTACCAGACTGCGCTACGCCCCGACACGAAATCGAACTTCTAACACCTGATTGGCAGCATGTCAATACAAGATCCCGACAACCCGGCCGTCCCCGCAGTCGCCCCTACAATGATTGTTCCGCCGCGGTTGCGAAGCGGCGATACGGTCGCCGTGGCGGCCCCGTCCGGCCTGTTCGATCCGCAGGCCTTGCATGCCGGTGTGCGCCTGCTGGAGTCTGCCGGGCTGCAGGTGGTGATCCCCGAAGAGGTCTACAAGGTAGACGGGCGTTTTGCCGGCAGCGACCGGCAGCGGGCCGATCTGCTGATGCGCCTGGCCACCGATGCGCGCGTAAAAGCGGTATGCTGCATTCGAGGCGGTTACGGGGCCATGCGGGTTCTTGCTTATCTCGACTATGAGGCGCTGCGCCGCCATCCGAAGATCATCGTCGGATTCAGCGACATTACGGCACTGCTGACCACCATTGATCGAAACTGCGGACTTGTCACCTATCATGGCCCGCTGGTGACCACCCTGGCCGAATCGGATTCGCAAACCCGGAAAGCGTTTTTTCAGGCCCTTTTCCAGCCCGAACCGTTGCCGCTGCTGGCCCGTGCGGGAGGGGAAATCAAGGCCGGCCGGGCAACGGCAGCCGTTTTGGGCGGCAACCTGACGACCATCAACCACCTGTTGGGAACCCCTTACCAGCCCCGGTTCGACGGGCGGATTCTGCTGCTGGAAGACCGGGCGGAGGCGCCCTATCGACTCGATCGGATGCTGACCCAGATGAAGCTGGCCGGCTGTCTCGACAACCTCGCCGGTCTTGGCCTGGGGAGCTTCGAGTCGTGCGGTGACGAGCAGCGGTTGTTTGAAATCGTGGAAAGGTTGCTGGGCGATATGGGTTTCCCCATACTGGCCCGCCTGCCGTTCGGGCACGGGAAATGCAACCTGACGGTGCCGATCGGCCAGATGGCCACAATCGATACCGACCGCCGGGCGCTGTCGTTTATAACGGCAGCGGCTGGCACCTCGAGGCCCTGAAATCACTGCAACGACGCTAAAACCGTCGATCGGGGCCGCGGTAACGCGGTTCGCACAATGACAAACGAGCGCTTTGATGTTGTTGACAGCCTGATGCACCGGGCAATCGAAAAGGGGGTCTTCCCCGGCGGCGTTCTGCTGGCCGCCCGCAACGGGGCCATCGAGTTCTGCGAGGCCTACGGCTGGCGGAACCTGTTTACCCGTCAGGCGGTCACCACCGACACGATCTTCGACCTGGCGTCACTGACCAAGCCGTTGGCGACGACCCCGGCGCTTATGCTGCTGGTCCAGCAGTCCAAACTGGCGCTGGACGATCCCATCGGCATGCACTGCCGCTGGCTGGAAGGCAGCAACAAGGAAGAAATTTCGGTCAGGGCGCTGCTCAATCATACTGCGGGTCTGCCGGCCTACCGGCCTTTTTACCGGGATCTGCAGGAGCTGGCGCCGGACGACAGACAACAGGCAGTCCAACAGGCCCTGGCCGGGGTTGCGCTGGAGGCAATCGCCGGGCAGACGGTTTACAGCGATCTGGGATTCATGCTGCTGGGCCTGCTCGTGGAAGAGATTACGACGCTGCGGCTCGACCGCTATGTTCACCAGGAGGTGTTCAAGCCGCTGGGAGTCGGTGGCGAAATCCAACCGCGGCTTTTTTTCAACAGCACCCCCACCCCTGCGCCTTCAATTACGGAAAACGTAGCCGCCACGGAAATCTGTCCGTGGAGAAATCGCCTGCTGGAAGGCGTCGTACACGATGAAAACGCTTTTGCCATGGGCGGGGTTGCCGGCCATGCCGGTCTGTTCGGCGATGCGCTGGGAGTCTTCCGGCTGGCCCAGGCGCTGTGCGATGCCCATGCCGGCCGCTGTCCGCACGGGTTGTTTGCCGCCGCGACCGTGCAGGCTTTTTTTCGCCGCGATGCCGGCGGGTCCAGACCGCTGGGATTCGATGCGCCCTCGGATGCCGAAGCCAGCTGCGGGCGCCATTTCTCCGGCAACACGGTAGGCCACCTGGGCTTTACCGGGACATCGCTGTGGATCGATCTGGACAATGCCGTAGCCGTTGTCTTGTTGACCAACCGGGTTCACCCGACCCGGACCAACGAGCGGATCCGAACATTCCGCCCGCAGTTGCACGATGCGGTGATGGAGGCGATTTTTCTTGTAAAAACAGATTGATTTTAGTAGCGAAGCGGTTTGTTTTTATGTATAATAGGACGTTGTCATACAAAATCCGTCAACCTTTTCAATTCTTTACGAGGTCGTATGAATCTGTTTTTCGATAGCGTACTGGGATGGTTTTCGAATGACCTGGCGATAGATCTGGGAACGGCCAATACGCTGGTCTACGTCAAAGGTAAAGGCATCGTACTCAACGAACCGTCAGTGGTTGCCGTCAGCGTGGAGAACCGCTCCAAGAACCGGGTGCTGGCCGTAGGCCATGAAGCCAAGCACATGCTGGGCAGAACGCCCGGCAGCATTGTTGCCATTCGCCCCATGCGGGACGGTGTGATCGCGGATTTCGAAGTCACCGAGGCCATGCTGCGGCACTTCATCCAGAAGGTGCACAACCGGCGCTCGTTCGTTCGTCCGCGGATCATCATCGCGGTTCCCTCCGGCATCACCCAGGTGGAAAAGCGGGCGGTCAGGGAATCGGCGGAATCCGCCGGTGCCAGGGAGGTGTTTCTGATCGAAGAGCCGATGGCCGCAGCCATCGGTGCCAACTTGCCCATCACCGAGCCCACCTGCAACATGGTGGTGGACATCGGCGGCGGCACCACCGAAGTTGCGGTCATTTCGCTGGCCGGCATCGTCTACAGCCGATCGGTGCGGGTGGCCGGAGACAAGATGGACCAGGCCATCATCCAGTACATCAAACGCAAATACAATCTGCTGATCGGCGAACGCACGTCAGAGATCATCAAGATCACCATCGGCAACGCCTATCCGAACCCCCAGGAACTGGAGACGATCGAAGTAAAAGGACGCGACCTGGCATCCGGGATTCCGAAGATCCTGTCGATCGACTCCGAGGAAATACGGGTGGCCATATCCGAGCAGATCGACTCGATTGTCGAAACCGTAAAG